>JAFAVK010000091.1 GCA_019242475.1 Acidobacteriota bacterium | reverse complement strand
GGGCCGCTCTACACGCTCTACAAGGCGCTCTCGGCCGTGAAGCTGGCCGCGTGTCTGACGGCGCGCGGCACCGACGCCGTGCCCGTCTTCTGGATGGCGACCGAGGATCACGACTGGGAGGAGGTGCAGACGGCCGAGGTCATCGCGTGCGACGGGCGGCTCGCCTCGGTCGAAGTTCCCGGCGGACTTCATGAAGAAGGGCAGCAGGTGGGCGGCGTCACGCTCGACGCGAGCGCGGAGGAGGCCGCGAAGCGCCTCTTCGAGCTGATGCCTTCGAGCGAGTTTTTGCCCGACCTCGAAGGGCTCGTGCGCGACGCGTACGCGCCGGGCCGCCGCTTCGGCGAGGCGTTCGCGCGGATGCTCGCCGCGCTGACGGGCAAGTACGGGCTGGTCTTACTCGACCCCTTGGACGCCGCGATTAAACGCCTGGCCGCGCCGCTCTACTCGGAGGCCGCGCGCCTCGGCGCGGAGATCGCCGCGGCGACGGACGCGCGCTCGCGCGAGCTTGAGCAAGCGGGCTACCACGCGCAGGTGCACACCTCGCCCGACTCCTTCCCGCTCTTCCTCATCGACGACGGCGCGCGCCGC
Source organism: Acidobacteriota bacterium (assembly GCA_019242475.1). Classification (GTDB taxonomy): domain Bacteria; phylum Acidobacteriota; class Blastocatellia; order Pyrinomonadales; family Pyrinomonadaceae; genus QHXN01. The sequence goes on along the minus strand of JAFAVK010000091.1, from coordinate 28,353 downwards.
GCGCTCACACGAAATAAAGAGGGCCGCTACCGCGCGAAGGGCACGGCGCACGAGTGGACGGCCGAAGAATTGTCCGCGCTCACCCTCGAACAGCCCGAGCGCTTCAGCCCGAACGTCACTTTGCGCGCGGTCGTGCAGGACTACCTCCTGCCGACCATCGCCTACTTCGGCGGCGCGGCCGAGGTCGCCTACTTCGCGCAGACGGCCGAGAGCTACCGCGTGCTCGGTCGCCCCGCCACGCCCATTCTCCACCGCGCGAGCCTCACCATCGTCGAGCGCCGCACGGGCCGCACGCTCGAACGTTACGGTTTGAAGCTGGAAGACTTCTTCAACGGCTTAGACCCCGTCATCGCGCGCGTCGTCGAAGGGCACCTCGGCGCGTCGGTGGCCGGCGCGTTCGACGAGACGGACGCGAACGTCGCGCGCGCCCTCGACGAGTTGCAGGCCAGGCTCCGCGACTTCGACCCGACGCTCGCCGACGCGCTCGACGGCGGCCGCCGCAAGATCGCGCACCAGCTCGAAGGCTTGCGCGCGCGCTTCCACCGCGCGCAGATGGGGCGCGACCGCGCGGTGCTGCGTCAACTTGAACGCGCCTCGACCGCCCTCTACCCCGAGAAGAGCTTGCAGGAGCGGCACGTCAACGTCACCTCCTTGCTCGCGCGCCACGGCCGCTACCTCGTCGAGTGGATTCACGACGCCATCGACCTCTCGACCAACGACCACCAGATCGTCTACCTCTGAGCCGAACCGCGCCGCCGCGCCCTCCGTATAACTTCTCGACACGCGCGAGAGGAGTCGCCCCACATGCTCTGCCCGAACTGCGGAACGAAGACGACCACCGACCACAAGTTCTGTCGCAACTGCGGCATGAACCTGGAGCCCGTCTCGCGCGCGCTGGCCGCGCACCTCGCGCACGGCGGCGCGGCGGCGGCGCGGCTCGCGCGCGAGGCCGACCGGCGCAACGTGAAGAGGTTGACGGGCGGTCTGCTGGCGGGCGTCTTAGTCGTTCTCTTCGGCATGTTGCTGATGCTCCTCCCGGGCAAAGGATTCCAACTGCTGGGCCTGATCGCCGCCATCCTCGGCCTCGTCTACTCGCTCGCCTCCATCACCTCGACGCTGCGCCGGATGGGCGACGCGAGCGCCGAAGCCCTGCCGCCCGCGCTCGACCACACGGCGCCGGGCATCGGCCGCCTCCTCCACGAGCAGACCTTCGAACAAGTCCCGACCAGCGTCACCGACCACACGACCGAACTCCTCAACGTCGAAGTCAAAGGCCGCGCGCCGCGCGACTGACCCCAACGCTTTTGCCTTATCCGCCGCCGAGTCGTTACACTTCAAACCCGAGCCGTCCGAAGGCGAGAAGCCAACAGCCAAAGGCTAAAAGCTAACAGCTATCCCATGTCCAAGATTCGCGTCCTCTCCGACCACGTCGCCAACCAGATCGCCGCGGGCGAGGTGGTCGAGCGCCCGGCCTCCGTCGCCAAGGAACTCGTCGAGAACTCCATCGACGCCGGCGCCCGCCGCGTCGAGGTTGACGTGGAGGCGGGCGGCCGCCGCCTCCTGCGCGTCTCGGACGACGGCGAGGGCATGACGCGCGACGACGCCGTGCTCGCCTTCGAGCGCCACGCCACCTCGAAGATCACTTCGGCCGAAGACCTCGAACGCGTCTCGACGCTCGGCTTTCGCGGCGAGGCGCTCGCCTCCATCGCCTCGGTCGCGCGCGTCGAGCTGGTCACGCAGCGGGAGGGTGAGACGGAAGGCACGCGCGTCCTCGTCGAAGGCGGGCGCATGCGCGACGTGGCGCCCGCCGCGCGGCCGAGGGGCACGACCATCGCCGTCCGTGACCTCTTCTTCAACGTGCCCGCGCGCCGCAAGTTCCTCCGCTCCGAGGCGACCGAGAGCTTCCACCTGACGAACCTCGTCACGCACTACGCGCTCGCGCACCCCGAGATAAGTTTTGCACTCACGAACAACGGGCGCGAGGTCTTGCGCGCCGCGCCGGCCGCAGACCTGCGCGAGCGCGCCTACCAGATGTTCGGCGACGACTTTATCGAGAGCCTGCTCGCGGTCGCGGGCGGGGACGCGGCGGTCGGGCGCGTCTCGGGTTTCGTCTCGGCCCCGCGTGCGCGGCGCACGACGCGCGACGCGCAGTACCTCTTCGTCAACGGCCGCTACGTGCGCGACCGCCTCGTCGCGCGCGCGCTGACCGAAGGCTACCGCACGGTGCTCCCGCACGGCGTCTACCCCTCGGCGCTGCTCTTCCTCGAAGTCCCGCCCGAGGAGGTGGACGTGAACGTCCACCCCGCGAAGACCGAGGTGCGTTTCCGCCGCGCCTCCGCGGTCGCCGAAGCCGTGCGCGAGTCCGTCCGCGCCGCGCTCTACGCCGGCGGCTATCTCCGCGACGACGCGAGCTTCGCCGTTGACACGAACGGGAACGATTTCGCCCCCGAAGGCTTCAGAGGAGCCGAAGCCTCAGGCCCGAACGTCAACGATTACGCGCCGGCCTCGTCCTTCCTGAGCGACACGGCTTCCGACGCGCGCCTCGACGTTGCGGAACCGGCGGCCAAGCAGGAGCCAATCGAGTTCGGCTGGACGCCCGCGCCCGAAGAGTCGCCCTGGAAGCGTGAAGCGTCCGACGAACGGCCGCGCCCGCGGGTTGAGGATGAGAGTGCCGCGGTACTTCGTCAGGAGGACGACGGCAGACCGCGTCCTCTTCGTCAGGAGGCGAGGGAAGAGCGCGCGACGTCTCTGCCGCCGCTCAACTCCGCGGCCGGCATCGTGCGCGGGGTCGCGCCCGAACAGCTCACGCCCGACATCCGCCCGCTCGGCCAGCTCGAAGAGAGCTACATCCTCGCGACCGACGCCGAGGGACTGCTTCTCATCGACCAGCACGCCGCGCACGAGCGCGTCCTCTTCGACAAGTACCGCCGCCTCGAAGACGCGCGCCGCCCCGAGTCGCAGTCGCTCCTCGTCCCCGAGACCTTCGACCTTACACCAGCGCAGGCCGCCGCCTTCGACGAAGTCTCCGGGGAGCTGGAAGGCATCGGCTTCTCGCTCACGCGCCTCTCGGGGCGCACGGTGGCTGTGCGCGCCGTGCCCGCCGACCTCCCGCCCGCCGGGGCGCGCAACCTGCTCGCCGAAATCCTCGACACGGTCGATGCCGAGAAGCGCGGCCGCGCCCGCGAGACCCTGCGCGACGAGGTCGCGGCCTCGCTCGCCTGCCACGCCGCCATCAAGGTCAACATGCCGCTCACGCACGAGAAGATGCGCTGGCTCATCGACCGCCTGCTGCTCACCTCCTCGCCCACCACCTGCCCCCACGGCCGCCCCGCCATCCTCCGCCTCACCAAACGCGACATCGAACGCGGCTTCCACCGCCCCTGATAAAAACCGTTATGAGGGAAGGGCACACGCGAACAAGGTCGGCCGCCGCGCGGGCGTTTTTGCACACGCGCCGGGCCGCGGCCGTCTTCGGCAATTCGATCTGTTTGTACCGCGTGAAGGACTGAAGGCGGGTTATTTGAAGAACGATCCGAGGAGCCGCCCGACATCGTCTGTGACGCTGCCGTCCTGGTTCGAATCCAGCATGGAGTTGAGCGTCCCCGCCAGCCCCGGGGCCGACGCTTCGGCCTGCTGCTGCTGGGTGTTCAGGAAGTCGGAGAGGTCGCCCGGGTCGAGGTTGTTCTGCCGCTGCGTCTGACCGACGGCGCCCATCACGAGCGGCGCGACCATCTCTAAAAGACTCCCGGCCGTGTTCTGGTCGAGCCCCGCCGCCTGCGCCAGGTTGTTCTGAACCGTGTCCTGTTGCCCCCCGAAGACGTGCCCCAGAATCCCCGCCCCGTTCGCGTCCTGCGGGTTGCCGAGGTAGCCCGACAGGTTGTCGAAGATGCTCCCGTCGTGGTCGTTGGTCACGGCCTGGTGGAGGTCTTCCGCGCCGCCGGGCTGGGAGGCGTTACGCGCCAGCGCCGCGACGATGAGCGGGATTGCTATCTGCACGCCCCTCTGGGCCGTCGCCTCGCTGACGCCGAGCCGCTGCGCGATGGCACGCGCCGCATAGCCCGCGACCTGCTGTGTGATCATCTGCGTGATGAAGTTCATGACCTGCTCTCCTTCGCTGAGCTGACCAATCCGGCGCGGGAGCCGGTCGGGGAAATGTCTGTGGAGCTTGGCGAGGGCGTTGTATCCCAGGCATCAGAGAAAGTCAACGGACGGCCCGTCCCGCGCGGCTCAGAGCGCGGCGAGGGTGCGGAGCAGGAGTTCGGTGTCGGCGAGGTCGGGGAGGACGGCGTCGGGGGAGTGTCGGAGGAGGTCGGCGGGCGTGTGGCTGCGCCCCGTGGCGACGGCGACGGCGCGCGCGCCGAAGTGTCGGGCGCAGGCGATGTCGTTGGGCGTGTCGCCGATGACGACGAGCTGTTCCGGGTTGAGGTCGCGGCCCAGGTGGCGGCTGATGCGCTCGCGCGCGACGGCCGGGAGGTCGCGCCGGTCGTGCGAGAGTTCGCCGAAGGCGCCGGGCAGGCGGAAGAAGTCTTCGAGCCCCACCAGCCGCAGCTTCAAGCGCGCCGCGGGCTCGACGTTCCCCGTGAGCAGCGAGTTGAGGTAGCGCGGCTCGCGCTCCAAAGCTTCGAGCGACTCGCGCGCGCCCGGCAGCGCCTGGAACAACTCCCCCTCGTCAGCCATCCGCCTCATGCCCCCGAGGAAGAGTTCAATTAGCTCCGGCAAGCGCTCTCGAACCTGCTCCGCCGTGAAGCCCTCTCCGTGCAGCGCCTCGGTGAAGATTTGCAGGTCGGTCATCCCCGAGACGACCATCTCGTCCAGCCGCCCCGCCGTGCCGAAGACACGCACCAGCGCCGGCGCCATGTACTCCTTGAACGCGCCGTGCCGCCGCGAGTGCAGCAGCGTCCCGTCGATGTCCCACAACACCACGCGCAGCCCCGCCGCGCCCGTCCCGCCTTCGACCATTTGAGCCCACCCGCCCCGCGCAGGAAACGTTTCCCGCCGCCAGGGCCATTACCGCCAGAGACCTTTTAAGCCCTCGCCCTCGTCACGCCTGATAGGAATTGTAACGTGCCGGGGCGTTACTCTGCGGGTGCATTCCGGCCCGGTTGAAAAAACTACTTACGCCTTACAGACCGGCCGCCTCCGCGCGGCCCGAGGAGAACGTATGACAGAGATACCGGGCGCCATCGTGCCCACCAGCAGCAGCGTCGATGCCCTGCCTTACCCCGGGCGGATCGTCAAACAGGGAGAGAAGAACAGGGGGATTGTCAACGCCTTGCAGCTCCGCCTCAACGAAGTCGGCTGCGGCCCCATCGACGTGGACGGCGACTTCGGTGACCAGACGGACGGTGCGGTGCGGCTCTTCCAACTGCGCCACCCGGACGCCGACGGCCAGCCGCTCGTGGTTGACGGCGAGGTCGGCGCGCTGACGTGGGCGCGCCTGTTCGGCACGCGCACCGTCCCGCAGGTCGTCATCGCGGAGGGGCTGGCGGCGGCCGTGCTCGACGTGGCGCGTTCGCAACTCGACGTGCGCGAGAGCCCGCTCGGCTCGAACCGCGGCCCGGAGGTGGACGAGTACGTGCGCCTCACGGGGCTGGAGCCGTCGGGACAGTTCCCCTGGTGCGTCTGCTTCGTCTTCTTCTGCTTCAACACGGCGGCGAAGAAGCTCGGGAAGTCGAACCCGATGATTAAGACGGCGGGCGTGCTCGACCTCTGGAACAAGGCGGGCCAGCAGGGCGTCACGCGCGTGACGCTGGTCAAGGCCAAGAACAACCCCTCGCTCGTCAAGCCGGGCCACATCTTCGTGATCGACACGGGGGTGCCGGGCGGCGCCGGCCACGCGGGCCTCGTCGAGCAGGTCGCGGGCGGCAAGCTCGTGACCATCGAGGGGAACACCAACAACGGCGGCAGCCGCGAGGGCATCGGCGTCTTCCGCCGCACGCAGCGCAAGATCGCGGACATCAACAAAGGGTTCGTGGACTTTGTTAGCTGAGCCTACTCGACGACAACGAGCACGTCGCCGGAGTTGACGGTGGCGCCGGGCTCCGCGCGCAGCTCGGCGACCGTGCCTGACTTCGGCGACTTCAGCTCGTTCTGCATCTTCATCGCCTCGACGACGACGAGGCCCTGGCCCGACTCGACCGCCTGCCCCGCCTCGACCATCACGCGCACGACCTTGCCGGGCATCGGCGCCTTGACCTGCGCGCGCCCGCCCTGCTCGGCCCCGCCCCCGACCGCGCCGCGCAGGCGCTTCGGGTCGGTCAGCCGCACGCCGTACTCCCGCGCGCCCACCGACACGCGCAACGCCCCGCGCCCCTCCGCCCCCGGCTCCGCCCCGACGCGGCACTCGTACACGCGCCCGCCGTGAATCAGAAGGTACTCGCCCGCGCCCACCTCCCGCGCCTCCAACTCGTAAAGGCGCCCCCCGACCTCCCCGAACACGCGCCCGCCCTCGCGCCTGACTTCGAGCGCGACCTTCTCCCCGTCTATCTCTACGTTCAGTCTCATTTGTCTAAAGAGCCTCAAATCCGCGAACGGTGCAGGGCGTCGCGCCCGGAGAGCTTCCAGCGGCTCGGGGGGGCCAGGGGCGCGTGCGGTTGGGAGCCGTTGCGTGCGGGCTCGGAGTAGCGGAGCGCGGCGGCGATGGCCGCGATGTCGCGGCGGGCGGTCTCTTCGTCCGAAGGGGGCGCGGCGTTCGAAGTCGCGTCGGCGCGGCGCTCGTTGAAGCGCGCGATGAAGGCGGTGTCGAGGCGGCCCGCGACGAACTCCGCGTCGCGCATCACCTCGCGGAAGAAGGGGAGCGTGGTCTTGATGCCGCCGACCGTGTACTCGTCGAGCGCGCGCCGCATGCGCTCGATTGCCTCATCTCGGGTTCGACCCCAGGTGGCGAGCTTCGAGATCATCGGGTCGTAGTAGATGGAGACCTCCGCGCCCTCGTAGACGCCGCCGTCGTCGCGCACGCAGGGGCCGGCGGGGACGCGCAGGTGCGTGATGCGGCCGGGGCTCGGCATGAAATTCTGCCCGGGGTCTTCGGCGTAGACGCGGCACTCGACGGCGTGGCCGTTCAGGCGCACCTCCTCCTGCGTGAAGGAGAGCGGCAGCCCGGCGGCGACGCCTATCTGCTCGCGCACGAGGTCGAGTCCCGTCACGAGTTCCGTCACCGGGTGCTCGACCTGGAGGCGCGTGTTCATCTCAAGGAAGTAGAAGTCGCGCGTCACGTCCGAGACGAGAAACTCCACGGTGCCCGCGCCGACGTAAGCGGCCGCGCGCGCGATACGGACGGCGGCCGCGCCCATCGCCGCGCGCAGGTCGGGGTCGTTGATGGGCGAGGGGCACTCCTCGATGACCTTCTGGTGTCTTCTCTGAATCGAGCACTCGCGCTCGCCGAGGTGGACGGTCTGCCCGTGCGTGTCTGCGAAGACTTGAATCTCGATGTGGCGCGGGCGCTCGACCGCCTTCTCGATGTAGACCGAGGGGTCGCCGAAGGCCGAGGCCGCCTCGGAGCGCGCCGTGTCGAAGGCCGAGGGCAGTTCCGACTCGTTTGCAACTAAGCGCATGCCCTTGCCGCCGCCGCCGGCCGCGGCCTTGAGCATGACGGGGTAGCCGACGCGCGCGGCCGTCTCGCGCGCCTCGTCCAGAGATTCGAGCGCGTCGTTGGTGCCGGGGACGACGGGCGCGCCCGCCGCCTCGGCCGCGCGCCGCGCGCTCGTCTTCGAGCCCATCAGCTCCATCGACTCAGGAGAAGGGCCGATGAAGACCAGCCCGGCCGCACGCACCGCGCGGGCGAAGGCGGCGTTCTCGGACAGGAAGCCGTAGCCGGGGTGGATGGCCTCGGCGCCGCTACGCAGCGCGCTGTCGATGACGCGGTCGATCCGCAAATAACTCTCGGCCGAAGGCGCAGGCCCCAGCAGGTACGCCTCGTCGGCGAGCCGCACGTGCAAAGCCGCCGCGTCCGCCTCCGAATAGACCGCGACCGGCGAGATGTCCAACTCCCTGCACGCGCGCAGCACGCGCACCGCGATCTCGCCCCTGTTCGCAATGAGAATTTTTTTGAACATTAAGCCCTTGGGAGACGGAAGTCTTGAACTATTTCGTCGGACATCCTTTGACGCCCCGGCCGCGATACGAAAGGTGAGCGGGCGCGCGGTCTCACCTCCTCGCACTCGCGGCAGCGCGAAGTAATATAACTTTTCTAACTCTCGCAAACACCTTGGAAAGCTGGTACAGTAGCAAAAAAGTAACGTCGCTTTCAAAAGGAGATACGGCCGTGTCATCCGCACAAGACCCGCCAATTGTTATTTCGGGCGGCTCAGTCACCATCGAGTTTAATGTAGATGATTTCCAGCAGGAGGGAGGGTCTAAATTCAAGAACCCACACAAGCGCATCAGGAGCGTAGTGGTCGAAGGTGAGGGCATCGCCCCCGTCGTCATAAACGTTCAAAACGGGAAGTGCACCGTGATGGTCAATTACTCCTACGATTAAGGCGCGGACAAGGCTTAGCGCAGCGCCGCCTCGAATAGTTGTCGCCCGCCGCAGAGCCTTAGCGATGCTCCTAAATGCGCACTACGAGCCTTGCAACTCCTTGGCTTTCGACTCGGCGGGGTTAATGATTCTCTCCTGAACGGACGCGACCGCGTCCGCGACGCTATCGTACCTGTACGTCTTCAGCACCCAGGGGTATCGCTTAAAGTGCTCGAACATTGCGTACTCCTCGGCGGAAGAGAGGAGTAGCGGCTGAACGGGCACCGAAGGCAGGTTCGGGACGATGGCCTGTAGCTCCTGCGGGACGCTTTTAGGGTCGGTGATGTCGGCTATGATGAAGCGGGCCATGTGGGCGAGCGTGGTGACGGTCTCGGTAAGGTCGCGGTTCGACGGCTGCCGGAAGTCGAAGATGACGGGCAGGTAGTCTAGCTGACGCAATCTTTCGCGAATCCGATCCAGAACCTCTTTCCGCTCAGGGGCAAAGCGCCCCAAAATCAGTACGACTTTGGACGAGAGGCTGTTGAGGATTGTCCTTACATCCTCGTTGTTGAGGAGGAGGTAGACGAACTGGGCGACGGCGAGGTTATCAACCGTCACCCTGTACTCGTACGGGTCTGTGATGGTGAGGTTGGATTGACGAGCCCCCTCCAGGTTTACGCTCCACGCCGTGATGCCGTGGACGGTGCAGTCGGCGACCTGCGCCCGGCTGAGGTCGGTATGGTGAAAGCGTGAATGAGAAAGGTTGGCCTCGACGATGGTCGCCTGGCTGAGGTTTGCGCGTGCGAAGTTGACGTGAGTGAGGTTGGCCCTGGTCAGGTTTGCCCCGCTCAAGTCGGCCCAACTGAAATTCGCCTCGTACAGCGCGGCCCCGTTGAAATTTACCCCGTTCAATTTCGCACCCGCGAAATTGGCACCCTGTAAGTGAGCCTCGGCCAACCCCACCCCGCCGCCGCTCAAGTCGGCGTAAGTTAAATCTGGCCGAATAACCTCGGGCTTATTCCTCCGCCAGTCATTCCAATAGTCCCCGCCCCGCATTAACACGTCCAGTTGCTCTGGGTTTGCCATGTGCGCTCCCTTCGGCCGCCCTCCCCGTCGGGCTTAGACGACGACGGAGTTGCCGGGCTGGCGCGGGTTGAAGCGGACGGTGACGCGGGCGCCGGGGAAGTAGTCGCCCGAGCGTTGCTGCTGGCCGGCGTCGAGCAGTTGGGACGACTCGTACTCGACGCCGTTGATCTCGTAGTTGTAGAAGACGTGCGTGATGGCGCCGGCCTCGTCGGTGATGACGTCGAAGATGGAGCCCTCGGTGATGCGGCCGGCGCGGAGCAGCGCCTGGCGGCGCTCGCCCTCGTCGTCCGTCTTACTGCGTTTGAAGAAGTCGCGGATGCCCATGAGCCTTGTCGGGGAGAAGCGCCGCCGCTCAATTCGAGCGCGCGCGTACAGGGGTCGGCGTGGCGGCCACGGCCTTGACGAACGTCGCCGCCGGAGCCTCTTCGCGGATGCGGCCGTCGCTGATGTGCAGGTCGTCGGCGGTGCCGAGGAGGCGGTCGCGCCCCGGCAGCGTCAGCCCGTAGTTGGTCAGCACGATGCCCGCGTCCGAAGTGTCGGCGGTGCCCGCGCGGCGTCTGCCCCGGGGCCGCCCGCGCCCGGCGGCGAGCGAGGCGAGGTCGGTCTCGGCCTTGTACTCGCCGGGCGCGATGACCGTGAGCAGGCGCGCGATGGAGCCGTCGGGGTCTTCGAGCCGGCGCAGGTCTGTGAGCGCGGCCGGGTACGTGCCGAAGCGCTTGCGGTAGCGCGCGAGCGCGAGGTCTGTCTCGTAGAGCACGGCGTTCTCGGCCGCGCGCAGCGCCAGCTCCCTCATGCGCAGGCGCTCGGGGACGGTGATGCCGACGAGTACGGCGAGCGCGACGGCCGTCCCGGCGGTCGTCATCAAACCGAGGCGCGCGTGCCTGTGCCCGACGAAGCGCGCGGGCTCGCGCCGCATGCGCCGGTAAGCCCAGGCGCACAGGCCCGTGAGCAAGAAGCCCGCCGGCAGCCCCGTCCACTTCAATCGCCACGCGGCCGTCTCCGCCGCGCGGAGCAGCGTCTTCGCGTCGAGCGAGAACGCCTCGAACTCAAGGAGCGAGCCGACCGTCGCGCCGAGGGCCGCGGCCAGCAGCAAGAGAGCCGCCGCGCAGACCGCGAGCGCGTGCCCGTAAGAGGGCAGCACGCGCTCGGGCAAAGCCAGCGGCGGCCCCACGCGCCGCGCGCCGCACGACGCGCAAGCCTCCTCCGGCTCGCCCGCCAAACCCTCGCCGCAGCATGGACACATGTTCAAGGCGTTCTCACCTCAGAAGAAAGTGATGAATGATGAATGATGAACGATGAATGAAGGGCAACTTGCTCCTTATTCATCATTCATCACTCATCATTCATCGCTCAAACTCACTCCCCCTTGGTCAGCGCGGGGCGCGGGTCGGGACGCCGCGCGCGCAGGGGCCGGCCCGCGTCGGTGTTGGATGCAGCCGCGGCCTTCGCGGGTGTGCCGGTCGCGCCCGCTTCGTCGGCCGTCGAGGCTTCGAACTGCTGCGCCGCGGTCGGCTCGGCCGCGCGGTTCAGCTCCTTCCAGGTGTGGTAGACCCTGTAGGCGAAAGTCCAGAACGAGCCGACGCACAGAATCCAGAGCACGGCCGGCATGCGGTTGGCGAAGACGCTCTCGGAGCCGGGGTGCGTCGAGAGCGCGCCGATGATGAGCAGCACCACGCGCTCGGGCCGTCGCAGGAAGCCCACGTCGCACTTCGGGATGAGGCTCTCGGCGCGCGCCGAGGCGTAGGAGACGAGCACGGAGCCGACCAGCGCGAGCCCGGCGAGCAGGACGTTGAGGGTCGAGTGCAGCTCGGTGTCGCGCGCGTAGAAGGTCATCAGGCCGACGAAGGCGGCCATGTCCGAGACGCGGTCGAGGGTGGAGTCGAGGAAGCCGCCGAAGCGCGTGACCTGCCCCGTCCGGCGCGCGACCTGCCCGTCGAGCATGTCGAAGAGGTTGGCGACGATGAGGATGACGCCGGCCCAGAAGAAGTGGCCGAGCCCGAAGAGGAGCCCCGAGACAACGTTGATCGAGACGCCGATGACCGTCAGCACGTTCGGGTTGATGCGGCGGCGCGCGAGCCCCCGCACCATCGCCCCGATGATCCGGCTCGCGCCGCGTCCGATGCTCGCCCCGAACAACTTCTTACAGACCCCTCTTACCGCGTTAATCTTTAAGAAGACGAGCAACGACGCGCGCCTTAAATGAATGACGATTCATCATAGGAACGCGCCGGAACTATTGTCAAGGTAGCCCTCAAGCGCGGGATGGTTTTAACCACAGAGGCACAGAGACACAGCTAAAAGACAATGGTCAAGAAGCTGTGTCTCTGTGCCTCTGCGGTTAATTCTAACGCTTACTCTTCGGCGCCCGCCGCGGCCTCGTCGTGGAGCGTGGTCAGTTTTTTGATCTCGAAGTTGCGGGCGCCGGCGGGCGTCACGACGCGAACCTCGTCGCCCTCCTCGCGCCCCATGAGGCTGCGGCCGACGGGCGAGGTGGTCGAGATGAGGCCGGCGTTGGGGTCGCTCTCCTCGGGGGTGACCAGGCGGTAGGTGACCTCCTCCTCGCGCTCGGCGTCGTAGAGGACGAGCGTCGAGCCGTAGGCCGCCTTGTCGTGCGGCACCTTCGAGATGTCGATGGAGGAGACCTCGCTCAGGCGCTGCCGGAGCTGCTGGATGCGCGCCTGCACGAACTGCTGGCGCGCGAGCGCGGCGTGGTACTCGGCGTTCTCGCGCAGGTCGCCCCACTCCTTCGCCGTCTTGATCTGCTTCGGCAGCTCGACCCGCAGCTCCTGATCCAGCTCGTCAAGCTCCTGTTGAAGTTTACGCTTTACCGCGTCCGTCACGTACGTTTCCCTCCAAGTCTGTGTTCGCCGCGATTATACCCGAAGTGATAAGTGATGAGTGATAAGTGATAAGAAAAAGAGAACGCCCGTCTTCCTCTCATCACTCATCACACATCACTCGCCTTTTGCTCTCACCCTCGGCGGCTCGTACTGCTCGCCGTAGTCGGGGTATTCGCGCGTGACGAACTGGCCGGGGCGCGTGTTCTCGGTGAGAAGCCGGAGCGCGTCGCGCAGCACCTGCCGTTGCAGCTCGCGCAGGCCGGGCCGTCCGAGGCTGTTGCCGACGCCGAAGCCCTTCGGGTAGAGCGCGCGCGGCGGGCGCATCTGCGCCGAGACCTCGGGGCTGACCGTGATGAGCACGGTGGGGATGCCGCGCATCTCTATCTCACGCTGTACCGCGACGACCGTGCGGTGGCAGACGTTCGGTCAACCGCCCGTCAGCACGACCACGTCGGCGCGCGAGCCGCGGTCGATCTCGTTGGCGATCTCGGGCGCCGTCCCCTCGTACATCGCCTTGAGCTGCATCGTGTAGCCCATGTAGCCGACGTGCTTGCGCGCGACCTCCCTGATGAACCCCTCCTCCTTCAAATCGCGCAGCACGTCGAGCGGGAAGACGACGTTGATGTCGGAGTCGGCGTCCGCGTGGTCGTAGTGGTGGTGCGTGACCATCAGTTGCGACGTGTCCGCGTCGTCGGGGATGACGCGGAATGAGAGGTCGCCCAGCTCGTCGGCGATGTTGAAGGGCTCCTGCTCTTTCAGGTGGACGCCGCCCGCGCTGACGATGGCGACGGTGGCCTTCGACAGCTCGCCGTCGAACGGCGTGAACGGCACACACTTTCTCGAAAGCGTCATGACTCTCTGTCCCCTTGCTGTTCTCTCTGTGCCCCGGAGGTTAGCCCAATTGTGTCGCTAAAGCTTCACGGGCCGCAACCCCCGGGAGAGGGTCGCGGCCCGCCGGCCGGTGGTTTAAGTCTCGCGCCGCCGCTAGAGCTTGCGGAGCACCTCGAAAAGGTCTTCGTTGTCGGGCTGGTCGCCGATGTCGTGGATGTCTTTGTAGGCGAGCTTGCCGTCCTTGTCCACGACGAAGAGCGCGCGCTCGGAGATGCCGTCCCCCGCGCGGTACGCCCCGTAGAGGCGGGCGACTTCGCCCTTCGGCTCGAAGTCACTCAGCAGGTCGTAGGTGAGTCCGCCGAGGGACTTGGCCCAGGCGGTGTTGCACGGGACGCTATCGACGCTTATGCCCAAGACCTGGGCATCGTACTGCCCGAAGCGCTCAAGGTCGGCTTCGTAGGCAGGCATCTGCGCCGTTCAGACGGGCGTCCACGCCAGCGGGTAGAATGCGATGACGACGTTCTTCCGGCCGCGGAAGTCCGAGAGCTTCACCTTCTTGCCCTTCTCAAGATGGCTCGGCAGCTCGAAGTCCGGGGCCACGTCTCCGACTTCTGGCATCAGAGTGTTCCTCCATGTCTAAGGTTTAGTTTTCGGGGGGCGTCTCGCTTCAAGGCTACAACTCTGTCGGGACGATTTCAAGGCCGGCGGCCGCGCCCTCGTTGAACCCTTGTGCGCTCCCGTGCTTCAATGATTCTTCAAAGGGAACAGCGATGACTCAGGCGCAGGTCACCATCACGAGGCGGGGAGCGGAGCGCGTGCGCGGCGGGCACCTTTGGATTTACCGCAGCGACGTGCGCGACACCGGGGAGGCGGAGGGCGGCGCGGTCGTCCGCGTGCGCGACGAGCGCGGGCGGGCCGCGGGGCAGGCGCTCTACTCTTCGCGCTCGGAGATCGCCTTGCGGCTGCTGACGGCGCGCGACGAAGCAATCGACCGCGAGTGGTGGCGCGCGCGCCTGCACGCGGCCGCGGCGCGGCGCGAAGGGATTGAGCGCGAGGCGGGCGCCTTCCGCCTCGTCTACTCCGAAGGCGACCTTCTGCCCTCGCTCATCGTGGACAGGTACGCGGACGTGCTCGTCTTGCAGACGCTCTCGCAGGGCACGGACGCGCTGAAGGGGTTGTTCGTCGAACTGCTGGCGGAGGAGTTCGCGCCGCGCTCGATTGTCGAGCGCAACGACGTGCGCGTGCGCGGCCTGGAAGGTCTGCCACTTCAGGCGGGCGTGCTCCGGGGCGAGGAGCCGGGCGAGCTGGAAGTGGCGCAGCACGGCGTCCGCTTCCGCGTCGCGCCGCTCGGCGGGCAGAAGACGGGCGCCTTTCTAGACCAGCGCGAGAATCATCTCGCGGCGCGCCGTTACGCACGGGGCCGCGCGCTCGACTGCTTCACCTTCAACGGCGGCTTCGCGCTGAGCATCGCGGGCGTCTGTGAGAGCGTGACCGGGCTCGACATCTCTTCGGAGGCGGTCGCGGCCTCGCGCCGTAACGCCGAGCTGAACGGCGCCTCCAACGTCGAGTTCCGCGAGGCGAACGTCTTCGACGCCTTGCACGAGATGGAGTCGGCGGGCGAGCGCTTCGACACCGTCGTGCTCGACCCGCCGGCCTTCGCCAAGAACCGCGCGAGCGTCCCGGCCGCGGCGCGCGGCTACAAGGAGATCAACCTGCGCGCGCTCAAGATGCTCTCGGCGGGCGGCCACCTCGTCACCTGCACCTGCTCATACCACATGACCGAGCCGCTCTTCCTCGAAGTCCTCGCCGACGCCGCCCGCGACGCACACCGCCGCGTGCAACTGGTCGAGCGCCGCGTCCAGGCCCAAGACCACCCAGTCCTCCTCGGCGTCCCCGAGACCCTCTACCTCAAGTGCGTCGTCCTGCGCGTCCTCGACTGAGGCGACCGGGGCGGACGGCCGCGGCCCGCCGCAGATTCCTGTTGAAATCCGCCCGCGCCGGGAAGATAATGGCGCGCTCACGTTAAGGACTTCTTCAGAGGGCGCGGCGCGCGTCTTCCTCATTGAGCCGAGCAAACAGAGACCGATTCACGCAGGAGCGGGGTGCGCTTATGAGGCTGGGTCACACGCAGCTCGAAGAGGCCGTCTTCGGCAAGACCGGGTTCCGCCGCTTCACGCAGGACTCGCCCGTCCTGCCGGACGTGTGGATGGCCTACGGGTTCGCCCCGACCGCGCCGGCCGACCTGCTGCTGACGCCGACCTGGGGCGCCGCGCCGGGCAAACTCTCGAACGTCCTCGCCGCGCGGCTCGCCGCCGAGCGCGCCGCGCCGCGCTGGAAGAAGGTCGGGCGCTCGGAGGGCGCGCACGACCCCGAGATCGCCTACAACGTCTCGGCCGTCGCCGTCCGCCTCTACTTCGACGAGATGATCCGCGTCGTGCTGCCGATGACGCAGTGGTGGGACAAGTACATCCTCGTGGACGGCGGGAAGGTCTTGAAGCAGTTGGTCACGAGCAAGGCGCACCGGCGGAAACTCGGCGCGGCCCTGGCCGACTCCGTCAGGGAGTCGGACGACGCGCGGACGGGGCACCGCGCGTGGGATTTGAGCCGCGTCGCCAAGCACGAAGTGTGGGGGCGCAGCAAGCCGAAGCTGCCCGAGCACCTGCTCTGGCTCGTCCGCGTGGCCGGGGCCATCGCGCGCGCGGGCGGGGGCGCGGACGGCGAGGTCGTGCTCGAAGACGCGCCCGCGCTCGTCGAGGCGTTCGCGCAGTTGATGGAGGGCGCCGCGCCCGTGAAGGCGGACGAGGGCGGGCTGGCCTGGTCGGTCAACCTCAACCGCAAGGCGTCGGCCATGATCTGGAAATCGACCACGGCCATCAAGGCCGACGCCGCGCGCCGCCTCTTCGAGGTCAACTGCGAGGACATCCGTTGGGCCGTCATCGACAGCGGCATCGACGCCGCGCACCCGGCCTTCCGCCTCCGGCTGCCGAACAAAAAGCTGGCCCCGGAGGTCTTCGTCAAGCGGGACGGCCCGCGGGCGAACAAGACGCGCGTCGAGAAGACCTACGACTTCACCCTTATCCGCAAAATCCTGAGCCGCGACCCTTCGACTGTCGAGCAACTGCCGGCGCGGCTCCGCCGGCGCTTTAGGGACAGGCCGGAGGAGCACAAGTCGCTCATGGAGCGTTTGCAAGCGGGCCACGCCGTGGACTGGGACATGCTCGCGCCCTTCCTCGAAATCCGGCCCGAGGAGTACGAGAAGTCCAAGCCGGCCTTCGAGCACGGGACGCACGTCGCCGGCATCCTCGCCGCCGACTGGCGCTCCGGCGACCCCGGCAACGACAAGGGGATCGACGTGCAGGGCGTCTGCCCCGACCTGCGCCTCTACGACCTGCGCGTGCTCGACGAGCACGGCGAGAGCGACGAGTTCTCCATCCTCGCCGCCCTCCAGTTCGTCCAGTACCTCAACGCCAACAGCGAGCACCCGCTCATCCACGGCGTCAACCTCAGCCTCTCCATCCGGCACAAGGTCAAGAACTTCGCCTGCGGCTGCACGCCCGTCTGCGAGGAGACCGAGCGGCTGGTCAAGGCCGGCATCGTCGTCGTCGCCGCCGCGGGCAACGACGGCTACCTCGACGCCGAGACGACGGGCGGCGCCTTCAGCGAGGGCTATCGCAGCATCAGCATCACCGACCCGGGCAACGCGCCGGGCGTCATCACCGTCGGCGCCACGCACCGCGACAGCCCGCACACCTACGGCGTCAGCTACTTCTCCAGCCGCGGCCCGACCGGCGACGGCCGCATGAAGCCCGACCTCGTCGCGCCCGGCGAGAAGATCACGAGCACCGTCCCCGACGGCGGCCTGAAGTCGATGGACGGGACGAGCATGGCCGCCCCGCACGTCTCGGGCGCGGCGGCGCTTTTGATCGCGCGCCACCGCGAGTTGGTCGGCAAGCCCGGCCGCGTCAAACAGATTCTCTGCGACACCGCGACCGACCTCGGCCGCGAGCGCTACTTCCAGGGGAGCGGCATGGTGGACATCCTGCGCGCCATGCAGTCCGTGTGAGCCCAAACCGACAGGAGGACGACCCCGATGATCTTCACCCTCGAAGCGCTGGAGGCGAAGCACGGCGACGCGCTGCTGCTCCACTACGGGACGAAGAAGGCGCCGAAGCTCGTCGTCATCGACGGCGGGCCGCAGGGCGTCTTCGACGCGAGCCTCCGCCCGCGGCTCGAAGCGCTGCGCGACAAGCGGAGCCCCGGCAAGCCGCTCCCCGTGCGGCTCCTGATGGTCAGCCACATCGACGACGACCACATCCGCGGCGTCCTCGACCTGACCGACCACCTTCTCGAACAGCAGGGGAGCGAGACGCTGCTCTGCGACATCACCACGCTCTGGCACAACAGCTTCGACGAGATTCTGGGCAACAACGAGACGGACGCCATCCCCGCCTCGCTCGGCTCTTCGGTCAGGCTCTCTGCGACGGGCGAGCTGACCTTCCCCGCGAACCTCTTCCGCGACGAGGGCGCGGCCGCTGTCGCCGCCAACGTCCCCGAAGGGCGGCGGCTCCGCGGCAACGCCGAGGCGCTCTCGCTCATCCCGAACGACCCGTTCGGCGACCTCGTCAGCCTCCGCCCGAAGCAGAAGCCGCTCGCCCTCGGCGGCAACCTCAAGCTGAGGGTCATCGGGCCGGGCCGGGCGCGGCTCGAAAAGCTTGAGCAGGACTGGGACGCCAAGCTCAAGACCTTGCAGAAGAAGGAGGCCGCCGCGGCGAAGGCGCTCGCCGCCGAGTTCATGGACGACTCGGTCTACAACCTTTCGAGCATCATCGTCCTGGCCGAGGCGGGCGGCAAAAGGATGCTCCTGACGGGCGACGGGCTCGCCGACGACGTGCTCGCGGGGCTCAGGGAGGTGGGGCTGCTGAAGGCGGGCGGGACGCTGCACGTGGACATCCTCAAGATGCCGCACCACGGGAGCATCCGCAACGTGTCCGAGGAGTTCCTCTCGACCGTCACGGCCGACCACTACGTCATCTCGGCCAACGGCAAGTACGACAACCCCGACCTCGCCACGCTCAAGCTCTTCTCGAAGGTGCGCGGCGACTCCGGCTGCACCGTCCACCTCACCAACGCCGTCCCGCACGCCGTCAAGTTCTTTAACGCCGACCTCAAGAAGGCCGGCAAGAACTACAAGTTCAACATCCGCCAAGACCCGGCCCGCTCCCTCCGCATCGACCTCGGCGAGCCCTTCAAGGACTGAAGACCCGCGGGCCTCTGAACCTTAACCGCTTGATTGCGGCGGAGACTTGAATATGCCAGACGAAAAAAAGACCTGCTTCGTCGTGATGGGTTTCGGCGAGAAGGTTGACCTCGCCAGCGGGCGTAAGCTCAACCTCGATAAGTCGTACCACAACCTGATTAAGCCGACCGTCAGGAAGGCCGGACTGGAGTGCTACCGCGCGGACGAGATCGTCCGCTCCGGGAACATCAACGTCCCGATGTACGAGCGCATCCTGACCTCCGACCTGGTCATCGCCGACCTCTCCACGTCCAACAGTAACGCCTTCTACGAACTGGGCGTGCGCCACGCCCTCAGGCCGTACACGACCATCATCATCGCCGAAGACCAGTTCAAGTTCCCGTTCGACATCGCGCAGATCACCGTCCGGACGTACAAACACCTCGGCGATGACATCGGGGTCTCCGAGGCGAAGAGGTTCCGCGGCGAACTCAAGAAGGCCATCGACGAGATACTCGCCAACCCGATTGACGACAGCCCGGTCTACACCTTCCTGGGCGGCCTGCGCCGTCTCCAACTGCCTGACGACCTGAACGCGCACGCCCCGGCCGGCGGCGCCAAGACCAGGAGGGGTAAAAGGGCGGCGGCCTCCTTCGCCGTGGCGGGCTCCGCGGCCGGCATCGGCGGGCAAGACTCCGAGCCGGTTCCCGCCGGCCAGACCCACAGCGCGCTGATGCAGAAGGTGGCGGACGCGCGAAGCCGGAAAGATTTCGCGGAGGCAAAGGCCCTCCTCACGTCCATCCGCGCGGCCATGCAGGAGAGTAGCGCCAGCGCGACGGAAGACCCCTACATCGTCCAGCAGCTCGCGCTCATCACCTACAAGAGCGGACAGCCGACCCCGACCGCGGCGCTCAAGGAGGCGCGCGACCTGCTCAAGACGCTCAAGCCCGAGACCTCGAACGACACGGAGACGCTCGGGCTCTGGGGCGGGGTGCACAAGCGGCTGTGGGAAGAGACCAAAGACCGCGCCTACCTCGACGAGGCGGTGCGCGGCTACGAGCGCGGCTTCTACCTGCGCAACGACTACTACAACGGCATCAACCTCGCCTTTATGCTCAACGTCCGCGCCGCCCACGCCGGGAGCCGTCCCGAGGCCATCGCCGACTTCGTCCAGGCGGAGCGCGTGCGGCGGGAAGTGCTCTCGATCTGCGAGCAGTGGCTGGCGGAGAACCCGGCGCCGACCGGCAAGAGGGCGACCAAACAGGCGTTGAGGGAGTACCTGACTAAAAAGTACTGGGTCGTCGCCAGTCAGGCGGAAGCCTACCTCGGGACGGGCCGGACGGCGAAGGCGAATAAGACGTACAGGGAGGCGTACTCGTTCGCCCCGGAAAGTTGGATGGTTGACTCCTCCACGGAGCCGCAGCGGAAGAATCTCGCGGAGCTGCTCGCCGACTCGCCGCTCAAATACGTCAAGACCGGCAAGTAGGCGCGGCTGAAGGCGGAGACGAGAAAAGGCCCGGCGAACGTTCCGCCGGGCCTTTTTATAAGGGGATAATAAAGTCGTAAATAAAATATGATGTAAGTTACTGATCTTGTGTTCCGAAGCTCTGACGCTTAGATGTAGAAAATCGTAAAATGAGTTGAACTTAAGATTAAAAGCTCGGCAATTACCACTCGTCCGTAAATAAAAAAGTTGTAAAAACCACGATGGATTGAGAGATAACTTATTACCAGATCATGCAAATCAAGTAAGAACTCGAAACCGGCACCGTTTCGCCTATGGCTTAGCCTTCCACAGCTTGATCGTGCTATCAAAACTCCCGCTCGCCAGCATCTTGCCGTCCGGCGAAAAGGCCAGTGCCCAAATCCACTGGTGATGACCTGTAAGTGTCTGCCTAAGCTGGCCGGTCTGCACGTCCCAGAGCTTAACGGTTCTATCATCGCTCCCGCTCGCCAGCATACTGCCGTCCGGCGAAAAAGCTATTGCCGCAACTGATTTACTGTGACCTGTGAGTGTCTGCTTTAGCTGGCCGGTCTGCACGTCCCACAGCTTGACGGTTCTATCATCACCTCCGCTCGCCAGCATCGTACCGTCCGGCGAGAACGCTACGTCATTAACATTGTCGCGATGACCTGTGAGTGTCTGCTTTAGCTGACCGGTCTGCACGTCCCAGAGCTTGATCGTCGCATCGACACTCCCAGTCGCCAATATCTTGCCATCGGGCGAGAATGCCACGCCCCCTACTTGTTCGCGATGACCTGTAAGTGTCTGCCTAAGCTGGCCGGTCTGCACGTCCCAGAGCTTAACGGTTCTATCATCGCTCCCGCTCGCCAGCATACTGCCGTCCGGCGAAAAAGCTATTGCCAGAACGAACCTGCGGTGACCGGAGAGCGTTCGCTTGAGTGTGCCGGTCTGCACGTCCCACAGCTTGACGGTTCTATCATCACCTCCGCTCGCCAGCATCGTACCGTCCGGCGAGAACGCTACTACCCAAGCGTCAGTTTCGATGGTCTGCTTAAGTTTACCCGTCTGTGTGTCCCATAACTCGATTGTCTTACCATCACCTCCGCTCGCCAGCATCGTACCGTCCGGCGAGAAGGCAACTGTCAAAGCTGTGCCGTTATGTCTGGTGAGAGTTAATGGTGTTTGGTTAAACGAAGTGACAGGTTCACCGCTCGGCTTGGAGATTAGCGCGTGAGAGGGTTGTGACGCTTCGCTTTGATTGGTGTTAAGTGATTCGCTCGCGTGTTCTTCAGTTAAGACGGGCTGTTGAATCCTTACGTTCCGGTAGAAGATGGCCCATATAACTAAGGCTAGAATAGCTATGACAGAGAGCGATCCCAAAGTGACTTTATGTTGTCGCAGCCAGCCTGCTTTGCGCGCGTCAGTCATACCGGAAGGCGAAGCTAACAGTGACGCATCGTGCGTGGGACGTGATGATAGCCGCAGTGCGTTTTGTATCTGCGCCATCGGAGGCTTGGTGGCTGTCTGAGGCGCAACCATTATCGCCGGCTCAGCGCCGGATGCGTTAGTTGTCGAGGCGACGGGATTCTCGGAGCTTTGCGGCGTATGTGCCTCAGTCGATATTAAGCTCGTCGGCTGCAACAAGGAGGTTGGCCTGTTAGGGAGGTCTTCGCTAAATGCTTTCGCAGCTAGATTATTATAAGCCGCACCATCAGGCGAAAACGCTGCCGGCACGTCAAGCTTAGCCGCCCGACTCCGTAAGGCACGTAGCAATCGTTCATACCCTTGCGCCTCAAAATAATTAACCCAGTGCCAGCGACGCAATCTATCTGGGACATCGCACTGTTCTAATTTGAGCGGAATTATAAATATAACTCCCTCTGGCTGCTCATCTGCTTTGTCTAAAGCAAACCGGATCTCTTTTTGGACGTAACCAGTCTTAGTAATGGATTCGCGGGACAAACAGACTATTACCGCATCGGCAGTACGGACAGCCTTAGTGATTTCATGTTCCCAATCCTGACCCGGTAGTATGTTTTCTTCATCTAACCACGGCTCTATCCCGTCTTCCCGCAGTCTTTGATGCAAAGCACGCACTGATTTCTTGTCACCGGAGGAATGACAGAGAAAGACACGCAGAGGTTGTGATGATTGAGGATTCTCACTCATAAATGATGCCTATAGCGGTTCAAGGAGACATCTTTGATTCATTATAATAAGCACGCAGACACATAGTTTCACAACTCATCCAACTCTCCTCCGGGAAGGAGAGTTGGATGATGATAGCTGAGGAAATGAACGTGAAAACTCTTGACCAGCAAAAAAGGTCTGAACAGATAGATCAGTTACTGAATGAATTGGACATTAGAAGGGGGCTCAGAAGAAAGGTATTTTATTTGTACCCAAATACCTTTCGGACTTTACATTCGACCCTCGAAGCGGCTGAAGACTTCGATGGGCTGATACAACTGCATTCCGTTCAAGCAATGCACAGCGGTAAAAACGAAGGCCGCCAAGTCATCTATTTTAACGAGGAGCTTTCATATAATGCACGGCTAATCTTACAAGAGGTGATTGATGATTATTGGGCTTGTTGTCTTTGCTTCCAGAATGGCTTCACAAAACAAGCCCAAGCCATCATGCGGAGCACCGTAGAATTACTCACCCAACTCTATTACCTGAAGTATTTGAATGAGTCAGGCTCGGTGGTCTCCGACTCATGGGCGCTAGGAACAAGGGGAATAGAAAAGCTTACAGACAAGATTGCTGTTGTTGGAAAAATGCCTAGCCTAAAGAAAAGCGGCTTAGCCGCTAGGTTAACTTTTCTCTACGACAAGCTTTGTACCTCTACGCATTCACGGAAGGATCGTTTAGTTGCAGAGAATCTCCCTAGAGCGGAGAGAGCTAAGGATATGCCTAGTTTTGAGCCTCTTGAAATCCTGTACACTAGAGGCTTGCTCTGTTCTGTCCTCGATTTAGAATTAAGGATGATCCAGCAATATTTCGATGAAGAGCCTGAAACGATTTGGGTCGATCAGCTTCGGAGCATTTTTAGAAATATGCTCACAGTGTTGGGCAGAATGCAGACATGTATTCAAAGCGCTGAGAAGGGCTACATTATTCACCGTGAACACATTGCTTTATCGACTGGCAAACAGATTCTTTATTCCATAACCTTAGAGAAGAAGCTTGAATTGCCTGGCCGGAAAAAACTCAAGCTAAACCATCGCGAGGCCAAGGAATTTCAAGACAAGCTTGAGAACAGATTGGTTAAAGACATCGAGTGAGATTCCAATATGCAGCTATTGATTAATGAAACAGTGAGAATCTTTTCGCTCTGTCGTGATCGGTTATGGTCACTGCTTGAAGAGCAGAAATCTGCGCACCCTGAATTTATTAACTTCACACACGCCCAATTGTATTTTATTGCTGATCGCAGTCAGTCTTTAATGATCCTTATTCAAGCAGTTCGTCTTTGGGACGCTGAGATAATAATGCGGGCGATAATGGAAGCGACTATTCGGATTTTATATGTATGTTATTCAAGCGAAAGTGAGCGCATCCAAAGAATCAATGAGTTCTGGAGTGATTTGGCTGAGATTAGTGAGCTGAAGCGGTCAGAACGAGCTAAGGCACTCCTTCAGCGCTTCGGACAAACACGCGGCAATGAGATGGCGATAAAGCCCCTTATCCTTTCAGCTGATGAGGAAAAAGAACTGCGTGATAAGTGGCCCAAAAAACTACGCCAAGCGCTTGAGCAGAAGTGGTCATTTTCAGAAATAATCTTCTCCTTAGAATCAAGCATGGGCAAAGATAAGGGAGGTGCTTTCATTCGATCTACTCTGCACAACTACGGACTAAGCAGTCACTTAATCCACGCCGATGAAAGCGGGCTATCATTACTTTGGGATAGAAATCACCGGCCAGATGAAGTGAGGGGAAAATTAGAAATAGCCCATATGTGCAGAATGCTCAGCGACAGCCTCTCATATTTATTTCTTGTTTGGAGCGCATTAGCGGAAGGACTAAAACTTAATAGAACCGAATTGAATAATGCGCGTCAGGAAGCCGCACCGCTTTTTCAACAGTTTCATGTTCGAGAGGAAGATTTCTACCAGACTCAGGAAACTCAATGAATTTCAATTCACTTATAGCTTGCGTCTCATTTACCTCACGACCCAGCTTGTAAAATCATCTCGAATACTGTTAGCTGCGCTAGCGCGGTATCGGACACCGAACCAACAGGAGCCTTACAAATGATTGCATCAGTGATCCTGGGCGCAGGTTTCTCATATGTGGCTGGGCTGCCCTTAACAAAGGATTTGTTTGAGACATCTATTCTCCCAAGTACAAAATCAGATAAGGCCAAAAGGAACCACGAAGAGGTAATGGCCGCTTGGAAGGTATGGAAAAAAGAGAACCCCGAAGGGAATGCGGAACAGTGGCTGCGGCTGCTTTATGAAAATAGAGGTTTCGCATTGCTCGGAACTACCTGGGAGAACGCATTAAATTTCGCAATGGCAAGGCTCGTCAAACTTCCTCCCGGACGGAATGCTGCTTACTATCATGGAATAACAACCTGTATTGATAACGAGGTGCATAAGGATTTCTGGGAAAAGATCAGAGGAGCATTTACATTGAAGTATGTGGTGTCTATGAATTATGACATCTTAGCCGAGCAGGGATTAAAGTGTCAGTACAGTAAGGAGCGGGTTGCACCGATTTGTTATTACGGTGGCTTTCAATGGCAGCAGGTTGTAAAGAAAATGACTGATGTAACAAAACACAGATATGAAAATGTAGAGCTGGGACATGAGGTTGCCCTATTCAAAATGCATGGATCAATAAACTGGGCTTTCGAGCCACATGGTTTCAAAATCCATGATGATGTCAGGGCGGCATTTAGAGTAGATCAAAAGCTGGGTGAGGTCGCAATAATTCCACCGCTGCCGGAAAAGGATGTTCCAGACTGGTTAATTAATGTTTGGAAGCAAGCCGAGGAGAGCCTCTCACACTCTCAGGTGTGGATAATCTGCGGGTATTCATTACCAGATTACGATGTGGCTCTGAAGAATTTTTTCAAAAGAGCGGCTGACAAAACATTTGGGCTTAGACTTTATATCTTAGATCCTTTCTCAAGCGACTTAGCTGGCAAGTGGGAAAATATTGCACCTGTCGGCACTGTCATTAAAAAGTTGCCCGGACTACCAGAAGGGCTTGAAAATCAGTATTGGTTATAAGTAGGATTCTCTCGCAAATCCAATAAGGTCTATGCGTCAGTCACCTCCCTTCCAACCGGATATCCCTTGTGAAGACGTAATGATGAAACCAAGTGGCGCGCAGCTCTTGGTCTAGGCAGACTTTCAGCCGGACTGCACATATCCTTCCACATTTATTCCTCAAAATCTGCTTCTGCCCTCTTTCCTGTCAAAGGATTTTATGTTACGCTGCGCGTGGTTTACAGAGATGTCACAGAAGGTTGTTAACAATGATAGGGATCGACCTGTTTTCTGGTGCAGGTGGTATGTCCGTAGGGGCAGGATGGAGCGGTATAAAAGTTATTGCGGCCGTTGAAGCAGATCATCACGCGACGGCGACTTATTCTCACAACCACAAAGGTGGAAAGGTTTTAGCCAAGGACATCAAAGATGTTAAAGTTTCCGATTTTGGAGTTCGGGATAAGTCCGAGCCTCTAATCATGTTCGGCGGGCCCCCGTGCCAGGGCTTCTCCACCTCAAATCAGCGGACAAGGTCATCAGCAAATCCACTAAATTGGCTCTACCGTGAGTATGTTCGACTAGTGGCAGAAGTTCTGCCGGAGTGGCTGGTATTCGAGAACGTGAGGGGACTACTTGAGACAGAGAATGGCGTGTTCTTGGAGTATGTAATCAAAGACCTGAAGGGTTTAGGCTACAACTTATCTTGGGACGTGCTCAACGCTAAAGATTTTGGTGTCCCACAAGACCGATCCCGCCTTTTCATCATTGGCTCCCTTACCAACGTTAACGTCAAAATGCCTACCCCGAAGACGCGAACACCCATAACTGTAAAAGATGCAATATCCGACTTGCCCAAGCTAAAGAATGGCGCTAGTGAGAATACTCTCCTTTATAGAGGCGACCCTAATTCTGATTATGCGAAAAAACTTCGAGGGCGGCTAACCAAGACTTCAAATCACATTGTCACGAGAAATGCTTCATATATCATTGAACGGTATGGCTACATCCCACAAGGTGGCAATTGGGAAAACATACCGGAGCATCTCATGGATAATTATACTGACAGGAGCCGCTGTCATACCGGGATATATTACCGCTTGAAATATTCGGAACCATCAGTAGTGATAGGTAATTTCAGAAAAAATATGGTAGTGCATCCAACACAGAACAGAGGTCTGTCAGTGCGTGAGGCCGCGCGCTTGCAGTCATTTCCAGACTGGTTTGAATTTAAGGGGTCTATAGGATTTCAGCAGCAGCAAGTGGGGAATGCTGTGCCCCCTCTCTTAGCGCAGGCAGTCTTCGACGTTATAGTAAATTCGTAGCTCAAGCGAATGAACAAATATCATCGTTGCACTTTCTCGCCAAACCTGTCAGGTATTTGTCTTGCCATAGGAAGGTCATCAATAAAGATGCTATCTATCCCTTTAGTATAATCTTCAGTATTATATTCTCCGGGAACGCAGCATGAGATCTGAATCTCCGGGTGGTTTTCAGCTAGTAAATACACAGCTATAGTTGACAGTTTCGTACTCATAGGGGCAATAACTATATTGTGCGTATTTCTGTAGGAATCGAATAAACGCTCTAAATACCCCCAGCAGTCAAGGATATCATTCACAGGAAGCTTGAACGTTTCAACTTCCTGTCTAGCAAATACTAGCTTTTGCTCAATAACATTCTTTTCTAAAAAAGGTTCTTTTGTGGGTGGGTCTCCGATACCCAGCAGAACTTTGTTTGGTTCGTGCTCTTCTATTAGCTTTAAGGTGCGTTCCGGCTCAAAACCGGATAGGACAACAAGCAATGTGGGGCGGCTTGCTTGTTGTATGCCTGCGAAACTCATTACATTGCGAACACCCCGAAACCCGCGACTTAACCAGTCACCATACTCAGAGGGGGATGCGTAGGTTATTCTAATATTGGATTGAGGAAGATGCGCTCGTAGTAATGCTAGGGCCGTTAGCAGACTTTCACGATTGAAAGTAGTTGTATCAAGTGTTACTGCCCACCGCTTTTCGTTTGTTCCTTTAGGCACTAATGCATCTCTTAAAACAGTTAACTGTTTTTTTGGATCGCGCCAACTCCCTTCCACTTGCGCAACTGCGTCGCAGTGCCTTCTCAAGTTCTCATAAAGATAGTTCAGATTATATTCAACGTTCTTTGATTTAGGAATGTCTCGCAATTCTCTATTGATGTAAATAATCCCTCTTCTTGATCGGTACGTTGAGGAGAGGGACTGTGTTACTGCAATAGTGCGAGACTCATAACTAGCACAAACCAAAAATAGGTCGTCAGGAGAATCTTCTTTGATAGAACGAAGACCTCCCTGGGTATTGAAAAGCTCGAAATCCCATTTGTTCATCCCTCTTCCTCCTCTTCGAGAGAAAACAAATTGAGCTGTTCGTCGCCTGCCTGCTTGAGCCTAAAGCGAACAAATCTTTCTGGATTCTCGCAGGCAATTTTTAATGCATTAGGGGTTAAAGAAATTCTTCCCTCGAATCCTGTGGGATCAAGTTTGAATATCGGGCATAATCTTCGATTTAAGATATACCAGTCTTCCCGACCTCCTCCCTCCTTAGTACTGTACGTTCGGAGTTGAAAGTAGCGGTGCCGAACTCCTAGACGGAGCACTTGCTCTATATCGGAGGGTAATTGCCCTCGCACCGTAAATGAAAATAACCGAGCCTCACGAGCTGCCGGATCATGTAGTCGCTCATAAAATAGACGACCCAGTGAATTTAGCAGCGTCTTAAGAGCATCCAGCCGCTGCCATTCCTCGGGAGGAATATTCTTTTGAATTTTTTCCAGTTTCGGAAGCAGAAAATCCTCAGAATATTTCCGTAGCACAATATTCTGAATTATGGGAGGGATATATCCCGTAGTCTTTGGGTCTTGACCTCTGCTTTTAGCTTCATCAAACATTAAATAGCACGGCTCCAAGAAATCTCTGACAACACCTGAAGAGAGGTGAACCATATTTTGGAACCCTGCATAGCTTTTATCCTGCTTTGTTTTTCTTAAATGCTGGAACAAGCGGGCAGTGGCATATCTTGTAACCCAATCATGTTGTCGGCCTATTTCACCTTCGCTATGCCACTCTTCTTTGGTTTCTTCCCTGAATCTCTTTAGCAACTCTTCTTCTGTTGGGTCAGGTGGGAGGAACTCCTCTATGTCAAGAGTCGGCATGTTAGCCAGTTGCAAGCGTTTATTAGCGATAAGCT
>JAFAVK010000034.1 GCA_019242475.1 Acidobacteriota bacterium | reverse complement strand
ACGACCATCGACTTGAGCACGTCGTCCACCTGCGACTGCTTGAAGGAGAGGTCGATCTCGGCGTGGCCCGTGACGGTGCCGCGCCGCTCGATGTACGCGACGCCGTTGCTGTAGAGGATGACGCGCCGGATGGGGAGCGTCTGCGCGGGGTGCGCGGCCGCCGTCGTTCTTTCTGCGGACTCGGCCGGCGCCGCGGCCGACTTCAAGGCGGCGCGGCGCTGGGCGCTCGCCGCGGGCGCGGACGCGTGCAGGCACAGCGCGAGCAGCGCGAGTGGAAGGAGCTTGGCTTTCATCTTGGGCCTCCGAAAAAGAGAGAGTCGTCAGGGCACACGCCCGCCCTCGGCGTTCGCAGGTGTCGGTTCGTGTGCGGAATTACCCCGGCGGCCGGGTTCGGGCCGGCGCGTCAGCGGAACGTTCGGCGTGACGATTAGTTGATGCGAATTTTCGTTCAGAGGGTTGGACGGGGTGCCGGCGAAGGGCCGCCGCCGACTTTTCTTTTGACGGCGCACGGGCCGCGGGCGCAGAATACCCGGGCGGCTCAAAAGGGAAAACGCGGTGGCGCTCGCGGGCGTATAACTTCCCGGACGGACAACCTGTGGCGGGAGATTCTGAAACGAATGGCTGACAGCAAGCGAGAGGCGGTCGGGCGCGCGCGCAAGGATTTGGCGGAGCGGCTCGGCGTCGCCGAAGGCGAAGTCGAAGAGAGTTCGGTCGAAGAGGCCGACTTCCCCAACACCGCGCTCGGCGCGCCCCTGCGCGGCGAGATGAGCGGGATGATGATCACCCCCGGCTGGCGCATACGCCTCGCCGCCCGCGGCAAGACCTACGAGTACCGCGCCGACCGCGGACAGATTCGCCTGTACGACTTCAAAGGGAAGAACTACAAGATTTGAAAGCGAGAGGTCAGATGCTGGATGCTGGATGTTAGTTAAAGGCAAGCTCTCTTCACTAACATCTAACATCTGACCTCTCCACCAAGGAGTGAGCGATGAACCGGAGAAACTACACCCTTCACCTCGTGCTGGCGGGCGCGCTCGTCGTGCTGGCCGCCGCGGCCGGCCGGGTCGAGCGCTGGGAGGGAACGGACGCGCCGCGGTATGAGGTGTCCGCCGTCAAGGAGGCGGCGCCCCCGGCCGCTGCCGTAGACACGCCGCCGGTCGCCGGCGATGACGAGGAGCGCGAGGCCGAGGTGCTCGTGCGCTTCAAGCCGGGCGTCTCCGAGGAGCGCATCGAGGAGATCGCCGCCGCCCACAACGACCGCGTCGAGGACGAGATCGAGTCGGTCGAAGGGCTCACCGCCATCGACGACTTAGACAACCGCGAAGCCGCGCGCGTCGCCGAAGAGTACGCCTCGCTCCCCGAAGTCGAGTACGCCGAGCCGAACTTCCGCATCGAGGCCGACCCCGCCGAGACGGCCGGCGCCGAGAGCGACCCCGCGCCGCTCGCCCTCGCCGGCCCCAACGACCCGCGCTTCTCCGACCAGTGGGGGCTCCTCAACACGGGGCAGGGCGGCGGCCGCGCCGAGGCCGACATCAGCGCGCTCGGCGCCTGGGAGAAGACGCAGGGGAGTAAGAAGGTCGTCGTCGCCGTCCTCGACAGCGGCGTGGACTACACGCACCCCGACCTCGTCGGCAACATGTGGCACCGCCCCGACGACATGGAGATGTACGTCGATCCGCAGCTCGGCGTGATGGACGACGCCGACGGCTTCAGCGCCGTCGAGAGCGAGCGCGACCCGATGGACGAGAACGGCCACGGCACGCACTGCGCCGGCATCGTCGGCGCCGAGGGCGACAACAACATCGGCATCACCGGCGTCAACTGGCACGTCGAGATCATGCCTTTGAAGTTCATGGGGCGCGGCGGCTTCGGCTCGACGAAGGACGCGATTGAAGCGATCAACTACGTCATCGCGCGCAAGAAGGACGGCGTCAACGTCCGCGTCATCAGCGCGAGCTGGGGCTCGCCGTCGCGCTCGAAGGCGCTCGAAGACGTGATCCGCAAGGCGGGCGAGAACGACATCCTCTTCGTCGCCGCCGCCGGCAACGACAGCACGGACGCAGACCGCCGGCCGCACTACCCCTCGGGCTACAAGCTCCCGAACGTGCTCTCGGTCGCCGCGCTCGACCGCCGCGACCAGTTGGCCTCGTTCTCGAACTACGGCGCGAAGGGCGTCCACGTCGCCGCGCCGGGCAAGGAGATTCTCTCGACGTGGCTCGGCGGGACTTACCGCGACGCCTCGGGCACCTCGATGGCGACGCCGTTCGTCGCGGGCGTCGCGGGGCTCGTGCTCTCGGTCGAGCCGAACCTCTCGGTCAACGAGCTGCGCGACCGGCTCATCAACACCGTGGACAAGCTCGACGCGCTCAAGGGCAAAGTCTCCTCCGGCGGCCGCGTCAACGCCGCGCGCGCCGTCGGGGCGATGCAGATCAAGTAAACAATCGGCGCCGCGGGTGGTTGAAAGCGGGCGCGTGTGACTCGTCACACGCGCCCGCTTTCGGTATGATGGCTCACACCGGAAATCCAAAACTTAATCGAAGGCAGGGGGACGAAAGATGAGCGCGTCAACGCCGACCAGAGACACGAGCGCCGAACTCGACCAACTTTGCATCAACACCATCCGCGCACTCTCACTCGACGCCGTGCAGCGCGCCGAGTCCGGCCACCCCGGCCTGCCCCTGGGCGCCGCGCCGATGGCCTACGTCATCTGGACGCGCTTCATGCGCCACAACCCGCACAACCCGAAGTGGCAGGGGCGCGACCGCTTCCTGCTCTCGGCCGGCCACGGCTCGATGCTGCTCTACTCCCTGCTCCACCTGACGGGCTACGACCTCCCGCTCGAAGAGCTGAAGCACTTCCGCCAGTGGGGCTCGAAGACGCCGGGCCACCCCGAGAACATTCTGACGCCGGGCGTCGAGATCACGACCGGCCCGCTCGGGCAGGGGTTCGCCAACGGGGTCGGCATGGCGATGGGCGCCGCGCACCTCGGCGCGAAGTTCAACCGCGAAGGCTTCCCGCTCGTCGATCACTACGTCTACGCCATCGTCTCCGACGGCGACCTGATGGAGGGCGTCTCCGCCGAGGCCGCCTCACTCGCCGGGCACCTGAAGCTCGGCAAGCTCATTTATCTTTACGACGACAACCACGTCACCATCGAGGGCTTCACCTCGCTCGCCTACTCCGACGACGTGCCGAAGCGCTTCGACTCCTACGGCTGGCACACCGCGACGGTCGCGGACGGCAACGACCTCGCGGCCATCGAGAAGGCCATCCGCGACGCGCAGGCGGTCAAGGACAAGCCTTCGCTCATCTCCGTCAAGACCGTCATCGGCTTCGGCATGCCGACCGCCGGCACGCGCAAGGCGCACTCCGACGCGCCCGGCGCGGAGGCCGTCAAGGAGACGAAGCGCGCCCTCGGCTGGCCCGAAGACCAGGAGTTCTTCATCCCCGACGAGGCGCTCGCGGAGTTCCGCAAAACAATCGAGCGCGGCGAGCAGCAGGAGCAGGAGTGGAACGAGCTGGTCGGGCGTTACACGTCACAGTTCCCCGAGCAGGGCGAGGAGTGGCGTCTGACGATGAGCGGCGAGCTGCCCGCAGACTGGGAGTCGCACCTGCCCACGTTCGAAGGCACGAAGTCGATTGCGACACGTCAGGCGAGCGGCGAGGTCATCAACGCGCTCGCGCCCTACCTGCCGACGCTCATCGGCGGCTCGGCCGACCTCGGCCCCTCGACCAACACCGACATCAAGGACGGCGGCAGCTTCCAGTTCGGCTCGTACGAAGGGCGCACCATCCACTTCGGCATCCGCGAGCACGGCATGGGCGCGGCGCTCACGGGGATGAGCCTGAACGGCGGGCTCATTCCTTACGGCGCGACCTTCATGTGCTTCTCCGACTACATGAAGCCCGCCATACGCCTCGCCGCGCTCTCGCACGTGCAGGTCGTCTACGTCTTCACGCACGACTCCATCGGCCTTGGCGAGGACGGCCCGACGCACCAGCCGGTCGAACAGCTCGCCGGCCTGCGCGCCATCCCGAACCTCTACGTCATCCGCCCGGCCGACGTGCACGAGACGCGCGAGGCGTGGCGGCTCGCCATCCTCCGCCAACACGCGCCGACCGCGCTCGTCCTCACGCGCCAGAAGCTCCCGCTCATCGACCGCGCGGGCGCCTACGCCCCGGCCGAGGGCACGCGCCGCGGCGCCTACGTCCTGGCCGAAGCGACGGACGCGGAAGGGAAGACGGTGACGCCCGAACTCATCCTGCTCTCGACCGGCTCCGAGGTCTCGCTCTGCCTCGAAGCACGCGAGACGTTGCAGAAGGAGGGCACGCCGACGCGCGTCGTCTCGATGCCCTGCTGGGACTTATTCGAGGAGCAGGACGCGGACTACCGCGAGAGCGTTATCCCCTCCGCGGTCAAGGCGCGGCTCGGCGTCGAGGCCGCCGCCAGCCTCGGCTGGCACCGCTGGGTCGGCGACTCCGGCGACCTGGTCTGCCTCGACCGCTTCGGCGCCTCCGCCCCCGGCCCCACCGCCCTGAAAGAACTCGGGTTCAGCGTCGATAACGTTCTCGCGCACGCGCGCGCTCTGCTCGGCAGTTAACGCAGCGTCATTGCGAAGCCGTAGGGGCGGGGCCTGTCCCCGCCCTTACTTTTTTTAGAAGACGACGTTCAGGGCCGACGGCATGACTCGAAACTCCGCGGGCGTCTGGCCGCGCGGGTCGCCGTCGGCCTCGACGCCGAGGGAGTCGGCGGGGTCGAGGGTTTCGATGCGGACGTGTGCGGCGCGGGTGAGTTTGACGTGGGGGCTGTTGACGTGGCCGCCGTGGTGGACGCGTGAGAGTTCTCGGAGGAGGGCGGGGCGGGAGATGTCTGCGACGGCGAGCACGTCGAGGAGGCCGTCGGTCAAACTCGCTTCGGGCGAGAAGTTCATGCCGCCGCCCGCGTAGGTGCCGTTGACGACGGCGAGCAGATTTGTCCCGCACTCCTCCCAGACGCGGCCGTCCGCGGTGACGCGCACGCGCCGGTCGCGCCAGGCCGCCAGTCGCGGCAGCGCCGCGAGCGCGAAGCGCGCCTCGCCCGGCAGACGCCGCGCCGCGCGCCCTTGCGCCGCCACGCGCGCGGCCACCTCCGCGCCGATGCCGAGCGTCGCCGCGTTCAGACAGATGAATCGGCGCGCCCCGCCGTCCACGCTGCCGAGAAGCACGTCCACGCGCTTGACCGACTCTTCAAGTGAAGAGTCGGCGCGGCAGTATCGAATTAGTTTCTCGGCCCAGGCTTCGAGCGGCTCGCGGCGGCCGCCCGCGAGGCCGCGCGCGAAGTCGTCGCCCGTCCCCGCGGGCAGAAGCGCGAGCGCGGCCTCGGGGTTGACAGGACGAGGCAAAGAGCCTTCGGATAACTCTGCG
Organism: Acidobacteriota bacterium; assembly: GCA_019242475.1. Taxonomy (GTDB): domain Bacteria; phylum Acidobacteriota; class Blastocatellia; order Pyrinomonadales; family Pyrinomonadaceae; genus QHXN01. The sequence continues at coordinate 67,918 of JAFAVK010000034.1, read as the reverse complement.
CACGGCTCGAAGAAGCCGTTGGCCGCCGCGCTCAGCGTGCCGTCGCCGCCGACGGCCGCGACCGACGTGAAGCCGCGCCCGAGGGCGTCGCGCGTGCGCTCCTCGGTCTCGCCCGGTCGGGTTGACTCGTGCGCCTCTACGGGGACGCCCGCGCGCACGAGCGCCTCGCGCACGCGCGGCCAGGCGAGGCGTGCGCGCGCGGCCGTGTGGTTGACGACGACGAACAGTCCGGCTCCGCTCATCCGTGCTTCAACTTTAACACGCGCGCCGGGCGGGGCGTTTGATGTTAAAGTCTCCGGCATGGTTGAAGAGAAGATGCTGGCCGTCAGGATTGTTTCGCATGAGGGCGCGGGCAGACTGGAAGTGTGCGAGGTCGAGCGACCGCAGGCGCGCGCGGATCGCGTGAGGGTGCGCGTGCGCGCGGTAGGGCTGAACCGCGCAGACCTTTTGCAGAAGCGCGGGCGCTACCCCGCGCCGCCGGGCGCGCCGGCCGACATCCCCGGCCTCGAGTTCGCGGGCGAGGTCGAGCAGTTGGGCGAAGAGGCGCACGCGTGGCGCGCGGGCGCGCGCGTCTTCGGCATCACGGCGGGCGGGGCGCAGGCCGAGTACGTCGTCGTGCCCGAGAGCCACCTCGCCGAGATACCCGACGGCCTCTCGTTCGAGGAGGCCGCGGCCGTCCCCGAAGTCTTCATCACCGCGCACGACGCGCTCTTCACGCAGGCGGGCCTGCGCACGGGCGAGCGCGTGCTGATTCACGCGGTCGGGTCGGGCGTCGGCACGGCCGCCGCGCAGCTCGCGCGCGCGGCCGGCGCGGGCGCGGTCTACGGCACGGCGCGGACGGCCGAGAAGATAACGCGGGCGCGCGAGTTCGGGATGGACGAAGGCGTCGTCGTGAGTAATGACCCGGACGCGTTCGCGGAGGCCGTGCGCGGTTGGACGAGGGGCGCGGGCGTGAACGTCGTGCTCGACCTGGTCGGGGCCTCCTACCTCGACGCGAACCTTGAGGCGCTGGCGCCGCACGGGCGGCTGCTGCTCGTCGGCACGCTCGGGGGCACCTCGGCGCATCTCGACTTCCGCCGCGTGATGGGGAAACGCCTGCGCGTCGTCGGCACCGTCCTGCGCGCGCGCTCCGCCGAGGAGAAGGCCGCGGCCGTCCGCCGCTTCGCCGCCGAGGTCGTCCCGCTCTTCGCGCGGCAGAGCGTGCGCCCCATCCTCGACGCCGCCTTCCCTCTGAAAGACGTGGCCGCCGCCTACGACCGCCTCGAATCGAACGAGACGTTCGGGAAAGTCATCCTGAAAGTGATGAGTGATAAATGATGAATGAAAGGCGAGCCGTCTTATATTCATCATTCATCACTCATCATTCATCATTTCCCTGTCCGCTTGTCTCCCGCCGGGGCATCTGAGAAAATGATCTTTTCATAAACGAGGCGCGAATGTACGGCGCCGCCCCATCGCCGGTCTTTAAGAGGAGATAAGAGCATTGAAAGCGGAATTGGAGCAGTTAGTCGCCCTGCAAAATGTCGATACGGGCATACGCAGGCTACAGTCCGACCTGGAGTCAATCCCCAGAAGGCGCGCCGAGATCGAAAGCGAGTTCGATCAGCGCGCCTTTGAATTTAAGGCCCTGCAACAGACGGGCGAGGCCGCGCGCGAGACGCGGGCCGCCCTCGACCGCGAGCTGGCCGAGCAGCGCGTCCGCATGGAGAAGGCCGAGCGCGACCTGATGGCCTCGAACAACGCGAAGGTCTACGAGGCCGCCATCCGCGAGCGCGACGCCGCGAAGAAGCACATCTCGGAGCTGGAGACCAAAGTCCTCGAACAGATGGAGGCCGCCGAGTCGGCCGAGAAGCAGTTGGCCGAGCGCCAGCCCGAGTTCGCGCGCCTGCGCGAAGAGCACGAGGAGCGCCTGCGCGCCTTCGAGGAGCAGACGCGCTCCTGGACGGAAGAACTCGAAGAGCGGCGCCGCGAGCGCGAGCGGATGTTCGGGGCGCTGCCGCCGGGCATCAAGGCCACGTACCAGCGCATCGTCGCGCGCATCCGCGACGGCGTGGCCCTGGCCGAGGCGCGCGGCGGCGCCTGCTCCGCCTGCCGGATGACGCTCCGGCCGCAAATCCTGGCCGAGATCCGCCGCGGCGAGGAGATCATCCTCTGCGACAACTGCAACCGCATCCTCTACTACCAGCCCGCCGCGCAGCAGACGCAGCACGGCACGACCGTCTCGGCCACCTGACGCGGATTTAACCGCGGAGACACGGAGGCACGGCTTGAAGATTATTCTCTTCAAGCCGTGCCTCTCTGTCTCCGCGGTTAATAGTTCTTAACGAGCGGCCCGCCGTTTGTAAGGGCATCCGCACCTGCTTGCGGCATGTGTTGTAAAAGGGGCTTTCAAGGGGATGGCGAGCGCCGAGTATGCAGTCCAACAGAACATCGCGGCCGGGCTTTTGGCCGGAAGCGTTACACGCGACCGGCGCGCCGACTGGTGGCGCCGGACGGGGCCGCAGTCGCGCGGCTTCCGCTACGAGACGGCCGACGGCCGCCCTTTAAAAGACGAAGCGGCGCTCGAACGCATCAAGTCTCTCGTCATCCCGCCCGCTTGGCGCGACGTGCGCATCTCGCCCGCGCCGCGCAGCCGCTTGCAGGCCATCGGCGTGGACAAGGCCGGCCGCGTCCAGCGCATCTACCACCCCTCCTTCGTCGCGCGCCGCGCCCGCCGCAAGTACGAGAAGATCGAGCGCTTCGGCGCGGCGCTGCCCCTTCTGCGCCGCAAGGCGAACGAAGACATCGCGCGCGAGGGGCTGGGGAAGGAGCGCGTCCTCGCGGTCGTCGTCCGCCTCATCAACGACCTCTACTTCCGCGTCGGCTCCGAGGAGAGCGTTAAGAAGTATCGAACTTACGGCGTGACGACGCTGCGCAACCGCCACATAGAGATTCAGCCGGGCGGCCGACTCGTCTTCAAGTTCACGGGCAAGCACCACATCAGGCACCGCCGCCTCCTCGTGGACGAAGAACTCGCCGCGCTCATCCGCGACATTAAAGCCATCGGCGGCGCGAAGCTCTTCGAGTACGTCGGCGAGGACGGCAAGGTGCACGCCGTCAGCCCGCGCGACGTGAACGACTACATCAAGGCCGCGGCCGGGGCGGAGTTCTCGGCGAAGGACTTCCGCACGTGGGGCGGGACGCTGCGGGCGGCGGTCGAGCTGGCCGAGCTGGGCTGCTGCGACGACGCGCGCCAGGCGAAGCGGAACGTCGTCGCGGCCGTCAAGCGCGTGGCCGAGCGCCTCGGCAACACGCCGACCGTCTGCCGCTCCTGCTACATCCACCCCAAGGTGCTCGAAGCCTACGAGCGCGGTCACTCGCTCGAAGAGTTCCGCCCGCGCCTTGCCCGCCGCCTCATACGGCGCCAGCAGCCCGACTACAGCGTCGAAGAGCTGGCGCTGCTCAAGCTCCTGCGCGCGCGCAGGAACGGCAACGCGTGACGTGAACCGTAAACAGTAAACCGTGACAAGAGAAGGCAGTCGCTCCCTCTTGTCACGGTTTACTGTTTACCGTTTACGGCTTTCCGATTGCGCTCACTGACCGGCCGCGGCCGCCTCGGCCCGCAGCAGCTTCGGCTTCGGATACTTCTCCAACAGTTTCCAAAGCAGGACGACGCTGCCGTCGAAGTCCTTCCGCAGGACGCGGAAGACGACCAGCACGTCCGACTTGTCGTAGCTGATCGAGCGGAGCGCGTAGGTGTTGTTGACGAAGACGGGGAGGCGGCTCTGGTAAGTCCACTGTCCGGCCTGCCGCCCGTCGGCGGCGAACTGCCTGTAGGCGGCGCGCGCCTCCGCCTCGGGCGCGGGCGCCTTGTAGGAGGCCATGAACTGCAAGGCTTCCGCCTCCGCCGTCAACGTCTCGGCGGGCACGTTGCCGAGGTTGATCATGAAGCCGAAGTCCGCGCCGCCGAGCCCGACCGTGAACTTATCTTGCTCCAACATGATGTCAGAGCCGTAGCCGAACTCCTGCGTCGAGCGCGCGAAAGAGTAGAAGGCGCCGTCGCCCCGCGTCGAGAGCTTGCCGTCCCAACGCTCGCGCGGGAGCAGCCGGACGAGCCCCGTGCCCGGCTGCGCGAGGAACTCGGCGTGCGCGTCATAATCCTCCTTCGACGGCGCAAGCAGCACGGCCTCCTTCGCCCTGATCTGCTCGCGCAGCGACTCGATCTCGGCCGCGGCGCGGGCGCGCTCGTCCGTCTGCGCGCGGGCGCAGGGGCACAGGGCCGAAAGGCAGATGAAGGGAAGCGCGAGCATAAAGAGTTTTCTGAACGACATGCGAGTCACCTCCGTCCTGTAGGCCGACGATGAAAATTGAAGGGAGAGACGTGCGCCTCGCCGAGAGTTATACGCCCGCACCGCGCGGCTGTAAAGGCAAAGCAGTAGACAGTAGTCAGTAGCAGTAGGAAGACAAAAGCGGCGCGCCCTGCCTGAAGGCCGAAGCGCGCCGCCTCTGTTTCTACTGTCTACTGCTTTTCAATAATGCTCGCTCGTCTTCTTCCCTCCGGTGCGTTCGCCCTTGCGGTCGGGCTTGCCCTTACCCTTGCGCCGCTTCAGCTCGTCCACGCCCTTGAGCGAGGCGAGCGGCCACAGGCTGTGCTCGATCTCCGCGAGCCCCGCGCCGACGACCGCGGCGACGACCTCCTCCGAAGGCTTGTAGCACGGCGCCGCCTCGTCCAGAGGCACGCGGCCGTCGGCGTTGACGACGACGCCGGCCTCCCTGTACTCGTCGTCCATCTGCCTTTGCGAGAGCGTGCGGTTCGCCTCGCCGCGCGAGAGGCGGCGGCCCGCGCCGTGGTTGACGGAGAAGCCGCTCCGCTCCGCCCCCGCGAGCGGGCGGAGGATGTAGCTCCAGTCCTTGTTGCTGCCCGGGATGAGCACGGGGTGCCCCTTCTCTTCCCAGACGGTGCCCTCCAGGAACGGGTGGCCGGCGGGGAAGGCGCGCGTCGCGCCCTTGCGGTGCACCCACACGTCGCCGAACTCCGGGTGCCACTCCCTCTGCACGAGGTTGTGGCTGATCTCGTAGACCAATTCTAATTGTTCTCCGAAGACCTCGCGGAACGCCTCCGACACCTGCTCGAAGATGACGAGCCGGTTCAGGATCGCGTAGTTGCCGCCCGCCGCGACCGCGTTCAAATAGTCTCGGTAGTGCTTCGACTCCGGCGTGAAGTAGCCGAGGTCGATGTCTTTCAAAAGCTCCGGGTGCTCCTCGCGCGCCAGCTCGAAATAGTTCGTTGCCAGCCCGTGCCCGAACCCCCGGCTCCCCGTGTGCACCTGCACGAAGAGCGTCCCCGTCTGGCTGCTCCGCTGCAACTCAATAAAGTGATTGCCCGACCCGAGGCTCCCTAGTTGCTCAAGGCCGCGTTCAGGTTTCCCCTTACCGCCCCAGGGAATTTGCCAGCTATCGTTCACCGGGATGCGGTGCCTTTCGGCGTGACTTCGATCAAATGACGCCCCGTACTTTTCGACGTAATACTCGGCGCCACCACGCACGAGGTTTTCAAATTCCTGTTCCGAGAGTTTACCGAACTTAAAACTCTTCCCACCCGCGCCGAAAGCCACCCGCTTCATGACGGCCCGATTGAACTCAAGCCTTTTGTCCGGCGTCGCATTCTCCGCGGCAACGTCCGAACGCGCGCTCATCATCCCGCAACCAATATCAAACCCTACGGGGCCCATCGCCACCGCGCCCGCTTCGACATCCGTCACCAACACGCAGCCCACCGGCACGCCATAGCCGTAGTGAGCATCAGGGGTGATGACTACGAGCCGCGTGCCCGGGAAGCGCGTGGCGTTGACGATCTGGCGGTAGAGAATCTCCTCGGCCGCGTCGAGCAGTTGCGGCGTGAAGAAGAGGCGGACGCGCACGTCGTTCGTGTCCTCTGTCTTCAGCTCATAAAATCCCTCGCCGTTCCAACGCGCGAGGTGCTTCCAGTTCTGCGCGTTCGCCAGCTTGTCCGCGGGCCTCAGCGCCTTTGCGTCACTGTTTCGGTCAGACATTAAAGGTCTCCCTCATTCGCTTGTTCGTAAACCACTGCCGACCGCGAGAAGCCGCCACACAAAACGATGGTGACAGAGATTCTATCAGAGAGCTTGTTGTCCAGATGACATCACGGAGTTTTAGACAACCCTGTAGATAATTTCTCACAACTAAACCATCGGCCACCTCGTATAACTCGACAACCCCCACTTCCGTATCCGAAAAATGTTGAAATCCCTGATTAAGGGGCGTATCCTCCGGTACATAACCACCTCAAGGAGGTAAAAGAGGTGACCACAAAAGCTTACTTCTTCGCGCTGCTGCTCCTTGCCGCCTCTCTCCTGACCGGCTGTAACACGGCCATAGGTGATCACGCTAGTGCTGTCCAGTCCACAGGCGAGCATAACAAGACTGCGGGTAAACAGCAGGACATCCCGGCTGATACGGCCCTCGCAGAGGAGAGGGCGCGTCTGGCCGAGGAACGAGCCAAACTCGCTGAAGAGAAGGCCGAACTGGAAAAGCAAAAGCGGGAGTTCGCTGAACAGCAACTCAAGCAACAGCAGGAAAGCCAGCAACACGGTGAGGCCAAAGAATCTTCGGACGAGACTTCCAGCGCCGTCATACCCCAGAGGCAGGCTGCTCCGGTGGAGAGGGCGTCTGTTCCGAGGCATCGGCGTGTAAGACCAGACCCGCCTAACATTCAAGCGCAAGACGCGGATGAAGGGGAGTCATCTGACTCTTGCACTTGTCCATCCGACGATAATGGGTCAGAAGATGGCGGCAACTGGCCGGAAGGCGCGGAGCCGCCGGGGGCTGCCCGGCAGTATTTCACGGATGAGGCGGCGGCCGGGTTAAGGCTATAGGGGTGTAAATAACTAACCAGCGCGCCGAACCTGAGTCTTTGCTGGCTCGGATGAGGCAGCGTGACTAAACACGAATTATCTGGATAAAACCCTCCTGCATATAATAAGTCCGACTTGACGCCTGCGATCAGAACCGCGGGCGTTTTGCATAGATTGTATCTTGGTAGCGCGAAAGCTTTTCAGCGTCTTGCGCGAAGCGCGGCGGCGATCTCCTCGGCCAGTTCTTCGGCACCTGCTTCGGGCGCAACGTTGACGCGCATGTCCGCTTGGCGGTAGGCCGCGAGCCTCTCTTCGTAGAGACGTGCCGCGCGTTCGGCGTCGCGCGCGTTGGGGCGCGAGTCGCGGGCGCCTTCCGTATCGATGCGCCGGAGGCAGAGGTCGAACGGCGCGTCGAGCCAGACCGAGAGACACCCGTGGGAGGCCGTGAGCGAGCGGTTGCGCGCGAGTGTCCAGGCGCCGCCGCCCGTGGCGACGACGCGCGCCTCGCCGCGTTCGAGCACGAGGCGCAGCGCGCGTGTTTCGGCTTCGCGGAAATACTGTTCGCCTTCTTCGTCGATGAGTTCACGCGGGCCGCGCCCCTCAAACTCGCGCACCGCGTCGTCGAGGTCGATGAAGGTCTCGCCCAGAAGGTTCGCGAGCGCGCGGCCGACGGTCGTCTTGCCCGCGCCCATGAAGCCCGTGATGACGACCGGACGGCGGCTCATCTCTCCGTCAGTGATTCGAGCAGAGGGAAGAATTCGGGGAAGGAGACGCCGACGCACTCCTCGGCGCCCTCGATCAACGTCTCCCCTTCGGCCGCGAGCGCGGCGACGGCGAAGGCCATCGCGATGCGGTGGTCGCCGTAAGATTGCAAGCGCGCGCCGCGCAGGCGGACGGGGCCTTCGACGCGCAGGCCGTCCTCGAACTCTTCGACTTCGGCTCCCATCGCGCGCAGGTTCGCGACCGTCGTCGTGATGCGGTCGGACTCCTTCACGCGCAGCTCGCGCGCGTCGCGTATCTCAAGACCGCCTTCAACAGCGGTGCCGACGACGGCGAGCACCGGCAGCTCGTCTATCAGCTGCGCGACGAGGGCGCCGCGGATGACGTTCGCGCCGGGCGCCGCCGGCGTGAGCCCGCCTTCGCTCCGCACGCGGATGAGGCCGGTCGGCTCGTTCGAAGTCTCCCCCTCGTCTTCGACGGAGAGGCCGACGCCGAGCCCGCGCAGCGCGTCGAGCACGGCCGCGCGCGTCGGGTTCAGGCCGACGCCTTCCATCTCAACCTCCGAGCCTTCGAGCAGCGCGGCGGCCGCCGCGGGGAAGGCCGCCGAAGAGATGTCGCCCGGCACGGTCAGGTCGCGCGCCGTCAGGCGAGAGCCGCCTTCGACCGAAACGACCACGCGCCCGCCGTCGCCGGAGAGTTCTTCCGTTCTGACCTCGACGCCGAACCAGCGGAGCATGCGCTCGGTGTGGTCGCGCGTCTGCGCGGCCGGCTCGAAGACCTCTGTGCGCCCCTCCGCGCCGAGCCCCGCGAGCAGGACGCACGACTTGACCTGCGCGCTGGCGACCGGCATCTCGTAGCGTATCGAACGCAGCGGCCTTCGCCCCTCGACCCGCAGCGGCGCGTGGCCGTCCACGGCCGAGAGGCGCGCGCCCATCAGGCCCAGGGGCTCCAACACGCGCCGCATCGGCCGGCCGCTCAAAGACTCGTCGCCCGTGAGCGTGGAGGCGAACGGCTGCGCGGCGAGCACGCCCGCCAACAGGCGCATCGTCGTGCCGGAGTTGCCGCAGTCGAGTTCGAGCGACGGAGGTTGAAAGCGCTGCCCGCCTTCGTCTCCCCCCGCGCCTTCGACGCGGACGGTCGCGCCGTCGCGCTCGACGAAGACGCCGAGCCGCCGCAGGACTTCGAGCGTCGAAGAGCAATCAACGCTCGAAGAGAAGTTGGTGATCGTGGTGCCCCCGCGCGCGAGCGCCGCCAGCATCGCCGCCCTGTGCGAGACGGACTTGTCACCCGGGACTCTCAGGCGGCCGCGCAGCCGCCGTGCGGGTCTGATCAGCATGCGGACAATGTTAGCAGAGCAGTTTTCAGTTTTCAGTTTTTAGTTTTCAGCCCGGGCGTGCGCTCTGACTGAAAAACTAAAAACTGAAAACTGCTCACTTTCTTGACAGTTGTGCGGCGGGCGTGTTAAACCGTGCAGGCTTCCTGTCGAGCTTTAGAGCGTGTGGTGTGGGCCGCGCCGGTGCGGCCGGGGCCGCCGACCTTTGAGCCTGTGACCGAAGAGACCGTCGAACTCAAGCTGCCGAGCCGCATCGAGGCCATCGGCGAGGCGGCGGCGGCCGTCGCGGACGCCGCGCGGAGGCTGGGCTTCGCCGAGGACGCGCTCTTCGGCATCGACCTGGCCGTGCGCGAGGCCGTCACCAACGCGGTGCTGCACGGCAACCGGCAGGACGAGAACGTCCCCGTCGAGATCGGCATGTCGGGCACCGACGACGGGCTCACCGTGACGGTGCGCGACCGCGGCCAGGGCTTCGACCCGTCGCACCTGCCCGACCCGACGGCCGAGGAGAACATCCTCAAAGCCTCCGGGCGTGGTATCCTCTTCATGCGCACCTTCATGGACGAAGTCGCCTGGGAGCGCCCCGCCGGGGGCGGCACTCTCGTCCGCATGACCAAGAAGAAGTAATAGATAATTTTAGATTTTTGATTTTAGATTTTCGATTCAGGGCGGCGCGGCCGCCGTCGGCAAAATCGGAAATCTAAAATCAAAATTTCACACAGGAGATTTCCGGCAATGGCTGAACTGAACATCCGCGAGCGCCAGGCAGGGGACGTGACGATCCTCGACCTCGAAGGGAAGATCACCATCGGCGAGGGCAACGTCGCCCTCCGGAGCGCCGTCCGCCGCCTCGTCCAGGAGGGGAAGAAGAAGGTGCTTTTGAACCTGTCGGGCGTCAGCTACATGGATTCGAGCGGCATCGGCGAGCTGGTCTCCAGCCACACCACCATCAGCCGCGAGAAGGGCCAGCTTAAGATGCTCGGCCTCGGCGAGAAGATCAAGGAGCTGCTCGTCATCACCAAGCTCCTCACGGTCTTCGACACCTACACCGACGAGCCCTCGGCGCTCAACAGCTTCCAGTAAGCGTGAAGGGCCGTGAACCGTGAACCGTAAACCGTGACAAGAAGGGCCGGCCTTCTCTTGTCACGGTTCACGGTTCACGGCCTTTTGCCTTCCCACCTTTCCGCCGCCGACAGCCGTTTGTTCGACGGCCGCCTGCCCTGTTACCCTTAAACTTCTGCGCGCCAACCCACGCAGGGAATCCGGAGTCTAATGGCCGGAGCCCCCGAGGCTTCGACGCCGACAATCCGTTTTAGAAGGTTGCTGATGAAGAAGTTGTTTTTGAACGTCCCCCTCGCCGCGCTGCTGTGCGCGCAGGGCGTCGCCGCGCGGCAGAAGGCTGCGCCGCCGCCCGCGCCGAAGCAGACCCCCGCACCGGCCCAACAGCAGCAGCGGCCGGCGCCCGCCGCCTCTCTGGGCCTGACCGACTACGGCATCGAGATCGCGCCCGACGCGCGGCTCATCGTGATGATGGCCGCGCTCGACGCCGCCGGCTGGGACCCGACGCCGCGGGGCGAGCGCCCCTCGGTCTTCCGCGAGCTGGTGCGGAAGGATCAGGCGGGGCTCGACGCGGCGCTGCGCAAGCGCATGCAGGACTTCTACGCGCGCAACGCGCTGAAGGACGTGGCCGACAACCCCGCGACCCCCGAGAATGATGCCGTCCACTACACGCCCGCCGACCAGGCGGCGCGCTACGTCTCGCTCGCCTACACGCTCGGGCAGCCGCCCGCCTTCGAGGCGCCCTCGCGCTCGGACGACCTGCCGACGGGCGTCCTCGAAGTGCTCGACTTCGTCCCGCTCCTGCGCGAGTTCTACAAGTCTTCGGGGATGGACGCGCGGCTCCCGAACTACCTCAACATGCACCGCGCCGCGGGCGGCGAGCTGCGCTCTCTGACCATCGACATGGCGGCCGGCGTCCTCTCCTACCTCAACACGCGCCCCGAGACGCTCGTCAACGAGCGCGTCGTCATCCCCTCGGCCGAGCCCCCGCGGGGGAAGAAGAAGGAGGAGAAGAAGGTCACGACCGTCCTGCGCGAGCACACGCGCCGCTTCCGCGTCGTGCCCGACCTCCTGGCCGCGCCCGGCGCCATCAACCTGCGCGCCGTCGGCGACGACTACTTCGTCATCGTGCCCCCGGAGACCGACCCGCGCCTCTCCGAGACGCGCCGCGCCTACGTGCAGTTCATCGTAGACCCCCTGGTCGCGCGCTTCAGCCGCGAGGTCGTCGCGCGCCGCCCCGAAATCAAGCAGCTCCTCGAAGCCGAGCAGGCGCGCCGCGGGCGCACGTTCGGCCCGGACGTTTTCCTCGCCGTCGCGCGCTCGCTCGTCGCGGCGGCCGACGCGCGCATGGACGAGCTGGTGCGGCTGGCCGCTCTACAGCTCGACACGAGCCGGCGTTTGCAGGCCGCCAGAGACCAGGCCGCGAAGGACGCCGCGCTCAAGGAGTCGAAAGACCGGCAGGCGGCCATCCAGGAATCGACGACGGCGCAGCTGGCCGAGGCTTACGAGCGCGGCGCGGTGCTCTCGTTCCACTTCGCCGAACAGCTGCGCGGCTTCGAGGGCGCGGGCTTCGACGTGGCGAACTACATGCCCGACATGATCGCGGCCTTCACGGTCGAGCGCGAGCTGAAGCGCCCGGCCGAGTACGCGGCGGCGGTGGCGCGCGTGCGCGAGCGCCGCTCGGCGGCGGTGGTGGTAGCGGCCGCGCCCGCGGAGCCGCAGCCGACCGACGAGCGCCGCGCGGCGCTCATCAAGGGCCTCAACGACGTAGGCGAGCTGCTGCGCCTGCGCAACTACGAGGAGGCCGACGCGCGTCTCGCCGCGCTCAAGGGCGAGTACGCGAACGAGCCGCTCGTCTACTTCACGCTCGGCCAGGCGGCCTCGCTCGCGGCGCAGGAGGCCATCGACGAGGCCGTCCAGGCCGAGCGCCTCAACGCCGCGCTCGGCCACTTCCGCCAGGCGATCCTCTTCGCGACGCCCGACACAGACCCCTCCATCGTCGTGCGCGCGCACCTCTCCAGCGGCCGCATCCTCGCCCACCTCGAACGGCGCGAGGACGCGCTCCGCGAGTTCGACGCCGTCATCTCTTCGACCCAGCCGACCGACCGCTTCTACCAGGAGGCCGTGGCCGAGAAGAAGAAGCTCGGCGGGCAGTGAAGGCAAAAGGCAAACTTCAAAAGGCAAAAGGCAAAAATGAAGACGGCGGCCCGCGCGGCTCTCGTCTTTCACTTTTGCCTTTTGCCTTTTGAAGTTTGCCCTTTGCCTTTTGCCTTTCCTACTTCGTCACCGTGATGTCGCGCGAGGTCGAGTTGTAGCCGCCGTTATCGACGAGGTTGCCGGACTTGTCCACGAGTTCGAGCTTGACGGTGTGCTTGCCCGCCGCCCAGCCCGTGAGCCAGATCGGCTCCCACTTGTCGAGGTACTTCGCCTCGCCGCCGTCCACCGTGTAGCGGACGCGGTAGTCGCCGCCGTCGCCTTGCAGCTTCGCGTTCGAGAGCCAGAAGTCGATCATGATGGCGTCGGCGTCCCCGCCCTTGTACTCGCCCTTCGGCCGGCTGTAGGTCAGCAGCGGCTTCGAGCGGTCAACGGCCCCGCCCGTCGAGGGCTGCATGTCCTTGCCTTCCGGCCCCGGCGTGGGCGAGGCCGCGGGCGAGGCGGAAGGTGACGCGGCGGGCTTCGCGGCGTTGGCGTTGTCGGCCATCTTCTGGCCGCCGCCCGTCGTCGTCGGCTTCGACGCGTCGCCGCCGCCCTTCACCGTGAACGAGACCATCTGGAAGTTGCCCGCGTTCTTGTAGCTCTCGTGCCACGGGCGCGAGGCGAAGACGCGGATGGTGTGCGCGCCCTCGGAGACGTTGCGCAGCTCGAAGGGCCGGCCCAGCTCGTAGTAAGCCTCGTAGGGCTGGTTGTCGAGGATGACGTGGATGTGGTTGCCCATCCCCGTCGCGGGGTCTTTGTGCGGCTGGTAGCCCTTGAGGTCGCCCGCGAGCTTGAGGCTCAGCTTGACGGTCGAGCCCTGGACGGCCGCGCCCTCCTTCGGCTCGACGATGGTCAGCGCGGGCGCGGCCGCGTCCTGCTCGCCGCGCTGCGCCGACATGTCTTTGATCTTCTGCGGGCGCTCGACCACGGAGAGCGCCTGCGCGGCCGGAGTCGGCGACGCGGCGGCCGCGTTCGCGTTCGCGTTGGCGTTCGCCGTGTTCGTGTTCGTGTCCGAAGAGCAGCCCGCGAGCCCCACGGCGGAGAGCGCGAGCGCGCACAAGACGAGCAGGAGTCGAGAGAGTTTCATCAAGGGCCTCCGGTTGGGTAAGTAGGAATTAGTAGGCAGTAGGCAGGCGGCAGTAGGCAGTTAAGGCAAAACCTCTTCTACTGCCTACTGCCGCCTGCCCATTGCCTACTGTTCTTCGTTCTATTCGCTCTGGGCGGCCGCGGCGGCCGCGGGGCGCGAGCTGCCGCCCTGCTGGAGCCGCTGCTCGCAGGACGCCCAGTCGATGTTGGAGAAGAACGCCTCGATGTACTTCGGCCGCTCGGCCGGCTTGTAGTCGAGCAGGAAGGCGTGCTCCCACACGTCCATGACGAGCACGGGGACGAAGCCGGCGACGTTCCCGACCTCGTGCAGCGTGATCCAGTGGTTCGAGAGCCGCTGGTTGAACGGGTCCTGGTAGCAGACCGCCCAGCCCACGCCGCGCATCTTGCCCACCGACATGAAGTCGGTCTTCCAGATGTCGTAGCTGCCGAACGACTGCTCGGCCAGCCGGTAGAAGTTCGAGTTCTTCTCGGGGTCGGTCGTCGTCGAGCCCTTCCGCATGTTGCCGAAGTACCACTCGTGCAAGACCATGCCGTTGTACTCGAAGCCCATGCGGCGGGTCAGCTCCGAGTAGGCGGGCATCTCCTCCTGATCGACCTTGCCGTCCGAGAGGATCTCGGTGATCTTGGTCGTCAGCGTGTTGGTGTTCGTGACGTAGCCCTCGTAGAGCTTGAAGTGCATCTCCAGCGTCCGGTCGGAAATCCCGTTCAGCCCGCTCAGGTCGAACTGCTTCGCCGTGTAAAGCTTCACGTCTGTCATCACATCCTCCTTGGTATGACTGCGGCAACTCGCATACGCGAGGCGGCCGCCCGCGCCGCACACACGCGGCCGCGGGCCTCCTTAACTCCGGGTTGTCGCGCTGCTTAGACTTGGGAGGATTATAAACCGAAGGCAGGGTCAGGGGGAAAGGGAAGGGGGAAGGGTAAAGTTAACTCCCTTCCCCCTTCCCTTTCCCCCGACCTTTTTAGCCGGCGTTGCGGCCGAAGATGACGTAGTCGCCGTGCGAGGTGCCCATGAAGAAGAGCAGCGGGAGCGAGAGCCAGGCGTTGGTGCGCGAGGCGAGGAAGGCGCGGCGCGCGAGCGCGGCGTCGGGCGGGGTGCCGGCGACCGTGGCCGCGATGATCCGCTTCTGCGCCGGCCAGATGATGCCCCACACGTTGAGGAGCATGATGATGCCCAGGGCGCCGCCGACGCCGATGGAGAGCGTCTTGTTGCTGGCCCAGTGGTCGCGCCGCCCCGTCAGCTGCGAGTCGAGGAACCAGAGGAGCGCCACCGCCAGCGCGATGACGAGCGCCGCGGTCGCCGCCCCCAGAATCTTCCCGTCCTTGTTCAGGTTCGGTAGCAGGACGTAGGCGTAGATGGCCCACGCCGCCCCCGAGATGATGAGCCAGACGAGGAGGATGAGCCACGTGTTGGCGCCCGCGCCGTCGCTGTTGGCGTTAATCACGTCGCCGCGCAGGATGTACATCGCGTAGTAGCCGAGGCCCGCGATGACGGTCACGACCGCGCCCCAGCGGAAGTACCAGAGCGCAGTCGGCATCAGGTTGGGGACGACGATCTTCTTCGTCGGCGCGTCGAGCGCCTTCATGAAGTTGACGTTGACGAGGTTGAAGAAGTAGAGCATCCCGATCCAGGTGATGCCGCCGACGAAGTGCGCCCAGCGGAAGATGATGCGCACGATCTCGTCGCCCGAGGGCGAGTGGAAGATGTTCTGGGACATCGCGAGGCTCACGGGAAGATGCAAGGTTGGGTCGAACATCTCAATCCTCCGAATGTTTCTCTGGGTGCTTCCTGGATTGCGGGCGTGAGATTAACACAAAAACCTCCCGCCCGGCGCAAGATTCTTGTCACTCGGGGACGCGGCTCTGTTCGGGCACGGGCGCGAACGCCTCCGGGTCGAGCGTGAGCTGGCGGTAGGCTTCGCGCAGGCGCAACGCGGGGCTGCCGACGGGAACCGTGTAGCGGTGGTAGTCGAAGACGGTGACGAGCGCGACGCCGAGCGCGGCCGAGGTGAGGAAGACCTCGTCGGCCTCGGCCATGTCGTGCAAAGTGTGCGCGCCCTCCGAGAGCGGGACGGCCAGGTCGGAAGCCAACTCGATGACGCGCGCGCGGGTCGTGCCGGCCACGGCTCCGGTCGCGAGCGCTGGCGTGTAGACGGTGCCGTGCTTGACCCAGAAGAGGTTCGCCGTCGTCGCGCAGGCGACCTCGCCGCGCTCGTTGCAGACGACCGATTCGTCGAAGTCCCGAGCCCGCGCCTCCTCCCACGCCATGATCTGTTCGAGCCGGTTGACGGTCTTCACCCCGACGAGCGGCGAGCAGGTGTTGACGCGGTAGGGCGAGACGGTCAGCGCCAGGCTGTCGGGCGGCGCCCACGCGTCGGCCGTCAACATCAGCAGGTCGGAGGCGCGCCCCTCGTCCCCCGCCTTCCAGCGCGCGCGCACGGGGCGCGCGAGCAGTTGGACGCGCGCCCGGCCCTCCGCGACTTCGTTGGCCTCGACGAGACGCGAGAGGAGGAGCGCCGCCTCGTTGTCGCCGAAGTCGCACTCGACGCCGACCCTTTCGGCGTGCGCGAGCAGACGCGCCCAGTGCGCGTCCCAGAGGAAGGGGCGACCCTTGTGCACGGCGACCGTCGTGAAGACGCCGCGCCCGTAGAGCGCGGCCGACGTGACGGCGTGCAGCCGCGCGCGCCCCGCTTCGAGGAGACGACGGTTGAGTATGACGTGCCGGTGCATCTCGGGAGTGATGCGTCTCAGGTGCCGCGGCAGCATACACGAACGCCGCCGGTCTTTGCTAACTTTTTACGCCGCCGCCGCGCCTGTTGTATCCTCGCCGCCGAAACAGATGAACAACCCCGCAAGCAGTCCGGACACCGAAAGCACGTCGGAGGGAAGAGCGAAGCCGCCGTTGCGCGTGAAGCTCGCGGTCGTCGCCGCGAGCGTCGTCTTCGCCCTGCTCGTCTTCGAGCTCTTCCTGCGCGTCGTCGGCTACACCTACCCGGTCTTCTACCAGCCGGACGAGGTGCGCGGCTATTCACTGTGGCCGGGCGCCGAGGGGCGTTACCGGCGCGAGGGCGCGGCCTTCGTCCGCATCAACTCCGACGGCCTGCGCGACCGCGAGCACGCGAAGGAGAAGCCCACGAACACGCTGCGCATCGCCGTCGTCGGCGACTCGTACGCCGAGGCGTTTCAGGTCGAGCGCGAGCAGGCGTTCTGGTCTGTGTTGGAGGCGGGGCTGCATGCGTGCCTCGCGCTCGAAGGGCGAGAGGTCGAGGTCATCAACTTCGGCGTCTCCGGCTACGGCACGGCGCAGGAGCTTTTGACCTTGCGCGAGAAGGTCTGGGGTTATTCGCCCGACGTGGTTCTGCTCGCCGTGACGACGAACAACGACGTGCTCGACAACTCGCGCGCTCTGAAGTTGACGGACGAGATTCCGTACTTCCGTTTGGACGGCGACAAACTCACCCTCGACGATTCCTTCCGCCGCACCTCCGCCTTCCGCCTGCGCGACTCCGCGCTCAACCGCCTGGGCCGCTGGCTGCGCGAGCACCTCCGCTTCGTCCAGGCCATCCACGAAGCGCAGGGCGCCATCAAGTCGCGCCTCGACGCCTGGCGCGAGCAGCGGCGTTTGGCAAAGGAGAAGAACGGCGCGGGCGCGGCGCAGACGAAGGACGCGGGGCAGCCCAACCCGGCCGCGCCCGCGGGGGGCGCGCCGGCCGACGAGCTGGGCACGGCCAACGTCATCTACCGCGAGCCCCCTGACGACACCTGGCGCGACGCCTGGCTCGTCACCGAAAGGCTGCTGGCCGAGATGAACGCCGAAGTCAAAAGCCACGGCGCGCGCCTCTACGTCGTCACGCTCAGCAACGGCATACAGGTCTTCCCAGACCCGGCCGCCCGCGAGGCATTCGCGCAGCGCGTCGGCGCCGCAGACCTCTTCTACGCCGAGCGCCGTTTCCAAAGCGTGGGCGAGCGCGAGGGCTTCCCCGTCTACAACCTCGCGCCCGACCTGCAAGCCTACGCCGACCGGACTAAAGTCTTCCTCCACGGCTTCGGCGCGCAGCGCGGCAACGGCCACTGGAACGAGGAAGGCCACCGCGTCGCCGGCGAGCTGCTGACGCAGAGACTCTGCGACTGGCTCGCACGCGACAGTGGGGGCACCCAGGACAAGGGCAATACGGAAGGAGGTTCACCACGATGAGGTTCTTCAAGCTCTCGACGTTCGCGCTCGCGGCGCTGCTCGCACTGTCGGGTGAGACGGCGAACAGCGCGCCCGTCGTCAGACGCGGGACGCCGCGGCAGTCGGCCGTCTACAGGCTCGACGCCGCGCGCAGCAAGTTCATGATCCGCGCCTTCGCGGGCGGCCTGCTCTGGTTCAAGGGGCACGACCACTTCGTCCGGGCGCAGGACTTCGCGGGCGAGGCGCGACTCACCCCCGGCTCGGTCAGCCCCGCCTCGCTCACGCTCGACGTGCGCGCGGCCTCGCTCGCCGAGACGCGCGAACTCTTCACCGCGCAGCAGAAGAAGATCATCGACGGCGAGCTGCGCGACATCGTCCTCGAGCCCGACAAGTACCCCGACATCACCTTCAAGAGCACCGACGTTTCCGTGGACACGCGCGGCGGCCTCTTCAAGGTCAGGCTCGGCGGCGACCTCACGCTCCGCGGCGTCACGCGCCACGTCACGATCCCCGCCGAGGTCACGCTCGAAGGCCAGGACTTGCACGCCCGCGGCGAGTTCCGCATCAAGCGGAGCGACTTCAAAGTCCCCGCCACCTCCGCCTTCCACGGCACCGTCCGCGTCCGCGACACGTTGAAGGTTATATTCGACATCGTCGCGCGGCGGGACTGAAACGGACTTCACACGGCTCGCGACGGTGTGAGTCCGCATAGCCGCGATGTGAATCGACATAGCCGCTGTGAGAGTTCACATTGCAGTAATGCGGACTCCCCTAGCGGCTATGTGAACTCCCATAGCGACGATGGAAATTCACATAGAGACGATGTGGACTCTCACCGTCACAATGTGTATTCCCATAGAGGTAATGGGAACTCCCACAGAGGCTGTGTGGACTCCCATAGCCTCTGTGGGAGTTCCCATTACGGCTGTGGGAGTTCCCATCGCCACTAGGGGAGGTCACATAAAGGCTGTGTGTGCGTGAGTTAGGGCGATTTGCGGCTTTTTACTCGGCGGCGGTGGCGATAACTTCGGCTTGCATACTGTCGCCGAGCGAGTCGCGCCAGATTGTTTCAAATTCAGACACGTCCTGTGAGATGTGCTCGACGGAGCCGACGTTGATGCGGAGCCGCTTACCACCGACGCGGCCGATGACTTTGAGGGGCGCGCCGGCCTGCGCGGCGATGCGTTCGAGGCGCGTGCGCTGCGACTCTTCGAAACTGACGAGGACGCGCGAGGGCGTCTCGCCGAAGAGCGTGGCGGCGGACGAGAGTTCGCCGTCGAGCGTGACCGTCGCGCCCAGCGCGCCGCGGCCGAGCGAGGAGAAGCAGCACTCGGCGAGCGCGACGGCGAGCCCGCCGTCCGAGCAGTCGTGCGCCGACTGGAGCAGCCCCTCCTCGGCGGCGAGCAGCACGGCGCGCTGCACGGCCAGCTCGCGCCCGAGGTCGAGCGAGGGGACGCGCGCGCCCGAGGCGATCAGTTCTTCGACGCCGCGACCGAGCACCGTCGCCTCGTACTCGCTGGCCGAGAGGTCTTCGCCGCTTGTGCCGACGAGCGCGACGAGGTGCCCCTCGCGCTTGAAGCCCTGCGTGACGACCCGGCGCACGTCTTCGACGAGGCCGACCATGCCGATGACGGGCGTCGGGTGGATGCCGCGCCCCTCGGTCTCGTTGTAGAAGGAGACGTTGCCGGAGACGACCGGCGTCGAGAGGGCTTCGCAAGCCTCGGCCATGCCGTCGATGACTTCGGAGAAAGACCACATCACCTCGGGCCGCTCGGGGCTCGCGAAGTTCAGACAGTTCGTGACGGCCAGGGGGCGCGCGCCGACGCAGACGACGTTGCGGGCCGCCTCGGCGACGACGAGGCGAGCGCCCTCGCGCGGGCTGACGGCGCAGTAGCGGCCGTTCCCGTCGAGCGACATGGCGAGCGCGCGGCGCGTCTCCTTGATGCGCACGACCGCCGCGTCCGCGCCGGGCAGCACCGCCGTGTTCGTCCGCACCATGTGGTCGTACTGGCGGTAGACCCAGGACTTCGAAGCGAGGTTCGGCGAGGCGAGCAGACGGCGGAGCGCGTTGTTGAAATCAACCTCCGAGTCCGGAGCTTGGAGTCCGGAGTCCGAGGCCAGAGCGGGCGCGGTCGGCGGCGCGGGCGAGACAACGTCGATGCCGCCGCCGACCGCGAAGCCCTCATCATCCACCCTTTCGCCTCCGTCCCTCGGCTTCATGGGACGGTCGTAGCGCGGCGCTTCGTCGGTCAGATATTTTGAAGGGATGTCTGCGAGCCTCTGGCCCTCGTGGAGGACGACGACGCTGCCGGTGCCGGTGACGCGGCCGATGACGACGGCGTCCAAGTCCCACTTGCGGAAGATGTCGATGACCTGCCGCTCGCGGCCGCTGTGGGCGACGATGAGCATGCGCTCCTGCGACTCGGAGAGCATGATCTCGTAAGCGGTCATGCCCTCTTCGCGCTGCGGGACGAGCGAGAGGTCAAGCTCGACTCCGTTGCCCGCGCGTGCCGCCATCTCGCACGAGGAGGAGGTGAGCCCGGCCGCGCCCATGTCCTGAATCCCCGCGACCGCGCCCGCGCGCATCGCTTCGAGGCAGGCTTCGAGCAGAAGCTTTTCCAGAAAAGGGTCGCCGACCTGCACGGTCGGGCGCTTCTCCAGCGCCTCCTCGTCGAACTCGGCCGAGGCCATCGTCGCGCCGTGGATGCCGTCGCGGCCGGTCTTCGCGCCGACGTAGAGCACGGGGTTTCCGACGCCCGCCGCCTTCCCGAAGAATATCTGGTCGTGACGGACTAAGCCTAAAGCAAAAGCGTTGACGAGCGGGTTGAAGCCGTACGCGTCATCGAAGACGACTTCGCCGCCGACGGTCGGCACGCCGAACGCGTTGCCGTAGTGCGCGATCCCTGCGACGACGCCCGCGAGCAGCGCGCGGTTGCGCCGGCCGTGCTTCGGGTCTTCGAGGCGGCCGAAGCGCAGAGAGTTCATCGCGGCGACGGGGCGCGCGCCCATCGTGAAGATGTCGCGGAGGATGCCGCCGACGCCCGTCGCGGCGCCCTGGAAGGGCTCGATGAAGGAGGGGTGGTTGTGCGACTCGACCTTGAAGGCCGCGCACCAGCCGTCGCCCACGTCAACGATGCCCGCGTTCTCGCCCGGCGGGACGATGACGCGCTCGCCCTCGGTCGGGAGCCTTTTGAGGTGGACGCGCGAGGACTTGTACGAGCAGTGCTCCGACCACATGACGGAGAAGACGCCCAGCTCGACGAACGTCGGCTCGCGCCCGAGCAGCTCCTTGATGCGTTCGAACTCTTCCGAGGTGAGGTTGTGTGCGGCGACGACTTCCGGGGTGATGGTCTCAGGGTTCATGACGGGAAACGGCGGCGACCTTGTTCGGCTGACCTGTAGGACAGCACAGGATAAAGGCTCGCGCCCGTTTCTTCAAACGCGGAAAGCCGTGAACCGTAAACCGTAAACCGTGACAAGAAGGTCATGCCTCTCGTCACGGTTTACGGTTTACGGTTCACGGCTCTTTTATTTCTGTGCGCCCGCCTCCTGCGGCTTGTCCTTCAAAGCGGCGTCGAGCGCGGCGCGCAGCTCGTCGGGCTTGATGCGACCTTTGTGTTTGAAGACGAGGCTGCCCGAGCGGTCGTAGAGGAAGGTCGCGGGCAGCTCGCCGCTCCAGTCGGGGTCTACGAGGTTGATGGCGGTGTTGTCGTCGCCGGCGTGGAGGAGGTAGGCGGGCAGCGCCGTGGCGCGCTGCTCCGAGAGGAACTCGGGCACGGCCTTGCCGATGTCCGAAGGGTCGTCGAGCGAGACGAGGAGGAAGTCGAGGCGCTCTGCGGCGTACTGTCCGCGAATCTTGACGAGGTCGGGGAACTCCTCGCGGCAGGGCACGCACCACGTCGCCCAGAAGTTGACGAGCAGAGGGCGCGCGCGCCCCGCCCCCGCGCCGAGCAGAGACTTGAGCGCGGCCTCGTCGATCTCGGTGACCTTCGGGGGGGCGGCGGGTTTGGCGTCGCCGGGCGCGCGCTTCGGCGGGCCTTGCTTCTGCGGCCCGCCGGGGCCGCCCAGGAGAACGAAGGCCGCGAAGACGGCCGGCAGCAGTGCCTTCAACATTCGCCCGCCTTCTAGCTCGTGCGCTTGATGGAGCAGCCGAAGCCCTTGACCTCGGGGTTGGCGACGCCGCGGCCGGCGAGCGTCGCGTCGATAGCGTCGCGCAGGTCGCTGGTGGTCACGCCGTCGGCGTTGCGCGAGTTGTCGATGCGGCCGTGGTAGACGAGCTTCCCGGAGGCGTCGAGGAGAAAAGCCTCGGGCGTGTACTGCGCGTTGAAGCGGTCGGCGACCACGTTGCCGTCGTCCTTCAGGATGGTGAAGGCGAGCCCCTTGTCGGCCGCGTGCTGTTTGACCTCGGCGGCCGGCTCGGTCGAGTTCGAGTTGATGCCGACGACGTTGACGCCTTTGGCGCGGTAGTCGGCCGCGAGCTTCGCCATGCGCTCGTTGTAGGCGTTCGAGACCGGGCACCTCGTGGCGACGAAGATGAGCACGGTGCCCTTCGGGCCTTTCAAGGAGGCGAGCGTGTGCTCGTTGCCGTCGGCGTCGGGCAGCTTGAAGTCGGGGACGACCGCGCCGACGGCGACGGCCGCCTTCGCGTCCGTCGCGGGCCTAGTCGCGCGCGCGGCCTGCGCGGCGAACGCTGCGGAGAGCGCGAGGAGGAGTGCGACCGCGGAGAGCTTCTTCATAAACTTGCCTGAACTCCTTTGTTAGAAAGTGGCCGGGGAGCGCCGACAGCTTAGCGAATCCGAGTTCAAAGTTCAAAGTTGAAAAGTTCAAAGTTGCTAAGGCTGTCCCCGGCCTTGAACTTCTGTCTTCAACTTTGAACTTTTCAACTTTGAACTTGAACCTTTTTGCAGCGTGAAGCGCCAGAGCATCCTTTGTTCTGTCTCGTCGAAGCGGTGTTCGGCGGAGGCGACGCGCCAGCGGCCGGTGAGCTGCCAGCGGCCCGTGCCGAGCTTGTTGAAGAGCGGGACGGCGTGGCCCGACTCGACGGCAGAGAGCAGCGCGCGGTTGCCGGGCGAGAGGTGCTGGTCGCCGTGGCGCCCCTCGCCCGTGTAGACGATTGAGCCGCCGTCCGCGGAGAGCGCGTCCGGGTAGCAGGGGTTGATGCGGCCGAAGTCCGTGAGCAAAGAGACGAGCCGCCCGCCCCGGTGGTAGACGCCGTTGCGGACGCGGTGCGTGCGGTTAACTTCTTCCCAGGTGAGGACGGGAGAGTCGGGGTCGGGCTCGTGAAGTTCCCTTCTTACTTTTGCCCTTTGCCTTTTGCCTTTTGCCTTCACCTCACTGCGGCCAGCGTCGCGGCGAGCGAGCGGAAGAGGCCGCTGCCGTCGGAAGAGCCGAGCAGGTCTTCGCAGGCGCGCTCGGGGTGCGGCATCAGGCCGAGCACGTTGCGCTCGCGCGAGCAGATGCCCGCGATGTGGTCGCGCGAGCCGTTGATGTTCGACGGCTCGCCCGACTCGCCCGCCGGGTCGCAGTAGCGGAAGACGACGCGGTCTTCGCTTCTCAGCTCTTCAAAAGTCTCGTCGTCGCAGACGTAGTTGCCCTCGGCGTGCGCCACGGGCAGGCTCAGGACTTGCCCGGCGCGCAGCTCGTGCGTGAAGGGCGTCTCGGTCGTCTCGACGCGGACGTTGACGTGTTGGCAGATGAAGTGCAGCTCCCTGTTGCGGATCAGCGCGCCGGGCAGCAAGCCCGACTCGCAGAGGATTTGAAACCCGTTGCAAATCCCTAAGACGAACCCGCCGCGGCCGGCGAACTCCTTGACCGAGGCCATCACCGGCGAGAACGAGGCGAGCGCGCCCGCGCGCAGGTAGTCGCCGTAGGAGAAGCCGCCGGGGATGATGACGGCGTCGTAGGCCGAGAGGTCTGTCTCGCGGTGCCAGACGAAGTCCACCGGCTGCCCGACGTGCTTCGAGATGACGTGGTACGCGTCGTGGTCGCAGTTCGACCCGGGGAAGACGATCACACCGAACTTCATCACTCCACCTCCACGCGGTAGTCCTCGATGACGGGGTTGGAGAGCACGTCGCGCGCCATGCGCTCGGCCGTCTCGCGGGCGCGCGCTTCATCTAAGCCCGCGTCGAGGGCGATCTCGAAGTATTTACCCTGACGCACGTCGGCGACGCCGTCGTAGCCGAGCAGCCCGACCGAGTGCTGGATAGCCTTGCCCTGCGGGTCGAGCACGCCCGGCTTGAGTGTGACGTAGACTTTTGCTTTCAAAGGGTCTCTCCCGAAAGTTCAGAATGCGAAGCGCAAACTTAAACGAAGTCTCGCCCGGCGTTCAAGGCCGGCGCGGCCCCGGAAGCTTAAAGCTCAACGGCCAGCGCCCCCTCCGTCGAAGACGCGCGCGAAGACTTTCCCGACGTTGCGCAGGTAGGGCTCGGGCGAGAGCACGCGCGCGACCTCCTCGGCCGTGAGGAGTTTGGAGATGTCTGGGTCTGCGAGGACGTGCGTTTGGAACTCGCCGCCCCCGTCCCAGGTCTGCATCGCGTTGCGCTGCACCCACTCGTAAGCCTGCTCGCGCGAGACGCCCGCGCGCGCGAGCGCCAAGAGCAACTGGCCGCTGTAGACGAGCCCGCGCGTCGCCGCGAGGTTTGCGAGCATCCGCTCGGGGTAGACGACGAGCGTGTCGAGGAGCGACGCGCACTTGTGCAGCATGTAGTCGAGCGCAATCGAAGCGTCGGGGAGGACGACGCGCTCGGCCGAGGAGTGCGAGATGTCGCGCTCGTGCCAGAGCGCGACGTTCTCAAGGCCGACCAGCGCGTAGCCGCGCACGACGCGCGCCATCCCGCACAGGCGCTCCGAGAGGATCGGGTTGCGCTTGTGCGGCATGGCGGACGAACCCTTCTGCCCCTTCTTGAAACGCTCCTCGGCCTCGCGCACCTCCGTGCGCTGCCAGTGGCGAACCTGCAAGGCGAACTTCTCGATTGAGGCGGCGCAGAGGGCGAGCGTCGTCAGGTACTCGGCGTACACGTCGCGCTGGATGACCTGCGTCGAGACGGGCGCGGCCTTCAACCCGAGGCGCGCGCAGACCCTCTCTTCCACTTCGGGGTCGAGGTGCGCGAAGGCGCCGACCGCGCCGCTGATCTTGCCGACCGCGACCGCCTCCTTTGCCCTTTCAAGTCTCGTGCGGTTGCGCCGCGTCTCGTCGTACCAGAGCGCGAAGGTGAGGCCGAAGGAGGTCGGATCGGCGTGGACGCCGTGCGTGCGCCCGACCTGCGGCGTGTCCCGGAACTCGAAGGCGCGGCGCTTGAGGACTTCGAGCAGCGCGTCGGTCTTCGAGAGGAGCAGGTCGCAGGCGTCGCGCAGGAGCAGGGCGTTGGCCGTGTCCACCACGTCCGAGGAGGTGAGCCCGTAGTGCACGAAGCGCGCGGCCTCGCCGATGTTTTCGGCGAGCGCGGTGGTGAAGGCGATCACGTCGTGGTCGGTCGTCTTCTCGATCTCGCGGATGCGCTCGACGGTGAACGAGGCGCGCGCCTTGATCTCCTCGACGGCCGCCGCGGGAATCGTCCCCATCTCCGCGTGCACCTCGCAGACGGCGACCTCCACGTCCAGCCACTTCCGGAACTTGTTCTGCTCCGACCAGAGCGCGCCCATCTCGGGCAGTGTGTAGCGTTCAATCATAAGTGATGAGTGATGAGTGATGAGTGATGAGTGATGAGCGAAGGAAGACACCGGGCTTGCCTTCGCTCATCACTCATCATTCACCACTCATCACTATTTCAAAACGTCCGAGGTGACGGTGTAGCCCGCGAGGAGCCACTCGCCGCCGCGCTCCAGCAGGGTGAAGCGCTCGGTGGCGCTGCCACGCTCGAAGCGGGTCGAGTAGAAGAGTTCGAGGGCGTGGCCCGAGAGCGGCGCGGAGGCGCTCTGCTGCTCGGTGCCCTTCGTGAGCGCACGACTCTCGACGCGGCCCAGGCGCTCGCGCACGCGCGCGAGGGTGCGCGCGCTCTCCTCCGAGGAGACCTGCGCGCGCCACTCGGGCGCGGCCTCCTGGTAGACCTTCTCGTCGCGCCCGGCGGCGATGTCCTCGGTCACGCGCTCGACGGTCGCCTGCGCCCCCGCCGGCACGTTGCGCCGCTCGTCAACGGCGCAGGAGGAGAGCAGTAGGCAGTAGGCAGTAGGCAGCAGGCAGTTAAGAACTATTAAGTTGAGAATGCTCTTGTTCCGACTTCGGCGGCTCGTCGCGGTGCAAAGAGACTCCTTCGCGGCCACCGAACTGCCTACTGCCGTCTGCCTACTGCCTACTGCCTTCCTCACAGCTCTATCCAGGGCGTCGGCTCCTTGTGGTGCGAGAGGGTGATCGTGGTCGAGGGCTGGAAGAGGCCGCCGCGCTCGCGCAGCGCCGACTCGGCGGTGAACTTGGCGAGGTCGGGGTTGTTGGCGCGCTGCGAGAGGTGCGCGAGGACGACGTGCTCGGCGCAGCCGTCGAAGCCGTCGCGCAGCCACACGGCCACGTCCTCGTTCGAGAGGTGGCCGGTGCGCGAGAGGATGCGCTGCTTCAGCTCCCACGGGTACACGTCGCACGCCTTGAGCATGTCGCGGCTGTGGTTCGACTCGATGACGATGGCCGCGCAGCCCTTCAGGCGGTCGGCGACGAGCGTCGTCACGCAGCCGAAGTCCATCAGGGTCGCGACGCGCACGCCGTCGTGGGTGGCGACGAAGCCGAAGTTGTCGGCGGCGTCGTGCGGGACGGTGAAGGGGTGGAAGTCGATCTCGCCGATTTGAAAGTCCTGGCTCGAAGAGATTTCGACCGTCCGGTCGCGCAGGACTTCGGCGCGCTTCTTCGGTTCGTCGTTGTGGCGCGACTTCTCGCGGATGTACGCATCGCGGGTCGCGCCCGAGATGTAGACCGGGCAGGGGAGGGATTTCAGGAGCACGCGCAGGCCGCCCGCGTGGTCGGAGTGCTCGTGCGTGACGACGACGCCGTCGAGCCGCGCGGCGTCCTCGCCGACGAGCGCGAGCCGGCGCGCCGTCTCCTTCGCCGAGAGCCCCGCGTCCACCAGCACGCGCGTCCGCCCCGCGCAGATGAGCACGGAGTTGCCGGTCGAGCCGCTTCCTAAAACAGTGAGCCTCATTCGGGAGCTTTCAGCACTCAGTGAGTAAGCCGCGAGACAATTATTAAGGCTGCCGCGTTCGATGGCAAACGTCGGCGGCGAAAAAGTCGGCCGCGGCGGCACTGACCCGGTTATTGGTTGAGCACCAGCTTGGAGACCTTGTGGCCGCCGGCGACGTAGAGGTTGTCCTGCCAGTCGAAGGCGAGTGATTCCACGCCGTGCGGGGCCTTGAGCGTGCGGACGAAGCGGCCGTCGGGCTCGAAGACGTGAATCGCGTCGAAGGTCTCAAGGACGTAGACGCGGCCCCGGCTGTCGGCGGCGAGCGCCGTGGGCGGGCCGTACTGGCCGGGCGCGTGCCCCTCGCCGCCGAAGCGCGCGAGGTACTTGCCCTCGGGTGAGAAGCGGAAGACGGCGATGTCCTCGTCGTCGTAGTAGTGCTCGCCCTCGACCCCGCCGATGCAGTAGAGCGCGTAGGTCTCGCCGCCCGGCCCGGCGGCGACGCGCAGCGCCTCGACTTCGAGCTTCTTGTCGAGCTGCGAGCTGACGAAGCGGTGCGTGCGCCGCTCGGCGCGCCCGTCGATGCCGAGCTGTACCAACTCGTCGTCCTTGCCCTTCTGCGAGACGAGGAGGAGGCCGATCCCGGCGGGCGGGACGAGCGCCGCGTCGTGGATGTAGTCCGAGCCGTGCGCCGCGCCGAGCACCTCGCCCGTCTCGCCGTCGAACTTCATCACCACGCCGGCGAGCACCGCGTATACGTAGCCCGAAGGGGTGGCGAGAAGCTTCAGCGGGCCGCCGCGCAGCTTCTGATACCACTTCGTCTCAAGCGGGATGTCCCAGGTGTTGAGGAACTGGCCCGACGAGTCGAAGCGCTTCACGCGCCGCGTCTCGTCCGAGACGTAGACGCGCCCCTCGCCGTCCACGGCCACGCGCATCGAGTCTTTGAAGAGGCCGGGGCCGGTGCCCTCGCCGCCGAAGGTGTAGGCGACGCGGTAGCCGGCGGGCGGCGGGGTGGGCAGCGGGGTGGGGCGAAAGGGCGTGCGGGTCGGGTTGACGTTCACGCCGCCCTGCCGGCCCGACCGGCTGTTCCGGGCGATGAGGAAGCCGAACGCGGCGGTGAAGACGATGAGTGCGACGACGGCGAACGCGACCCTCTTCGGCTGGTCGGGCTGGCCGAAGTTGAGCGGCGGCGGCGCTTCGGGCAGCGGCTCGGGGAGCGGCGGCCGCAGCTCGGAGGGCACGACCACCTGCGAGTTGCAGTACTGGCAGCGGACGAGCGGCGCCTCGATCCGCTCGAATTCGAGCGTCGCGCCGCACTGCGGGCAGTTGAAGGCTTTCAACTCGCGTCCCCCGTCTTAAGGCTTGCGTTCGTCCCCGGCCTCGGCCTTCCATTCGCCGCCGCCCTCGAACTCGACGCGCGTGAGCTGAACCCTCTGCCGGCCGGAGTTGATGTGGCGCGTGCTCTCCTCGGGCTTGATGAAGACCGCCTTGTCGAGCGTCGCGGTCTCGCCGGCCGCGACGCGCTGCTTCGACTGGAGGCGGTAGCGCTTCAACTCCTTGCCCGTCGCGGGGTCGTAGAAGACGTGCGCCCACTCGACGGACTTGACGGCGCGCTCGCCCGTGTTCTTCACCGTCAGGCGCGAGTCGTACTTGAAGACGTAGTCGGTGCCGCGCTTCACGTCGAGCTTCACGCCCGACTTGCTGCTGCGCACCACCTCGACCGGCACGTACCCCTCGTACTTCCACTCGAACGCGGAGACCGACACCCCCGGCGCCCCCCGCCGGTCGTCCGCCTCCTGCGCCGCGGCCGACGCCGCCAGCGCACAGAGCAGGAGGATTGCTTTCAGCGTGGCTCTCAACATTCCTCCGAGTGGTGCGAAGCCTGCTGTTGGTTGCTTTCAGACTTCGAGACGGGCGCGGTCAACCTTGAAGCCGTTGAGGTCGCCGAGGGCGCCGAGGGCGAGCCGGTCGGTCTGGAAGTGCTCGGTGGCGACGCGGAGCATGTCTTCGGGCGTGACCGCTTCGATGCGCGCGATGACCTGCTCGGGCGGGATGCGGCGGCCGTGGACGATCTCCTGCCGCGCGAGCGTGCCGGCGCGCGCGCTCGTCGATTCCAGGCCGAGCAGGATGGACGAGACGGCCTGGTCTTTGACGAGTCGCAGCTCCTCCTCGCCCACCGCCTCGCGCAGCGCGCGGCGCATCTCTTCGAGCGAGATGTCCAGGACTTCGTCCAACTGCTCGGGCGAGGTGCCGGCGTAGATTTGAAAGACGCCCGCGTCGGTGAAGTGGCTCCCGGCGGCGCCGACGGAGTAGGCCAGGCCGCGCTCCTCGCGCACGCGCTGCCAGAGGCGCGAGCTGGTGCCGCCGCCGATGACCGAACTCAGAAGGCTCGCGGCGTAGCGGTCTTCGTGGCGCGCCGAGGGGAAGGGCGCGGCGATGATGAGGTGCGCCTGCTCCAGCTCCTTCTTGCGCTTGATGAGAATCGGCGCGGCCGGGCTCGGCGACTCTTCCTTGACGCTTTTGACCTCGCCCGCCTCCGCCTGGCCGTCCTCGAAAGCACGCGCGGCCAGCTCGACCAGTTGCTCGTGCTCGACGTTGCCGGCGGCGGCGACGACGAGGTTCGGCGGCGCGTAGGCCGCGGCGTGGAAGACGGCGGTGCGCTCGTGGCCGAAGGTCGAGACGGTCTCTTCAGTCCCCTCGATGGGACGGCCCAGGGGGTGGCCGGGGAAGTAGGCGGCGTTGAAGATTTCGGCGAGGAACTCGTCCGGCGTGTCCTCGACCATCTTCATCTCTTCGATGATGACCTTCTGCTCGCGCCGCAGCTCCTCCTCGTCGAAGCGGGGCCGGGCGAGCATGTCGGCGAGCAGGTCGAAGGCCAAAGGCACCGACGTGTCCACGACCTTCAAAGCAAAGCCGGTCATCTCGTGCGTCGTGTAGGCGTCGAAGTGGCCGCCGAGGCGGTCTGATTCGACGGCGATGTCCAAAGCCGTCCGCCGCCCCGTCCCCTTGAAGACGGCGTGCTCGATGAAGTGGCAGACGCCGTTCCAGTCCGCCGGCTCGTGGCGCGAGCCGCGCCGCACCCAGATGCCCACGGTGGCGGAACGCAAGGATGCCATCCGCTCCGTGAGGACGGTCAGCCCGTTGGGAAGTCTCGTCAACTGAACTTGTTCGGTCATTACTTCGGAAAGCTTTAAAGGAAACCCTCGGCCGGTACGCAAAACTCTGAGCCTCTGACTTTTGAGCGGGCATCGTAGCACGCGCGCCGGGGGCGGGCAAACCAACCTCTCGCGGGCGAGCATCTCAAGGCACTGAAGGCTGCGAATTTAAAGGCCGACCTGCTTGACACCCCCCCGGAAGTTGGCGGAAAATGCCGTCTCCGCCTGTTGCGGGTCGGACACACAGAAGGGTTACGCCTGAAAAAGTGTCGCTCGTCGTGACGCCGGGATTGGAGCCGCACACCCAGACAGCTCCCAACCCTCGCCCGGACGCCGCCCTGGACATAGACAAAGCTAGGGGTCAGCTCGGGAGGAGGGAAGGGGAGTCCCGGCCGGGCCGGCCCGGAGGTTTTGCTGCGATGAGAAAATTCAACTGGCGCATCTTCCCCGTTCTGCTCGCGGCCCTTTCGGTCGTCGCGGCCGGCGGGGGGGCGCAGCGGGCGCGCGGGGCAGAGCCCCCGGGGGGGGCGCGCCGCAGCAGTCTGGGCACCATCAGCGGCGCCGTCCTCGACCGCGCGGGCAATCCGGTCGCGGGGGCGCTGGTGAAAATCCTGCGCGACGGCTTCAACGAGGTCGTCAAGGAGACGAGGAGCGGCACCGACGGCACCTTCGCCGCGCGCGTCACGCCCGGCCGCTACCTGATCCGCGCGCTGGCCGAAGGGTTCACGCCCGCCACCTTCTCCTCCGTCGAAGTCTCGCCCGCGACCGAACTCGTCTACCGCTTCAACCTCCAGCCCGTCGGCGAAGGGAACACGCGCCCCGAGCGCCGCGCCGACCGCAACGACCCCAAGTTCCGCATCCGCGCCGCCGCCGCCCGCCGCTCCGTCTTCAACGCCGGCGAGGCCGAGGACGAGACCGTCCGCCGCGTCCTCGAAGAGTTGGAGGAGGACGAGCGCGCCCAGGCTTCGGAAGAGGAGGCGGCCCTTTCCGACGAGCCGCAGCCGGAGCAGAAGCGGACGAAGCGGACGCGGACGCAAGGGTACGTCGAGAGCTACTTCGGCGCGTCGGGCGTGCCCGGCGCGGGCTCGTACGCGGGGCTCAATTTCGCCGTGGCGACGCCGGTCAACCGACAGGTGCAGCTCATCTTCGCCGGGCAGGCCGGCGAGTTCGAGCGTCTGGAAGCGACCGCGCGCGTCCGCGCCGGCTCGCGCCACCTGATCAGCGCGACCTTCGGCGGCGCGCGGCTGCCGACTTTGACGAAGGCCGCCGCGTCGGAAGTCTCGCCGAGCGCGCAGCTCGGGTTCGGCGCCGCGCGGGGCGACAAGCTCGAACAGGTCTCCGTGCGCGCCGTGGACGAATGGGTCGTGCGCGACGGCGTGGTCGTCGTGCTCGGGCTCGACTACTCGCGCTTCGTCGGCGGCCAGGGCGCGCTCACGCCGCGCGTCGGCGTCTCCTTCGACGCCAACGCCCGCACGCGCCTGCACGCCTCTCTCTCGCCCGGCACCGACCCCGGCACGCGCGCCGACGGCGTCGAGTTCGAGGACGGCCAGATCGTCTTCAAGGAGAACGCGGGGCAGGCGGTCGCCGTCATCGACGGCCAGGCCGTGCTCGAACGCAGCCACCGCCTTGAGTTCGGCGTCGAGCGCGTGCTCGACGAAAACTCCACGGTCGAGGCGACCGCCTTCTTCGACACCGTCAGCGGGCGCGGCGTCGGGCTTTTGAGCACGCCGCTCGAAGGCTTGACGGGCGAGGGCGGCGCGGCGCTCTTAGACATCGCGAACCAGCAGGGCGGGGCGCGCGGCCTGCGCGTCGTCTACACGCGGCGCGTGTCGAGCCGCCTGAAGGCTTCGGCCGGCTACGCCTTCGGGCGCGGCCAGCAGCTCTCGCCCGAGGGCATCTCGACCCCCGACCAGCTCTTCCAAGGCGCCTTCTTCCAGACCGCCGCCGCGCAGCTCGACGCGAGCCTGCTCGACGGGATGAACGTCCGGACGGTGCTCCGCTTCTCGCCGCGCGCCGCGGTCTTCGCCATCGACCCGTTCGCGGGCCGGCTCGCCGTCTACGACCCGAGCTTGAGCATCCTCGTCACGAAGGAGCTGCCCAACTTCGGCCTGCCCGTCCGCGCGCAGGCGACCGTGGACGCGCGCAACCTCCTCGACCTGGCGACGGGCGCCGACGACGGCGAGACGCAGTTCTCGCTCGGCACGACCCGCCGCTCTCTGCGCGGGGGTATTTCGGTCAGGTTCTAAAGCACCGGCGGCATCCCCGGGCCGCCGGTTTCAGACAGAGTCCCAGCGCCCACGCTCACACCTAAAGGCGCGGGGCTTTTGTGTATCAACGGTTTATCCGAATTTTCGGAGGCGATACGAAATTATGAATCAGAGGCGGAGTGCGCCCGGGGCCGTGCATTTTAGTCAACGGACTTTGCTAGACGGTTAACACGCGCCAGCACAGGGATTGTCGGGGCGCGCCGACGGGGCGTAAATAGGACGGGGGGCGGCCTTTAAGCTGGAATACAGCTTGCTTCAAAACTTTTGATTTACCAGGGCTCGAAGCCCGCCGGGTCTTGAGAGGCACCGGGCCGGGCGCGCTCCTCAAGCTCGAACGAAAAGCTGTTGCGTGTGAGACGATGAAGGATTCCGTGCTGACGACGAAGGGCTGGGCGCTGCTGATCTTGGCGGCGGTGCTCGTCGCGGCCGGCACGCTCAACTTCGCGCAGCGCCTGACGCACCTCGCGCCCCCGACCGACGGCATCGACTGGGTGAAGACCGACGAGGGCGTCGTCGCCCGCTCGGTCAAGCAGGACTCGCCCGCGGGCCGCAAGGGCGTCTTCGGCGTCATGCCCGGCGACCGGCTCGTCGGCATCAGCCTCGACGAGAAGACCGACGACCAGGTCGTCAACGCCTTCGACGTGCAGGTCTACTTGGAGGAGGCGGGCGTCGGGGGCCGCGTGCGCTACCTCGTCGAGCGGCCGTCGAACCCGGAGGAGACGCGCTACTACTACGTCTACCTCGACAACCTGACGCCGCAACGGACGCTCACCTCGCGCGACCTCTACATCAACCTCATCGGCGTCGTCTACCTGCTGGTCGGGCTCTTCGTCTTCTTCAAGCAGGGCGGGCGCGCGCCCTTCGCGCTCCACTTCGCGACGCTCTGCCTCGTCGCCTTCGTCTTCCACTTCTACAAGCCCTACGGCGGGCTGGAAGACCTCGACCTCGCCGTCGAGTTCTTAGACAACGCGGCCTTCGCGCTCTTCGCGCCGGTGCTTTTGCATTTCTGCGCGGTCTACCCCGTCCGTTACAGATTCTCGGAGAGAAGGCCGCGGCTCGTCTACCTGCTCTACGCGCCGGCCGCGGCGCTCGTCGCGCTCGTGGGCTTCTACGACTTCGCGCCGGCGCTGCACAACCGCTGGCCGGGCTCGACGCTCTTCGGCCTGCTCTTCGCGGCCTACGAGGCTCTGCCCGAGGACTTCCCCGTCCGCCTGTCGCAGGCGGAGACGGCCTTCCTGACGGCGGCGCTCGTCGCGGGCTCGTTCATCCTCGTGCGCCGCTTCGTGAGGAACGAGTCGGCCATCGTCCGGCAGCAGTTGAAGTGGGTCGTGTGGGGCTCGGCGCTGGCGGTGATGCCGTTCGCGCTGCTCTACGCGGCCGGCTACGTCTTCGGCGTGGGCGAAGGGCTCCTGAGCGAGACGACGCGGAAGTGGTTGACGGACGCGGCCGTTTTGCCGCTCGTGCTCATCCCGCTCACGTTCGGCAACTCGGTGGTGCGCTACCGCCTGATGGACGTGGACATGGTCGTGCGGCGCACGGCCGTCTACGCGCTGACGACTTTGACCATCGCCCTGATGATCGGGTCGGTCGTCTACGTGGCGGGGCTCTACGCCTTCGGCGGCGAGGTCATCACGCCGGGCGTCGTCACGATGCGCGTCTTCATCTCGGTCGCGGCGATGGCCGTGATCGTGATGACGGCCGCGCCCCTGAAGAACTTCCTGCAGGAGCGCACCGACCGCTTCTTCTACGGCGAGCGGTATGATTTGCGCGCGGGCCTTCTGGACTTCGGCCGGACGCTCTCGGCGACGACCTCGCTTGAGCCCCTGCTCGACGCGCTGGTCGGCCGCCTCCAGCAAGTCCTGGGCGTCGAGCGGGTCGCCATCTTCATCGAGGACGCGCGCGGCGGGGGCGGCGGCTACCGCGTGGCGCGCGCCGTCGGTCTTTCGTCGGAGGTCATCGTCCCGCCCGACTTCCGCGAGATGATCCGGACGCGCGCGGCCGTGGACGGCATCGTCCGCGCCGACGGGCTCGACCTCCCGCCCGAGACGCACGGGTTCGTGCGCCGCGCGCTCCACTACTACGTGCCGTGCGTCGTGCGCGGGCGGATGGTGGCGGTCATCGGGCTGGGGCGCTCGACGGGCGGCGCGCTGCTCTCTTCGGAAGACCTCGAAATCCTGCGCACCGTCTCGGGCTACGTCGCCGTCGCCATCGAGAACAGCCTGCTCTACCAGGAGCAGAAGGAGCGGGCCGAAGAGCTGGCGCTCCTGAAGGAGTTCAACGAGTCCATCGTCGAGTCGATCAACGTCGGCATCCTGACGGTGGACGACGAAGGGCGTGTGACGGCTTGCAACTCCTCGCTCGAAGAGATGCTCGGCCTGCGCCGCGACGAGGCGACGGGCCACCTCGTCGAAGACCTCTTCGCCGAGGACTTCGCCGAGACGCTGCGGCTCGCGCTCGGCGAACAGGGCTGGGAGCTGACGGAGCTGCGCAACATCTACAAGCTGCACACGGCGACGCGCAATGGAAGAACGCTGATTCTCAACATCGCGCTCGCGCCCCTCAAGCGCGCCGACGCGGCCGTGCACGGCGGCGTGCTCGTCGTGCTCGAAGACGTGACGGGGCGCGTCCGGCTCGAAGAGCAGTTGCAGCAGCGCGAGAAGCTCTCCTCCATCGGCCTGCTCGCGGCGGGCGTCGCGCACGAGATCAACACGCCGCTGACAGGCGTCTCGTCCTACACGCAGATGCTTTTGGGCATGCTCGCCGACACCGACCCGAAGCACGCGCTCTTGCAGAAGATTCGGCGGCAGGCCGACCGCGCCACGGGCATCGTCAACAACCTCCTCAACTTCTCGCGCACGGGCGGCGCGACCGAGTTCGCCGAGGTGAACCTCGCGCGCGTGCTCGACGACACGCTGCAACTCCTCGAACCGCAGCTCCGCCAGAGCCGCGTCGAGGTCGCGCGCGCG
The DNA here is from genome assembly GCA_019242475.1 of Acidobacteriota bacterium. GTDB lineage: Bacteria > Acidobacteriota > Blastocatellia > Pyrinomonadales > Pyrinomonadaceae > QHXN01. The sequence continues at coordinate 32,986 of JAFAVK010000034.1, read as the reverse complement.
TACGAGACGGAGCTGCCGCGCGTCTACGGCAACGCCGGCAAGCTGCAACAGGTCTTCACCAACCTCCTCCTCAACGCGCGCGACGCCATCCCCGACGGCGGGCGCATCACCCTGCGGGCCGGCGCCTCGGACGAGCGCGACACCCTGACGGTCGAGGTCGAGGACAACGGCATCGGCATCGCGCCCGAGAACGTCGCGCGCATCTACGACCCGTTCTTCACGACGAAGGGCGTCGGGCGCGGCACGGGGCTCGGGCTCGCCGTCTCCTACGGCATCGTGCAGGAGCACTCCGGCCACATCGCCGTCGAGAGCGCCCCTGGACGCGGCACCACGTTCCGTATTACTCTGCCGGCGGCCGGGGGGGCGCGCCAGATGCGCCTCCAGGCCGCGAGCGACTGAAACCTTTACAAGGCGGCCGACCCGGCCCGCCTTTCTACCGCTCATTTAGAGACTCCACGACGGTGGGCGCTTCACGCGACCTCCCTTAAAAATTTTTCCGCCACGTGACCCCGGTCACGTACCTCGCCGCGGCGCGCGTGCCAGGTGCCTCGGCGGCTTGACGACGCCCGGCGCCGACTTCTTCCCGACAGAAGAGGCCGCCTGAGAAACGACGCGGCCCTTAGACCGCACAGCCCCATAACCTCAAGAGGTATCTCAAATGTTGTTTTCACGCCGCGGCGGCCGGAGGGCGGCCTACGCCTGCCTGCTCGCATTCGCTTTCCTGTCGGGGGCGGCCTGGCTCCTGCCCCGGGCCTTTTCGGGGGGCACGGCCTCGGCCGCCGACTCGACCTTCGTCCGCAGAATTCCGCTCACGGCCAACGACCTCGTCTACGACGCCGTCTCGAAGAAGCTCTACGTGAGCGTGCCTTCGAGCGCGGGCGCCGGCGGCAACAGCATCACGCCCGTAGACCCGTCCACGGGCGCCGTGGGGGCACCCGTCTTCATCGGCAGCGAGCCGGGTAAGCTCGCCGTCTCCAACGACGGGAAGTACCTCTACTCCTACCTCGAAGGCGCGACGGCCGTCCGCCGCTTCGACCTCACGACGCAGACGCCGGGCCTCCAGTTCGCCCTCAGGAGCACGCCGACCTCTGCCCCCTACGCCCCCTTCGACTTCGCCGTCGTGCCGGGGAAGGCCGAATCGCTCGCCGTCTCGGGCAACTCGGGGGTCGCCGTCTACGACGACGACGTGCGCCGCGCGACGGCCGTCAACTCGATCTATAACAGCCCCTACCTCGAATTCGGGGCGGCGGCCGACACGCTCTACGGCGTCGGGTCGTCGCTGTATAAAATCTCCGTCGCCGCCGGCGGGGCGACGCTCACGAGCACGACCTCCGTCAGCGGCGGCGGCGACTTCCGCGTCGCGGGCGGGCGCGTCTACATGCCTACGGGGCAGGTCTACGACGCCGCGACGGGCGCGCTCCAGGGGACTTTCCCCGACCTCACGTCCTACAGCGGCGCCCTCGTCCAGCCGGACGCGGCGGCCGGGCGCGTCTACTTCCTCGTCCCGACCCCGGGCATCAACCCGGCGGTGACGCTGCGCGCCTACGACATCAACACCTTCGTCATGCTCGGCTCGGTGCAGATCCCCGTCTCGAACTCCTCGCCCGCGAGCTTCGTGCGCTGGGGCGCCAACGGCGTGGCCTTCCGCGTGCGCAACTACAACGGCGCGCCCGACGGCCAGCTCTACGTCGTCCAGACCACGCTCATCCCTTCGGCCGAGCCGGTGCCGACGCCGACGCCGACGCCCACGCCGACCCCCACGCCGACGCCGACGCCGACGCCCGTCACCTACGTCCGCCAGCTCGCGCTCCCGGCCAACGACCTCACCTACGACCCGGGCCGGCAGGCGCTCTACGCGAGCGTGCCCAGCGTGGCGGGCGCGGCCGGCAACACCGTCACGGCCATCGACCCCGTGACGGGCGCCCTGGGCGCCTCCACGTTCGTCGGCAGCGAGCCGAACAGGGTGGCCCTGACCGACGACACGCACTACCTCTACGTGGGGCTCGACGGGGCGGGGGCCGTGCGGCGCTTCGATTTGACGAACAACACCGCGGGACTCCAGTTCTCCCTGGGCGGCAGCCAGTACGACGGGCCTTACTACGCGCGCGACCTCGCGACGTTGGCCGGCCAGCCCGACCTGGTGGCCGTCGCGAGGGGCGTGGGGTCGAGCTACTACTCGCTGAGCGTGGCCGTCTACGACGGCGGCACTCAGCGTCAAGGGACGGCGGTCGGGGGCGACGCCCTCGAACCTTCGGCCAAGCCTTCGACGCTCTACAACTCGGGCTCGTATCAGGACTTCCAGAAGCTCTCGGTCGGCGCGTCCGGCGTCAGCGTGTCCGGCGCCATCTACGGGGGCGGGACGACCGGCGACTTCCGCGTCGCCGGCGAGACGATCTACAGCCGATACGGGAAGGTCATCGACCCGGAGACGGGGACGCTCAAGGGCACCTTCCCGGGGGTCACCAGTAACACCTGGGGGCCGCTGGTCGCGCCCGACCCCGACCACGGGCGCGTCTTCTTCCTCACGTCGAACGGCAGCGGCGGCGCCACGCTGCGCGCCTACGACATCAACACCTTCCTGCCGGTCGGGACGCTCGACATCCCGGGCCTCGTCGGCATGCCCGCGGCCCTGGTGCGCTGGGGCGCCGACGGCCTCGCCTTCCGCACCACGGGCAACAGCAGCTACTACGACAGCACGGTGACCGCGGCCGGCCAGGTCTTCCTGGTGCAGACCTCGCTCGTCTCCGGCGCGGCGCCCGCCGCGCCGCCCGCCGTGCCGACCCCGACGCCGACGCCGACGCCCGCCGCGCCCGTCATCGACGTGAGCCAGTTGACGCTGCCGACGAACGACCTCGTCTACGAGCCGACGCGCAAGCTGCTCTACGCGAGCGTGCCGGGCAGCGCCGGCGCCTCCGGGAATTCCGTCACGCCCGTAGACCCGGCGACCGAGACCGTCGGCACGTCCGTCTTCGTCGGCAGCGAGCCGAACCGGGTGGCCCTGACCGACGACGCGCACTACCTCTACGTGGGGCTCGACGGGGCGGGGGCCGTGCGGCGCTTCGACCTGACGAACAACACCGCGGGGCTCCAGTTCTCCCTCGGCACCAGCCAGTACTACGGCCCCAACAAGGCGCTCGACCTCGCCGCCTTGCCGGGCAAACCCAACTCGGTCGCCGTCTCGCGGACGAGCAGCAGCAGCACGAGCGGCGTGGCTATCTACGACGACGACGCGCAGAGGCCCAACGTCGCGACCGCCTACTCCCCGAGCTTCATCGAGTTCGGGGCCGCGGCCGACACGCTCTACGCTACGTCCAGCTCGTCCAGCAACCTCCTGAAGATGACCGTCGATGCGCAGGGGGCCGCCAACGTCACCGCCACGCCCGCCGGCGCCAGCGGCGACTTCCGCCTGGCGGGCGGGCGCATCTACATGCCTTCGGGACAGGTCTACGACGCGGCCACCGGTAACCTCATCGGGAAGTTCGCCGTCCAGACCTATTACAACCTCGTCGCGCCCGACCCGGCCAACGGCCGCGTCTACTTCCTCCTCGGCTCGGACTACTACAGCGGCTCCACCCCGGTGACGCTGACGCTCAAGGCGTTCGACATCGACACCTTCCGCCCGCTCGGCTCGGTGCAGGTGCCGGGCATCGCCGCCCAGCCGACGAGCCTCGTCCGCTGGGGCGCCAACGGCCTCGCCTTCCGCACCGGCCCGAACAGCTACACCGGCGCCGGGGCGTCGCCGGGCAACCAGATCTTCCTCGTCCGCACCTCGCTCGTGCCCTCGAACGAGGTGATCCCGACGAAGGTGAAGTTCACGCTCTCCAACTACACGGTCAACGAGTACGGGCAGAACGCCACGGTCAGCGTGACGCGCTCGGGCGACTCGACCGCGCCGGCCACGGTCAACTACGCGACCTCGGACGGGACGGCGAAGGCCGGGCAGGACTACACGGCCACGTCGGGGACGCTCACCTTCGCCGGCGGCGAGACGAGCAAGACCTTCAACGTCCCCATCACGAACGACAACCTCTACGAGGGTTCCGAGACGATCAACCTCACGCTCAGCGGCCCCGGCGGGGCCACGCTCGGCTCGCCGTCAACGGCCACGCTGACCATCTACGACGACGACTCGAAGCCCTACATCTACGTCAACAACCCGTCGATGACGGAGACGGACACGGGCACCGCCGACCTGACCTTCACCGTCTCCATCACGAACCTGACGGTCGAGGACGTCTCGATCAACTACGCGACGGCCAACGGCACGGCCACCGCCGGGAGCGACTACGTCGCGGCCTCCGGCACGGTGACCATCCCCGCGGGCAGTACCACCGGCACGTTCACCGTCAAGGTCAACGGCGACTACACGGTCGAGCCGGACGAGTACTTCTACGTGAACATGACCAACCCGGTGGGCGGCTACATCGCCTCCCCGCAGGCCGTCGGCACCATCCGCAACAACGACGCGCCGGGCGGGTTCGTCTTCGACGCGGCGGCCTACACCGTCACGGAGGGCGCCGGCCCGCTCGCCGTCACCGTCAAACGCCTCGGCGGCGCGAGCGGCACCGTCTCGGTCGATTACGCGACCGCCGACGTGACGGCGAAGGCGGGGCAGGACTACACGGCCGCCTCCGGCACGCTCACCTTCGCCGAGGGCGAGACGAGCAAGACCTTCAACCTCGCCGTCATCGACGACGCGGTCGCCGAGTCGGACGAGACCATCACGCTGCTGCTGGGCAACGCGACGGGCGGCGCCAAGTACGGCACGCCCTCGGCGGCGACCGTCACCATCAAGGACAACGACGCGCCGGGCACCCTCGTCTTCAGCGCGGCCGCCTACACGGTCGCGGAAGGCGCGGGCTCCGTCGCCGTCACGGTCAGCCGCACGGGCGGCATGAGCGAGGGCGTCACGGTCAACTACGAGGCCACGGACGGGACGGCGAAGGCCGGGCAGGACTACACGGCCACGTCGGGGACGCTCACCTTCGCCGGCGGCGAGACGAGCAAGACCTTCAACGTCCCCATCATCGACGACGGCACGCAGGAGCCGGACGAGACCGTCAGCCTGCGGCTGAGCGGCGTGACGGGCGGCGCGGCGTTGGGCACGCCCGCCGCGGCGACCATCATCATCCACGACGACGACCAGCCGTTCTTCCACCTCGCGGCGGCGAACTACGAGGTCGCGGAGGGCGCCGGCCAGGTCTTGATGAAGGTGATGCGCGGGGGCGACGCCTCGGCCGCGGCCACGGTCACCTACTCGACGGCCGACGGGACGGCCACCGAGATGTCCGACTACGGCCTCACGCTCGGCACGCTGCGCTTCGCGCCGGGCGAGACCGAGAAGACGCTCGCCGTGCTCGTCAACGACGACGCCATCACCGAGCCGGACGAGACTTTCCTCGTCACGCTCGGCTCGGCCACGGGCGCCGTGGTCGGCACGCCCGCGACCGCCACCGTCACCATCGACGGCGCCGAAGAGGCGTCGCAGGCCAACCCGCTCGACGACGCGCGCTTCTTCGTCCGGCAGCACTACCACGACTTCCTCAACCGCGAGCCCGACCAGTCGGGTCTCGACTTCTGGACGGGGGAGATCGAGCAGTGCGGGGCGGACGCGGGGTGCCGCGAGGGGAAGCGGATCAACGTCTCGGCGGCCTTCTTCCTCTCCATCGAGTTCCAGCAGACCGGCTACCTCGTCTACCGCCTGAACCAGGCGGCCTTCGACGCGGGCGCGCGCCAGCGCTGGCGCACGTTCCTCGGCGACACGCAGGAGATCGGCCGCGGCGTGCAGGTCGGCGTCGGCGACTGGGCGGGGCGGTTGGAGGCGAACAAGCAGGCGTTCGTGGCGCAGTTCGTCGCGCGCCCCGAGTTCGTCGCCGCCTACGGCGGGATGGGCAACGGGCAGTTCGTGGACGCGCTCAACGCCAACACCTACGACCCGCTCGCGCCCGGCCTCGGCGGCGCGCTGACGCAGGCCGAGCGCGACCAGCTCGTCTCCGACCTCGAACAGTCGAGGAAGACGCGCGCCGAGGTCTTGCGCGCCGTGGCGGAGAACGCCGAGTTCTCACGCCGGCAGTCGAACCGCGCCTTCGTGCTGATGCAGTACTACGGCTACCTCCGGCGCAACCCCGACTCCGCGCCGGACACGAACTTCGACGGCTACAACTTCTGGCTCTCGAAGCTCAACGAGTTCGGCGGCGACTTCGTCCGGGCCGAGATGGTCAAGGCTTTCCTCGACTCCATCGAGTACCGGAAGAGGTTCGGGCAGTAGTAACGCCGGCTCCGGCCGTCGGGTCAAAGGAAGGCGGCGGCGCGGCCCACCCGGGTCGCGCCGCCGCCTTTTGGGGCCGCAATCGGCCTCTGCGGCGTCGCGGCCGGCACCTGCGGGGGCGCGGGCGGCGGCCGCGGGGCCACAAATTCCCTTATTTATCCTATGGATAGTCGCAGTTGCGGCGCCTAGTTACTGTGCCACGTAGAGACCGCCGCCCGAGGCGACCAGCGCCGTGTAGGCGCCGGCGCCTATATGGGCCACCTCTCCGGTCAAGGTGTTGATACTCACCAGCGCGCCCCCGAAGGACGCGTAGAGCCCGCCCACGTCGTTGAACCCCAGGCCGCCCGTGGCGGACGGGTTCGGCAACTGCCACGGCGCGCTCAGCGTGAGCATCGAATAGTTGTTGGCCGGGTTCTGTTTGTCCAGCTTGAAGAGCCGCCTGTTCATCGTGTCGAGCGCGTAGAGTTCTCCCGTGGGGCTGAACGCGAGGCCGGCGTATTGCGGCGGCTGCCCCACCATGACGGGCATCGGGCCGACGGGCGTGACGGCGCCCGACCCGAGGTTTATCGTGACCAGCCTCCACACGCCGCCGCTGTCCAGGCAGGTCGCGTACATCATGTTGGCGGACTTGTCGTAGGCGATGTCGCCTTCCCCGCCGCACACGCCGGCCGGCGAGAGCGTCGCCACCGGGGTGAGCGTAGTGTTCGACCCCGTGATGGTGAAGAGGCGCGAGCGGTTCGCGGGCTGCTCGGGCGCGGTGGCCGAAGTCAGGGCGTAGAGCTTGCCTCCGACGACGGTCATGCCGATGAACCTGTACATCGGTTGGTTTGAAAGCGCGGGCGTCTGCGTGCTGGTGACGGCCCCGTTCAGGGCTTTGACGGTAACGACCGTGCCGCCCACGGTGGCGACGATGTTGACCGCCACCGTGGGCACCGGCACGGCTACGTCATGTATGAGGGGCGGAATGTTACCGGCCGGCAGCGCGGGGCCGCTCTTGACGATCTTACCCCTCACCTGCGCGGCGGCGCGCGGCACGATGAGAAGGAGGAGGAGGCTGAGTGTCAGGGGCGTTAAAACGAGTGTCCGCTTCATGGGGCGTACGTCCTTTCGTGGGTGTGTTGGTGGCGGGCGCCGGCGCGGCGTGACGCCGCGCTGCTTTCCCTACTTGCACCTGTGTGTGACGCCCCCCCGCGAAACGTAACGCGCCCGCACGAATGTTCTCAGACGCTAGTCCCTTCCCGCTAAATAACTCTTGCTTTTAACGGCGCCGGTGATAATCTCGCACGCGCTTTCACATCAACGGACGGAAGACCTTCTCCAACCTTTATGAGCAAGCATCGACAGGTTCGGCGTCTGGTCGCGTGCGCGTGCGTCCTGGTCGCGGGGCTCGTCCTCGCCGCGGGCCTCGACCCGGACGCGGCTGCGGGCTCGCGGCCGAAGGCGCCGGCCGCCGCACGCGCGCAGGCCGAGCGCGTGGACATACGTCTGCGCTCCCTGACGACGCGCGCCACGGGGCAGTTGACGATTGAGGCGAGCGCGGGCGGCGGCCGCGCTCGCCTCACCGCCCTCAACCTGCCCGAGCCGCAGACGGTCGCCGAGGCCGCGACCACCTACGTCGTCTGGGCCGTGAGCGGCGGGCGCGTCCTGCGCCTCGGCGAGCTGCTCCGCGACGAGCGCGGCAACGGCGGCCTCGCCTTCGACCGCCCCGCGGGGTTCGAGCGCTACGGCGTCATCGTCACCGCCGAGACCTCCGCCGGGGTCGAGCGCCCCGGCGACCCCGTGCTCACCACCCGCGCCGACGAGGCCGCCGCGCTCTACCCGCCGAAGCCGTCGCCCGCGCCGGCCGCGCCCGACACGGCCAACGACACGGGCAGAACGAACAACCCTCCTCCCGCGCCCCTGCCGCCCGCCCCCGCGAGCCCGCGCCCGCGGCCCCGCATGACTTCGGGCGACTTCTACGCCGAGGTCGATGACGCGCTCGCCGCGCAGGGCGGCGGCCGCGTCATCGAGCTGGTCGGCGACACGCCCGCGCCGAACGCGCGCGGCGCGGCGCGCGCCACGCTCAACTCCAACCGCGCCTACGTCCGCCTCAACTTCCGCGGCGTGCCGCTCCCCTCGGCCGTCGGCGCCTCCGTCTACGTGCTCTGGGGCGTCATCCCCGACGGCCGCATCGTCTACATGGGGAGCCTGCCCGCGTCCGAAGACCTTAACCGCGCCGAGGTCTACGTCCGCGTCGCCGGCTTCGAGTCGGACGACTACACGCTCCTCGTCACGGCCGAGCGCGCCCGCCCCGCCCCCGCGCCCGACGGCCGCCGCCTGCTCAAGCCCAAAGACTCAGCCGCCGTCAAGTGACCGCCGCCCCGCCGCCGGGGTAGAATGAATGATGAATGCTGAGTGATGAATGATGAATTAAAGACAGTTCTTAATTCATCATTCATCACTCATCATTCATCATTTTTTTCTGAGGTAATGATGGCGAGAAAAGGTTCCGTCCTCGTCGTGGACGACGAGGAGATCATGCGCGACGTTTTGGAGACGTTGCTCTCGGCCGAGGGCTACCGCGTCGATCTGGCGAAGACCGGCGAGGAGGGCCTGGAGTGTTACGGCAAGCGCGCGTACGACGTGGTGCTCCTCGACGTGTCGATGCCGGGCATGGGCGGCCTGCGCGCGCTCGAAGAGATTCTGAAGGCCGACCCCGAGGCCGTCTGCATCATCATCACCGCCTACGCCACCTTCGACACCGCCATCGGCGCGTGGGAGCGCGGCGCCTTCAACTGCATCCGCAAGCCCTTCCAGAACGAGCAGATTCTGGAGACCGTCGCCTCAGGCATCAAGCGCCGCCGCAAGGAGGAGGAGCGCCAGAACCTCCGCCGCGCCATGAGCCGCAGCGTCGAGCGCGGCTCCATCATCGGCCGCTCCGAGAAGATGCAGGATATCTTCCAGCTCGTCGATCAGGTCGCGCCCGCCCGCTCCACCGTGCTCATCACCGGCGAGAGCGGCACCGGCAAAGAACTCATCGCGCGCGCCATCCACATGCAGAGCCCGCGCGCCTCGAAGACCTTCGTCACCGTCAACTCCTCGAACATCCCTTCGGAGCTGCTCGAGTCGGAACTCTTCGGCCACACGCGCGGCGCCTTCACCGGCGCGGTCGCCGCCAAGAAGGGGCTCTTCGAAGTCGCCGACGGCGGCTCCATCTTCCTCGACGAGATCGGCGACATCCCGCCCGAGACGCAGGCGCGACTTTTAAGAGTTTTGCAGGAGCGCGAGTTCACGCCGCTCGGCGACACGGCGCCGCGCAAGGTTGACGTGCGCATCATCGCCGCCACCAACATCGACTTGAAGGAGGCCGTCCGGCAGGGCTCCTTCCGCGAAGACCTCTACTACCGCTTGGCGGTCGTCCCCATCGAGTTGCCGCCCCTGCGCGACCGGCGCGAGGACGTGCTCGCGCTCGCGCAGCACTTCATACGCAAGTACAACGAGGAGAACGGCCGCCACGTCTCCGACCAGCTCGCGCCCGACGTGCTCGCGCTCCTGGAGCAGTACACCTGGCCCGGCAACGTCCGCGAGCTGGAGAACGTCATCGAGCGCGCGGTCGTCATCGCGCCCGGCTCCGAGGTCACGCGCCAGTGCCTGCCCGCCGAGATCGCCGACCCCTCGAAGGCCGCGGGCGCCGCCCCGCTCTCGACCGGCACCGGCAGCCTCGACGTGAGCCGCGGCGTCAACTTCTACGACGAGGTGCGCCGCTTCGAGATCGACATCATCCGCCGCGCCCTCGACCAGACCGGCGGCCACCAGTCCCGCGCCGCCCGCCTCTTAGGCATGAACGCCACCACGCTCAACTCCAAAATCAAGACCTACAACATCCAGCTCCGCTCGTGAAGACAGGGCACGCCGCAAGAGCGCGACGCCTCGCGACGGCCGCGGCCGTGTGCGTGCTGGCGTTCGCGCTGTACGCGGTTGACGTGCCGAGTAACCCGCCGGGGTTCTACATCGACGAGTCTTCCATCGCTTACAACGCGCTGACCGTGGCTCAGACGGGGAGGGATGAGCACGGCGAGGCGTGGCCGCTCTACTTCACGGCGTTCGGGGATTATAAGAACCCGACGTACGTTTATTTGTTGGCCGCGGTGTTCAGGGTGACGGGGCCGGGCGTCGCGTCGGCGAGGTTGTTGAGCGCGGCGTTGGGGGCGTTGGCGGCGGTGCTGTTGGGGTTTCTGGCGTGGAGGTTGACGCGGAGGGCGGAGGCGTGCGCGGTCGTGACTTGCTCGGCACTGTTGACGCCGTGGCTGTACGAGTCGAGCCGCCTGGTCTTCGAGGTGGCGGCGTACCCTCTGGCGTGCGTGCTGTTCCTGCTGGCGCTCAGGCGCGCGGCGGTAAAGGAGAGGTGGGGCGCTTCGGACGTGCTGGCGCTCGCGTGCGCGCTGGCGCTGCTGACGTACACGTATTCGGTGGGGAGGCTGCTCGCGCCGCTGCTGGCCGCGGGGCTCGCGTTCTTCCTGACGCGGCGCAACCTCGCGCGCGTGGTGTGGACGTGGGCGGCTTACGCGGTCACGCTCGTCCCCTTGCTCGTCTATTCGCTGCGGCACCCGGGCGCGCTCGCGGGGCGGTTCAGGCTCATCACGTACGTCACGCCGCAGAGCGGTTTCGCGGAGGACGCGCGCGCGTTCGCGCTGCACTACCTCGCGGACGTAAACCCCTGGCGCTGGCTCGTGACGGGCGAGCAGAACATACGCGACCACCTGCCGGACTCGCCCGCGCTGCTCGCGGCGACGGTCGTGCTCGCGGCCTTCGGGCTCTACCTTGTGTTAAGGGAGCACAGGCGCGACGCGTGGTGGCGGTTCCTGCTCTACGCGCTCGCCGCGTCGGTCGTGCCGGCCGCGCTCACCGTGAACGACTTCCCGCAGTTGAGGCTGATCGCCTTCCCGGTCTTCCTGCACGTACTGTCGGCGCCGGCCGTCGCGCGGATGTCTGACGGGCGGAAGATGAGGATCGCGCTGTACGCCTTCGTCGTGCTGCTCGTCGCGCAGGGGGCTTACTTCCAGTGGCGGTTCCACGCGCGGCCGCCGGAGCGCTGGTACGTCTTCGACGCGCGCTTCCCCTCGAAGATACTCGCGCCCGCGCTCGAAGCCGCGCGGGGCGGCACGGTCTACCTCTACGACCCGCCGGGGCACTCGGGCTACATACAGGCGCTCTGGCACGGCGCGCTCCGCGGCGTCGAGGCCGCGCGCTTCGTCCGTCTGTCAACAGATGAGCCGCCGCCGGGCGCGGTCGTCGTCAGCACGGAGGATACTTGTGCGAACTGCCGCATGCTCGCGCGCTCGACCAACTACATCCTCTACGCCGCCGAGCCGACGAACTTGAGCGCACGCCCCGCGCCGCTTCAGGCGGAGGGCCTGCGCGCGCAACTCTCCGCGCGCGAGCTTCCCGTCTCTTTAAACGCGGGCGACGGGCGGGGCTTCGAGGTCATCGTCCGCAACGTCGGCGGCGAGACGTGGCCGGCCGTCGGCGACGCGGCCGGGCGCTATGCCGTCTCGCTGCGCGCGCGCTGGTTGAGTGTTGAAGGCGGGCCGGTCGATTCCAGGGAGGCGGCGGCGCGCCTCCCCTTCGACATGGAGCCCGGCGACACGGCCGGGCTCAGGCTTGAGGTCACGGCGCCCGACGCGCCGGGCGAATACCTGCTCGAACTGTACGTGGCGCAGGAGGGGTTGAAGGGCGTCGGCGCCGGAGCGTTGAGGATGCGCGTGCAGGTGACGCCGCCGTAAGCTTTCAAATCCTTAAACCCTAATCCCGTCCATCCCTGTTAATTCATGCCTTCGCCTTTCGGCCGGGCCGAGGTCACCAGCCCGTGGCGAAGAGCCCTTGCGCGGCGCGCAGGCCGCAGTTCTGGTACTTGTCGTAGGCCCTGGCGGTGCGGAGCCTGACGCCCTCGCCGCCCTCGCCCGCGAGCCAGCCGTCGAGCGCGGCCTTCAGCACGTAAGCCTCGGGCGCCATCAGGTTGGTCGTCCAGACGAGCGGGTAGGCGCCCGTCTCCTTGAGGCCGGCGGCGAAGAACTGCTTGCTGGCGCAGGCGAGGACGACGGCGTCGCGCCGCACGTCGTCCTGGCGCTTCGGCAGCGACGGGAGCTGGAAGTCCATCAGCCCGTCGTGGCCGACGTAGGCGACGAGGTGCGCCGCCGCGCCGCGCCCGAGCCCGTAGGTCTTGCCCCCGTCCTCAAACGTCGGGTTGAGGTTCCCCGAGGCGACGTTGAGGAAGTCAACGGTCGCCTGTTTGATCTCCGCACCGCGGTAGGCGTCGGCGACGAGGTACGCGTCCAGAGTCTTGTGCCTGTAGACGACGCGCTCGAGGATTTTCGGCGTGGGGTTCTCGACGGACGAGACGGCGCGCCACTCGCGGGAGGCGTTGAAGTGCGTCTTGACGCCGAAGCGGGCGCCCCAGTAAAGGTTGCGCACGGGGTCGTCGCCGTTCCCGAGCGCCGCCGGGACGGGCACGATCCCCTGGTTCACGTTGTCGCACAGGGCGACGATGACGTAAGCCACCTTGCCCGCGTAGGGCTCGGTCTTCACCTCTTCGGCCCGCGCCGCCGGGCGCGGCTCCGGCTCAGCCACGCGCCTTTCACCGCCGCGCCCGGCCCCGCTCACGCACGCCGCCAGCGCCAGCAGCAGGCCGCAGAGCGCCAGGGCGAAGTCGAACCAGAACTTCCGCGCAGGCATTTGACTCACGTGTGGCCTCCTCGATGAACGGTGTTAGGATTGGCACACGACGGCGCCCCCACACTTTGGACACGCACGCGCGCCCGACGGTTCCGAAAGCTTATGGAGAAGATCGTCTTTCTCGAACGCCACACGCTGCGGGCGCCGCTGCGCGACCCGTCGTTCGAGCACACGATGCGCTACTACGCCGACGCCGAGAAGCGCCCCGAGGAACTCGTCGAGAGGCTGAAGGAGGCGACCGTCGTCATCGTCAACAAGACGCCGCTGCGCGCGGACGTGCTCGGACGGCTGCCGAAGCTCAAGCTCATCGCGGTCGTCGCCACGGGCACGGACAACATCGATCTGGAGTTCTGTCGCGCGCGGGGCATCGAAGTCCGCAACGTCCGCGGCTACGCGGCCGAGACGGTGCCGGAGCACGTCTTCATGTTGGCGCTCGCGCTCAGCCGCAACCTCCTCGGCTACCGCGAAGACGTGCGCGCGGGGCTCTGGCACCGCTCCGAACAGTTCTGCCTACAGACGCACTGGATCAGCGACCTGCACGGCGGGACGCTCGGGATCGTCGGCTACGGCACGCTCGGACGCGGGGTCGAACGCCTCGCGCGCGCCTTCGGGATGGAGGTCTTAATCTCGGAGCATAAAGGGGCGACGAGTGTCAGGGAGGGGCGCACGGCGTTCGAGGAAGTCCTGCGCCGCGCCGACGTGTTAACGCTTCACGTGCCGCTGAACGAGGAGACGCGTTACCTGATCGGGCATGAGGAGTTGGCGCTGATGAAGCGGACGGCGCTCCTGATCAACTGCGCGCGCGGCGGGGTGGTTGACGAGTGGGCGCTGGCCGGCGCGCTGCGCAAAAAAAGGATCGGCGGCGCGGGCGTTGACGTGCTCTCGACCGAGCCGCCGGGCCTCGGCAACCCGCTGCTCGACCACGACCTGCCCAACATCATCGTCACGCCCCACGTCGCCTGGGCCGGCCACCGGGCGCAGCAGGAGCTGGCCGACCGCCTCATGGACAACATCGAGGACTTCTTTAAAAGGGCTGAGGACTGAGTGTAAGAAGCAGCTTGTCTTCCGCTCAGTCCTCAGTGCTTTCTATTCTCCGTGCTCGGCCGTGTAGAGGCGGAGAATCTCCTGACCCTGGCGTGAGCGCGGGTCGATGGTGCGGAGGTGCTTGCGCCCCTGCATCTCCCAGATGGCCGTGACCTGCCCGTCCTTCTCGACGGCGTGGTAGGTAATCTCCTCGGCGGGCGCGGCCTCCGCCTGCGGCGCTGGCGCCGACGCCGCCGCCGTCGCCTCTCCCGCCTCGACCGTCGGCTCCGCCGCGGGCGCAGCCGCGTTCTCGTTCTCTGCCATGATGCTTTCCTCTCCGGACTGTCCTCTGGAATTTTCGTGCTTCGGTTTGTGCGGAGAATTGTAATAAGGCGGGGGGTAAAAGGCAAAAGGCAAACTTCAAAAGGCAAAGGGCAAAAGTGAAGACGGCCGGACAAGGCGGCTCTCGTCTTTCACTTTTGCCTTTTGAAGTTTGCCTTTTGCCTTTTGCCTTCTCTCACGCCGCCTCGCGCTGCGCGATTGGGGCGGCGGGGGCGGGGCGGCGGAGTTGCTCCATGTCTTTGTGCCACAGCTCGCGCTGCGTGCGGTAGGCGAGGACGCAGAGCGCGACGAAGCCGCAGGCGGCGACGTAAGGGAGCACCTTCGTCATCCGGCGCGTGCCGTAGAAGACGAGCAGCGAGTTGATGAAGACGAGCGCGAGGCGGAACTCCGTCGGGCCGAGCTTGCCGTGGCTGATGTGGAAGCGCCCCGTCGCGGCGAAGGCCAGGAAGGAGTTGACCATGAAGCCGCCGAAGACGGCGAGGACGAGGAAGAGACTGAGGTGCGCCGCCGCGGGCAGCACCAGCGCGTAGCCGCCGAGCACCGCGCACAGGAACGCGAAGTCGAGCAGGTGATCCATGTAGAAGCCCCAGCGGACGAGCCCCGTCCCGCGGTGCTTCCCGACCTTCCCGTCGAAGAAGTCCGTCGCCCACTGGAGCGCGATCATCGCGGACGAGCCCCACAGCCACCGCAAATCCCCGGCCGCCAGCCAACCGAACGCGACGAGCCCCGCGCACCACGCGAGCGTCAACAACGTCAGGTGGTGCGTCCCTAGCCACAAAGGGATGCGCGGCACGACCCGCGCCGCCAGACGGCGTTCCAGGGGAGACAAAAGCGACGTGCTCGACTTCGTCGCCAGCGCGAACTGTTCTCTCTGCATAACTCTTAAAACTCCGTCCCGAAGATTCGGGAGAGCAACGTCAACAGAGCAAGGCGCGCGCCACGCCGATGCGGACGAAAGCGCCGCCGTCCGTCATTACCCTTCAATCAGGAGCGCAGGAAAAAGGTTGCAGTTGGCGGGTCTGTCCTTTGGGAAGGCCGGCAGAGGACTTTAATGCGCTGGCACTACCGACAGGTGATAAAATCACCACGGAGGTTTTATGTCTCAAGCGCACGACACAAACCGCGAGCACCAGGGCGAGTCTAACGTCCGCCGGGCGCGTACTCCCGATTTGAGATACGAGGACATGTCCGACTTAGGGCGTGAACTGTTTGACCTCAGCCGTGATTATGAAAGTTCCGGCGGAAGGCTACTCAGCGAGGATGAGATAGAGAACGAGTTGATGCGCCGTCGCGGCGGCCACGTCCAACAAGATGCCGTCTAAACAACCCACCTTCGTAGACGCTTCCGTCCTAATCAACGCGGTTGTCGGCCAAGATGCCGCACGGAAAATGCGCGCCCTTTCCGTGCTGGCAGACCCTAATCGGGAATTTGTGGCGACAGAATTTCTTAAGCTTGAAGTCTTGCCCATTCCGACAAAATACGGCAGGAAAAAGGAGCTGGCTTTTTATGAGAGGTATTTTAAAGGCGTAGCGACCTGGATAGACCCATCCTCCTTTCTCCAACCCGCCTTTGACCTCGCCTGTAAACACGGCCTCGGCGCGATAGACGCTTTACATTTAGCCGCGGCGATTAGTGCCGGCGCGGAATTTGTATCTGCCGAGAAGCCTACCAAGCCTGTCTATTCCGCATACACTGACGCCTCCTCTGTTTATTGACTGCGTCCTTCTCACTGCGGCCGGAGCGAGAGGGCGACTTCGACCGCGCGGCGGGGGGCGATGACGCCCCAGCCCTGGCGGTCGATCTCGACGCCGGGGAGGCGTTCGGCCGTGTCGATGAGGATGCGCTTGACCTGCTGCGGCGAGAGGTGCGGGTTGGCTTCGAGCATGCAGGCCACGGTCGAGGAGACGATGGGCGCGGCGAAGGAGGTGCCGTCCACGAACTTGTAGTGCTCGGAGATCACGTCCGCCTCGTGGAGCTTGACCGAGACGAGCTGGCGGATGAGGTAGGTCGGGAGCGCGCGCGCCTCGTAGATGTCGCGGTCAACGTCTTTGTGTTCTTCAATGAGCGGCAACAACTCTTCATCCGAGGCGCGGTCTAATCTGGCGTACAGCTCGGCCTCGGCCGCGGTCGGCGTGTGCGGCAGGATGGGCGCGGGCACCCAGATGCCGGGCGCGATGACCTCTGGCTTCTGCAACCCGTCGAAGGTCGGGCCGTAGGAGGAGCGGTAGAGGCTGTGGCGCGCGCGGTCGAGCGAGTTCTGGTCGTTGAGGCCGCCGACCGCGATGCAGGAGGGCGAGGAGGCGGGCGGGATGACGGGGTGGCCCGGCTCCCAGCCCGCGTTCCCCACCGCGCAGACGACGACCAGCCCTTCGCGCACGGCGCGCTCGACCGTCTGGCAGAGGGCGTTGTCAAGGTAGGAACTCTCCCCGTCGCCGCCGGCCGAGATGTTGACGACGCGGATGCCGTACTTCTCCCGGTTCTCGATGAGCCACTTCAGGCCGCGCTCGATGTTCTTCTCGCCGATGTGCCCCGACTTGCTGACCTTCACCAGCACGACGTTGCAGTCGGGCGCGATGGAGCGGAAGAAGCCGCCCGAGAGCGCGCCGTTGCCGGCGGCGACGACCGAGGTCATCATGCCGTGCCAGCTCGCCACGTCCACGTCTTCGAGTCTGCCCGTGCCCTTCGGGGAGATGTTGTGGTACGCGAGGATGCGGCTGTGCGGCGTCGTCAAATCGGGGTGCGGGTAGAAGCCCGAGTCGAGGAAGGCGATGGTGATGCCCCGGCCGGTGAAGTGTTCGTGCGCGCCGAGCCGCAGCCAGGTCGGCAGCACTTGGCGCCCCTGCTCGAAGACGGCCGCGTACTTTTCGAGCTGCGCGCGGGCGCGGCCGAACAGCTCCAGGCAGCGCGGGCAGACGGCCTGCACGCCCGCGGGCGCGTTGGCCGCGACCAACTCCTGCAACTCGCCCGGCAGCTGCTCGAACGGCGTCAGCCCCTCGCCCGCCTCGCGCCAGCAGACCGGGCACGCGGGACGGCCCGCCGGCACCTCCGACACATGCACAGACCCTTCCAACGTCTCAGACACTTTGCACCAGCCCCTTGAAATTTTTCCCTATCATGCAGGCGAACGCGCGGCGGCGCAAGGAACGGCAAAGCGGCGGATTCGCCACGCGCGGACAAATGTTATAAATTAGCGGCAGGCGTAAACCTTAAAAGTTCAGACGAAGGGGCGACCGATGGCGAAAGAACAGACCAGCGTGCCCGACATCTTCCGCCACGCGCTGGAGCTGGCGCGCGCCGACGAGAAGCTGTCGCTCAAAGACCTGCGGCGCAGGCTCTACGAAGAGTTCAAGGACAGCCCGCTGCCGCCGCTCGCAAACCTGACCATCCCCGAGCAGGACGCGCGCGCCCCCGAGGAGGACTGGACGGCCGGCCTCTCCATCATCCGCCGCGGAATCCAGATGGAGGACTGGCGCGAGATCGTCAACGGCATCGCCTTGAGCCTCGACCAGACGCTCCGCTACGAGCGCGAGCGCGGCGCGCCCGGCCGGGCCGACGACTGGCACGACCGCACCGTCGGCATCGAAGGCGCCTTGCAGAAGGGCGTCTCCAAGTGGATGCCGGACGAGTTGATGCGGCTGGCAGAACGGGCGGGGAAGAAACAGTAGTCAGTAGACAGTAGGCTCCGCGCGGCGGAGGCTGATGCTGACAAACGTACGACTCGACTGACGAAAGCTTTTCTACTGTCTACTGCTTTATGAGTTTCCTCGACCGGCTTTCCAAAGACCCCTTCCGGCAGGAGGGCGAGCCGCGGCGGGCGGAGGAGTTCGAGGGCGGCGGCGTCATTGTCAGCCCCGACACGCGCCGCGAGCGGCGCCTGCCGCCCGGCCAGACGCGCACGCGCAAGTGGCCCGTGCTCGACGCCCACGGCACGCCGCAGGTTGACCTTGAGACGTGGCAGTTCGAGGCCGGCGGGCTGGTCGAGAGACCTTCGAAGTGGTCGCTCGACGAGTTCCTGCAACTGCCCGCGGTGAAGGTCTACGCCGACTTCCACTGCGTGACGCGCTGGTCGCGTTTGGATAACCTGTGGGGCGGCGTCTCGACGCGGACGGTCGCCGAGATGGTCGGCGTCAAGCCCGAGGCGAAGTTCGTCGTCGCCGAAGCGCACGACTACGGGTGGACGACGAACCTGCCGCTTGAATATTTCCTCGCCGAGGACTCGCTCTTCGCCTGGACGAACGACGGCCGGCCCATCCCGCCCGAGCACGGCGGCCCCGTCCGCCTCGTCGTCCCGCGGCTCTACGCCTGGAAGTCGGCCAAGTGGGTCAAGGGCGTCCGCTTCCTCGCCGAGGACGAGGCCGGCTTCTGGGAGGAGGGCGGCTACCACATGCGCGGCAACCCCTGGAACGGACAGGACGGCGAGCGCTTCCGCTATCAAGACGAGGGATAAAGGAAGTGATGAATGATGAGTGATGAATGATGAATTAAGGCCGCAGTCAATTCATCATTCATCACTCATCATTCATCACTTTATTAACAGTTGAGCGAAGCCATCACACTTCAAGACAAGCGGCCGACGAGCGCGCCGGCGGTGCCGAAGGACGCGGCGGCCGTGGTGCTCGTGCGCGGCGGGGACGGCGACCCGGAGGTCTTCTGGGCACGGCGGGGCGAGCGGCTGGCCTTCCAGCCGGGCTTCTACGCCTTCCCCGGCGGGCAGCGCGACGAGGCGGACGCCGAAGTCGAAGTCGAGCAGGCGTTCGACCGGGAGACGGCTTCGATGATCGCGTGCGCGGCGCGCGAGCTGTTCGAAGAGCTGAGCGTTCTGGCCGCGCGCGGCGCGGAGCATTTGACGAAGGGGCAGCTCGAATCCGTGCGCGACGATCTGACCTCGGGGCGCATGACGTTCGCCGGGCTGCTCGAACACTACGGCCTGCGCCTCGACGCGCGCGACTTCACGCCCGCCGGCCGCTGGGTGACGCCGCCCTTCAGCCCGCGGCGCTTCGACACGCACTTCTTCGTCGTGCGCTGCCCGCGCAAGCAGGAGCCGCGGCTGCTCACGGCGGAGTTTGACGAAGGCGGTTGGGAACGTGCGTCCGCGGCTCTGGAACGCTGGCGCCGCTTCGAGCTGATGGCCGCGCCGCCCGTCATCCACGCCGTCCGCACGGTGGCCGGCGGCTTGACGGACGACTTGACGGAACGTTTCCTCTCCGTGCCGCAGGCGCGGCGCGAGCCCGTGCGCCGGATCGAGTTTCTGCCCGGCTTCGTCTGCGTGCCTTTGCGCACGCCGACCAAGCCGCCCGCGACGACGACCAACTGCTACCTTCTAGGCACGCGCGACTTCGTCATCTTCGACCCCGGCTCGCCCTACGAGGACGAGCAGGAGGTGCTGAGCGACTTCATCGGAGAGCTACAGTCGGAAGGCCGGCGGGCGCGGGAGATAGTCCTCACGCACCAACACCCCGACCACGTCGGAGGCGTTGAGAGGTTGCGCGAACAGTTCGGGTTGACCGTCGCCGCGCACCGCCTGACCGCGGAAGCGTTGGAAGGAAGAGTCCGCGTTGACCGCTTCGTCGAAGACGGCGAGCTGTTAGAACTCGAAGGCGACCCTTCCATCTCCCTGCGCGCGATGCACACGCCGGGCCACACGCGCGGGCACCTCTCCTTCTACGACGAGCACGCGGGTGCGCTGCTCACGGGCGACAACGTCGTCGGCATCGGCTCCGTGCTCATCGACCCGGAGGAGGGGAGCGTGCGCGACTACCTCGCGTCGCTCGA
The DNA here is from genome assembly GCA_019242475.1 of Acidobacteriota bacterium. GTDB lineage: Bacteria > Acidobacteriota > Blastocatellia > Pyrinomonadales > Pyrinomonadaceae > QHXN01. The sequence goes on along the minus strand of JAFAVK010000034.1, from coordinate 12,869 downwards.
ACGCTACCGAAGCCTGCCGCGCCTCGTGGCGCTCTTCGGCGGCCACGGCCCGGCGGTCGGCAGCCCCTTCGCCAAGATAGACGAATACATCGCGCACCGTCACAAGCGCGAGCGCGACATCCTCGCGGCCGTGCGGTCGGGCGCCGGGACGCCGGCCGAGATCGTCGCGCGCGTCTACACCGACGTTCACCCGAAGATGCACGCGCTGGCCGAGCGCGCCGTGATGGCCCACCTCTTCAAGCTCGAAGAGGACGGGCTCGTCCGCCGCGACGAAGGCGGGCGCTTCGACGCAAACAGATGAGCCGCAAAGAGACCCCAACGAAGAAGGCCGCCGCGGCGGCGGACGCGAGCGTCGATGCGCGGGCCGCGCAGGAGAACGGCGCCGCGTCGTCGGCCGACGTTGACCGCGCGTGGCTCGCCGCCATCGTCGATTCGTCCGAAGACGCCATCGTCTCGAAGACGCTCGAAGGCGTCATCACGAGCTTCAACGCGTCGGCCGAGCGGCTCTACGGCTACAAGGCCGAGGAGGTCTTGGGCAAGCACATCTCGACCATCGTCCCCGAAGAGCTGCACCCGCAGCTCCAGGAGATCGAGGCCGCCCTCCGCCGCGGCGAGAAGGTGACCTACCTTGAGACCGTGCGCCTGCGCAAGGACGGCACGCGCGTCGAGGTCGCCGTCAGCGTCTCGCCCGTCCGCGACTCGAAGGGGCGCACCGTCGGCGCCGCCAACATCGCGCGCGACATCACCGCCCGCCGCCGCCGCGACGTGGAGCTGGCGCGCCGCATCCACCAGGCCGCGCTCGGCGCGGAGGTCGGCGCCGCGCTCGCCGAGGGCGAAGTGCCCCTGCGCCGCGTCCTGCAAAGCTGCGCCGAGGCCGTCGTCAAACACCTCGACGCGGCCTTCGCGCGCGTCTGGACGATCGAGCGCGGCGCGGACGTTTTGGAGTTACAGGCGAGCGCGGGGATGTACACGCACACGGACGGGCCACACGGGCGCGTGCCCGTGGGCAGGTTCAAGATCGGGCTCATCGCGGCCGAGCGCCGGCCGCACCTGACGAACTCTGTTCTAGGCGACCCGCGCGTCGGCGACCAGGAGTGGGCGCGGCGCGAGGGCATGGTGGCCTTTGCCGGCTATCCCCTCTTGGTCGAAGACCGTCTGGTCGGCGTGCTGGCGATGTTCGCGCGCAGGGCGCTGCCCGACGACACGCTCGAAGCGCTCGCGTCCGTGGCGAACGTCATCGCGCAGGGAATCGAGCGCAGGCGCGCGGAGGAGGCGCTGGCCGAGCTTCTGCGCGAGCGCGAGCGGACGCTTGAGGAGGTCTCCACTCCGGTCGTGCCCGTGCTCGAAGGCGTGCTGGTCTTGCCGCTCATCGGCTCGCTCGACACGGAGCGGACTTCGAAGGCGACGCGCGCCGCCTTGCAGGAGGTGACGCGGCAGGGCGCGCGCGTCTGCATCCTCGACATCACGGGCGCGCGCCTCGTGGACTCGCACGCGGTGGCGAATTTGACGAACCTCGTGCAGGCTTTGAAACTGGTCGGCGCGGAGGCGTGTGTGACCGGCGTCGGCGCGCAGGTCGCGCAGACGCTCGTCGGGCTCGGGCTCGACATGCGCGGCCTGCGCACCTACCGCACGCTGGCGCAGGCGCTCGCCGCGCTGCTCGACAACCAACGCAGAAGAAGTTAAATCAAGGGGACAAGGTTCAAAGTAATGGCACTACCGAAGACACTCGGCGAACTCAAGAGCCAGGGCTACCGCGCGCGGCCCGTGAAGGACGAGATGCGCGCCAATCTTCTCGACAAGCTCCGCCGCGGCGAGCGCGTCTTCCCCGGCATCGTCGGCTACGACGAGACGGTCATCCCGCAGATCGTCAACGCCGTGCTCGCGCGCCACAACATCATCCTGCTGGGACTGCGCGGCCAGGCCAAGAGCCGCATCATCCGCCAGCTCGTTAATCTTTTGGACGCTTCGATCCCCGTCATCGCCGGCTCCGAGATTAACGACGACCCCTTCCACCCCATCTCCGCCTTCGGCCGCCAGACCGTCGAGCGCGAGGGCGACCACACGCCCGTCAGTTGGGTCGAGCGCGACGCGCGCTTCGTCGAAAAGCTCGCCACGCCCGACGTGACCGTCGCCGACATCATCGGCGACGTTGACCCCATCAAGGCCGCGCGCGGCGGGCACCTGCTCTCCGACGAGCTGACGATTCACTACGGGCTCTTGCCGCGCGCCAACCGCGGCCTCTTCGCCATCAACGAGCTGCCCGACCTCGCCGGCAAAATCCAGGTCGGCCTCTTCAACATCATGCAGGAGGGCGACGTGCAGATTAAGGGCTACCCCGTCCGCCTGCCCCTCGACGTGATGCTCGTCTTCTCGGCCAACCCCGAGGACTACACCGCGCGCGGCAAGATCATCACGCCCCTCAAAGACCGCATCGGCTCGGAGATTACGACGCACTACCCGACCGAGTTGCAGCTCGGCGTCGAGATCACGAGGCAGGAGGCGTGGGTCGAGCGCGAGGGCGTCGAGGGCACTCTGCGCGTCCCCGACTTCATCCGCGAGCTCATCGAACAGATCGCCTTCGAGGCGCGCGACGACCAGCGCATCGACAAGCGCTCGGGCGTCTCGCAGCGCATGCCGATCACCGTCACCGAGTCGGTCGTCTCGAACGCCGAGCGGCGCGCGCTGTTGACGGATGAAGAGGAGATTGTGCCGCGCGTCTCGGACGTGTACGCGGCGGTGCCTTCGATGACGGGGAAGATGGAGTTGGAGTACGAGGGCGAGCAGGTCGGAGCAAGCAAGATTGCGCGCGACCTCATCAAGCGCGCCGCGGGGGAGGTCTTCGAGGGCTACTTCGTCGGCTTCGACTTCGGGGCGGCGGTGCGCTGGTTCGACTCGGGCAACAACCTCAAGCTCTCCGACGACGCGCCCGCCGACGAGTGCGTGCGCCTGCTCGAAGCCGTCCCCGACCTCATCGACAACGCCGTCGTCCCCTTCGACTTCAAGCGCTCGGACGACGCGATGCTCGTCTCCGCCTGCGAGTTCGTCCTCGAAGGGCTCTACGCCCAGAACAAGATCAGCCGCAACGAAGAGGGCGGCTACACCGCCGCCACCAAAGCGAGAAAGGACAGGCGCGGCATGATCTACGACGACCTGACGGAGTCGGGCCGTTACAGTTGAAGGAGAAGAGAATGGATTTGCCTTTGAGAGCCGTCTACATCAAAGTGCCCGAAGGCTACATCGCCTTTGTCGAAGGGCTGGCAGGTGTTAACGCGCAAGGCGAGACTCTCAAAGAGGTGCGAGAGAATTTGGCGGAAGCTATTGCCCTTGTCAGACAGGCTAACGAGGAACTGGCCGCAGAGTCCGCGGGGAAGAAGTAAATGAAGTTCATACGTTATTCGAGGTTCAAGGGGTTCGACGTGTCGGGGCTGTCCCTGGGCGATTTGATGGGGTTGTTGCAGGACTCGCTGCTGTCGTCGGGGTACGACGAGGACTACTACTGGACGCGGCAGCGGCAAGACCCGGACAAGTCTCTGGACGCGCTGCGGCAGGCGCTCTTGCAGGCGCTGCTGGAGATGGGCGAGCTGTCCGAGCGCGACGTGGAGGAGATGCTCGCCGAGAACAAGGGGCAGTTCAAGGGGTCGCAGTTGGAGGAGTTGTTGAATCAACTCATCGAGCGACTGGTCGAGGAAGGCTATTTGAAGCTGAGCGAGGAGCCGGCCGAGGCCGAGCGGCAGCGGCGGCGCGGGCAGGGGCGGGGCGAGGTCGGCGAGCCTTTGCCGCGCAACGTGAAGTTCGAGGTGACGGAGAAGGGGCTCGACTTCCTCGGCTACAAGACTTTGAGAAGCCTGCTCGGGAGCATGGGCAAGAGTTCCATCGGCCGCCACGACACGCCGCACCTCTCGACGGGCGTCGAGGCGTCGCAGTCGCCGAAGCCTTACGAGTTCGGCGACACGATCAACCTCGACGTGAACACGACGCTCCTCTCGGCCATCAAGCGCGAGGGGCTCACCGTCCCCCTGAACCTCGAATACTCAGACCTGCACGTCCACCAGCAGGACTACCAGTCTTCGTGCGCGACGGTCGTCATGCTCGACTGCTCGCACTCGATGATCCTCTACGGCGAAGACCGCTTCACGCCCGCCAAGAAGGTCGCGCTCGCGCTCGCGCACCTCATCCGCACGCAGTACCCGGGCGACTCCCTGAAGGTCGTGCTCTTCCACGACGACGCCGAAGAGCTGCCGCTCGCGCGCCTCGCCACGACGCAGGTCGGCCCGTACCACACGAACACGGCTGAGGGTTTGAAGCTCGCGCGCCGGCTGCTTCAGGCGCAGCGGAAGGAGATGAAGCAGATCGTGATGGTGACCGACGGCAAGCCCACGGCCTGCTTCCTCGAAGGCGAAGCCGCGGGAGCGTCAGGGCGCGGGCGCCAGCGCCAGCCGTTCGGGGAGCTGCACGGCGGCCGACGCCTCTACAAGAACTCGATGGGCGGCGACCCCGTCGTGATGGACGCGACCTTCCGCGAGGTGCAGGCGTGCCGCAAGGCCGGCATCCAGGTCAACACCTTCATGCTCGCTTCGGACTATTACCTCGTCGAGTTCGTCAAGCAGATGTCGGCGATGACCAACGGCAAGGCATACTTCGCGACGCCCGGCAACCTCACGCAGTTCGTCCTGATAGACTTCCTCCGCCGGAAGAAGAGCCGCGTCAAGTAGCGCCGCCGCCGCGCACTGATGGGCAGGGAGAAGTGAGAATATTAGCGGCCCTGTTGCCGAGTTACAGACGGTCTTCCTGACCGCCCACATCCTGCAAGGACATATTGAATTCTCTGACCCGGCACTTCCCCCCAAGACTGTGCAAGAGGTTCGAGCTCCCATGGCCTGCTCTCCTCCCCTCCAACCTGCTCTTTGCGTAAGTTGAAACACACCCGAACAGACTCTGACCCGGAACGTGAGGCTTAGCGCCTCCGACGGCCGATATGCCCACGCTTCACGCGGGGCGAAGAGAGTTGAGGGCGTGATTCGAAAATTCATTCGTGAATTTACGAAGCTTTCGTTACGCGGCGGCCCCGACGCCGGAGCTTGGTATTCGTGCGCCGAAGATCGACGAGTAACAGTCAAATAAGGGCCGAGACGCGGTGGCACGCGGCATGCTCGCAACTACGGCGGAAGTTCCCAACGGGGTTAGAAGGACATGTTGAAGATAATCACGACGGTTCGAGACAAGCCTGAATCCGTCACGGTGTGGCTTTACGGGCAGTTTACCGGCGAGTACGTCGCCGAGGTCGAGAAGGCATTGTCCGTGCGAGGGGCGAACAACCACCGAGTCACGCTCGACCTGGCAAACGTCACCTTAGTGGATCGCGCCGGGATGATGTTTCTGCGCGGCGTGAAGTCCGCGAACGTCGCCGTCGAAAATACGCCCTCATACGTCACGCGCTGGATCGAGCAGGAAGGCCGCCTCGGCCCGGCGCATTCCGAACCCTCCTGAACGTAGTCCGCCCGTCGTCATATAACGAATCCCGTTCGTGAAATCATGAACCCCGCGTCTCCGCCGCCTGAAATAACGGACTCTGCGCCGGAACGTCGGTTGCATGTCGCGGCTATGAAAAGCCGCGGGCGCCGCGGCGTTCGGGCTTACGCGGTCGTCTAATCGCCACGGGAGTTATTGACCATGACAATGAGATTTCGCTTAGCACTCTTACCGATTTTCCTGATACTGACCGCGGTGTGGACGCCGTGCCACGGCCAGCAACTCCGCGAGGCGTTCAGCAAGGTCAGGCAGTCGGTCGTCATCGTCAGGACGAAGCAGGTCGAGGCGGCGCCCGCGCCCGGACAGGTCATGTCGGTCGTGGACGGCCTCGGCTCCGGAGTCCTCATCTCGAAGGACGGCAAAGTCCTGACCGCCGCGCACGTCGTGCAGACGGCGGATGTCGCGTGGGTCGAGTTCCCCGACGGCCAGGTCATAGAAGCCCACGTGATCGGCTCCGACGTGCGCGCCGATGTCGCCCTGCTGAAGCTCGACCACCCGCCGGCGAACGCCACGCCCGTCCCCGTGGGCGACTCGGACAAGGTGGAAGTCGGGGATCAGATATTCGTCATCGGCGCCCCCTACGGCATCGGCGAGACGCTCTCCGCGGGGCACGTGAGCGGGCGGCGCCAACTGAATAAGGAGGCGCAGAGCCTGACGGGGGTCGAGTTCTTACAGACCGACGCCGCGGTCAACTCCGGCAACTCCGGCAGCCCCGTCTTCACGATGGGCGGCGAGGTGGTCGGCATCGTGAGCAGCATCATGAGCCGGTCGGGGGGCTCGGAGGGGCTCGCCTTCGCCACGGCCTCGAACACCGCGAAGCGCCTCCTGCTGGAGCAGAGGCCTTTCTGGTCGGGCATCGACGGGCTGCTCGTCACCGGCGACATGGCGAAGGCGATCAACCTGCCGCAGCCGGCGGGCGTGCTCATTCAGCGCATCGCCGGAGATTCAATCGCGTCGAACCTGGGCCTCCAGCCGGGGACGCTGCGCGCGCAAGTGGAAGGCGCAGACCTGCTGCTCGGGGGAGACGTTGTCCTCAACGTGAACGGGATTCCGGTCACGGAGAACGATGGCAACTACGAACCGATCCTGAATAGCATCGGCGCGCTCAAACCCGGAGACAATCTCGTCGTGAGAGTTTTTCGGCAGGGCCAGGTCGTGAAGCTCTCTACTCGGATTCAACCATGACGGCCGGCCACACCCGTCGCGTCGTTAAAGCACCGGCACTAACAAGCAGCCGGCTTCGGCCTTCTCTTAACTCGCCGCCGCCTCCGCGGGCTGCCGGACGCCGTCCTGCACGCCGAGAACGAGGTTCAGTTCGACGACCCGCGTCTGTAACAACTCGCACCGCTCCTCGACCCGCGTCAGAGCTTCCCCGGCGCATCCCTTGCTCGGCGCGGCCAGGTCGGCCTCGGCCTGAACGACGACACAGCGTAAGCCGTCAACTGTCGCCGCCACCCGGTACACGCTGAAGCTGATATGGCGCGACCAGAGCAACAGGCATTCCGGTATGTGATCGCTCGAATCGGTGCGGGGCGAAGCGAGTTACGACCGCGGTTTACGAAGTTCGTTCGTGAAATTATCGGCGACGCGGCGCCCGGTCAATATCCGACCCCGCCGTCATCCAGCGCGGCCATGGCGGTGACGGCGACGGCCGCTACCGCGAGAACCGACGCCCGCGCCCAAAAGCCCCTGTTCGGCTCCTTGACCCGTGCCACCTCGGCGTACGCCACAGTCCTAGACGCACCGGTCTTTGAGTCTGTGATGGTGAAGGAGTCCTCCCCGATTGAGCTGACGGAGCCTTTCAACTTAGTGCCGTCCCGTAGCTTTACCTCGACGCGTGCCTTAGAGCCGACGCCTAACTTCTCTACCGCAGCCCTGACCGCCGAGGCGGCCCGGGTAGCTCCCTGCGCCTGTGCACCGGCCGGCTGGTAGCCGAGCATCGAAGACCACAACATACCCGAAACTATTATTGCGAGCGCCCTCCTGTGCATAGCCGGACTCCCTTCCGGGTCGAAATTCGATATAGACCCGCTCATGGCTCTGACAAGTATCTGCCGGTCTCCGCCGGGGACGTTTCCCGGCGGCGGACGACTTGACCGGGCAGGAAGCCCGGCGCACCGCCCCTCGGCGTCGTCGCCGTCTGATAGAAGCAACAGCCATTCCCGTATTTGACCGACTAAATTCAGGCGGGATGGAGCGAATCGCTTTGTCATTCAACGAACCGGTTCGTTGAATGACGACGTGACGACATGACTTCGTAATTTTACGAAAGTTACGAAGTTTCGATAGCGCCTCCTGAACATCACTTCTTCGATAGCCTTCCATCTCCAACGGTTTAGCGTCCGCGCCGTCGCGCCTTCTTCCGGCACGCGGGTTGTCCTTACCCCGCGTCGGCAGCGGAGGTTGGCCCGAAGGACAGGGCTCGGATTGAACTTTCAATGTGCGCGGCGGGAACGCTGTAAGGATCAGGCAATGAATAATCGAATTGTTTATCTACTGGCGCTCATCGTGCTCGCGGCGTGCCCGTTGAGCGCGCCGGCGCAGCAAGCGGCGGGCGCTTCGGGGGAAGTCTTGACGCTGGATGAGGCGGTCTCCCTCGCCTTGCGTGAGAACCGCCAGGTCAGGAACGCACAACTGTCAGTCGGCCAGGCCGGGGACGCCGTGGCCGCGGCACGCACCCAACGGCTGCCTTCGATGTACGTGTACTCGCTCGTGTCACAGCAGCTCGTGAAGCACGACGCCGGCCCCGACAACTCCGAGACGAACGTCGTCCCCGGCGTCGGCCCGTTCTTCTCAATCGGCACCGCGCGCAGGCCGACGGCGATCTTCGCCGGGCAGATTCTCCAGCCGCTGTCGCAGCAACACCGCATTCGCCTCGGGATCGAGCAGGCAGGGCTGGCGCGCGACGTGGAGGGCGAGAAACTGCGCCAGTCTCAGCAGACCACGGTTAATCAAGTCAAGCAGACCTACTACGGCATTCTGCAAAGCCAGAGCGCCCTCGACAGTCTGCTGGAATCAATCAGGTACTACCGCGAACTGGATCGCGTGACGGTCGATAACGTCGCCCAACAGGTCTCCCTGAAAGCCGACAGCCTGGAGGTCAAGACGCGGCTGGCGAAGGCCGAGTACGAGGCGCTTAACTTGACGAATCAACTCGCCACCGAGAAGGAGCAGCTCAACAACCTGCTGGGGCGCGACGTGCGCGCCGAGTTCAAGGTGGCCGCCGTTCCCGGCGCCGGCGGCTTCGACGCCGACCTCGCCGCCGCGAGAAGTCGCGCGCTCGACCAGCGGCCCGAGCTGCGGGAAGCGCAACTGAAAGTCAGGCAGGCCGAAGTTGACCGGCGCATCAAGAAGTCGGAGTACATCCCCGACGTGAGCCTCGGCTTCATCTACATGTCGTTCCGGAATTTCGACGAGGCGATCCCGAAGAACTCCGCCAGCCTGAGCGTCGCGGTGAAGTGGGAGGTCTTTGATTGGGGGAGAAAGAAGAATCAGCTCGCGGAGAAAGAGAGCGCCATCGAGCAGGCACAGAACGGCCTGCGCGAAGCCGAGAGCCTTGTCCTGATCGAGGTCGGCGACAAGTTCCGCAAGCTCCAGCAGACCCGCCAGGCTCTAGTCGTCGCGCAACTGAAGCAGGAGACGGCGCGGGAGAACATGCGCGTCTCGACCAGCAAGTACAAGGTGCAGGCGGCGCTGCTCTCGGACGTGTTGCAGACGCAGGCCACACTGGCCGACGCGGACTACCAATACCAGCAGGCGCTGCTGGCCTTCTGGACGGCCAGGGCCGAGTACGAAAAGGCAATCGGCGAGGACAAATGAAACGGAAGGGAACTCAAATGAGACTCGTGAAGCGGGTGACGTTCCTGGCGGCTTTCATGCTCGCGGCCGCGTGCGCCTACGGCCAGGATGTTCATTACAACTACGACCGGAGCGCCAACTTCGCGTCATACAGAACCTACAAGTGGGTTGACATCCCGGGCGGCGCGGTGCCCGACCCGCTGATCGACCGGGCCATCAAGCAGGCGGCCGACGAACAGCTCGTACTGAAAGGTCTCATCAAGGTCGAAGAGAACGCCGACCTGTACGTCGGCTACCAGGTCGTGATTAACCTCGAAAAGAGCATCGACCTGTGGGGCACGGGCGCCGGCCCCGGCGGATGGGACGGGTGGGGCGACCGTTCCGTACACGGTCAGACTTCGACCGTCCCCGTCGGGATACTGCTCGTAGACATGTACGACGCGGGGAAGAAGCAACTGGTCTGGCGCGGCGACGCCGTCAAGACCATCGACCTCAAGAAAGACCCGGACAAGAACTACAGGAACCTGCAAAAGGCCATGATCAAGCTTTTCAAACACTATCCGCCTAAGCCGGGTAAGTAGGGGCGAGCGGGGAGTTGCTTCAACCGGCCTTCGGGACGTTCGGGGCCGAGTACCTAAAAGCTATTGGGGAGGAGAAATGAGACAGAGAGCTTTCAAAGCGTTCGCGTTGGGCGGGAGCCTTCTCCTGACGGCTCTGCTGGGGGCGGCCTGCCAGTCCGCTCAGGCGGAAAAAGTGCCGGTGCCGGTGAAGGTCGCGGCGGTCGAGATGAACTCCGCGCGCAGCGAAGCGCGGTACTCGGCCACCATCATCCCGCGCACACAGGTTGAGCTGGCCTTCAAGGTGGGCGGCTACGTTGACGCGCTTCAGCGAGTCCGCGGCGTGGACGGCAGAACGCGCGACCTACAGGAAGGCGACCGCATCAGTGCCGGCGCGGTGCTGGCGCGCGTCCGCCAGAGTGACTATCAGGTCAAAGTCAAAGAGGCGGTGTCGCAAGCCGACGAGGCCAAGTCCGGCGTGGAGGCGAGCAAGGCCCAACACCAGGAGGCGCTCAACGGCGTCGCGTCGAGCAAGGCCCAACTGGCCGAGGCCGAGGCCGGCTACGAGAAGGCAAAGCTCGATTACGACCGCGCGCAGAACCTGTTCGCCAGCCAGAGCATGACCAAGGCGAACTACGACGCGGCGAAGGCGCAGTACGACATGGCCGCCGCGAAGGTCGCCGCCGCACGCTCGCAGGTCGTCATGCTCCAGGCCAAGGCCGACGCCGCGCAATCACAGATCGGGGTCGTCGAGGCCCAGTCGAGAGGAGCGGAGGCGGTCGTGCACGAGAGGACGATTCCCCTTCAGGACACTGCACTCAGGGCGCCGCTCAGCGGGGTCGTGCTGGAAAAAAAGGTCGAGCGCGGGACGTTGGTCTCGCCCGGCACGACCGGATTCGTCGTCGCCGACACGTCGTCGGTTAAGGCGGTCTTCGGCGTCGCGGACGTGGCCGTGCCGGAGATGAAGCCGGGGAGGACGCTGAGCGTCGAGACCGAGTCGCTGCCCGGCAAGGAGTTTCGCGGACAGGTCACCGCGGTCTTCCCCGCCGCCGACCCCAAGAGCCGCTCCTTCAACGTCGAGCTGACGATCCCGAACCCGGGCTTCGAGCTGCGGCCGAACATGATCGTCTCGCTCAAGGTGGCGAGCAAGGAGGGCGCGCCGGCGCAGCCGGTCGTGCCTTTGAACGCGGTGATGAAGGGGAAGGGCAGCCCCGACGGCTACGCCGTCTTCGTGCTGGCGGAGGAGGGCGGGCGGCAGGTCGCGCGACTGCGCGACGTGAAGCTGGGCGAGGCGTACGGCAACACGGTGGCCGTGACAGCCGGGGTGAAGCAGGGCGAGCGCGTCATCACCACGGGCGGCACCATCGTCACCGACGGCGCGGAGGTCAAGGTCATCCCTTGACGCCGTCTCGTCAGGCTCACCTGTGGCGGGTGGGCGGAGTTTGAAGCGGCTTGAACCCGAATCTGCGGGAGGAACTATGTCACACGGTCACGGCGACAACGAGAGCATCAAGAGCAAGCGTAACATCTCCCGCTTTTTCGTCGAGCAGCGGCACATCACCTGGGTCATGCTGATCGCCGTCTGCGTCTGGGGCGTCTACAGCTACAAGAGCATGCCGCAGCGCAAAGACCCGGACACGCCGGTCAAGACGGCCGTCGCCATCACGCTCTGGCCCGGTGTAAGCGCGGAGAAGATCGAGCAACTGGTCACCCGCAAGATCGAGGAGAAGATTGCGCAGAACGCCAACGTGGAGAAGATACGCTCCATCTCGCGCACCAACATCTCGGTCGTCTACGTAGACCTGGACGAGAACTTCCCCGGAAGCCAGATCGCCAAGGAGTTCGACGACATCGCGCTCAAGCTCGACTCCATCAAAGACCTGCCGGACGGGGCCGGCCCCGTGAAGTTCATCAAGGACTTCGGCGACACGTCGGCCCTCATGCTCACCGTCGCCAGCCCGAAGGTGAGCGAGGCGGAGATCGACCTCCGGGCGAAGGAGGTCGGCGACGGGATCACGCGACACCGTGCGGAATACGCGCCGGCCGGCGCGGGGAAGCGCTTCACGGTCGTCAGCGCCCTCTCCAACCCGATCAACACGCGGGTCGTGCAAGACCCGCTCAACATGTTCGCCGACTACCTCAAAGAGAAGGGCGTGGCGACTGACCTGCACGTCATCACGGAGACGGGCTTCGTCGGCGTGGACGGCGCGAGCGACGCGAGCGACGAGGCACTGCTCGGCTACACGCGGCAGTTCATCAACGAGCGTTTGCAGGCCGCGGACTTTCACCCGGACAGCTGGCCGCCCGTGGTGATCCGCGACCCGCAGGAGGCGCGGGCGAAGCTCGGCGCGGTCGCGGGCGACAAGTACAGCTACCGCCAGATGGACGATTTCACAGACATCGTCGAGAAGGGGCTCAAGAGCGTCCCGCAGGCGACGAAGGTTTCGCGCTCGGGCATCCTGTCCGAGGATGTCTTTCTCCTCTACTCTCAGGAGCGCATCGCCTCGTACGGCCTCAAGCCCGGAGACCTGCCGGACATTCTGGGCGCGCGCAACATCACGCCGGCCGGCGGCCAACTGGAGGCCGTGGGGAAGAACTTTTCCATCGACCCTTCCGGCGAGTTCAAAAGTGAGAAGGAGATCGGCGACGTAGCCATCGGCCGCACGGAGCATGGGGCGCCCGTCTACCTGCGCGACGTGGTGGACGTGGAGCGCGGCTACGACAGCCCGCCGAGGTACCTGAACTTCTACGAGTGGCGCGACGCCGAAGGTAACTGGCAGCGCAGCCGCGCCATCACGGTCGCCGTCCAGATGCGCCCGAACGGATACATCGGCCAGTTCGGTAAAGACATCGACGGGAAGCTGGCCGAGCTCAGGAAGCAGTTGCCCGACGACCTGCTCATGGCGCGCACCTCCGACCAGCCGCGGCAGGTCACGGAGAACGTCGAGCTGTTCATGAACAGCCTCTACGAGGCCATCGTCCTGG
>JAFAVK010000028.1 GCA_019242475.1 Acidobacteriota bacterium | reverse complement strand
TGAAGATTCCAATGATGCCGAAAGGCGTTGAGCACAAGTCCAGCGGATGAAAGAGTCGCGCGAGCATTACGTGAAGATTCCAATGATGCCGAAAGGCGTTGAGCACGAGACGTTCGCGGGCCGGGCGCCGTTGCGCTTCGGGTGAAGATTCCAATGATGCCGAAAGGCGTTGAGCACTCTAAGAAGGTTTGGATTGTCGTGGATATCGCTGGAAGTGAAGATTCCAATGATGCCGAAAGGCGTTGAGCACCGCGTACGGGCGGTCATCTTCTTCTTGCATTGCAGGCGTGAAGATTCCAATGATGCCGAAAGGCGTTGAGCACTGAGGTCGCGCGGATTACTCGGCGTGACGTTCTCAATGAGTGAAGATTCCAATGATGCCGAAAGGCGTTGAGCACTGCTATCCGATGTCCGATTCTACCTTAAGCGAAGCTCGTGAAGATTCCAATGATGCCGAAAGGCGTTGAGCACCGCTCGTTCAGAGAGCCGCCTTTGAGTTCCGGGTCTAGTGAAGATTCCAATGATGCCGAAAGGCGTTGAGCACTCACACTCCATACGGAGATTCGTGCCTTTGAGGGTTGGTGAAGATTCCAATGATGCCGAAAGGCGTTGAGCACAGAAGTCGGCACTGGCGCGCAGCGCGCGGCCGTCCGTGAAGATTCCAATGATGCCGAAAGGCGTTGAGCACAGCTGCACCGAATCATCAAAGCCTCCCCGCAGCCGTGAAGATTCCAATGATGCCGAAAGGCGTTGAGCACATGAAGTTGTATCTTCTTTCCGTCAGAGGCATAAGTGGTGAAGATTCCAATGATGCCGAAAGGCGTTGAGCACTGAATGATGTGCCTTCGCACGGTTCCGGCGCTGACGGAGTGAAGATTCCAATGATGCCGAAAGGCGTTGAGCACCTGAAACTGACGCAGGGCTTCACGCTGGCGGACGTGGTGAAGATTCCAATGATGCCGAAAGGCGTTGAGCACGCCCGCATGAGCGTGCTCTTGCCGCAACCGCTCATGTGAAGATTCCAATGATGCCGAAAGGCGTTGAGCACACGGAAAAATCGACCTTGAGCTTGTTCTCGGCCTTCGCGTGAAGATTCCAATGATGCCGAAAGGCGTTGAGCACAACCCGTGGACGTGCGCCTGGAAACCTTTAGGCATGTGAAGATTCCAATGATGCCGAAAGGCGTTGAGCACCAGCAAGATTCAAACCACCAAGATGAAAGCCGTGAGTGAAGATTCCAATGATGCCGAAAGGCGTTGAGCACCGGGTAGGGGGATTGATTCGAGCCGCTCCAAGCAAGGAGTGAAGATTCCAATGATGCCGAAAGGCGTTGAGCACCAGTTGAGCGAGCCCGCGAAGCAATCGAAGCGGCGTGAAGATTCCAATGATGCCGAAAAGCGTTGAGCACAGACAGATCGGCGGGGAAACCGCCGTCGAGGCCGTGTGAAGATTCCAATGATGCCGAAAGGCGTTGAGCACTCCAATGGGGTTTGTAATAATCTAAATGCTCGGGGTGAAGATTCCAATGATGCCGAAAGGCGTTGAGCACTAAAATTGTCTCGCCGGAAGTCGTCTGGAAAAACTGTGAAGATTCCAATGATGCCGAAAGGCGTTGAGCACAAAAGCCTTTGGATAATACTCAGTAGTGGTTACTAAGTGAAGATTCCAATGATGCCGAAAGGCGTTGAGCACCCTAGAGCCCCGGCACTCTTGTACCCGGCTTTCTCGTGAAGATTCCAATGATGCCGAAAGGCGTTGAGCACAGAAAACTAATCACAATCGGTTTGGCGGCGTGGCTGTGAAGATTCCAATGATGCCGAAAGGCGTTGAGCACGTATCAAGCGCCCATTGTTCCGAGACGATGCCAGGAGTGAAGATTCCAATGATGCCGAAAGGCGTTGAGCACGAGGCGGCCAGCCCCGCGAGCGCGGCCGGTAGCGGAGTGAAGATTCCAATGATGCCGAAAGGCGTTGAGCACATGGCGCTGGGGCTGGACAGGGATTTCGCCAAGCAGTGAAGATTCCAATGATGCCGAAAGGCGTTGAGCACGTGTCGAGCGCGAGCAGCGCCTCGGCGGGAGGTGCTCGCCAGCGGCACGTTCGAACTACGCGCGCAACCTGGAGGCCGGCGGTAGGGCAGCGCGAGAATAATCAACCTCGGTACCGCCACGGCCCTACTGCAGGGTCAGAACATCGCCCTGCGCTGACCCTTCAGCCCAAAGCTCTACCCGCAAAGAAGTACGCCGCAACTCGCACCTCAGAGCCTCACCCGCGGGCTCTGAGGTGCGAAGTAATTTACAATCTTCCCGCGGAGCGCGTACCATGTAGATAGGTTGGCCGACGCCTCAGCTTCGTCGCGGGCACGTCCGAACCTCAACCACGGTTATGAATATCAAAATCCTCTTCGTTGAAGACGATGACCGTCTACGGGAAGTCCTCCTGGAGGCGGCGGCGATAGAGGATTATGATGCGCAGGGCGTGGCTACCGCCGAGGCCGCCGTCGAGCGGCTGCGTGACGAGCCGTTCGACATCTTAGTCACCGACGTGGCCCTGCCGGGGATGTCCGGGCTCGACCTCCTGCGCCACTGCCCGCGACTGCGGCCGGGCATCCTGTCCATCGTCATCACCGCCCACGGCACGGTCGATACGGCCGTCGAGGCGATGAAGAGGGGCGCGGCGGACTTCATCACGAAGCCTTTCGCGCTGGATGGGCTGCTCGGGACGATTCGCGTCGCCGCCGAGCGCGCGGCGCGGACTCGCGCCGTCATGCAAGGCGGTGCCGGCGAAGGCCCTGCCGGTAATCTTATCGCCGCCGCGCCTGCCATGCGGAAGCTGCTCGAAGAGGTTCGCGCCGTCGCGCCGTTCCGGACGACCGTGCTGGTGACCGGCGAGACCGGGACGGGCAAAGAGATGATCGCGCGCGCCGTACACCAGCTCAGCCCGCGCAGCGAGAAAGCGCTGGTGGCGCTCAACTGCGCGGCGGTGCCCGAGCAGTTGCTCGAGGACGAACTCTTCGGCCACGTGAAGGGCGCCTTCACAGGCGCGCAGAGCGGGCGCGAGGGGCGCTTCGAGCAGGCCGACGGCGGCACTCTCTTCCTCGACGAGATCGGCGACATGGGACTGCCCCTCCAGTCCAAGCTGCTGCGCGTTTTGCAGGAGCGCGAGTTCGAGAAACTCGGGTCGTCGCGCACCGTCAAAGTTGACGTGCGCGTGGTGGCCGCGACGAGCGCCGACCTCCAGAGGCGGATCGATGAGGGGGCCTTCCGCCCTGATCTCTATTATCGACTCAACGTCGTGAACCTGCGCCTTCCGCCGCTGCGGGAGCGACGCGAGGACATCCGCCCCCTCGCGGAGCACCTGCTGGCGAAGTTCTGCGCTTCGACGGGTCTGCCCCCCAAGACCATCTCCGATGACGCGTGGGAGTCGCTCGTCAGCTATCGCTGGCCGGGCAACGTGCGTCAACTTCAAAACGCCGTCGAGCGCGCCGCGGCGCTGACCGGGGCCAACACCGAAATTCGCCTGCAAGACCTCCCGGAGGAGGTGCGCGAGGCGGCAGCCGCGCCCGCCCCGCCGGCCCCCGCCCCGAAAGCAGGGACGCAGCCGGGCGGTCCCGGCGACCGTGTAGACTTCGACGCCGTCGTTACGAAGGTGGAGCGCGACCTGCTGTTGCAGTCCCTGTCCAGGACGGGCGGCAACAAGATGCGCGCCGCACAACTGCTCGGCATGAAGCGCACGACCTTCGTCGAGAAGTTGAAGCGCCTCGGAATCGAGTGGGAGAAGGAGTCAGCCGGTGCCGAGGGCGAGTGACGGGCCGCGCCCGCGCCGTCAAAACTTTGACACCGTGTAAAAAAGGGCGTCGGATTCCCGATGCCGACCCGCCCGACGGCCGCCACGGAGGAGTAAGCCTGACGCCCGGCCGAGTCCGAAAAACCGCTTAGACGGAAGCTTCTGCTTCAATCCACCGCCCTCTGCAAGCCGCCGCCCTCACGTCCCCCAGACGTTGCACGGGATTTGCACGTACGTTCACGGCCGCACGCCCACGTAGGCCCTGACACTCCCAAACGTGCATGAGAGGACAACCGATGAAACCCGGACATTCCCCCTCGCTGCTCTGTCTGCTCTGTCTCGCGCTCTTAGTCCCGTGCATGGTGACTGCGCGCCCGGCGCGGGCCCAAGAACGCGCCTCCGTCTCTCACTTCGAGGGCGTCGCCGCCCCGGCCTTAAAAATATCTCCCGACCTGCTCCCGGCCCCGGCCGCGAACTTGCGGGCGGAAAAACAGCCCGCCGCCGAACCCGTGCGCGCCATCATCCAGGCCGAGGGCTGGCTCGACGCCCAGTTCGACGGGCTCATAGCCGCGCGGGGCGGGCGTGTGCTACACCGCTTCAGCAATTTCAGGGCTGCGGCCGTCGAGCTGCCCGCGCTTGCGTTGACCGCATTGGCCGAACTGCCCGAGGTCAGGTATATCTCGAAGGACAGGCCGACACACATGCTCGGCCACGTGTCTCTGACGACGGGCGCGGATGCGGTGCGCACGCAGGCCGCCTCCGGCGGCAGTTACACGCTCGACGGCACGGGCGTCGGCATCGCCGTCATCGACTCCGGCGTCTCGCACGCGCACGACTCCTTTGACGACCAGAGCGGTAACACCCGCGTCGTCGCCGACGTTGACTTCACGGGCTCAAGCGCCTCACCGGGCGACCCCTTCGGGCACGGCACGCACGTCGCGGCGCTCGCCGCCGGGAACGGCTCGGTCGCGAGCGGCGCTTACACCGGCGTCGCCCCCAACGCGAACGTGATCAACCTGCGCGTGCTCGGCGCCGACGGCGCGGGCACGACCGCCGACCTCCTCGACGCGCTCGAGTGGGTGATGGACAACCGCGCGACCTACAACGTGCGCGTCGTCAACATCAGCCTCGGGGCCGCCGCGGTGGACTCCTACCGCAACGACCCGCTCTGCCTCGCCGTGCGCTCGCTCGTGGACGCCGGCGTCGTCGTCGTCGCCGCCGCGGGCAACGAGGGGAAGGACGCCGACGGGCAGAAGGTCTACGGCCTCATCCACTCGCCCGGCATCGAGCCCTCGGCGATCACGGTCGGGGCGTCGAACACCTTCGACACCGACTCGCGCTCGGACGACTCTGTCACGACCTACAGCTCGCGCGGCCCGACGCGCTCCTACTGGACGGACTCTTCGGGCGGCGTGCATCACGACAACCTCGTCAAGCCCGACCTCGTCGCGCCCGGCAACAAGCTCGTCTCCGCCGAATCCGCGGGCAACGCACTCGTCACCGCCCACCCCGAACTGGAAGCCTACGCCGACGGCAACGCCGACCACGCGATGATGAGGCTGAGCGGCACCTCGATGGCGACGCCGCTCGTCAGCGGCGCGGCCGCCCTGCTCCTTCAGGCCAACCCGTCCCTGACGCCGAACATGGTGAAGATGCTCCTCATGTACACGGCGCAGCCGCTCGCCGGATACAACATGTTCGAGCAGGGCGCCGGCGAATTGAACATCGAAGGGGCCGTGCGCGTCGCCGCGCTCACGCGCACCGACTGTTCGGGCGGCCTCGCGCTCGGCGACCCGTTGCTGACGGGCGCGACGCCGACGCACTCGACGACCATCGCGGGCTTCCAGTTCCCCTGGGCGGGCGGGGTCGTCGCGGGGCAGACTTACGCGAGCGGTACGGAGCTAATCACGAAGTATCAGAAGGTCTACGACCGCGGCGCGCTGCTCGGCGACGGCATCCTCGCTTCCGACGGCATCCTCGCCAGCGACGCGACCATGTACACCGACGCCATCCTCGCCTCCGACTCGATATTGACGAGCGACGGCGAGCCGCTCGGCGGCGGCGACTTCTTCCTCGGCACCGCGATACTCGCCAGCGACGCGATACTCGCTTCGGACGGCATGCTCGGCGGCGACGGGATACTCGCCAGCGACGCGATACTCGCCAGCGACGGGACGATGACGACCGACACGCTCGCGGGCGGCGACTGAGGTTTGATCGGCCACTGAGACTGTTTGAAAGGGAGAAGGCGGAGGCGGTGGGTAGCTTAATGGGCGAACGAGGCGGTATGAAGGCGGGCGCTAATATGTCGCGCGCGCGCGCGGGGTTCATGGCGCTGACCGGAGTCGTGGGCACGTTCGCGTGCCTCTTCTCCGCGTGGGAACTGCACTGGCATCAGCTCGACTTGAGCTACGCCGCCATCGCCCTCGTCACGCTCGGCGTGGGCGCGCGCGCCATCGTCAAGATTCCGCGCGTCAAGGGCGAGGTGACCGCGACGGACACCTTCGTCTTCCTGACGATGCTGCTCTACGACGGCGAGGCGGCCATCCTCCTCGCCGTCGTGGAGGCGCTCTTCTCCTCGATGCGCATCGCGAAGACGCGGCTCACGGTCTTCTTCAACGTGGGGCTGATCGGCTGTTCGACCTTCGCCGCCGTCTGGGTCGGGCGCGCGCTCTTCGGCCAGATCACGGACGCCGCCGCGGGCGAGTTCAAGGCCCGGAGCATCGGCCTGCTCTGCGCGCTGGCGCTGACGCATTACGCGACGAACTCCGTGCTGGCGGCCACGCGCGAGGCGCTCAGGGATTCGAAGTCCGTCTGGCGCACGTGGCGCGAGTCGTACCTGTGGATTTCGACCACGACCGTCGCGTCGGCCGCGGCCGCGACGATTGCCGCGAGGCTCATCAGCGCGACGGGCATCTACTCCGTCATCCTCATCCTGCCCATCGTCGCGGTCGTCGTCTTCGCCTACAAGACCTACCTCAAGAACGTCGAAGCGGCCGCGGCGCAGGCCGAGCAGGCGCGCATGTACGTCAAAGAGCTTTCGCGCTACGTCGAGGAGCAGGAGCGCATCCGGGTGCAGTTCTCGCAGGTCGAGAAGCTCTCGGCCGTCGGCTCGTTGGCGTCGGGGGTCGCGCACGACTTCAACAACTGTCTCGCCGTCATCCGCGGGCGCGCGGAGCTGATGCTCAAATGCACGGCCGATCCGAAGATGCGGCGCGGGCTTGAGCTGATCGTGCAGTCGGCGCACGACGGCGCGAAGACGGTCAAGCGCATCCAGGACTTCGCCCGCCAGCGGCAGGATCGTGATTTCGAGACCGTCTCGGTGGATCAACTCCTTTTCGACGTGAGCGAGATCACACGGCCGCGCTGGAAGGACGAGGCCGAGGCGGCGGGCACGCAGATCGACTTCGCCGTCTCGAACCGCTCGGGCGCGCACGTGCTCGGCGACGCCTCGGAACTGCGCGACATCCTCGTCAACATGATCTTCAACGCGGTGGACGCGATGTCGGGCGGCGGGCGGCTCACGCTCTCGGCCGCGCAGCGCGACGAGAAAGTGTTCGTCACGGTCGAAGACACGGGCTGCGGCATGAGCCCGGAGGTGCGCGCGCGCGTCTTCGACCCGTTCTTCACGACGAAGGGCGTGAGGGGCATGGGCCTGGGCCTCTCGGTCAGTTACGGCGTCATACGCCGCCACGGCGGGACGATCAAGGTCGAGTCCGAGGTCGGCCGCGGCTCGACCTTCCGCGTCGTCCTCCCGCTCGTGGGCTGCGCCGTGCTCTCGCCCGACGGGGAGGCGCAGGCGGGCGCGCCAGGCGCCCCGACTCAGCAGAAGGGCAGGACGACCAAGATGCTCGTGGTGGACGACGAAGAGCCTGTGCGCGAGCTGCTGTGCGACATCCTCGAAGACGAGGGCGTCGAGGTCACGCTGGCCGCGAGCGGCGCGGAGGCGCTGGCCCGGTTCGAACAGGGCAAGTTCGACGCGGTGCTGACCGACATCGGGATGCCCGAGATGAACGGCTGGGAGCTGTTGCGTCGCGTGAGCGAGCGCGACGAGCAGGTGGCGCTCGCGGTCATCACCGGCTGGGGCGAACTCGTCAGCACGCACGAGGAGAAGGCCGCGCGCGTCGAGTGGGTGCTGACGAAGCCGTTCTCGATGTCGCAAATCTGCGAGATCGCCCAGGAGATTACGAACCGCAAGCAGAGCCGCGAGGGCGACCGGCGGGTGACGCTCGTCGCCTAGCGCCCTGCGCGCACGCTCGGTAGTGAAGCGCCGCCACCCGACGTCGGGTGGCGGCGCTTCTTCTTCTCATCCGCGCTGTCGGAAAACTGACACGGGGGCCGCGGCCGTCAACTTTCAGACACGCGGCGGGCGCGCAGACCTCAAGAAAGCGGCGGTAAATATGCGCGCGTGCAGTCGCCGCGGCGAGGAACGGTTTTCGCAATGCCGGGGTTCGGGTTTGCTAAAGGAGAGATTCCCGATGCCCCTCAAGACTATGACTGCGGCGAGCGCAGCCTTCCTTTTCTTGCTCACATTCGCCGGGCGCGTCGCACGCGCGGCGGACTGCGATACAGAGCGCGCGATTCGTGCAGGGGACGTGCGGAGGGCGGAGAAGGTTCTGGCGGGGCTCCGACTCTTGCACGAAGCGGCGGGCGCGGGCGACGCCGGCGCATACCGCAAACTCACCTCGAAGCTGTACCCCGACCTTTTCATCAAGGTCGCCGAGGTGCGCGACTGCGACTTGAGCACAGACCTCTCCACGGCGGTCTTCTTAGCCGAGAAGCTCGGACGCACCTGGGCCGCCGCGGGTGAGGAGGCGGCCGACTGCCTTGGCGAAAGGCCGGACATCTACCGGCCACTCTGCCTCGACCTGCGGGGCGGTACCGCGCGTCAACTGCTGCTCGCAAAGTCGCGCCTGCACGCGCGTTGGGCCGAGGCGCTGTTAAGAAACAACAGGGGCGAGGCCGGCGCCGAGACGGCGCGCACGCTCGCCGAGGCGGAGGCGGCGCGCGAGAACGACCTCCTGATTGCCGCGCGCGTGTTGGAGACGCTGAAGGCCGTCGAAAGGCGCTTCCCGCTTTCGACGGCGGACGCAGACCGCGGGCAACGGTTCGAAGCTTTAACGGCCGCCGTTGACCGGCCGAGCGTCGAGATTGCCGACGCACTGCGCGCGGCCGAAGCCCTCCTGGCCTGGATGCCGCGCAGCCCCACCTTCTACCAACTGTCCAACGCGCTCCTCGGATACGCGGACGGGCTGTCGTGGTACGGGAAGGTGCGGCAGTCGAAGAAGCTTGTGGTTTCCGCGAACAGTTTCGCGCCCGGCCCGCTGAAGGAGTTGGGACTCAACGTCGAACAAGCCGGCGCCGCCGTCGAGGCTAACCGTCAGTCGGCCGTCAGGTACACGCGCCTCGCGGAACAATCCTTGACGAAGGCGGCGCGCTGAGGGCCGCCTTCAGACGGCCGGAGATAGTTGAGGTCATATGACAGCCGGTTCACACGCGCTTCTTCAGCAATCGGTCAGCCTCACGCCCGTCGTTGACTCTGACTTCGGCGGGTGTGCCGACGGCCGTATTCTCATCGTGGACG
Organism: Acidobacteriota bacterium; assembly: GCA_019242475.1. Lineage (GTDB taxonomy): Bacteria > Acidobacteriota > Blastocatellia > Pyrinomonadales > Pyrinomonadaceae > QHXN01. The sequence goes on along the minus strand of JAFAVK010000028.1, from coordinate 62,119 downwards.
ACGACGCGGCGCTGCGCGACGTGTACGCCGAGTGCCTCGGCGCACGTTACTCGTGCGTGACGGCGGCCGACGCGCGCGAGGCCCTGCGCCGCCTCGCGGCCGAGCCCTTCGCACTCGTCATCTCCGACGTGAACATGCCGGGGCTGAGCGGCGTCGAGCTGCTGCGTAAAATCAGGGAGCACTTTCAGGCCGTCGCCGTCATCATGGTCTCGGGGATCGACCGCACGCAGCGCGTCCTCGACACCATGCGCCTCGGCGCCTCCGACTACCTGCTGAAGCCCTGCGACCTGGGTGTGCTCGAACTCTCGGTCGAGCGCGCCCTGGAGCGGCGGGCGCTGTTGAGGGACGCTCGACGCTACAAACACGACCTGGAGCGGCGCAACGCGGAGTTGGCGCACCAGCAGGCGGAGTTGAAGAGGCTACAGGCGCAGATAGTACATAACGAGAAGATGGTGAGCCTGGGCCAGCTCGCCGCGGGCGTGGCGCACGAGCTGAACAACCCGGCCGGATTCATCTACGGGAACATGGAGGTGCTGCGCGAGTGCGCCGCGGGGCTCGAACGCCTGCTCGGCTTCTACGACGGGGCGGCGCTGCCGGCGGCGGTCGCCGACGGGGCCGCGCTTCTCAAACGGGAGATCGATTACGAGAACACGCTCGCCGACCTGCACACGGTCATTGAAGACTGTACGAGCGGGGCGGAGCGCATCCGCGACGTGGTGCAGAACCTGCGGACGTTCTCGCGCCTCGACGAGGCCGAGTTCAAGAAGGTGGACATCCACGAGGGGCTCGACTCGACCATCCGCCTGCTCTCGCGCTACTACGCCTCCGGCCGCATCACGCTCCGGCGCGACTACGGCGCGTTGCCGCCCGTGGACTGTTTCGCCGGCCAGCTCAACCAGATGTGGATGAATCTGCTCGCCAACGCGGCGCAGGCCGTCGCGGGCGGGGGCGAGGTGCGCGTCTCCACGCGGCTCTGCGGGGGCGAGGTGCGCGTCTCCGTGCGCGACACCGGCCCCGGCATCTCCGCCGAACACCTCGACCGAATCTTCGAGCCCTTCTTTACCACCAAGCCGGTCGGCGAGGGCACGGGGCTCGGGCTCTCCATCACCTACGGGATCGTCGAGCGGCACGGCGGCACGATCAGCGTCGAGAGCTGCCCCGGCACCGGCACCACCTTCACGGTGGTACTCCCGGTCAACGCGGAGGCGCGGCGCGGGCACTCGGGCGGCCGTGACGGCCTTTAACATTCCGGGAACGGCACAAGGGGGACTCTCCGTCGCATGTCACACAAGATCATGATCGTGGACGACGAGCCGGCTAATCTGCGCCTGCTCGAACGACTCTTCCGCCGCGACTATCACGTCGTCAGCGCCGGTTCCGGCGAGGAGGCGCTCCGCCTCCTCGAACAGCACGAAGTGGCGCTCCTCATCACCGACCAGCGGATGCCCGGCATGACCGGCATCGAGCTGCTGAAGCTCATGGCGCCGCTCCGGCCACACACGGTGCGCATCATCCTCACCGGCTACACCGACATCACCTCCCTGGTCGAGGCGATCAACTGCGGGCAGGTCTACAAGTACGTCACAAAGCCCTGGAGTAACGACGACCTGCGCCTGACCGTCGGCCGCGCGCTCGAACATTACGAGACCGGCCGCGCGCGCCACGAGTTGGCGCAGGCCAACCAGCGGCTCGTCAACCGCATGAAGGAGATGACGCGGGGCTTCCTGCGCGCCATCTCCGACGCGCTGGAGGCCAAGGACGACCACCTCCACGGCCACGCGCGGCGCGTGCGCGGCTACGCGGGCGCCGTCGGGCGCCTGCTGGGGCTCGGCGAAGAGGCGCTCGAACAGCTCTCGGTCGCGGCCTTCCTCCACGACATCGGCAAAATCGGCACGCCCGACAGCATCCTCCTCAAGCCGGGCCCGCTCTCGCCCGAGGAGTCCGCCGAGATGCGCCGGCACGCGCGGCGGGGCGCGCGCATGCTGACCGGCATCGTCGGGCTCGAAGACGCGGCCGACGCCGTGCTCCACCACCACGAGCACTTCGACGGCACGGGCTACCCCGACGGCCTCCGCGGCGAGCAGATACCGCTCCCCTCCCGCATCATCCTCGTCGCCGACGCTTACGACGCCATGACCAGCCCGCGCCCCTTCCGCGAGGCGCTCTCGCACGGGGTGGCGGTCGCGCGGCTGGAGGAGGGCGCGGGCACGAGGTTCGACCCCAAGGTCGTGCGCGCCTTCGTCGAGTTCGAGCCTCTGGCGCGCATCCGTCGCGCCGTCGCGGCGGCCCCCTCGTCAGACGCGCGCGCGGGCTTCGACGCCTCGGGTTTGAGCTTCGACGAGTTGCGCGAAAGGGTTTCGGCAGATCCGCTGCTCGCCGCGCGAGCCCTCCGTGCGGCCAACGCGGCGGGCGGTCTCCGCACGGCGAGCCTCGCGGCCGCCTGCACGGCGCTCGGCCCTGTGAGTCTGTGCAAAGCCGTCTCGGGCGAGAACACCTGGGGGGAGTGCGAGCCCCTTTCGGAGGAGTCGTGGGAGCACTCGCTGCGCGCGGCCGAGGCCGCACGGCTCATCGCCGAGCAGACCGGCATCCTCGACCCGGAGGACGCCTACACGCTCGGCCTGCTGCACGACGTGGGGCAGGTGCTCCTCGCCTCGCTTTTCCCCGCGACCGCCGCCGTGCTGTCGGGACTCGACGCGGAAGAGCGCGCCGGATACGAGTCGGCCTCCTACGGCGTAGACCACGCGCAGGTCGGGCAGTGGGCGCTGGAAGCATGCGGGGTGCCGCGCCGGCTCGCCGCGGCCGTGCAGACGCACCACGACGTTGACGGCGCGAACGACCCGGCGGCGCTGCTCCTACACGTGGCCGACGTGATCGCGCACGCCGACGACCCCTACAAGGTCGCCGCGCTCGACTCCATCTCCACCGAGCGCCTCTACATGCTCCGCCTCAGCCGCCACGACCTCTTCCGCGTTCACGCCCTGACCGGCGACTCACTGGAGCGCAGGCTGAACCCGGTCATCTGAGCGCCAGCCGCCCGCAGCGCACGTCCCCGGCCGCAACACGACCCGGGGCAGCAGAGCCCGACGCCTGCCTCGCCTCGGCCCTTGCACTCGCTGGACGCTAACGTCCCGTCCTATCACCCGAACCCGTCCGCCGGCGACGCGGAACAGAAGCTCACGCTCTTCTATAACCTGCCGCTGAAGTTCGGCGCCGAGAACGAAGTGGGCTCGCTCTTGCAGGTGATAGTCGAGAGCGTCGTCGAGGCGGTCCCGGCGGCGCGGCGCGGGGCGCTTCTGATGGAAGACAGGGCGACGGGGCGTCTCGCCATGAGGGCCTACGCGCCGCGAGGGGCCGGCGCCGCGAGCAAAACCCTGGCGAGGCAAGCCATCAACCAGTCGAGGGCGTTCGTCTGGCCGCTGGTGGGCCTGGACGCCGGGCCCGACGTGGAAACCGAAGGGGACGCGGCCGAGAGCATTGCCGAGTACAAAATCTCCGCCGCCATGTACGCGCCGCTGCTGTGGAGAGGGACGCCGCTCGGCGCGCTGTGTGTAGACACCGGCGACCCGGGCGCCTCATTCCGCGATGAGGATTTACAGCTCTTGCAGGCGATAGCGCACCACGGGGCGATGGCGCTCTCGAACCTGCTCATGAAGGAGGAGCAGTGGCGTGTGGCCGAGGTGCAGAACCGCCTGCTGAAGCTCATCTCACCGCAGATCTCCGAGCGCCTGATGCAGTACCAGGGGCGCCTCAAGCTCGGCGGGGATTTCTGTAACGTCACCATCCTCGTCTCGGACATTCGGGGTTTCACGAACCTGTCGAAGACGATGAGCCCCGACGAGGTGACCGAGATGCTTGAAGACTACTACCACCGGCTCGTCCCGCTCGTCTTCAAGTACAACGGCACCGTGGATAAGTTCATCGGGGACGCCATCTTGGCCGTCTACGGCAGCCCCGGCCAGGATAAACGTCAGCACCTGCACGCCGTGCTGACGGCCGTCGAGATGCAGGCGGCCATGAGCGAGGTCAACGCGAGACGCTCCAGTCACGGGAAGCGCGTCGGCAGACTCGGCATCGGCATCCACTGCGGCGAGGTTATTCACGGGCTGATCGGCTCGGCGGAGCGCATGGAGTTCACGGTCATAGGTGACGCGGTGAACCGCGCCTCCCGCTACTGCGATGGCGCGGACGGCGGCGAGATTCTGATCAGCCCGCAAGTCTTCTCGCAGGTCTGGGACGTGGTCGAGACGGTAGAAAGGCGGATCGCCACGAAGCACGAGGGCAAACTCCTCGCCCATAGCGTCAGCGGCGTCAAACGCGATAAGCTTTGAGACCCGCCGCCCGCGCCCGGGTCAACCTGGGCATTGACATAACGGCCCGCTTTTCTGATTATTCTCCTCACGCGCGGGTGACTTTGTCGGCGCCGCTCGTCTGACAAAGGGATGCGGGTAACTCCGCGTTACCGCCGCTTGAGGCTGCCTGGATCGGACTCCGCATCCGGGCGCGATCCGATTCGTTTGCGCGGGTCTCCGGCGATGCCTTACGGGGCCTTGAAGTCCCTCGGGCTTTAGGCCTCGGCCGCGGCTCAGGCGCGAACCTCATCACCCTCCGCCCGTTTAGGACGGCGTGAGCAAGGTTATCATGTCCACTCACACGCTCAATCACTTGCCCACTCTAGCAGAGCGCCCGGACTCGCACAGCCTCGACCTCATGTTCATTCTAGACACCGTCTGCGGCGGGCAGACGTTCCAGAGTCGGTGCAAATTCATCAGGAACGTCATCCGGCTCGTCGAGAAGGAGACTTTCGCTGAAGAGCATCTGCGCGTAGGCGTGATCCCGTACGGCCCGCACATGCACGACCGCATCCCAGCCGCCAGGCTGAGCGGGAAAGTTAACTCCGCCGTGCGATTCATGAAAAGCCAGACGGCACACCCCGGCGGCACGTTCGAGGCGGCATACGAGGAGGCGCTTTACGCCCTCTACAACGTGGACTGGGGGCCGACCACGCACCGCGTCCTCGTGACAGTCGGCCACCGCCCGCCTTACCCGTACAATCCGTGGTCGCGGTCGGCCGGCGACCCACTCGACTGCCCAAACCAGCAATTCTGCGAGAGGAATTTGGACTGGCGGCTTTTGCTGCCGCCGCTACGGAGCTTCCTTAGGCTGCACTCAATCGTCGTCGCTTGCCCGAGTACCTGGGGCGGCGACAGCGTCCTGACCTACACGGACGAATACGCGGACTATTGCTGGAGAGAGATCGGCTACACGAGCCTCCTGAATTTCGACTCGACAATCCCGGGTGGAGTCGTCCGACTCATTCGAGAACTCGTTTGAACCGAAGGCGGCTCACCTCGCCCTCATGGCCCGCGGCGGGCCGGCCCACAGGCCAAGGGCCAACGCTTGCTGGAGGAAGAGATGGCTAACGCTATTAAGATCGGAATCTGGGGCGGCGGCGGAAGCGGTAAGACGACCTTCCTCGCCGCCCTGCGCATTGCCCTTCTGAAATACGCCAAGAGCACCGGCACGTCCTGGAGCATCAACGGCCTCGACGAGATCAGCCCGAGGTCGTCTCTCTTCCTCGAAGAGAATACTCGCCACCTCCAGCGCCTGGTCTTCCCCCCTGCTACGCTGGGTGCTCCTGCCACTTACACTTACGAGGTGAACGGGAGTTACCCCTCTGATAAAGTCTTGGAGAAGGCGTGGAACTGGCTCACGAAGTCGGGGCACGTCCAATTCAACCTGGACGTATTTGATTACCCCGGCGGCTATCTGATAACGAGGGATGCGAACGACAGCCTGTGGGAGTACCTCGCCGGGTGCGACGGGCTCATCTACCTGTTCGACCCCGACCCGAAGAAGGAGGAGAATGCGAACGAAAGCAACTTCGCCTACCTCCAGCGCTCGCTCGACATGATGCGGCGCGTCTTCGAGCGGAACGGTGGACGCGCGCTTGAGAGGGGGCAGCTGCCCCAGCACCTCGCCTTCTGCATCACGAAGTACGACGATGTGGGCATTTTCAAGGAGCTGGAGGACAGGGACTTGATCGCCCTGGACGGGAGTGATGAGAGCCTCCCGCCCTTCATCAGCGACCCCGAAGGCGCCTTCGAGTTCATCGCCGACGAGTTGACGGTTCAGACCATCCGAGCATACTTCCACAAAGAGCGCATCAAGTACTTCGGCACCACGAGCGTCGGCTTTTACGTGGACAAGCAAACCGGCAAGGTGGACATGAAGCGTTTCAGCAACATTAAAGTCGTGCAGGAAGAGTACGTGGGCGAGCAGGGGCAGCCGGCACAGCGGGAGATAAAATCCATCAAGAGTAAGATCAACCCCATCGGCGTGATCGAGCCGGTGCTCTGGCTCCACCGTTCATTGTCGGCGCAGCCTTGAGACGGAGTGGTCTAGCCTCGGGCGAAAGGTGGGAAGCGACTTGGAAAGCCTCGGCCAAGTAGCCGTCAAATCCAAAGAGCAGGGCGACGCGGCCGATTACCGTGTCCTCGCACGGAGCGAGGGGCCGCTAACGGCGGCCGACTTCGAGACGTGTTTCGAGGAGCTGAACGTGGGCGAGATCAAGGGACTCAGCCCCGGCGCGCAGCCTCCCGACGAGGCTGCGGCCGGCGGGCGGGCGCCCTGGATGACCGTCGGCCCTTTCAACGCCGACGGGAGGCAATACGTCGCCGTCATCCGCCAGAACTGGACGAGCCGGCACGACATGCGGGGGAGGCCCGCCGCCGCCCAGTTCTGCCTGTGCCTGCCTTACGACGTGCTGGCCGCGCAGGGGCCGAGCTACGCGAGCCTCAACGCGAACTTCCCGCCACAACAATTCTTTCTCCGCGAGCCGAAGGGGCCGCTGGACGCCCCCGAAATCTCCTCCGGGTCACTCGCCGAAGGAGCGCAGGAGATTCTGCGTCAGATAGACGAATTCGGTTTCGACTTCTGCGCCTTCGTCGCCTCGATGATCCTCGCCTCCCCGGTTGCCATCGTGGGCGGGAACGCGCTGAGCGTGGAGGCGAGGCTGTCGTTCTTCGACTCGGTCGCCAGCCTCCTCCCTTACGGCCTGCACGCGGAGCTGGGTGTCAGCACGTGGATAAACAGCAACAGCGTCGGCAAAATTCACCTCGCGTTTACCGACTACGTGCTCCCGAACCAGAAGCGCGTCGTCTGGCGTGAGGCCGCGCCCAAGGAGCTGGAGCCGAACCAGCTGGCCTGCGAATACCACAAGCTGCTGCACAGGCTCTGGGGCGATCCGCAGGCGGACAGGGGGCAGATTATCGGCGACCTCGCACTCAAGCGCACGCCCTACACCTTCGGCGACGGGCGGGGCGTCGTCAACGCGCTGCGGGAAGTGAACTGGGAGAAGATCGTCTATGAAGACGTGAAGGGCAAGCGGGGGAAGAAAGAGGAGGTGCGCGAACTGCTGAGGGCTCGGCGGGGGCAGAGGCTCTCGTCCGATCAGCAGAACGACCTGCTTCTTTTCCTGCTTGCCCAGCGGCCGTTGGAGCTGGAGGACGTGGAGTTACTACGGGAGAGATGGGACGAGTCCCTCTGGGTTCCGACCTGCGAGCTGGTCAGCAAGGAGCTACAGTACCCGGTCTTTCAGGAGGAGATTCTCTGGGCCTTGTGCAGCGTGGCGGCGGAGAAGAAATGGCTCGAAAAATTCCTCGAAGCCCTGCTCAAGCCGAACGCCCTGAAATCTCTGACCCCGACGCTGAAGCTATTCTACCAGGCGATCAACGAGTTCGATTATGACCAGGCCAGAGTCAGGTACCTCATCCGGCGTGACCCCAGACTCTTTTACGCACTACTGTTCATGGTCGGCGGGGAGCACGAGACCCACCCCGAGCTCGAAGAGCTGCTCTCGTGGCAGTGGAGTGACGAGGAGATGCCCGCGGCCGAGATCGCGGGCTTCGACATTGCCCTCGGCCGGCGGGATGAGGACGCCGGCCCCGAGATGTTAGAGTCGCTGGCCGCGCGCGACGCGAGCTACGTCGAGAAGCTCTTCAGGATCGCCGCGACGCGGTTCCACCTCACAAAGGATTATTCGGCCATCCGGCACCTGACACCCGCCGTCAGTCAATGGCTGCTCGGGCGGCTGGGAAGGCTTGAGCCGCGGGAGGCCGATGTGTGGAAGGAACACGTGAGGCTGATGCGCGCCGGGCCCTCCGATGCGATGGATCTGGCCGCGCGGCTTGACGTGCTCAGCCTGACCGCGCGCGACGGCGCCGACACGCTCCTGATCGAAAGGCTGCTGGGCGAGGGGCCGGAGTCGAGGGTGAAGCAGTACGGCGAGGAGTTCGCGCGCATCCTCTCGCTCCCGGGGCTCGACCCGCAGGGGATCATCCGGAGGCTGTTCGATCATCTCAACCGCCTCCAGCTCGACGCGGCCGGGGCGAGCAACGACCTGGGTCTGATTGCCAAGCTGCTGCCCGCCGTCAGGTGGGAGCACATCCGGAATCAACTGGTCACACACCTCTCGCGCACTATCTCTAAGCACCCGGCGCTGCTCACGCACGACGCCTTCGAGCGGGAGATCAGGGGACGCTTATTGGACTGGGGGAAGGGGGAGCGTTTGCTCAACATTCTCTACGGGGCCTTCGAGACCGCCGCCCACACGGGCGGCCCCGTCGCGCAGGTTGTGGGGCTGTACGCGCAGCTGTCCGAGCTGAACATGCCGCAGCTCGAAGAGCGCGCGGCAGGCGTCTTGTCCGGGTCGAACTACCTTGACGACCTGAAGAAGATTGACTGCTTCGTCGAGGCCGTGCAGCAAAGCCTGGAGGGGGTGACGGCGACGCCGGAGGAGGCATGGGATAGAATGAGGGCACTGCAACAAAAACTGTTCCGCATCAAGTCCAAGCCGATGTCGCAGTACCTCGACAGGCATATTGATCAGTTGTACGAGGCGCTGGAAAACATGGACGAACTGCTGGGGTTAACGGCCGACTATCTGGACGAGGAGCGCGCCGAAGAGATCAGGCAGATACTCGCGAGGATGCGCGAGAGCGTGCCCGCTTCGCGCCTGCTGGGCTTCAGCCGGGGGCGCAAGAGAAACGATAGGCCGAACTGAAGATCGGCGGCTCGGACGCGAGCCTGAACAGCGCTGGGGCAATCCGGGGCATCTATGAGACTCAACCTCGAAGGATCGGAGCCGGAAGGCTACCGGGTCGTCAAGCACATCGCAAACGGCGCCTACACGGAAGTCTTTCTGGCCGCCGCGCCGGACGGCCGCGATGTGGTCTTGAAGGCGCTCAACCCGCGGCTGAATAAGGGCAGCACGATCCCCGACGAGCAGTTGCTGTGGCACTTCACCAACGAGGTCGAGGCCATGCGGAAAGTCCGGCACAGCCACGTGGTCGAGCTGCTCGCGGCCGGCCGGAGCCGGAGCCCTGCCGGCGTCGAGTTCAACTATCTCATCATGGAGTACATGTACGGCGGCACCCTGAAGGACTACTGCCGGCGCGCGAGCTTGACCCTCCAGCAGGCCCTCGACCTATTCGGCCCGGTCTGCGACGCACTAACCCACGTCCACCGGAACGGAATCATCCACTGTGACATTAAGCCGTCGAACCTGCTGCTCGACCGAGCGGAGAACCCGAACCTCATTAAACTCGCGGACTTCAGCGTTTCGAAGGTGATGTCGGGCGGGACGGAGCAGGACAGGATTCCCGTCGGCACCAGCCCGTACGCCGCGCCAGAGCACCACCCCGCGGCGACCGACGCGGAGCGCGCGCAACCGCTGGATGCGCGGGCGGATATCTACGCGCTGGCGATGACGATCCTGCACGCGCTGACGGGGGCGAGGCCCGAGTTCGACCGGCGGCAGATTGCGAACCTGGCCCCGCACCCGGCCTACCAGGAGTTCAAGCACGAGTTGGAGAGGGTGCTTGGGCGCGCCACCGCCGTCAGCGTGGAGCGGAGATACCACAGTGTCGAAGCCTTCTGGCGGGAGTTCAACTCGCTCGGAATCGCCGGCGACTCCGACAGGACGGTCACGCGGACGACAAGGCGGATGGTCTTCAGTGTCGCGCCCTCGCACGCCGACGAGGCACACGTCGTCGAGCGGCTCTCGCTGCCGGAGGGCCTGTCGATGGAAGTCGTACAGATACCGCGAGGCAGTTTCCAGAGGGGCACGGCGCCGGAGGAGATCGAGCGCTGGGCGGCGAAACTCCCCGAGTACCTACAGAGGCAGGCCCGCACCTGGCTCGGTTGGGAGACGCCTGTGCGCCCCGTGACGGTCGAATCCTTCTGGCTGGGGAAATACCCCGTGACGCAGAGGCAGTGGCGGGCTGTCTCCACGAACCTTCCGCAGGAGAGTCACTACCTGCCCGTTTCCCCTTGGGAGAGCCGCAAGGCCCGGGTCGCGCGGGACGACGAGCGCCCAGTCACAAACGTGACTTGGCTCGAAGTATACGAATTCTGCGCGCGGCTCTCGGTCTACACAGGGAGGGACATTCGCCTGCCGAGCGAGGCCGAGTGGGAGTACGCATGTCGTGGGGGGACGACGACACCTTTCAACTTCCCGCCACACGAGGCGCTGGACGAGGAGATGTTGAACTACAACGGCTCCGGCACGGACGCGGCGGGCGCGCATCGTCGGCGCACCGAGAGAGGCCCGAGCGCCGTGGGGCACGTCGGCGGGCCGAATCCCTTCGGCCTATTCGACATGCACGGGAACGTCTGGGAGTGGTGCACCGACGCCTGGCGCGAGACTTATAAGGGGCTGCCCACCGACGGCACTCCCGTGCGAGGGCCGAACGAGTTGCTGCGGGTGGCGAGGGGTGGTTCCTGGTCGTCTTTCGCGTTCCTGTGTCGCTCGGCGAGCCGAGCGCGTTTCCTCTACAACGAGTATTTCGACGACCTCGGTTTCCGGATTGCCGTCTGATGCGCGGGTGGCCTGCGCCCGCCACAACAGAGAGATGAAGATTTGCCGCGAGTGCAGCCGTTGTTACGAAGACGCCGAAGCCTCCTGCCCTGAGCACGGACAGGGGGCGTTGAAACCCGACCGCGCGGGCTCGTGCGTTGTCGCAGGTAAATACCGGCTGGAGCGCCTGATCGGCACCGGCGCGATGGGCACCGTCTATAAGGGCACGCACGTGGGCTCGGGCAAGGTCAGGGCCATCAAGCTTCTCACCTCTGACTACACGAGCAAAGTCCCGGCCGCCCTGGAGCGGCTGCGCAACGAGTTTCAGACCGGCGACCTGGTCGGGCACCGCAACATCGTTCGCGTCTACGATTACATCGAGTTGGCGAGCGGCGAGGCTTGCATCGTCATGGAGTTCATCGAAGGCGTGTCGCTGCGGGATTACATGGGGCGACCCGGGAAATTGCAGCTCCCGGTCGATGAGGCGGTGAGCATCGCGTTCCAAGCGGCGCAAGGGATAGACGCGCTGCACAAGAAAGGGATTCTGCATCGTGACCTCAAGCCGGAAAACATCATGCTCACAAGGGACGAGCAGGGGCGGCTGCTGGTTAAGGTAGTAGACTTCGGCCTCGCTAAATCGTTCAAGTCGTTGGAGCGCGAGCGGGCTTACACCGACATTCCCGTCAGAGAGTTCGCTGGAACGATGCTCTATACCTCGCCGGAGAACTGCCGCGGCGAGGAGTTGGACGAGCGCTCGGACGTATACAGCCTCGGGATCATCCTCTACGAGATGCTCGCCGGCCGGCCCCCCTTTACGGGGAAGAGCAGTGAGGTCGAGCAGAAACACCTGTCGGAACTCCCGACCCCGGTTGAGAAACTCCGGCCCGGCACTCCTCCCGCGCTCGCGGAGCGTGTCAAGCAGGCGCTGGATAAGAATCCGCAGGAGCGCCCCCAGAGCGCGGGGGACTTCGCCCACATCCTGAACCACATCCTGAAGAACATACCCCGCTCGGTCGAAGGCGACCGCCCGGGGCCGAGTCTTCTTGCCGGGGCGGGCGCGCGGGCGGTGAAGGCTGCGCCGGAGGCCGCAGAGGTCGAACCTGCCTCGAAGCCCGATGGTGAGACGCCCGCACACGCCGGGCCGGCCGCAGCCGTCGATAAGACGGAGAAGAAGGCGAACGATCAGAGAAGGCAACGACGCGCCGAGAAGCGACAGCCAGAGCCTCAACCCGACAGCTACATAAATATAGCCAACATGTCATCACCAACCAGTAAGAACAGTCGTGCCCCCAGAGTAATCAACCGCCATAAGTTGACCTCCTCACGCCGCCCGGACGTGCGTCGGTCGGCCGCCGTTCTACTCGTGGTAATTGTGCTGTGCCTGGCGACGGTGGGTGCCTGTTACGTCTACCCGAACTACAAACTCCGACGGTTCCAAGAACACCTCAAGCAGGGGCAGTCCCGACTGGACAGTGGGATGCATGACGAGGCGATTGCGGAGTTCACCGAAGCCATCGGTATCGACCCCGCGCAACCCATGCCCTATTACTACCGGGCCGTCGCCCTGCATAAGAAAGGTGATTACGAGCAGGCCGTCAAAGACTACTCCGAGGTGCTCAGGCTGACACCCGAATATGCGTCGGCATACCAAAATCGCGCGGCTATCTTTGTCCAGAGGGGTGAGTATGATAGGGCGATAGAAGACTATTCGGCGTTGCTGCGTTTTGCCGCCGACACCAATACCTACAAACTCCGTGGCGATGCCCACTTCAAGAACAAGAACTACAGTCCGGCGATAGCTGACTACACCGAATCGCTCCGCCTCGACCCGGCCAACGCGGGTGCACTAATCGGCCGCACCAACGCTTACACGAACCGTGGCGGGAAAGGAGACGAGGCTCTGGCGAAAGCCGACCGGGCACGTCTAGACCAGTTGCGTAAAAAGAATCTCTGAGGGAGGGCAATCATTTAATTATTCGGGCGTTTAGTAAAATACGTGAAGACGTTTAGCTAAATATCTGAAGATTTACAGCGAGACGAGTCTTGGCTTCGGCTCCGAGCCCGCCTGGGCGCCCGCCGCCGACAAACTCGCCGTCGCCTTCCACGACACCGCGGAGTCGAGCGACATCTACGTGCTCAGTGTGGACGGCTCGGGGGCCGCCGCGCAGCTCACCTCGACGGGCACGGACTTCGGCCCCGCCTGGTCGCCCGACGGGATGAAGATAGCCTTCACGTTCGCACGCGACCTGTATGCCGTCCGCGCCGACGGCGCCGACGCGCCCGTCAACCTGACGAACACGCCCACCATCGACGAGCGCCAGCCATCCTACACGTCCGACGGCTCGCGGCTCGCCTACGCGGCCGTCAACGGCAAAGACCCCTCGCTCAGCGGCATCTACTTGATGAACGCCGGCGGCACGGGCGTGACCTTCACGGGCGTGCACGGCTCCGACCCCGACTGGAAGCCCGGGGACTTCACAGACCCGACGCCGACACCCACGCCCGACCCGAGTCCGAGTCCGAGTCCGACGCCGACGCCGCAGGCCGACCTGTCCGTGCTGCTGGCGGCCTCGCCCAACCGGCCCGCCGTGGGCAACGCGCTGACCTACACGCTGCGCGTCACCAACGAAGGCCCCGACACGGCCCCGAGCGTCGGTGCATTCTTCACGCGCCCGCAGGGGTTCGACCTCGTCTCGGTGACGACCGCCGCCGGCTCCTGCCAGCAGACGCCGGCGGCGCCGCTCGGCACGACCTGTCAGCTCGGCGACATCCCGAGCGGCGCGCCGGTGTCGGTCAACTTCGTCACCAGGCCGACCGCCGCGGGCGAATTCACGGCCCTCTCCTCGGCCGTCTCGGCGGTGGACGACCCCGTGCAGAACAACAACGTGCAGAGCCTCCCGCTGACGGTCGCGCCGCCCGCGCCCTGCGTCGAGGAGGTCACGTCGTCCGTCGTCCGCACGATTGAACGCCCCGGCAACCAGTCGCGCAAGCAGTTAAGGCACGTTATCTACGTGCAGAACACCTCGGGGCGCCGCCTGAACGGCCTCGTCCACTTCGTCTTCGACGGCCTGCCCGCGAGCGTCGAAGGCGACAAGGGAATGACCTTCTTCCGCACGCGCTGCGCCGAGCCGCTCGGCCGGAAGTACACGACCGTCGGCGTCAACCAACTTGTGTGGGAGCCGGGCCACGTCATCAGGCTCGAAGTGGACTTCTTCAACCCCGACCGCGAGCTGGTTAACTACAATCTGCGCATCTACACGGGGCCGGGCTACCCTTGAGCCGCGCTTGAAGTACGAACGACGAGAGGGGCCAGCCGTCGCATTCATGTGCGACGGCTGGCCCACTCTTTGAGCACGGGTCAAGCGCCTACGGCTTGCGCTTCATGTGTCCCTTGAACAGCTCGACGGCGTGCCTGTCCCTGTCCTCCTGGTTCCGGGAGAGGATGTGACCGTCGCCCGCGTAGACGATCAGCTCGAAGGTCTTGCCGAGTTCCTGGAGCTTCTGGGCCAGGGCCAGCGACTGCGCCGGGCTCACGCTCCAGTCGGCCCCGCCGTGCATGATGAGGAGCGGGACGTTCAAAGCCTCCGGCCAGCGGACGGCCGACCTTGAGCTGACGATCTCTTCGCGGCGCGCGTCGAAGTCGGGCCAAATCTTCCTGAGCATCTCCGGCCGGTACACCTGGGGGCGGAATTTGATGAGAGCGTCCATGTCGGTGAGGGCGCCGAAGACGGCCGCCGCGTTGGCGGGGAAGCCCCTCCTGACGGCCTGGTACGTCATCATGCCCCCGCGCGATTCCCCGTAGAGGAACAGGTTGTCCGTGTCTACGAAGCCGAGGGACTTCGCCAGCGCCGGAACGTTCAAGAGGTCGTTCAAGTCCGCCCCGCCCACCTCGTCCCGCCCCTCGCCGCCGTCGCTCTGCCTGTACATCGGGGCGAGGACGACGAAGCCCGCCGACGCCAGGCGGTGGAAGCAGGTGACGAGTTCCGGGGCCACGTCGCCGCGGACGATGTCCCCGCGGTTGAAGATGATCGCCGGGAGCGGCGCGCCCCCGGCGCGCACGGGCTTGTACACGTAGACCACCACCCGCAGGCCGTCGCTGAGGTAGAGCAGCTTCTGGAACTCGAAGCGGCGGTCGCCGACCGCCGTCTCGTACGCCTCCTTGGACGCGTACTCCTCGACCTC
Organism: Acidobacteriota bacterium; assembly: GCA_019242475.1. Lineage (GTDB taxonomy): Bacteria > Acidobacteriota > Blastocatellia > Pyrinomonadales > Pyrinomonadaceae > QHXN01. The sequence goes on along the minus strand of JAFAVK010000028.1, from coordinate 47,082 downwards.
GGTGGAGCGCACCGCCTCCTCGTAAGAAGGGAAGGAGTAGTCCCTGTGCCCGACGACCGAGCCGTCGGCGCGGGCGGCGGCGGGCGCTTGCCGGCCGGACGCGTGTGGGGCGAGCGCCAGGCAGGCCGCGAAGACCAGGATCGGTTTGAAAGTCATGACGGATGCTCCGCGCCGCCGGCCTCCGCGGTAAAAGCCCGCGGCCTCTCGGGAGGGAAGGCGGCCTCCCCTTCTATGACGTGCGCGGCGTGAGCACCGTTAACCTGGCCCCCGTCACTCGTGCCTCGCCAATTTGAGCGCCAGGGCCAACTCTTTATCCGAATTTATCAGGTAGTCGCCGACCGAATAATCGACCGGATAGTCCGGCCTCACCCCCCGCGAACCATCTTCGCTGCCGCCGACGGGCAGGTAAAAACTCATGAGCGGCACGGTTAAGACTAACTTCGTATGCGGGAGTGTCACCGCGGCTATCGTCCCGGAGTTGTTACCGTCATACGCCCCGCCGTCTTCCGCGCCGATGAATTGAGCACGTCGATGGTAGTGTAGCTGCGAGATAACTTCCGCCGTCGTGGAGAAGCTGCCGCCGTTCATGAGGACGTAGATTTGACCCGAGAACGTGGGGGCGCTCGGTTGCAGAAGGCCGAAGTTCGGGTAGTCGGTCAGGCGGTAAAGGCCGTCGCCGCGTTTCTCCGTTTGATAAGGCAGCCGTATTCGGTTCGTTCCGAAGAGGCCCTCGCCGAGCGCGAAGTAAGTTCCCCTGGCGACGACCTCTTCGAAGTAGGTGAAAGGCTCGTTGAGAAGGTGCCGCAGCAGCAAAGCCCCTAGCTTGTCATCCCCGCCGTTGTTATCTCTCAAGTCCAGGATCAGAGTCTCTGTCCCCGCGGCGGCGAGCTGCCGAAAAGCGTCCTGATAAAACTCCGCCAGCCCGCGCTGCCGTTTGTCATCCACGAAGCCGCCGAACTCCCTGACCGTGAGCCGCGCGATCCTTCCGCCGTCCAAGAATTCCAGACCGGCGGAAGCGCTCGGCCGACGATCCCGCGGAAACCACGTCTCCCAATTCCGCCCGAGCGTGGGAATGTCTAAGCCGTCCAGGCGTATTCGTTCCTGTAGTCCGTCGGCCGCGCCCGAGACCGTGAGGTCGAACGGGGGTTGTAACCCGGTGAGCGGCAACAATTTTTTGATGAAGTTCCAGCCTTCTATCCGTTCAACCCTTGAGGTCTGAATGTCGCCGTCGCCGCCGGTCGCGCCGAGCATGGCCGAGATGATCTGTGCGGCCGGGACGTTGTTGATGGCAATAACTTCCTTCCCGCCGAGGCGGCTGTTCTTGTCGCCCAGGTCGCGCCAGATATAAATCCTGCCGTCTATTATTTTGACCAGGGCCGGGAATGACTTGACGCGCGGTGTGTCCTGCTCCCTGACGAAAAAGTCGGGCGGCTGAAGGTTAGTGTGCCCGCACCGGACTGCGGCGACGAGGGGAGCTATCGCGCGGTAAAACTCAAAGACGTCCAGCGGCCGTTCGAGCGACTTGTCGGCCTCTGAGAATAAGCGGTCAAGCTCTTCCTTACTTGTACGGCGGTAAAGGCCGGGCTGGGCTTGCTCCAGGGAACGGCGAAGAACCCGAAGGTCGTCACGGAGCTGATTCGGGCTGAACTTTGTAGTTAACTCGTAAGACCCCTGGCAGGAGACTAATAACGTGGCTATGAACAGGCAAACAGACCTCACGGCGAACCTATTCAAGACGTAATGATGCGCTTTTCTTCTGGCCGACATTGTTAAGCCGTCGAACCGATTTGAGACCGAGTGGCATTGTGCCATCCGCGACTCGATTTAGAAATACTGCCGCCCGGCGCGCGGGAGGGGGCGCAGGGCGGCGCCAAGTGATTGACTTGGTACCAGCACGGGCGATAGTATCCGCCGGCGTAAAAGGAGGAGGGGAGATGACGCTGCCGCCCGCGCACAAACGTTACCTGTGCCTGCTCGCGCTGTCGCTCTGTTGCTCGACGGCGTTCGCACGTTCGGCCCTGGCCCAAACCGGCATCGGGCTGCAAACGTGTGAGGACTTGAAGATCACCCAGAAGCAGTACGGGGCGCTGACGGTCGAGACCGCGGCCTGCCTCAACCCGACCAAGACCTTCCGGCCCAAAGGCACGCTGCGCAACGTCCACCTCCTGGCGACCTTCCCGGCCGTGCCCACCGGCGCCAAGATCACCTTCCTCGTCACGGAGAACGACGCCGAAGGCGAAGACGTGCAGTACGTGGACTACTGGGCCTCGCAGTACCACACGACCGCCTACGCCCAACTGACCATCAACAAGCCGGGCAAATACTTCGTGCGCATGGTGAACACCCTGAACAGGTCGCAGGTGTGGGCGACGGCCGACTTCACCGTCGGCGAGGACACGGTCGGGGCGCGCGCGGTCGGCAACACCGCCGCCGGCCAGGGCAAGGTCAGCATCTGCAAGGAGATTGACGACGACTGGAAGTGCGTCGGGCAGTCCGACCGTTGGGCGGCGAACGCGCCCTTCAACGTGCTGTTCGAGAACCCGACTCAGGTCGGGGTGGATTTTATCGGCATCGTCTTCTACCGGCGCGGCGCCGACGGCAAGGACGCGGAGTTCGTCAACGAGTACCAGCAGAACATCGGCATGGACAGCCGGAGGTACGCGACCGTGACCGACGAGATGAAACTGCCTGCCGGCACCTACAGCGTCTACGTCATCGCCTGGGGGAAGCGCGAACTCCTGGAGCACCGTGGGAACCTGACCGAGTATTTCGCGAAGACGATTCTGACGGTCAAGTAATCGGCCCCGCCTGAGTGAGACGACCCGAGAACTCCTTCTCGCCCCGGAGTAATTCCCGCAACGCAACGTTAATCCGTCTTCGTGGCGGCGGCCTTCTCGACCTCGACGGCGAAGACGTGCGTCGGCCCGAACATGTTCGAGCGGAAGACGAGCCACTTCCCGTCGGGCGTGAACGAAACGTTCGGCTCAAGCTCGTAGTTGTGCTTCGACATGTTGACCAGCCGCTCCGCCTTGAAGAAGCCGGACTTAATCAGGTCGTCCGAGTGCGGGTTCCTGATGCCGGCCACGTCGGGGACGGCCGTCGGCCGGAACAGATAAATCCACTTCCCGTCGGGGGCGTGCGCCACCATCTCACTGTCGCCGCCGTCGCCCGCGAACAGCGCCCCGTCGCGCGAGACGTTGAAATGCACCGACCACTCGTCGCGTTGCAGGTGATACCAAGTCCGCTTGCCCGTCGCGATCTCGTAGCCCGCGACCCAGAAGTCCTCGCCCCGCGGCGTCTGCAAGTCGTACCAGATGCTCTTCCCGTCGTCGCTGAAGAACTCGTGCCCGGCGATCTCCATGTTCATCGTGCGCGTGTGAATCTTCGTCAGGCCGCTGCCGTCGGCGTGCATCGTCCAGATGCGGTCAACCTTGTGCCACGGGCCTTCGTGGCAGAACATGATGAGGTTCGGGTCGGTGGGCGAGAACTGTAGGTGGCCGAGCCAGTCGGTCGTGCGCAGGATGGTCTTCACCTCGCCGGTCTTCGTGCTGACGGTGTACATCGACATCGGCAGACGTTGTTCGAGGCGATTGTTCATCATCACCTCTTTGCGCTCCGCGTAAGTCAAAGGCTTGCCGTCCGGCCCCTTCATCTCCGCCAGGTCGGGGTTGCTGCCGAACTGCCGCTGCCCCCCGCCGTAAGGCCCCTGCCCCTCGACCTCGGTGCGCGCGCCGAGCAGCAGCGTCTCGTCGGCGTTCAGGGACGAGAGTCCGCCGCGGAACGGCAGCTTGACGATCTCGCGCGTCGCGCGCGTGTCGAGGTGGGTCGCGTAGAGGGTGCCGTCCTTCGTGTAGTAGACCTGCCGGCTCTTGCGGCCGACGACGATGACGTTAACGCGCCCGTCCACCACCTTTTCAATCTCGTGCGTCTTGAGGTTGATGGTCGAGACGCCGGTGGGCGTCGTGATGATGAGCTTGTCGCCCTCGGTCGTGTAGGCGTTCTGGTGGAAGTAGAGGCTCTCGCTGCCGGGCTCTTGCGAGAGCCTGACGACGCGGTGTCCGGTCTCCTTGTCGATCCACTCGCGCGGCGGCTCCTGCTGCCGCCGCGCGAGTGTGGTCTGCGCGCACAGGACGAGCGCGACGAGGCACAGTGACGTGGTCTTCATGGTTCGGCCCACCTTAGAAGTCGAGCCTCAACTTCAACTGGACGACGCGCGGCAGGTTGATCTGGGCGGTCGGCTTGCCGAAGCTCGCGCTCGTGATGTTCGTGTTGATGCCGCCGAAGCGGACGTTGTTGAAGAGGTTGAAGGTGTCGGCCCCGAGCCCGACGCGCCAATTCTCGCGGATGCGGATGGTGCGCGAAAGGCTCAAGTCCTGGTTGAAGAAGTGCGGGTTGCGCAGGCCGTAGGCGCCCGTCGCGGGCGTGTTGCCGTAGGTGAAGGCGGCCGGCGAGACGAACGCGTTCACGTCGATGTGCGGCGTCACACCCGCCACCGGCCCGAGCACGTTGCCATTCCCCCAGTCGCCGTTGATGAGCACGGGGCCGCTGAAGCTCGGGTTATAGCTCGCCCAGCAGGTGCCCGCCTGCGGGACGTTGCAGTTGGCCGTGAAAGGCCCGAGCGGCGTGCCCGACGCGAACCGCGTGATGCCGGAGAGCTGCCAGCCGCTGACCAGCGCGCGGACGACCCCGTTGCCGGTGTCGAACATGCGCCCGCGCCCGAACGGCAGGTCGTAGGCGTAGAAGGCGTTGAGGACGTGCGGCATGTCCGTGGTCGAAAGACTCTTCTCGCCGATGTAGGCGCTGCGGAAGCCGTTGACGGTGCCGACCGCCTTGCTGAAGGTGTAGTTCACGTTGTAGGTCAGCCCGCTCGACAGACGTTGTTGGAGAGAGAACTGCCCGGCGTGGTAGTTCGACTGGCCGTCGTTGTTGTAGGGGGCGGAGACGCTGTTGTACTGCGGGAAGGGCTTGAGCATCTGCGCGATGGTGCCCGAGAAGGTCGGGAACGGCAGACGGACGCTCGGGACGATGGCCTGCGCGGCCAAGACGTTGGCGGGCGTCGCGTTCTGCGTGAGCAGGTTGCCGAGGACGAGATACCTCGGGTCGAGCTGATTCGTCCAACGGCCCGGCGCAGCCCCGGCCAACTGCCTGCCGTTGCTGCCGACGTAGGCCGCGTTCACGACCAGCGAGTGCGTGAGCGAGCGCTGGAGCGAGAGGTTCCAGTTCTGGTAGCGCGGCGGCTGGCTGTCCGGGTTGCCGTAGGTCACGGTGCCGCCCGACCCGCGGCCTGTCGCGAAGCCGCTCTGGTAGGTCTCGTCGTAGATGGGGCCGGTCGCGAAGGGCGGGATGCCGCTGTCCCAGAGGAAGGCGGGGGCGAACGAGCCGTTCGGGCTGACGAGCGGGGCGTTGGCGTTGATGCCGGTGAAGCCCGTGCCCGTGCGCGCGTTCTCGCGCCCGCCGACCGCGCCGCGCCGCGCGTACATGATGCCGTAGCCGCCGCGCACGACCGTCTGGTCGTTGAGGGCGTAGGCGAAACCGACGCGCGGGCCGAGCGCCTTGTGGTAGGTGTTGATGATCTGGCTACAGTGACAACTGATGGCGTCCGGCGCGTAGTTGCCGCCGAACCGCAGCGCGCCGGGCAAGCCCCCGGCCGCAGGGTTCGGCGCCGTCGGGTCGAGGTAGGTGAAGTGGTCGTTGGCCTCCGTGTAGGGGAGCCAGATGTCGTGGCGCAGGCCGAGGTTTAAGGTGAGCCGCGGGTTGACTTTGAAGTCGTCGGCCAGCCAGTAGGAGTAGCTGCTGAACTGCGCGACGGTCGAGACGACCGAGTCCTGGTTGACGGTCGCCGAGTTGAGCGCGCCCAAAAGGAAACTCGCATAGGCGTTGCCCGTCCCGCTCTGCAACACGCCCGCGGAGTTGAACCCGGCGGTCTGGAGGTTGCTGAAGGCGGAGACGAAGAGGCTCCCCGTGTCGTTGGTCTTCGTCTTGTCAAACACCCGCTGGTACTGGAAGCCGAGCTTGAACGAGTGCTTGTTCTTCACCCAGAGCACGCTGTCCTGCAAAGTGTAGTTGTAGTTGTTGTCCTCGAAATCCCTTGAGTTCGTGCCGCGCCAGCCCGCGGGGGCGTTCGGCCCGGCGAAGGTCGCTTCGAGGAAGGCGTCGCTGGCGTCGCCCGCGGGCAGCCCCTTGATGCCGGACTTGCTCGCCCACTGCTCGGCCGAGGTGGCGTTCGTGATGGGGACGAAGAAGTGGTTGAAGCCGAAGCTCAACTGGTTGAGCAGCGCCGGCGTGACGCTCCAGTTGTGCTTCAGCTGGAAGACGGTCGGTATCTCCGTCACCAAACGCGTGTCGGTGTAGGGGAGCGGCAGGGCCGACTGCGGGATGGAGGTGCTGACCTCGCGGTACGCGCCGGGCTGGCTCCGCTTGCCGTGCGTGTAGAGGCCGGAGATGCGCTGGCTCTCGGTCAGCGTGTAGTCGATCTTCAGGTTGAAGCTGTCGTTGTTGTAGGCGACGGGCACTTGGCCCAAGTAGTTGTTCTGCACGCCGGAGCTGGTCGGCGTGGGCAGGAGCGACTGGTAGACCTTCGAGATGTTCGAGATTCTATTCAGCGGAATGATGTTGAGGCCGAGCGGGTTGCTCGCGGTGCCGCGCGAGGGGTCGCTGAACTGCGTGCGCGAGAAGCCGCCGCCCGGCAGCGCCGCCGTCGAGGCCGGGTCGTAGATGGCGACGGGCAGCTCGCTGAAGTCGCCCACCCGCTCTTTCAACGTCGGGATGGAGACGAGCTGCGTGGGGCTCGTGACGCGGTAGCGCCAACCGTCATAGGAGAAGAAGAAGAACGCTTTCTTCTTGACGATGGGGCCGCCGATGGTGAAGCCGAACTCGTTCTGGTGCTCGACGGGCCGCACCGAGGGGAAGAAGCCGCGCGCGTCGAGCGAGGTGTTGCGCAGGTACTCGAAGCCCGAGCCGTGGAACTCGTTCTTGCCCGACTTGATGGTGTAGTTCTCCGCGCCCTGCCCGTTGAACTCGACCCCCGTCCCGCTCGTCTCGACCTGGAACTGCTCGACGGCCTCGACCGAGACGCCGAGGCTGATGGTGCGCCCCTCGCCCTGCTGAATCGGGTCGGTGATGGGCGTGCCCTCGACGTACACGTCCTTCGAGAACCCTTGGGCGCCGTTGACCTGGCCCCAGCGGTTGCCTTCCGTGACGCCGGGCAGGAGGAAGATGAAGGCGCCGGGGTTGCGCGGCCCCTGGCCTATCCCTGAGCCGGCGACGGCCGTCCCCATCGCCAGCGGCAGCGCCGTGTACAGCTCGTTACGGATCGTCGTGCCCAGGCGGGAGTCGGTCGTATTCAACTGCGCGGGCGCCTCCGTGACCGTCACCGTCTCGTCCACGTCGCCGAGCTTGAGAGTCAGGTTGAGCCCGACTTTGCCGAGGGCGTCCACGATGACCTTCTCCTGGATGAGCGTCTGGAAGCCCGCGACCTTGACCGTGAGCGTGTACTCGCCGGGGGGCAGCGGTGAGATGACGTAGAGGCCGGCGTCGGTCGTCTGCCTCGTCGTCTCGACCCCGGTGGCGACGTTGCGGGCCACGACCGTGGCGTTGGGGACGACCGCCCCCGTCGGGTCGAAGACCGTCCCGTTGATCGAGCCGCTGCCCCCGATCTGGGCCGCCGCATCGTTGAGCGAGCCCGGCACGCAGACTAAAACCGCGAGCAGGGCGAGGGCTTGACCGACGTGTTTCGCGTTCATCTTCTTCTCCTTCCGTTAGGGGGGCGGGCGGCTCGATACAGCGGGGCGGCGGCCGTCCGGCCGCAGGCCCGACAGTGTCGAAAGGTCTTTATGACTCCGAGGTAAGAAAGCTGCTGATGACGCCGGATGCCGGAAGGTAAACGCTTATCCTTATAGGAATCGGGATATTATCCCATACGGCCGCGGGTGTAAATATCCAGGAAGGGAGGTGGCGGTTACGTCCTGCCCGGCCGGAAGTTTCGCAGGAGCACGAGGTCGGACGTCCAGACGTGGCGCGACAGCACCAGTTGCTTGCCGTCGCGCGACCAGTCGAAACGGAGGCGGCCTTCGGATTTGAAGTCGGTCAACTGCTTCGCGGGGCCTCCCGCGAGCGGCTGCGACCAGATGTTCGGGATGCCGTCGCGGTGTGCGGTGTAGGTGAGCGACTGCCCGTCCGGCGACCAGCGGAGGAAGGGCAGAGCGACTAAGTCCGGCGGGACGGCGAACGTCCGCTCCGGCGGCCCGCCTTCGAACGGCGTGACGACGACGCTGTACCCGCCCGCCGAGGCGTCGCGGTGAAAGCTCGCGACGCTCCGGCCGTCGGGCGACACCGCCGGGCGTTCGGAGTCCGCGTCGGTCAGACGCACCGGCTCGCCGCCGTCGGCCGAAACCTTCCAGAGGGAGTACAGACTCTCGTCGGCGCTCACAGAGTTGTAGACCACCCAGCGGCCGTCGGGCGACCACTGCGGGAACTTCTCGCCGCCGCCCGCGGTCAGGCGCACGGGGTTGCCGCCGTCGCCGTCCATGCGCCAGATGTTGAAAGTGCCCGCGCGGTTCGACGCGAAGACGATGCGGCGGCCGTCCGGCGAGACGGCCGGGTGTGCGTTGACGCCCGCGTCCGCCGTCAGTTGTTGCTGGTTGCTGCCGTCCGCGTTCATCACCCAGATGTCCCAGTTGCCCCCGGCCTGCGAGGCGTAGATGACGCGGCCGTCGGGCGTGTAGCAGACGTCGAGGTAGGCCCCCGTCCCGAAGGTAATCTTGTGCGCGCGGGCGGCGTCGGCCTCGGCCGCGACCCAGATGTCGGAGTTGAACTCGGAGAGCACGGCGACCAGAGTGAGGGAGTCTGACGTGAGGCTGATGTTGCGGTACCTCTTCGAGTCGCTGGTGATTCTGCGCGCGTCGCCGTCGGGGTAAGAGACGTGCCAAATCTGATCCATGCCCTCGGGCTGCTCGCTCGCGACGAGCAGAAAGCCGCTGCCGTCGGCCAGCCACTCGACGTGGCCCGTCCAACCCCACTCGCGCGGCGCGGCCGGGCTCTGCGCGCCGTCCTCGACCCGCACGGCGACGACGCTGTTGTGAACGTCGTAGCGGTCGCGGCTGCCGGCGGAGCACGCGATGGTCTTGCCGTCGGGCGACCACGCGGGGACTTTGAAGCCGTCGGGCGCGGGGCGCGAGGCGAGCACGCGCTGATTGCCCCCGTCGATGTCGGCAATCATCAGCGCGCTCTGGCCCCCGGAGTTGCGCACGAAGGCCATGCGGCCGCCGTCCGGGGATAAGGTGACGGGCGAGTGCACGTCGTCGAGCAGCTTCGTCGCCACGCCCCCGAGCGCGGGCAGGCGGTAGAGAGCGCGCACCGAGCCGTTCGTCTCCGCCCTCACGAAGTAGAGGTGGTCGCCGTCGCGCGAGAAGGTGAGACCGATGAACTCGACCCTGGCGGGCGGGACGATCTGCTGTGCGCTGGAGGCGGACGCCTGCCTGAGCCAGAGGCTCTCGCGCCCGCCTTCGGCGACCGAGTAGATGATGTAACGGCCGTCGGGCGAGATGGCCGCGCGCATCGTCGTGCCCGTCCGCGTCAGCGCGGTCACCTCAATCTCGTGGGCGGTCGCCGCGGCCGGGCGCGGCTTGTCGGTGCTCAAGTAGGCCCAGAGCGCGTACGCCGCCGACGCGAAGAGGAGCAGCGTCAGCACCACGGGCGCGACCATGCTTTTCGGTCGAGAGGGGATGAAGTCCGTTTCGTCAGGCGCGTCCGCCGGTAAGGGTTCAACCCCCTCGGAAAGAAGTTCGACCTGCGGCGCGGCCGTCGTCTGCCCGTTCGTCTCCTCCGGCGGTCGTGCTTCGGCGGCGGGCGCCGTCCTGACCTCGGCGACGAAGCGGTAGCCGAGCCCCGGGATCGTGGCGATGTAAAGGCTCGCCTGGCGGCTGTCGCCGAGGCACTTCCGTAGGGCGGTGATGTTCTGGTTGAGGTTGTTCTCCTCGACCACCGCGCCGGGCCAGACCCTCCGCATCAGGTCGTCCTTCTCGACCGTCCTCCCGCTCTGCTGGACGAGCACGAGGAGCGTCTCGAACGCCTTCGGGGTGAGCTGCACCGGCTCGCCGTCGCGCAGCAGGCGCCGTTTGACGGGGTCGAGGCGGAACGGCCCGAATTCGTATAACTGCGTCTCCTGCCCGGACATAACTTCTTTCAGAAAGTCTTTCAGAAGATTTCAGCGGGACTCTAAGTACATCCGAACCGCCTTCGGGGTAGTTTGCGCCGGCCCGTAAGGCTGCGGGGATTCGCGGCCGTTCGGGTGAGGCGAAACCGCGCCCATTGTAGCGCCGGATTCGGCCTGCGTCTTCATCAATTATTAACCGCGGGCAGGGCCGCCCCTCCCCGCTACTTTCAAACTGAAGGAGAGAAGCAATCATGCAGATCAAGAGAATCACACGGGCCGTCGCGCTCGCAGTCCTTTTCACCGCCGCCGGCCTCGGGCACGCGCGCGCCGCGGAGACGGCCGCCGACAACCGCGCCCCGGAACTCCCGGCCGGCGTCTGTGACAGCGTGCAGGTGCCCGAGGGAAATCAGGTCGCCTTCCACGCCTACGCGTCCGGCGTGCAGGTCTACAGTTGGAACGGCGCGGCCTGGGTCTTCGTCGAGCCGGTGGCGAACCTCTTCGCCTCGCGCAACTACCGCGGGCAGGTCGGCACGCACTACGCCGGCCCCACCTGGGAGAGCAACAGCGGCAGCAAGGTGGTCGCCAGGCGTCTGACGGGCTGCACCCCGAACCCCGCCTCTATCCCCTGGCTGAAGTTGGAGACGGTCTCGACCGAAGGCCCCGGCATCTTCGACGGCGTGACCTTCGTCCAGCGCGTGAACACCACGGGCGGCGTGGCGCCCGCGGCCCCCGGCACGTTCGCCGGCGAAGAGGCGCGGGTGCCTTACACGGCCGAATACTTCTTCTACCGCGCCGCGAACTGATCCCTTCGCCTTCGCGCTTTCGCGTGAGCACTCAGGAGGCTCACGCGAAGGCGCCAGGGCGCAAAGCCCGGAGAAGATTTTCAAAGGAGATTGCCATGCTCGCGCGAGCGACTGTTTTTATCTACGGGGTACTCTGCTACCTCGTCTTCTTCGCGACGTTCCTTTACGCGATGGGGTTCGTCGGCGGCCTTTACGTGCCCAAGTCCATCGACTCCGGCGCGCAGGGGTCTCTGCCCGCGGCGCTGTTGATCGACGCCGGCCTGCTCGGCCTCTTCGCGGTGCAGCACAGCCTGATGGCGCGGCCCTGGTTCAAGCGCGCCTGGACGCGCGTCGTGCCCGAGGCCGCGGAACGTTCCACCTACGTGCTCTTCTCAAGCCTCGCGCTGCTGCTGCTCTTCTGGCAGTGGCGCCCCGTCGGCGGCGTCGTGTGGAGCGTCGGGGGGCGGGCGGGGCGCCTGGGCGTCTACGGGCTCTACCTCTTCGGCTGGCTGCTGCTGCTGGCCTCGACCTTCATGATCGACCACTTCGACCTGTTCGGGCTGCGGCAGGTCTGGCGGCACCTGCTCGGCCGCCCCGACGCGCAGCCCGAGTTCCGGACGCCGTTGCTCTACCGGCACGTGCGCCACCCGATCTACCTGAGCTGGCTGTGCATCTTCTGGGCCGCGCCCCTGATGACCGCGGCCCACCTCTTCTTCGCGCTGGCGACGACCGCCTACATCTTCGTCGCCGTCCAGTTCGAGGAGAGGGACTTGATTCGCTCCCACGGCGACGCCTACCGCGCCTACCGCGCGCGCGTGCCGATGATCTTCCCCCTGCGCCTCGGCAAGGCCGGGCGACGCGAGAAGACCCTTGATCTCATTCACCAATAATGAAAAGGAGAAAGTCAATGCGACACACGAGAATGAAACGCGCCGCCGCCATCATCGTTCTGATCGCCGTCGCCGGGCTGGTCGCCTTCGGGCGCGTCAACAACGACCCCCCGACCGACCAGGAGAAGGAGACGGCCGAGAAGACGGCCGACCTCCTGCAAGCCGAAGTCTTCGCCGCGCTCCTGCAAGAGTTCGGCGAGACGACGCCGGAGAACGTCGAGCAGGGCAAGCAGGCCGTCTCGCTCATCTTCCACGACGCCAACCGCGACATCCGGCTCATCGGCAACTCCACGCCGCTCCTCGGCGGGAACAACAACATCCCGAGTGACCAGTTCGAGCAGGAGTCGCTGGCGCTCGCGCTCCAGGGCCAGCCGAACCAGGCGGTCGAGCGCCACGGCAACCGCTGGTACTACCGCCGCTCCATCGCGCTGAGCAACACCTTCCACACGAGCTGCGCGCTCTGCCACTCGAACTTCACCCCGCAGTTCTTCGAGCAGACGCACAACCCCGGCCAGTGGGTCGGCGCCCTCACCCTGCGCGTGCAGGTCAAAGAGGACTGACGGCCGTCCGCGCGCCCGGCGCGAAGGCGAGGTGCAAAAGGGCACGAGGCAAAAGTGGAAGACGAGGGCCGCGCCGGGTGGCCCGTCTCCTTTCACTTTTGCCTCGTGCCCTTTTGCCTGACCCGGCCCTCGAACGGCGGCCGGCACGGCCTCTTCTCACGCCCCTAATCGACGACCTCGACCGGGTCGCCTGTCGCCACCATCCCTTCGACAAGGACGGCGCAATAGACGCCGGCGTATGCCTCGTGTGCCTGCGCGACCTTGCGCAGCACTTCCGGGTTGTGGTCGCCCGTGTCCGGGTCGAGCGAGATCATCTTGCAGCGCGGGTCTCGCTCCAGCACCGCCAACACCGCCTGAGAGCCGACCCGCAACTTACGGCCGACCAGACGGTCTTCGCCAAAGCCCCCCGCCGCCAGGTCGAGATAGAGGTTGGCGCGGAAGCGCCGCCGGTCGAGACGGGAGCCGACCTCCTCTTCGATCTGCCGGATGGTCTGGAGGCCGATGAGCGAGACGGGTCGGCAGTCGGTGAGCGCGCGGTCGGAGCGCACGAGCGTGAGGCGGTGTTCGCCGCGCAGCCCCTCCCGCAGCATCTCCGACAGTCTCGGGTCATCGACCGGCACGACCTCGCCAAGGGGCGTCTCGACATCCAAGTCCATGTCGCCCGGCTCGGCGTTCGCGGGCGTGACGCCGGGCGCGATGGCCGTCGCCTCCGCCAGGTTCGGCGGCGCCGCCGCCCTCAAAGGGTGGCGGAACCTCGGGCGGTAGAGGAGCATCCGCTGCTGCACGTTCGCGTTCAGGTAAGGGAAGCCCCTGCGGGCGGCCGAATCCCTGAACGCGAAGCAGCGGTCGCCGTAGACGCCCGAGAAGCCGACGAACCCCTCCGCGAGTTCCTCGCCGGCCATGCTCTTGACGGGGTAGCGCCACACACTTTCTACCGTCGCGACGGTCGTCATCTTCACCCTTTCCGCGGGCCGTTTAGATCGGCCGCGGCGCCGCCTCGGTCAGGAAGTCGTCGAACGAATGCGACGCGCTGACTTTTCGATTCCGAGGTTAACACTCTTGCGCCGCGGGTTCACGGGCCGGTAAGCGAAATGTGTGTGAGCCGGAGTCCAACTGTTCTATAATGGACGAAACGCCGAGCATTATTCTCATCGAGACCGCGGCCTACGGAATATCGGCAAGCGGAGGGCAGAGTGTAGAGCTTTTCCAACGCCTCTAACTGTAAAGGGGGGCCGTATGCATTTCGTGATATTCGCCGCGCCCTGGTTCACGGACAACGCCCACCGGTTCATCGAAGCGAACGTGGGCCAGCCCGGCGTGCGGGTCGCGGTCGTGAGCCAGGAGCCGCAGGAGCACCTGGCCGGGCACCTGCGCGAAAGGATCGCGGCGCACTGGCGCGTCGAAGACATCTTCAACCCCGTGCAACTGGCCGACGCGGCGCGCACACTCTCCGCACACTTCGGCCCCATCCACAGGCTCTACGGCGCGTACGAGCAGTTGCAGGTGCCGCTCGCCGAGGCGCGCGAGCTGTTGGGCGTCGAGGGGATGAGCGCCGAGGCCGCGCACAACTTCCGCGACAAGTCGCGCATGAAGAACGTGCTGCGCGCGGCCGGAGTCCCCTGCGCGCGCCACGGGCTCGCGCACGACGAAGCCGAAGGTTGGGCCTTCGCCGAAGAGGTCGGCTACCCGCTCGTCCTCAAGCCGCCGGCGGGGGCGGGGGCGCAGTCCACCTTCCGCGTCGATACGGCGGCGGCGTTCGGCGAGGCGCTGAAAATCTCGGCCCCGTCCCCGCAGCAGCCGGTCTTAATCGAAGAGTTCGTCACCGGCGAGGAGCACTCGCTCGAAACCATCTCCATCGGCGGGCGCGCGGTGTGGCACTCGCTCACGCACTACTACCCGACGCCTCTGGAGGTGCTGCGCAACCCGTGGATACAGTGGTGCCTGCTGCTGCCGAGGGAGATCGACGGGCCGCAGTACGACGACATCCGCGAGGCCGCCGGGCGCGCGCTCGAAGCGCTCGGCATGGACACGGGGCTCACGCACATGGAGTGGTTCAGGCGCGGGGACGGGAGCGTCGCCATCTCGGAGGTCGGCGCCCGCCCGCCCGGCGCGCAGATCACGACGCTCGTCTCGCGCGCGCACGACATAGACTTCCTGCACGCCTGGGCGCGCGTGATGGTCTACGGCGAGTTCGAACCGCCCGCGCGCCGCTACGCCGCCGGCGCGGCCTTCCTCCGCGGGCAGGGCAGCGGCCGCGTCGTGGCGATTCACGGGCTTGAACAGGCGGGGAAGGAGTTGGGAGGGCTTGTCACGGACGTGAAGCTCCCCGAGGTGGGGCAGACGCCGACGGGCAGCTACGAGGGCGAGGGCTACGTCCTCCTGCGCCACCCCGAGACCGAGGTGGTCAGGCAGGCCCTGCAACGTCTCATCAGCACCGTCCGCGTCGAGCTGGGGTGAGGACACGGCTTCAAGCATTTGAAATTTCAAATTCGAAGCAGCTCAACAACGGAGGCGTCATGTACGTCGTGATGATTTCGCCGGGATACCCGCAGGAGATTCCGTACTTCACGCGCGCGCTGGCGCAGGCGGGGGCGCGCGTCCTCGGCGTGAGCGACCAGCCGGAGGGCGCGCTGCCGCCAGAGGCGAGCCGGCACCTCGCGGCCTACCTGCAAGTCCCGAGCTTGCAGGACGAGGACGCGGTGGTCGAGGCGGTCAGGCACTGGGCTTCGCCCGTGCGCGTGGACAAGGTCGAGTGCCTTTGGGAGCCGGGGATGCTTCTGGCCGCGCACCTGCGCGCGGCGCTGGGGGTACAGGGGATGACCGTCGATGAGACCCTGCCGTTCCGCGACAAGGATCGGATGAAGCAGGTGCTCTCGGCCGCGGGCGTCCGCACGCCGCGCCACGCGCGCGCCACCTCTGCCGAGGAGTGCAGGGAGGCCGCGCGCGGCATCGGCTTCCCGCTCATCCTCAAGCCCATCGCGGGCGCGGGCTCCGCCGACACCTACCGCGTGGACGGCGAGGCGCAGCTCGAAGAGACGCTCCCGCTCCTCAAGCACCTTTCGGAAGTCAACGTCGAAGAGTTCATCGAGGGCGAGGAGTTCACCTTCGACACCGTCTGCGTCGGGGGCGAGGTCGCCTACTACAGCATCACCAAGTACCGCCCGCACCCGCTCATCGCGCGCACGAACGAATGGGTCAGCCCGCAGATCGTCATGCTGCGCGACGTGGACGCCGAAGAGTACGCCGCCGGGCGCGAGATGGGCCGGGCCGTCCTGCGCGCGCTCAATTTTCAGACCGGCTTCACGCACATGGAGTGGTTCCGGAAGCCTTCCGGCGAGGTGGTCTTCGGCGAGATCGCCTGCCGCCCGCCGGGCGCGCGCTCGGTGGACGTGATGAACTACGCGGGCGACACAGACCTCTTCGCCGGCTGGGCCGAGGCCGTCGTCAAGGGGGAGTTCACGCAGCAGTTCGAGCGGCGCTACAACGCCGCCATCATCTTCAAGCGCGCGCAGGGGCAGGGGAGGATTTACAGGACGGAGGGGCTGGAACATCTCCTCGCGAAGTACGGCGAGCACATCGTCGTCATCGACCTTTTGCCTCTGGGCTCGCCGCGCCGCAACTGGCGGCAGACGCTGCTCTCGGACGGCTACCTCATCGTCCGCCACCCAGACCTCGCGCGCGCCTTGGAGATCGCCGACGCCGTCGGCACCGACCTCCAACTCTACGCCGGCTGAGGCGCGGCCTACGCCTTCAAGGTGTAGAGCGGCCGGATGCCCTGGTCGAAGAGGAGCACGTAGACGGTGAAGGGGTCGGTCTTCAGCTTCGTGATCTTGTTCCTGATTACTTCGCCGAAGTGGCCGACGTCCGTGAGCAGGTCGATGTCGATGTCGGCCGAGAGCGTCCCCGCCTGCGGCTTCTTCGCGAAGGAGAGTTGCAGGCTGCAAAAGGCGACCTTCTCCTTGAAGCTCACGGGGAAGCCCTTGTGGTTCACCTCGTTGAAGTCCGGGTTCAGCTCGTTGAAGCTCTTCAAGCCCTTCACCTGCGCGGGCATCTCGGCCGCGACCTCCACCTTGATGCGGTCGCGCTCGCAGCAGTCGAGGTTATTGAACTTCCGCACGTAGTCCACGGCCCTGCCCTCCCTGAGCGCCGTCGCGCGCAGCTTGGCCTCGATGTTCAGAACGGCCGCCATCCGCACGAGCCCGAACTTCGAATCCTTCTTCGGGAGGCCGAGGAAGTCGCCCTCGGCCACCCCGCCGCTCAGCGCCTGGTGGAACTGGGGCGAGCGCAGTTGCAGCTCGTTGTAGCTGAAGGCGGAGAAGTCCGGGGCGGGGTCGTTCGGGATGAGCATGACGTTGACGGGCGTCGGGACGTCGTCCGCGGGCTTGACGGGGAAGACGGAGTGGCTCCGGTGCCCGTCCGCGTCGAGGAAGAGGATGTAGCGCTGGCCCGCGTCGGCGGGGACGCCTTCGAGCACGATCTGGTTCGTGCCCTTCTTCAAAGTCTTATCGACCAGCTTCTTGTTGCTCGAGTTGGCGAAGGGGTCGGTCAGAACCATCCGCACCTCGGGGCCGCCCCAGGGCTGGCGCGCGGCGTTGAAGACGCTGACGTTGATGATGCCCGTTCCTGCCATGTCGAACCGCCTTCCTCTTAGGGCGAAGATAATTGTGTGAACCTGACTAAGGCTCGATGGGCCGCGTGTCGCCGGGCCGCCAGGGGACGGGCGGCGGGCGGTTGAGTATCTCGGGATGGTCTACGCTCACGCCCGCGTAGCCGAGGTCGGGCCACGTCAGGTCGCTCGCGTAGTAGGTCGCGGCCGAGACGTTGACGAGGGCGGCGTAGATGTTGCGGTTCTGCTCGTTGCTGCCCGAGCGGATTTTGTCGAGCACCTTCCTTCGGTCGGCGAGCGAGAGGTGCGAGAAGCCGCGCAGGTTGCCGACGGTGATGAGGCTGAGGAGGCGCGTCTCGGTGATGAGGAGCGCGGTGAGGAAGAGGTCGCGCTGCGACGCGCGCTGGTAGTTGAGGTAGTCGTCCACCGTCTCGACGAACTTCGGCGCCTTTTGCAAAAAGCCCTCCCCGAGCACGGCCTCGGCGACCGCGTAGAGGATGAGCGCCGTCTTCTTGTCTAAATTTTCGAGCCCGTCGGTCTTCACCTCGGGGCGGTTCTTCGGGCTCGCCGCCGCGTGCAGCGCGGTTCTCAGTATCCCGGCCAAGGCAGTGCACCTCCCTGCTGGTGGTTGAGTTGGAACGTCGCGTTGTTTTGCCTGCAAATCTCCTGCGCGCCCCACAGCGCGAGCGAGTAGATCGTGACCTGCGGGTTCGCGCCGAGCGCCGTCGGGAAGAGCGAGCCGTCCACGACCCACAGGTTCTTCATCTGGCCGAACGTGAAGTCGTTGTTGACGACCCGCCGCCTCTCGTCCTTGTTCATCTGGCAGCCGCCCATGACGTGGACGGTGAAGATGGTCGCGCGCTGCGGCTCGGTGAAGTCGATCTTTCGAATCTCTTCGAAGCCCGAGGTGGGCTTCACTTCGAGCGGCGGGTTGCGCATGACGTAGACGGAGGTCGCGCCCGCGGCGAGGTGGATGCGGCACATCTCGACCAGGCTCTCCTGCATCGGCTTCACGTTCGCCTTCGGGATACGGTAGTCCAGCTCCGGCTCGCCGTCGTCGTCGAGCCTGACCGTCCCGTAGGGCTCCTGCTCGTCGAAGCCGGTCGTGTGGTGCGCGTAGGAGATGGCGCCGGACGGGTAGTAGTCGCGCATGATGCGGTGCAGCTCTTCGCCGTGCTGGAGCGTGGCCGAGGCGGAGAGGACGGGGAAGAACGAGCCGGTCTCGATCAGGTAGCCGGTCGGCCCGGCCGAGAACTTCGGCGTGAACATGTTGTCGGGCACGCCGTAGGCGGGGCTGGTCTTCTCCGGGTACTTGCCGATGGTGATGGTGACGGGGTGGATGTGCGTGAACTTGCCGACGCGCTTGCCCAAGTCCATCTTCGAGCGCAGCAGGACGCCGGGCGTGCCGATGGAGCCGGCGGCGAGCACGACGCCCTTCTTCGGCTTGACGACGAGCGTGCCCTTCGTCGGCCGGTTCTTGCCGTCGATGAAGTGCGCGTGCACTTCGGTGACGCGGTCGCCGCCCGCGACCAGCTTGTCCACCTTCGTGTCAGTCCAGACCGTGGCCCCCTTTGCAATCGCGTCGGGGAGCCACTTGACGAAGCCGCTCATCTTGCGGTCGTAGGGGCAGCCCACGCCGCAGCTCCCGCACTCGCGGCAGTCGTGCGTGTTGTTCGGCAGGTTGTCGTGCGGGACGCCGAGCGCGGCGCAGCCCTCGATGAACTTCCGCGCGGAGGAATTGTACTTGTCGTTGCGCACGACCGGCAGGTAGTTGACGACCTCGCGCAAGAAGGGTTCGAGGTTCTGGCGCGTGAAGGGCAGGCCGCGCTTCTGCCACTCGTCGAGCGTTTCGAGTCGCGGCGGCAAACAGGCCGACCAGTTGACGGCCGTCCCGCCGCCGAGGCAGCGCCCCTGCATGACCTTCACGCCGCCGTTGGCGGTGAGGCGCGTGCCGCCCTCCTGGTAGAGCAGTTTGTACATCTGGCTCTCGCGCTCGTTGAGCACCGGGCGCTTCTGCGCGGGCGCGGGGCCGTCCCCCTGCGCGATGTTCGGCCCCTCTTCGAGGACGATCACGTCGAAGCCGGCCTCGGCCAGCTTGAGCGCGCAGACGCCGCCGCCCGCGCCCGAGCCGACGACGCAGAAGTCGGGCATCAGCGTCCAATCCTGGGGCTTCAGGTTCCTGCCTTCGATGATTTTACCGGGCATGTCTTCGGTGCCTTTCGGTCTTTAGAAGCCGTCGTCGGCGAGCGCGTGGAGCGCCGCGAACGGCTCGCCGTGGCGGTCGGGCGCGAAGAAGAGCGCGCGCAAGGGGTCGGACGCCGAGTCGCGGACGAAGGCGGCCGTGCGCTCACGCCGCGCGGCGCTGCCGATGTTCTTGACGATGCGGTACTTCACCGCCTTGAGGTCGTGGCGCGAGAGGTCAACGACGAGCGTCGAGCCGCCGCGGAAGACGTGGCGCGGCGCGTCCGCCTCTCTGACCACGTCCGACTGCGTCAGGGCGACGATGACCTGCGGCACGTCGCGGCCGTCGGGGTCAACGCGCAGAGCGCGGCGCAGCTCGTGCACCTCGAACCTCTTTTCGGGGTCGAGCCCCAGCTCTTTGGCGAAGGCGGGCACGGCCTTGAAGGCGTCGGTGAGCTGCTTGTGCAGGACGGCCCGCTGCCTCCGCGTCACGTCGAACAGCTCCTGCCTGTCCTGGAGGTAGATGCACGCCTCGGCGTACTGCCGGAGGCCGTCGAGCACGCCCTTGTACTGTTCGACGACCTCCGTCCGCACCCTGCGCGGAAAGAGCCCCGTGTCGAAGCCCTGCCAGCGTAGCGTGTCCACCGAGAGCGTGCGCGGCGTGTCGGCCGTCGCGTCGTCGAGGTTCAGAGGGTAGATGCCGCGGCGGCGGAAGGCTTCGACGAAGGCGACGCGGTAGTTATGTTTGTCGTCGGTGACGAGGTCGTAGTCGGCGGTAATCAGCGCGCGCAGATACTCGAAGAAGGTCACGTCCACCGGCGGCAGATAGTCGAGCGCGCGGATGCACATGTCGAGGACGTGGCCCGCGGACTTCGAAGCCTCGTCGGCGAGGCGGCGCACGAGGTCGGGGTGGATGGCGCCGCCCGGCAGCACGCCCGTCCCGCCCGTGTAGATGCGCAGGAGGTCGGCGGTGCGCGCCTTGTAGATGGCGATGAAGGCGTCGAAGACGGCCGCGACGAGGACGGCGCCGCGCGCGTGCGGCGTCAGGCGCTTCTGCAAGTCGGAAGGGTCGGGCACGAAGCGCTTCCAGACTCCGTCCTCGACGCGCCCGATGGCGTCGCGCAGCGCGCCGCGCCCGCCCGTCGCGTAGCCGAACTGGACGGCGAGGCTCCCGAGCATCGACTCGGCCTCGATGTCGCCGCGCGTGTGCGCGATCTCCTGCTCCAACATGCCGGGGATGGTGAAGTGCTGCATCAGCGCGACGATGTCGGCGAAGCCCTCGTGCAGGGCGAGCACGTCGAGGTTCGTCGCCTCGTTGAAGCGGCGGTGCATGCCGTCGAGGATGGCGTGCGTCGTCTCGTGGGCGACGATGTCGTGCGAGAGGCAGGAGTAGACGCGGCTCCCGGGCATGTGGTCGCCGGGGTCGTCGGCGCCGGCCTCGAAGTAGCCGAAGAGCAGCGCGACCTCCTGCGGGCTGTAGAAGGCGTTGGCCTGCCGGAGCGCGTGCGGGCGGACGGCCAGGCGGCGGATGAAGCCGCTGTCGTCGTTCGCGTTCTTCGGGTTGGGCTGGGGCCGCCAGAGGACGGGGCGGCCGAGCGCGCGCTCGAAGTGCTGGATGGTCTTCATGGCGACGGCGTAGACCATCTGCTGGTGGAACTGCGGGTTCCCCTCCGAAGGCGCCCAGCCGTCCTGCGCGAGCAGGCGCGGGTCGTCCAGCTCGACCGGCGGGTAGCGGCGCCCAGAGGCGTCCACGTCCTCGACCGTCAGGTACTCGCCCGTCGGGCCTTTGCCCAACTCCTCCCAGCGTATCTGGAGCGTCACCTCGTTGACCGAGGCCGTGTCGAGCCGCGCCGAAAGGCTCGGGTCAACGGCGTAGACGCGCACCGCGCGGAAGGGCGGGTCGGGGACGGCCGGCTGCACGTCGCAGACCGGGAGGACTTCGGGCACGACCGCCTTCGTCTTCGGCGTGCGCGGCGCCGAGCGCCCCGCCGCGACCGGGTAGCGCGAGGCGACGTGCTTGCGCAGCGCGAGCGAAGCCTGGTCGTCCTCGATGACGGCCTCCATGAAGCTGCGCAGGTCTTCGTCCTTCAGCTTCGGGACGGCGGAGGGGTCGGGGACGATCTTTTGCAGCTCCTCGTTGAGCAGCCAGCGCTGCGCCAGCTCAAGGTTGTACATCTGCTCGCGCGGCGCGACCTCGACGACGCCGAGGCCGGTGATGACGCGCAGGAAGGCCCACGAGTCGTCCGACTTGTCGCTCTGCTTCAGGCCGAAGACGGGTTTGACTTCGAGCGCGGCGCGCGCCTGAAGCACGCCGTTGCCGAAATGCTTCTTGTCGGACTTCTGCTTGGCCGAGGTGAAGAGGGCGTTGCGGACGGCCTCGACGCGCCGCCAGTCGCGGGGCAGCTCGCGCTTGTACTTCTCGAACCAGAGCGCGGCGGCGGCGGCCACCTGCGGCGTGGCGGCCGAGGTGCCCTCGCCGTTGAGGCGGATGACGTTGGCGCACATGAAGCGCGGCCAGGGGATGTTCGGCGTGTAGGCGGCGATGGCGCCTTTCATGGCCGAGTCGGGGCCGAAGCTGCCCTCCATCGCCGTCCCCTTGAGGTCTGCGTAAGGGCGGCCGTCGGCCATCACGCCGACGACGGCGACGACGCGCGGGAAGCGCGCGGGGTAGACGAGCGTCTGCGGCGGCGTGATGCCGAAGTGGTTGCCGGCCGCGGCGCAGAGGCAGAGCCCGGCCTCGTACGCTTTATCCACGGCCTCGCCCCACGCGCGCGAAGGGACGCCGCCCATGCTGAGCGTCGCCACGTCGCAGCGCACCGAGACCGCGAAGTTGATTGCCTGCGCCAGCGCGCTCGTCGTCAGCAGCACGACGCGGTCGGCCACGCGAATGGGGACGATGTCGGCGTGCGGCGCGCCGCCGAGGTAGACGCCGCCGAAGCCCGGGGCCTTGCCGCCGGCGAGGATGCCGATGGTGCCCGTGCCGTGGCCGGAGTTGTCGATGAGGAAGGCGTTGTTGTCCGGGTCTTCGGCGCTCTGGCGGTTCTTGTCGCCTTCGACGAAGCTGCGTTCGAGGCCGTTCAGGATGCGGTCGTGTTCGGGCGCCAGGTCGTGCGCGCGGTAGTAGCCGGTGTCGAGGTGCGCGATGCGCGTGCGCGGGGCTTCGAACTGGACGGCGTCGCGCGCCGAGCCGAGCTGCGAGAAGTCGTCGCCGAGGTGCCAGGCGAACACGCCGGCCGGCCCGAGGGCCTTGCCGCGCGTCCCGTCCGGCGGGTCGGCGTTGCACTGCTCCCCGGCCGCGAAGCTCTGCCCCGTCTCCTCTTCGTTCACGTCGCGGTAGACGTTGTGGACGAGGTCGGGCTCGGCGAAGAGCACGTCGGACTCGCTGACGCCGAGCTGCGCGGCGACGCGCGCGTGCGCCAAGTCCCAGGGGTTCGCGGCCCCTTCGGGCAGCTCGGCGAGGAACCACTGCGGCGTCGAGTCGAGGCCGAAGCCGGAGGCGGACGCGCGCGCCTCCTCTTCGTAGAGCGGTCGCAGGTTGACGCGCGACTCGGACGCCCGCAGCGCGTTCGACGGGCGGAGCTTGACGAGGATGCGGTTGGTCGTTGCGGGTGCTGGCGTCTTGTCGGCCACGACTCCCCCTTTGTTTTTCTGACGGTCGGTGAAGTTAAAGAGCAGTTTGTACGAGGTGAAAACCGGGACGGCTTCGGGTTGAATGAGGCCCGGCAGACGGCGACTTCGGAAAGAAAAACACCCTTGGAGGTCAGGAACGATATGCGCGGCGCCGTCGGAAGTCAATGAAAAATCGGTCTCGGAGACTCGAAATTCCGTCTCCGAGACCCAACGTTCCATCTCAGAGACCCAACATTCCCTCTCCGAGACCCGACGTTGGGTCTCGGAGAGTCAACGTTGGGTCTCGAAGACCCAAATTTCCGTCTCTGAGAGTCAACGCTCCGTTTCAGAGAGCCAACTATCACTCTCGGAGACTCAAAGTCGGGTCTCGGAGACGGAATGTTGGCTCTTTTTAGGGGAAATTTGGGTCTCGGAGACGGAACTTCCAGTCTCCGGGGCCGGAATTCGGGTCGCGGGGCGGAAGGTTTGGCGCGGAAAGTCCTCCTTTTCATTTCGGCGGAACTGAAATATAGTCTCGGGCACCAATTCAGCCGTCGGTTTCTCCGCCCTCGCTCCGGGGAAGTCCGAGCCGACAGCCTTCGGAAATGCCGGAAGAGACAAGAGCCCCCGAGACACAGGCGGCGGACGACGCGCCGGGCGCGCGCACGGCGGCGGACGACGCGGAGCGCGCGCGCATCCTGCTCGGGGTGACGGGCGCCGTCGTCTCGAAACTCGGCCTGCCCGACCTCCTGCTGGCCGTCTCCGACTGCCTCAAACAATTTTTCAAACACGACTTCGCGAGCCTCGTGCTCTACGAGGAGGAGGCCGGCCGTCTGCGCGTCCACGCGCTCGACGCGCCGGCGCCGGGCGGCGTGCTCGGCGTCGGCTCGGAGCTGCCGATGGACGGGACGCCGCCGGGCCTCGCCATCCGGACGCGCCAGACCGTCCTGCGCCGGCGGATAGACCTGGACGAGTTCCACTCGCCGCACACGCGCATGGCGTACGAACTCGGCGTGCGCAGCGGCTGCTCCGTCCCGCTCATCTCGCACGAACGCGTCCTCGGCACCATCAACGTCGCCAGCCTCCGCGAGGCGGCCTTCGACGAGGCCGACGCCGAGCTGCTTCGGCAGATCGCCGACCCCGTCGCCATCGCCGTCGAGAACGCGCTCAACTTCGAGCGGGCGACGCGTGAGAGCGCGCGCGTCCGCACGCTCCTCGAAGTCAACAACGCCATCGCGACGAACCTCAACATCCGCGAGCTGCTCCGCGCGACCTCCGGCTGCCTGCACGCCTACTTCCGGCACGACTTCGCCGCGCTCGCCCTCTACGAAGAGGAGACCGACAGCCTCCACGTCCACGCCTTCGACCGCGCGCGCCCCGACACCGACATCTACGAGGGCGAGCCCGTCCCCGTCGAAGGCACGCTGACGGGCCTCGCCTTCACGACGCGCCGCGCCGTCTACCGCAGCCCCATCGACGCCGCGGAGACCCACGCGCCGATGGCGCGCCGCTTCTTCGAGCAGCAGGGGCTTCAGTCCTTCTGCTGCGTGCCGCTCATCTCGCACGGGCAGGTGCGCGGCGTGCTCACCCTCGGCAGCCGACAGCGCGACGCCATGACGGCCGAGGACGTGGGGCTGCTGGAGAGCCTCGGCGGGCAGATCGCCATCGGCGTCGAGAACACCCTGAACTTCGAGCGCGAGGCGAAGGAGCGCGAGCGCGCGCAGATCCTCCTCGAAATCAACAACGCCGTCGCCACCAGCCTCGACCTGCGTGACCTGCTCCGGGAGACCTCCGAATGCCTGCGCAAGTATTTCAAACACGACTTCGCGGGCATGGCGCTCTACGACGAGCAGAGCGGGCAACTGCGCGTCCACGCCCACGACGCGTCGCGACTCGTAGACCCTTACGTCGAGGAAGGGTTCCTCATCCCGCTCGAAGGGACTCCGGCCGGGAAGTCTTACACATCGCGCCAGACCGTCCTCATCCGCCATCTCGACACCGCCGAGTTCCCTTCGCCTTTCGTCGCGCGGGCCATCGCCGCGGGCTTCAAGTCGAGTTGCAACGCGCCGCTCATCGCGAGCGACACGGCGCTCGGGTCGGTCGTGGTCGTCAGCAAAGAAGAGGCGGCCTTCGACGAGACGGACGCAGACTTCCTCAGCCACATCGCCTGCCAGCTCGCGCTGGCCGTCGAGAACGCCGTCCAGTACCGGCAGATCGAGGAGCTGAAGAACAAGCTGGCGAGCGAGAAGCTCTACCTCGAAGAGGAGATTAAGGCCGAGTACAACTTCGGCGAGATCGTCGGCCAGAGCCGCCTGCTCAAAGCCGTGCTCGAACAGTTGCAGACCGTGGCGCCGACCGACTCGGTCGTCCTCGTCTGCGGGGAGACGGGCACGGGCAAGGAGCTGATCGCGCGCGCCATCCACGACCTCTCGGGGCGGCGCGAGCGCACGATGGTCAAGGTCAACTGCGCGGCCATCCCGACGGGCCTGCTCGAAAGCGAGTTCTTCGGCCACGAGCGGGGCGCCTTCACCGGCGCCATCACGCAGCGCGCCGGGCGCTTCGAGCTGGCGAACAAGGGCACGCTCTTTCTGGACGAGGTGGGCGAGATTCCCCTGGAGCTTCAGCCGAAGCTTTTGCGCGTGCTGCAAGAGCACGAGTTCGAACGCCTGGGCGGGACGAAGACGATCAAGGTTGACGTGCGCCTCATCGCCGCCACCAACTGCAACCTCCGCGAGATGGTCGCCGAGAAGAAGTTCCGCAGCGACCTCTTCTACCGCCTGAACGTCTTCCCCATCTTCCTGCCGCCGTTGCGCGAGAGGGTTGACGACATCCCTCTCCTCGCCGGCTACTTCGCGCAGAAGCACTCGCGCCGGATGAACAAGCGCATTGACGCCATCCCCTCGGAGACCGTCGAGGCACTCTGCCGCTACCCCTGGCCGGGGAACGTCCGCGAGCTTGAGAACTTCATCGAGCGCGCGGTCATCCTCACGCGCGGCCACGAGCTACAGGCGCCGCTCTCCGAGCTTGAAGCGCCCGCCTCCACGGACGGCGAAGGCATTCACGTTTCTGCACAAACGCCCGCCGGACTCCTCTCGCTCGCCGACGCCGAGCGCGCGCACATCGAGGAAGTCCTCCGCCACACCAAAGGCGTGGTCGGCGGCCGCGGCGGCGCCGCCGAAATCCTCGGCCTACCCATCTCCACCCTCCGCGGCCGGATGAAAAAGCTCGGCCTGATGTAGCTTCAGTTCAATGCCGTATCCCGCATCCGATGCGGCATGCCGCATCCGACTCTCTGCATCGGCACCCACGCGACCGCTGGCCCACAGACCTCTTCTCGCCGCGCTTCCCTAAAATCTTCAACACTTTAACCGTCGTCGCGGACGCCCTCTGTCGCCGTGGCCCCGCGCTTGCCCTTTAGGCGCTCGCAGGGCAAGGAGCAGGAGAGAGTGAAAGGGATGACGACACGCATAACACAACTCGAAGGTCGCGTCGCGGGCGGGAGGGCTTTGCTCAGAGTCGAGGGCACGCT
Source organism: Acidobacteriota bacterium (assembly GCA_019242475.1). Classification (GTDB taxonomy): domain Bacteria; phylum Acidobacteriota; class Blastocatellia; order Pyrinomonadales; family Pyrinomonadaceae; genus QHXN01. The sequence continues at coordinate 20,772 of JAFAVK010000028.1, read as the reverse complement.
CGGGCTCGCGGACGCGGAGCTGTTGGAGCAGGTCTGCACAGACCTGAAGGCACAGACCGGGGCGAGCGTCACGGTTGACCTGACCGACATCAGTTTTCTCGACCACGCGGGCGCCTCGGTGCTCGCGCGATTGCGGCGCGAGCACGAAGTCAACATCGAGGGCCTCCACCTCTACATGGAGCAGGTCATCGAGATCGCGGAACGCGCGAACCAGTAAACGTGGTGCAGAACAGTCGAAAGAAGGGAACAGGTGAAACATGCAACGATGGATGAAAGAGATGCTCAAGACCGCGCGCGCCGCCGCCTTCGTCGTTGCCGCCTGCGCGTTTCAGGCGTCAGGCGCGCACGCGCAGCAGCAGGACGGCGCGAAGACGAATCCCCTGCCCGCCGACCCGCCCTCGGTCGCGCCGAGCTACGAGGCGCCCGAGCGTGAGCTGCCCTCGGTCGAGCGGGTCGGCGTGGACGCGGGCGAGCCTTTCTCGCTGACGCTCGAAGAGGCCGTCCGCCTCGCGCTTGAAAACAACAACGACATCGAGGCCACGCGCATCGACGTGGCCGTGGCCGAGCACGACCTGAACGCGGCGCGCGGCGCCTACGACGTGCGGTTCACCTCCGAGACCTACTTCGAGCACGGCGAAACTCCCGTGGCCTCGTTCCTTGCGGGCGGACAGGACGGCTCGCTCAAGACGAACGACGTGTCGAGCCGCGTCGGCTTCGAAGGGCTGTCGAAGCGCGCGGGCGGCTCCTACAAGTTCGAAGTCACTTCCCGGCGGCTCTCTTCGAACAACGTCTTCAACGACGTGAACCCGACCGTCTCGACCGGCTTCTCCTTCAGCTACACGCAGCCGCTGCTGCGCGGCCGCAAGACCGACGACAACAGGCGCCGGATCGAGATTGCAAAGAAGAATCTCAGCCTGACCGACGCGCAGTTCCGTCGGCGCGCGACCGAGGTCATCACGAACGTCGAGCAGGCTTACTGGGAGCTGGCCTACGCGCTCCGCAACCTGCAAATCCAGATCGACGCCGTGCGGCAGGCGCGCGCGCAGGCCGAGTCCGACCGCCGGCAGGTGGAGAAGGGCGTCATCGCCCCCGTTGACCTTTTGGAGTCGGAGACGCAGGTCAAGAACTTCGAGCAGAACGTCTACTCGGCGCAGGAGGGCGTCTCGCGGGCGGAGAACAGTCTGAAGAAGATGCTCGCGCCCGACCGCCGCGCAGAGCTTTGGTCGAAGGCGCTGCTGCCCGTCACGCCCGTCAACCTCGAAGCGCCGCGCGTCGCGCTCGAAGAGGCCGTCCGTTCGGCGCTCTCGAACCGTTTGGAACTCGCCGAGCTTCAGACGAGCGCGGAGATCAACAGGATCGACCAGCGCTTCTACCGCGACCAGACGCGGCCGCAGGTTGACCTGACGGCCACCTACGCGAGCAACGCGCTGGCCGGCAGCCTCCGCGACGAGGAGAATCCGTTGGCTTCCAACCTCGTCTCGTTGCAGAACCGCGTCAACCAGCTCTCGACCCTCTCGGGCCTGCCCGCGCTCCCGGCGGCCACGTTCGACACGAACGGCGACCTCGTCGGCGGCTACGGCCAGTCGTTGCAAAACCTCTTCGCGCAGAACAACCCGACGGTGAGGGTGGGCGTGAAGGTCTCGCTCCCCATCCACAACCGCACGGCGAAGGCGAACTTCGCGCGCTCCCTGACGGAAGGGCGCCGCGTCGAGAACCAGCGCGCCAGGGCCGAGCAGGAGATCGAGGCCGAGGTGCGCGACACCTTGCAAGCCCTGCGCTCGTCCGAGGCGCGGCTCGCCGCCGCGGCCGCCGCGCGCTCGACGGCCGAGCAGCAGTACCAGAGCGAGCGGCGCAAGTTCCAGTCGGGCATGTCCACGGCCTACATGGTCTCGCAGCGGCAGATCGATTTCATCAACGCCAAGGGGCGCGAGCTACAGGCGCAGACCGACCTCAACAAGTCGGTCGCGGACTTCCGCCGCGCGACCGGCAGCACGCTCCAGACGCACAACGTCGCGCTGCGCCCCGGCGACCCGGCGCGCAGGTTCGAGCAGACAAACAGCCCGGCGGCGACCATACCGGCGGGCTCTGATTCCAGCTTCGAGAAGGAGTGAATATGTCTACGGCAACCATCAACGGAGCAGACACGAAAGGCGCGGGCACGCAAGACCGCGCGAAGTTGAAGAAGGCGGTTCGCGCCGCCCGCGCCGCGGCCATCATCGTCGTCCTCGCGGCGGCGGGCTTCATGGGCTGGCGCTACTTCTTCAGCGGCCCGGCCGTCCCGGCGGGCGTCATCCAGGTCTCCGGGCGCATCGAGGGCGACGACGCGGTGGTCGCGTCCAAGACCTCGGGCCGCATCCGCGAGATCACCGTGCGCGAGGGCGACGAGGTGAAGGCCGGCCAGGTCATCGCCGTCCTCGACGACGAGCAGTTGCGCGCGAAGGAGGAGCAGGCAAGCAGCGCCGTCCGTCAGACCGAGGCGCGCGTGCGTTGGAGCCGGCAGCAGATTTCCGTCCTCGAAGCCGAGCTGGAACAGAGCAGGCTCGGGACTGACCAGGCGCAGCTCGACGCCGAGGGCAAGGTCAGGCAGGCCGAGGCGCAGGTCGCGGCGGCCGAGGCGCAGCTCGCGCAGGCCGAGTCACAGTACAAGAAGGCGCACGCCGACGAGGAGCGCTACACGGCGCTCGCCGCGAGCGGCGACATCCCCGAGCAGAAGGGCAGCCACGCCCGCTCGGAGGCGGAGGCGCTAGGCGCGTCCGTCCGCGCCTCGCAGAAGCAGGTGGAGGTGGCGCGCGCGGCCTTGACTTCGGCCAGGGCGACGCTCGCCAACCCGGCCATCCGCAGCACCGAGGGCGCGCGCGTCCGCCAGCAGATCGCGCAGGCGCAGACAGACATCGCCGCCGCCGAGGCCGAGCGCGAGCGCGCGCAGGCGCAGTTGAGCGAGGCGCAGGCGAACCGGCAGGACTTGCAGATCGTCGCGCCGATGGACGGCACCGTCGCCACGCGCTCGGCCGAGCCGGGCGAGGTGGTCGCGCCGGGCACGCCCGTCCTGACGCTCGTCAACCTCTCGACCGTCTACCTGCGCGGCTTCGTCCCCGAGGGCGAGATCGGCCGCGTGCGCGCCGGCCAGCGCGCCGAGGTCTTCCTCGACTCGGCGCCGGGGCAGGCGATTGAAGCGGTCGTCTCGCGCATCGACCCCGAGGCGTCCTTCACGCCCGAGAACACCTACTTCCGCGACGACCGCGTGAAGCAGGTGGTCGGCGTCAAGCTCGCGCTCCGCGGCGCCGTCGGCTACGCCAAGCCGGGGATGCCCGCCGACGGCAAGGTCTACGTCGAGTAAAGCCGGGAGCGCGGGCAACCTGCCCGCCATGAGCGCGTGAGCGCGAAAGCCGTGAGACCTTGAGTCTCAACGTCGAAAGGTAAAGGAAGGTAAGAAGCGTGCTTGCGGCACGCTTTGGCGGGCAGGGATGCCCGCGCTCCCGGGGAAGGAGTGAGGTGATGACAGGCGCTTTGGAAGAGTTGAACGAAGTCGAAGCTTTCGACCTTGAGACGCTGGCGTTCGAGGAGCCGCAGGTCGCCATCGACGTGCGGGAGCTGCGCAAGTCTTACGGCGCGCTCGAAGCGGTGAAGGGCGTCGGCCTTGAAATCAAGGCGGGCGAAATCTTCGGCCTCATCGGGCCGGACGGCGCGGGGAAGACCTCCGTCTTCCAGATACTCGGCGGCGTGATGTCGCAGACCTCCGGCCGGGCCGAGATGTACGGCGTGGGCGCGCGCGACGCGCGGCCGTTCGTCGGCTACCTGACGCAGACGTTCAGCCTGTATCAGGACATGACCGTCCTTGAGAACCTGCACTACATCGGCGAGCTGCGCCGGCTCCGACGCGCCGACATCGAGGAGCGCGGGATGCGCTACCTGCGCATGTTCGACATGGCGCGGTTCACCGACCGGCTGGCCGGAAGTCTCTCGGGCGGCATGAAGCAGAAGCTCGCGCTCGCCTGCGCGCTCATCGCCGAGCCGAAGATTCTGCTCTTGGACGAGCCGACGACCGGCGTCGATCCGGTCTCGCGCCGCGAGTTCTGGGACACGCTGGTTCATCTGTCGGGGCAGGGCATGACCATCGTCGTCGCCACTCCTTATTTAGACGAGGCCGAGCGTTGCACGCGCGTCGCGCTCATGTTCGACGGGCAGATTCACCAGACGGGCACGCCCGCCGAGATTCGGCACGGCCTCGGCCTCGAACGTCTTGAGGTGCACGCCTCGGAACTCGGTAGGGCGGAAGACGTGCTCGCTTCGACCGAAGGCATCGACGACGTGCAGCGCTTCGGCGACCGCCTCGACCTGATGGTCAAAGACCCCGCGCGCGGCGAGGAGCTGACGCGCGCGGCGCTCGGCGCGGCGGGGCTTGAGACGCGCGGCGTGCGCCACACGTCGCCGACTTTGGAGAACGCGTTCGTCAGCATCCTGCGCGCGAACGGCGGCACGACGGCGACGCCCGCCTTCCCGCGCCGCCGCCAGTTCCGCCAACGGCCCGAGGGCACCGTCGCCATCGGCGCGCGCTCTTTGCACAAACGCTTCGGCGGATTCCACGCCGTCAGGGACGTGAACATCGAGGTCAAGTACGGCGAGATTTACGGCCTGCTCGGCGCGAACGGGGCGGGGAAGACGACGACCATCAAGATTCTGTGCGGCCTGCTCGCGCCGACGAGCGGCGAGATGGAACTGGCCGGCGAGCGCGGGAGCCTTCGTTCGAGCTTCGTGCGCCAGAGGCTCGGCTACATGTCGCAGAAGTTCTCGCTCTACGACGATCTGACGATTGAAGAGAACCTCGACTTCTTCGCGGGCGTCTACGGCGTCCCGCGCGAAGAGCGCGAGGAGAAGAAGCGCTGGGTGCTGGCCGTCTCCGGCCTCGAAGGCCGCGGGCACATGCTGACGGCGAGTTTGCCCGGCGGCTGGAAGCAGCGCGTCGCCTTCGGCGCGGCCGTGATGCACGAGCCGTCCGTGCTTTTCTTAGACGAGCCGACCTCGGGCGTTGACCCGCTCGCGCGCCGCGCCTTCTGGAAGATGATTAATTCATTTGCCGACCGCGGCGTGGCCGTGCTGGTGACGACGCACTACCTCGAAGAGGCCGAGCAGTGCAACCGCCTCGGCTTCATGGTCGCGGGCGAGCTGGTCGCGCAAGGCACGCCGACCGGCATCAAGGCCGAGCAGGGCGGGCACCTGTTGGAGCTGGTCACCGACCGCCCGCAGGCCGCGGCCGACCTGCTCAAAGAGACTCTGGAGCGCTGGCGCGTCTCGCTCTTCGGCGACCGCCTCCACGTCATCGTGGACGAGGCGGCCGACGCGGGCGTCCGCCGCATCACCGAGAGGCTCGCCGCCGCCGGCATCGGTGTGCTCAAGGCGCACGAAGAGTCTTACTCGCTGGAAGACGTTTTCATCGCCGTCGTCGAGAAGGCGAAGAAGGGGGGCGCGAAGTGAAAAGGATAATTGCACAGACGCGCAAGGAGTTGACGCAGACGTTCCGCGACCGCCTGACTTTGGTGCTGGCGCTGGTGCTGCCGCTGGTGCAGATGCTGCTCATCGGGGCGGCCGTCTCCCTGTCGGTCAAAGACCTGCGGGTCGTCGTCCAGGACATGGATCAGACGCCGCTCTCGCGCAGGTACGCGGAGGTGCTGCGCGAGTCGATTACCTTCAAGGTCGTGCCTTTGGCCGCGGACGAACAGCCCGAGCGCGCGCTCGACCGCAGCGACGCGCACGCGGCCGTCGTCATCCCCGAGGGCTTCGAGCGCGACCTGCGGCGCGGCACGCGCGCGGAGGTGCAGTGGCTCCTCGACGGCGCCGACGCCAACACGGCCACCAACATGCGCAACCACGCGAACACCATCACGCAGGCTTTCAACCGGCTGCTCGGGCCGGAAGGCGCGCGCCCCTCGGTCGTCGCGCGCGAGCGCTTCTGGTTCAACCCCGGCAACGACGAAGACCAGTTCGTCGGCCCCGGCATCTTCGCCGTGGGGCTCGCGCTCTTCCCGCCGCTCCTCGCCGCGCTGGCCGTCTCGCGCGAGGGCGAGCAGAAGACGATTTTGCAAGTCTACGTTTCGAGCATCTCGGCGCACGAATACCTTCTGGGGAAGATACTCGCGTTCATCATCATCGCCGCCGCCGAGTGGGCGCTGACGCTCGCGCTCGCGATGGTGAACTTCGGACTGTGGTTCAAGGGCGACCCGACGCCGTTCCTCGTCAGCTCGTTCCTGTTCCTCTTTTGCAGCGTCGCCTTCGGCGCGATGGTCGGCGCGCGCATCCCCGACCGCGCGGCGGCCATCCAGGCGATCCAGAATACGTGCTTCCTTCTTTCATATTTGCTATCGGGTTTCATCTTCCCCGTCCAGAACATCCCGGTCTACGTGCGCTGGGTGTCGTACCTGATTCCGGCGCGCTACTACATCGAGGTGGCGCGCGACGCCTTCGTGCGCGGCGGCGGCTGGGCGGCCGTGTGGTACGTGCCCGTCGCGCTCGCGGCCCTCAGCGCGGCCTACTTCGTGTCGGCGTGGGCGCGGATGCGCCACATGCAGGTGGAGGCTTGAGATGAGATTTTTGAGGCTGCTCACGAACAACCGCTTCTGGCCGCTCTTCATGAAGGAGCTGCGGCAGATCAAGCGCAACCGCAAGCTCGTCGTGATGCTCGTCATGCCGCCGACGGTCAACCTCGTGCTGCTCGGCTTCGCGATGAACTCCGAGGTCAAGAACGTCATGCTCGGCGTCGTGGACTACAGCCGCACGGCCGAGAGCCGCGAGCTGGTCTCCGCCTTCGTCGAGAGCGGCTCGTTCCAGGTCGCCGAGACGTTCGAGTCAACGGAAGAACTCGGGCGGTCTTTGAGCGCGGGCAATCTGGACGCGGGCGTCGTCGTGCCGCAGGACTACGCGCGGCTGCGCGCGCGGGGCCAAACGGCCGAGGTGCAGATACTGGCCGACGGCGTTGACTCGAACCGCGCCGGCATCGCCGCCGGCTACGCCGCGCGCGTCGTCGGGGCGCTCAACGAAAGGCTCGGGCGTCCGGGCGTCGCGGCCCGCACGCCGGGCGGGAAGAGCGTCGGATTGGTAGAGCCGCGCGTGGCCGTGCTCTACAACCCGGGGCTGCGCACCTCCTGGTTCATCGTGACGGGGACGATAGGGCTTCTGATGGTCATGATCGGCTCGCTCGTCGCCTCGGCCTCGATGGTCAACGAGAAGGAGAGCGGCACCATCGAGCAGTTGTTGATGACGCCCGCGGGCAGCACCGAGATCATCGCGGCGAAGGTGGCGCCGATCATGCTGCTGCTCTCGGGCGACATCCTGGTCGCGGTCGGCGTCGTCCGCCTGGTCTTCGAGGTGCCGGTGCGCGGGAGCCTCGTGCTGCTCTACTTCGCGGGGATGCTCTGCGTGCTGGCGGGCATCGGGATCGGGACGTTCATCGCGACCTTCACGCGTTCGCAGACGCAGGCGCAGTTGATGAGCTTCTTCGTCAACCCGCCGGTCTCGATGCTGTCGGGCGCGACGACGCCGATTGAGGGGATGCCCTACTGGCTCCAGCAGGTCTCCTACCTCAACCCCCTGCGCCACTTCTCGACCATCGCGCGCGGCGTGCTGTTGAAAGGCGTCGGGCTCGAAGTGCTCTACCCGAACCTGCTCGCGCTCACGGCCTTCACGCTCGTCATCGTCGGCGCGAGCGTGTGGCGGTTCCGGAAGCAGTTAAGTTAGAGTGTGGGGCCATGAAAGAGTTCAAAGGCAGGGTGGCCGTCGTCACGGGCGCGGCGAGCGGCATCGGAAGGGGCCTGGCCGAAGCGTGCGCGCGCGAGGGGATGAAGGTCGTCCTCGCCGACGTGGACGAGGCGGCCCTGTCGCGGGCCGAGCGCGAGCTGAAAGACTCGGGCGCGGAGGCTCTGGCCGTGCGGACGGACGTTTCGAAGGCGGAAGAGGTCGAAGCTTTGGCGCAGAGGACGCTCGAAGCCTTCGGCGCGGCGCACCTGCTCTTCAACAACGCGGGCGTCGGCGCGGGCACGACCGTCTGGGAGAGCACGCTGGAGGATTGGCGGTGGACTTTGGGCGTCAACCTGTGGGGCGTGATTCACGGCGTGCGGACGTTCGTGCCTTTGATGCTCAAGCAGGGGGACGAGTGCCACATCGTCAACACCGCCTCGATGGCCGGGTTGGTTTCAGGCCCGGCGCTCGGCGTCTACAAAGTCACCAAGCACGGCGTCGTCTCGCTGTCCGAAACGCTTCAGTGTGAGCTGGTGATATTGAAGGCGAAGATCGGGGTCTCCGTTCTCTGCCCGGGCGGCGTGAACACGCGGATTTTGGACTCCGAGCGCAACCGCCCCGCCGAGATGCAGAACGAGGTGGTGACAATCGGGCCGGCTCACCCGGCGGTCGCGCAGGCCGCGACGATGCTGCGCCAGCTCGTCGAAGAGGGGATGCCGCCGGCGCAGGTGGCCGAGATGGTCTTCGAGGCGATCAGGGACGAGCGTTTCTACATCCTGACGCACGAGGACTTGAAGCAGCACGTGCGGAAGCGTCTGAACGACATCCTGCTGGGGCGGAACCCGAGTTAGATAAGTCCGCGGGCGGCTCAGGCGCTGGCGCGGTTGAGAAGCTCGACGGAGGCGTCGTCCAGTTTGAGCCTGACCGACTCGGCCAGGTCGTTCAACTGTTCGAGGCTGGTCGCGCTGGCGATGGGCGCGGTGACGCTCGGCCGCGCGATGAGCCACGCGAGCGCGACGCGCGCGGGCGTCGAGGCGTGGCGGGCGGCCACCTCGTCGAGCGCCGCGAGGATGCGGAAGCCGCGTTCGTCGAGGTACTTCTTCACGCCCCGCCCGCGCGGGCTCTTCGAGAGGTCTTCCTCGGAGCGGTACTTGCCCGTGAGGAAGCCGCTCGCCAGCGAGTAGTAGCTGATGACGCCCACGTTCTGCTCGACGCAGAGCGGCTCCAGACTCTCCTCGAAGGCCGCGCGTTCGCAGAGGTTGTATAAGGGTTGCAGGCTTTCGTACCGGGGAAGCCCCCGCTCTCCGCTGAGCCTTAACGCCTCGGCCAGTCGCCCGGCGCTGAAGTTGGACGCGCCGACGGCGCGGACTTTACCCTGTTCGACGAGCCGCCCGTAGGCTTCGAGCGTCTCCTCCTGCGGCGTGTCGGGATCGTCCAGGTGTGACTGGTAGAGGTCGATGTAGTCGGTCTGAAGGCGGCGGAGCGACTCTTCCGCCGAGCGGACGATGTGCCCGGCCGAGAGCCCCTTGCGCCCCGGCCCCATCTCCATCCCGACCTTGGTGGCGATGACGACCTTCCCGCGGTTCCCGCTCTTCTTCAACCACCTGCCGATGACCGTCTCGGACTCGCCGCCCTGGTTGCCCGGCACCCAGCGCGAGTAGGCGTCCGCCGTGTCGATGAGGTCGAAGCCTTCCGCGACGAAGGCGTCGAGCAGGCGGAACGAGGTCGGCTCGTCCACCGTCCAGCCGAAGACGTTGCCGCCGAACGCGAGCGGGGCCACCTCCAGCCCCGAGTTACCCAGCCGCCGCTTCTCCATCACACGCACCTCCGACGATCTTCTTTTCAATTCCGAACCAAGTGCTCAGGGGCGAGCCGACATGCGCAAGGGGGCTTCGGGGTTCAGGCGGCAAGGGTCGGCGGGGGCGCCGTCGTCGCCCTTGCGGCGGGCCTCCTTCGCCGCGGGCGAGAGAGTCCTTTCGTCAACCTTCGCCAGATTGCATTCGACCTCGGCGAGCCGCAGCCGCAGCGCGTCCACGTCCGAGCGCAGGAGGCCGACCTCCGGGTCTCGCGCGGCCGTTCGCGGGGCGCCGGCCGAGACTCGCGCCTGCTGTTCGAGGCCGCGGATGCTCGACTCGATGACGTAGAGGCGCTGTTCGAGTTGTGTGAGGCGGCTCTCGACACGAATCAAGTCCTGCGCCGCGGGCGCCGCCGCCTCGCCGGTGCTCCCCCCAGGTCTGCCCGCGTAAAAAGCGGCGGCCGCCACGAGCAACAAAACTAATGCCGAACGAGTCGCGGGCGGGCGGCGTGTTCCGGAGTTCATAAAGTGTCACCTCATTACGGGCCGAAGTCGGGGAAGACCAGGACGACGACCGTGATCGCAACGGCGACGAGGAGCGCGCGCCGGTGGACGGCCTTTGCCTTATCGCGCAGCCTCGCCGCGAGCGCGGAGTCGCCTACGTCCTCTTCCCCCTCGTCCATGTTGCACACGCCACGCGCGGCGAGCGCGATGCAAGTCTTCTCGCGCGCCTGCAACAGCCCGAGCCCCGCCATCCACAGAGGCAGGAAGACGACGACCCGCGACCAACGCGGCGCGCCGAACGAGACGAGCACGAACGCGACGCCGACGGCCACCGTCAGCGAGACGATGCCGAGCAGGCGCCGCTTGCGCCGCTCGCGCGGGCCGATGTTGGCCGCCTCCTTCGTCGCCGTGTCCATCTCTACTGTTCGGCGCGTAGGGTCGCGAGCGGCTGCCCCTCGTTGACGTGTACGCCCGGGCGCACGCTGACGGCGCTGACGGTGCCGTCGGAGGAGGCGACCGCGTAGACCACCTGTACCAGGGGAGTCTCGGCGGGCGTGACCGTTCGGTTCGGCTGCCGCGCCGCGACGAGCCCGGCCTGCGCGCCCTGCGCGGCCGTCTGCGCGCGTTGAAAGCGCTGCTGTGCCTTCTCGTAGGTGGCGCGCGCGCCGTCAAGCTCGCCCTGCGAAGCCTGACCCGAGGCGACGAGCGGAGTGAGGCGCGAGACTTCGACCTCGGCGCGGACGACTTCGGCGCGCGCGGCATTGACCTCCGACTGGGCGGCCGTGATGTTGCGGCCCGCGGCGGCCACGGGGTCTTCGCCGGGCGTGGGCGCGGCCGCCGGCCCCTGTGTGCGGACGGCAATCTCGACGACGGCGTCGCCCTTCTTGAGCCGGACGCCCTCGCTCGCCAGCACGCGCCTGACCTCGCCCGAGGCCGGTGCGTTGACGATGATAACGCTCTCGGTCTCGCCGCCGCCCTCGCTTCTCGAACCGCACGCCGGAGAGCCGACGAGCGCGAAGATTAAGAGCGCGACGGACGCGCTCTTGTTGGTGCAAGGTCGGACTCGAAAGCTTCTCTTCATCTCTGCCTGAAGCCCATCAGGGACGAGGGGGAAACTGCGGATGAAGTTGAAACGGCCTGGGCGGGCGGCTTGGATTCCGCGGGCGGCTTCGTCTCCGCGCCCTGCGCGGGGCGGAGTTCGAGTTCGAGGGTGTCGGTGCGGACGGCCACGTTGTTGGCTTCGAGCGTGTTGCCGGTGGCGCGCTGGAACTCGGCGATGGCCTTGTTCAAAGCCGTCTGCGCCTGTAGCTCGCTGCCGCGCGCGGCGAGCAGCTCGTTCTGGCGTTGCAGGACGAGGAAGATGGTGGTCGTGCCCGCGCGGAACTGCCGCTGCTCGCTCTCGTACTGCAACTCGGCCGAGCGGCGCGTCGCGGCGGCCGAGGTGAGCCGCGCCTCGGACGAGCGCAGGGCCTGCACGGCGTTGCGCACGTCGGCCTCGATGAGTTGCTCTTGCTGCGCGCGCTGGTTCTCGATGCGGCGCCCCTCGGCGAGCGTGCGGCCGAGGTTCGCCTTGGCCGTGCGGTTGCGCAGAGGCCACTCGACGGCGACGCCGACGCGGTAGGTCGGGTAGTCCTGCTGCAAGAGGTTCGAGAGCGACTTCGGCAGCCCGCCGACGAGGTTCTCGGGGACGGTGCTGCCGGTCGTCGTGGTCGGGAGGGGGTCGAGCCCCGCGAGCGTTGACAGCTCGTTGACGCGCGCGCGGAGCAGCGCGTTGCTGCTCGTGCTCGAAGTGCTGCTCGGCGTGACCTGCGAGCCGGCGAGGCCGGCCGAGGTGTAGGTGCCGACCAGGTCGAGCCGCGGGCGCGTCTGGTCGCGGTAGAAGCGCTTGTCGATCTGGTTGATCTCGGCGTTGGTCTGGAGCTGAGAAAGCTCGGGCCGGCTCTTGAGCGCGGTGGCCGTCGCCTGTTCGAGCGGCACGCGGGGCGGCTCAAGGCTGACCGGCGTGACGGGCGTGATGGGCTTCGACCAGAGCGGCGCGTTGCGGTCGGGCAGGATCAAAGTCTTGAGCGTGTTCTCGGCGCGCGTGACGGCCTCCTGCGCCGTGTAGACGTTCTGCTCGAAGGTCGTGACCTGCGTGTTGGCGGCGACGATGTCGATGGGGGCGATGACGCCCTCCTTGACGAGCCGCTGGTTGCTCTCGACCTGCGTGCGCGCCTGCTTCACGGCGTCGATCTGCACCTGCAAGTTTCGGAGGGCGAAGACCAAATCCCAGTACGCCTGCTCGACCTGATTGATGGTCTCGATGGCGCGCTGGCGGAACTGCGCGTCGGTCAAACTTAAATTCTTTTTTGCAATCTCAATCGCGCGGCGGCTCTGGTCGAAGCGCAGGCCGCGCAGGACGGGCTGCGTGTAGGTGAGCGTCAGCGCCGCCGGGTACTGCGGGTTGAGCGTGACGTTCTGGTTGTTGGTCTGAAGGCGCGTCGAGGAGAAGTCGAGCTGGTAGGAGCCGCCCGCCCACGGCGAGAGGCCGCCGACGCGGGCGGCGCCGGTCGCGTCCTTCTGCGTCACCGAGCCGTTGAGGCCGCCCGCGATGGTCGAGCTGGTCGGCGTCGTGCGCGACTCGTAGTAGCTCTCGGAAGAGAAGACCGGGTCGTAGGCGCCGCGCGCGGCCGTCAGGTTGTACTCGGCGACCTGCACGTCGATGCGCGAGGCGTCGATGTCGTTGTTGTTCTGGAGCGCGAGCGCGATGGCGTCGTTCAAAGAGAGCGGCGCCTGGTCGAGCATGTCCACGCCGACGCGCTCGGCCGAGGGGAGCGGGCGCGCGGGCGCCTCGAAGTTCGGCGCGACGGGCGGCGGCTCGGTCGGGAGTTCGGCGGGCGCGACGCCCGAAGTCCCGACGTTCTGGCCCGGCGTCTGTTGCACGCCGGCCGGGTTGGTCGTCTGCGCGCCGCCGGGGTTGGTGCCCGCCTGCGGCGCGGCGGTGCCGGCGGGCGTCGAGGTCTGCGGGGTCGTGCCCGCGGGCGGCTGCTGCCCCGGCGTCTGCGGCGAGGGCGGGCGCGGGCCTTGTGTGTTGGGCGTCGTCTGCTGCCGCTCCTGCTCGGGGCCGGTCTGCGGCTGCGTGGACTGCTGCGCCTCGTTGCCGGGTCGGATGGTCGAGGAAGGGGCGTTGGGCGGCAGTTGCGTGGTCGGCGTCGGGGCCGTGCCGGGTTGCTGTCGCTGCGGCGTCGTGCCGGCAGGCGGCGCGGGCTGCGGCGTCGTCGAAGGCGGCGTCTGCTGCGTCTGGTTCTGCGCGAGCGCGGCGCACGGCGACGCCAACAGGGACGCCGCGACGAACGCCGCGACGAAGCCCGCGCGCGGTTTCAAAATCTCGAACACTCGGCCCTTCACTTCAGTCACCCGATGCCTGGTCTGCATACCTGTCCTTGTCGTCGCGCCGGCGGAGGGCGCCGGTCGTCGGCTTGGTCTTGCGAGAGGAGGCGCCGCCCGCGACCGAGGCGTAGGCTTCGCGCGCGCGCTGGCGCAGGCCCCCGCCGAAGTTGTTGAAGCCCGCCCCGACGCGCGACCACAACGTGGAATCCTTCGCGTCCTCGAAGAGCGAGTAGAAGACCGGCACCGCGAGCAGCGTCAGCAGCAGGCAGAGGGACTGCCCGCCGACGACGAGCACGCCGATGGAGCGGTTAGTCGCCGCGCCCGCGCCCGTGCCGAGGATGAGCGGAATCATGCCCGCGACGAGCGCGATGGTCGTCATCAGGATGGGGCGCAGGCGGTCGCGGTTCGCCTGGACGATGGCGCTGTAACGCTCCATGCCGTGCGCGCGCAGCTCGTTCGTGTGGTCGATCTGCAAGATGGCGTTCTTCTTGACGATGCCGAAGAGGAGCAGGATGCCGAGCGCCGAGAAGATGTTAAGCCGCTGCCCGGCGATGAGCGTCGAGAGCAGCGCGAACGGCACCGAGAGCGGCAGCGTCAGGAGGATCGTCACGGGGTGGATGAACGACTCGAACTGCGCCGCCAGAATCAGGTACATGAAGACGAACGAGAGCAGGAACGCGAGCATGAACGACTGGTTCGCGCGCGCCAGCTCCTTCGACTGCCCGGTCACGCCCGTGCGGTAGCCGGGCTCCATCTTCAACTGCTGCGCGTAACGCTGGAGGGCGTCGATGGCCTCCGACTCAGAGGCGCCCGGCGCGACGCCGGCCGAGACCGTGACCTGCCGCACGCGGTTGAGGCGGTCGATGGACGCGGGGCTCGTCCCCGACTGCAAATCCACGAGCTGGTCGAGGCTGACCGTCCCGCCCGCGGACGTGCGGACGTTGAAGTCCTTCAGGCTCTCGCGCGTGCGCCGGTACTCCTCCTCGGCCTGCACGACCACGTCGTACTGCTCGGAGTTCTCGCTGAAGGTCGTGACGCGCTGGCCGGCGGCGAGGATGTTGAGCGCCTGCGACACGTCGCCGGCCTCGACGCCGAGGTCGCCCGCCTTCTGGCGGTCGATCTGGACGCGCACCTCCGGGTTGCCGAGCAGCAGCGAGCGATCTGCGTCGCGGAAGTTCTTGTCGTCGTCCTTGATGAGGTCAACCAGCTTCTTCGAATACTCGTCGAGCTTCTGCATGTCGGGGCCGCTGATGTAGAAGCCGACCGACGAGCCGCCGCGACCCAGACCGATGCTCGCGCCGATGGAGGAGGTGCCCGAGACGCCGATCTGAAAATCCTTCGGGTACTTCCGCTTCTGAATCATCTGGCGCGTGCGGTTGATGAGGTCGGACTGCGAGGCGTCGCGCTGCTCGACCGGCTTGAGGCTGACGTTGATCGAGCCGCCGTTGGGGCCGCCGCCGCGGCCGAAGCCCGCGAGCGAGAGCGTGTTCTGCACGCCCGGTATCTGCTCGCGGATGTCCCGCGCGATGCGTTCGAGCACCGACTGCGTCGCCGGCAAACTCGTCCCCTGCGGCATGCGCAGGGAGACCTGGAAGGCCGACTCGTCCTCGTCGGGCAGGAAGTTGTAGCCGACCCAGCGGTAGAGCGGGACAATCGACGCGATGACGACGACGCAGATGAGGACGACCGCCCAGCGGTGCGCCATCGAGAGCTTGAGCAGCCAGGTGTACGTGCGGTCGATGGGCTTGTAGAAGCGCCCCTCCTTCGAGGAATGATTCTGGGGGGCGCCGTGCGCCTCGTCCTGCTCGAACTCGGCGTTCGGGTTCGGGCGGTCGGGCGTGACGTGGTGGTTGTTGGCCTCGCCGCCGCCGGCGCCGGCCGCGTCCACGTTCGTCAGGGGCATCCCCTCGGGCGTCAACATCTCCTTCGGCGGCTTAATCCAACGCGCCGCGAGCATCGGCGTCAGCGTGAACGAGACGACGAGTGAGACCGCGATGGCCGCCGCCGAGGTCAGGCCGAACGAGGACATGAAGCGGCCGACGATGCCCGTCATGAAGCCGACGGGGATGAAGACGGCGAGCAACGAGAGCGTCGTCGCCATGACGGCCAGCCCGATCTCGCGCGTGCCTTCGATGGCGGCCTGGAACGGGTGGACGCCCTTCTCCTCGACGAAGCGGTAGATGTTCTCAAGCACGACGATGGCGTCGTCAATGACGATGCCGACCATCAGCGTCAGGCTCAGCATCGTCATCTGGTTGAGCGAGTAGCCGAGCCAGGCGATGAGCGCGAAGGCCGAGATGATGGAGGTCGGGATGGCGAGCGCCGCGATGAGCGTCGAGCGGAAGTTCCAGAGGAAGAGGAAGACGATGACCGCGGCGAGCAGGCCGCCGACGACTAAGTGTTCTTCAATCGCGTGGAGCGACGTTTCAATAAACTCCGACTGGTCGCGCGTGACGGCGATCTTCACGTCCTTCGGGAGCAAGGGCTGAATCTCGGCCATGCGCGCCTTGATGTTGTTGATGACGGCCACGGTGTTCGCGCCCGACTGCTTGCGCACGGCGAGCGAGACCGAGGGCGTGCCGTCGAGCGCGGCCGCCGAGGAAGGGTCGGCGCCCGAGTCCTCGACGCGCCCCACGTCGCTAATCTTGACCGGGTACTTGTTGCGGTTCGCGACGACGATCTGGTTGAAGTCCTCGACCTTCTGCACGCGCGACATGGTGCGCAGCGAGACGACCGTGGCGCCCTCCTGCAAGTTGCCGCCCGGCAGTTCGAGGTTCTGCGTGCGCAGCGCGTTGACCACGTCGGTCACGGAGAGGTTGTAGGCGCGCAGGCGCTCGGGGTTGAGGTAGACCTTGACCTGGCGCGTGCGGCCGCCGTAGACGACCACCTCGCCGACGCCGTCCACGGATTCGAGCCGCTCCTGCACCTGGTGCTCGACGAGGTCGGTCAGCTCGATGGAGGAGCGCGGGGCGCTGACGGCGTACTGGACGACCGGCTGCGAGTCGGGGTCGGCCTTGGTGACGACGGGCGCGTCGGCCGTCTGGGGCAGACGGTTGATGACGGTCGAGACCTTGTCGCGCACCTCCTGCGTGGCGATGTCGGGGTCTTTCTCCAGGTTGAAGGTGATGGTGACCTGCGAGCGCCCCTGCGAGGAAGTCGAGCGCATCTCGTCGATGCCGGGGACGGTGTTGACGACGCCCTCGATGACGTCCGTCACCTCGGTCTCCATCTCCTCGGGCGCGGCGCCCTGGAGCGTGGTCGAGACGGTCACGGTCGGCAGGTCGATCTTCGGGAACCTGTCCACGCCGAGCGTGAAGAAGGAGAAGCCGCCGATGACCGTCAGCAGCAGGACGATGACCGTGGCGAAGACCGGGCGGCGGACGCAAATCTCGGCTAACTTTTGCATGGCTTAGACCGCTTACTGCTCGACGCGGATGCGAGCGCCCTCGAAGAGTTGTTGAAGATTGCTGGTCGCGAGCACCTCGTCGGCTTCGACGCCGGAGAGAATCTGAAGCATGTCGCCCTCCTCCGTGCCGAGCTGGACGACGCGCAGCTTGGCCGTGTCGTTCTGGATGACGAAGACGCGGTAGGACTGCGTGTTCTGATCCGCGAGCACGGCGGCGCGCGGGACGTAGACGGCGCGGCCGCCGCCCGGGCGCGCGATGCGGGCGGTGGCGAACATCCCCGAGCGCAGGGCGTTGTCCGGGTTTTGCACGAGCGCCTCGACGGTCGCCGAGCGCGACGCGGGGTCTATCGCCGGGTTGATGGCGGACACCTGGCCCGCGAACTTCCGATCCTTGAACGCGTCCACTTCGAGCGAGACGCCCATGCCGGGCGTGAGGTGCGGCGCGTCGGCTTCGGGGACGAGCAGTTGCAGCTTGATGGGGTTCGTCCGCAGCACCGTCGCGATGACCGAGGCGGGCGTGACGTACTCGCCGACGGCGACGGGGCGGCTGCTGACGTAGCCGGCGTAGGGGGCGCGGATGACCGTGTCGGCCACGGCCTTCTGCGCGATGGCGACCGCCGCGCGCGCCGACTCGACGCCGGCCTGCGCGCTCTGCACGGCCTGGTTGCTCTGGCGCGCGGTGTTGATGGCGACTTCGAGCGCCTGGCGCGCGGCGTTGACCTGCGCGCGCGCCGTGTCGCGCGCCGTGCGGTACTGGTCGTAGGTGGACATCGCCACGTCGCCCGTCTCGACCAGCGCGCGGTAGCGCTTCTCGTTGGCCTCGGCCAGGCGGAGCTGCGCCTGCGCCTGTTCGAGGTTCGAGCCGGCGGCGCGCACCTCCGGGATGGCGCTCTCCTGGAAGTTGCCGCCCGGCGTCAGGCCGATCCGCGCCTCCGCCTGGCGCACGGCCGCGACGGCCTGCCCGACTCCGGCCTGCGACTGTTGCAGACGCAGGCGCGCGTCGCGGTCGTTCAGGCG
The DNA here is from genome assembly GCA_019242475.1 of Acidobacteriota bacterium. Classification (GTDB taxonomy): domain Bacteria; phylum Acidobacteriota; class Blastocatellia; order Pyrinomonadales; family Pyrinomonadaceae; genus QHXN01. The sequence goes on along the minus strand of JAFAVK010000028.1, from coordinate 2,953 downwards.
CGCGACCACGTCGCCCTGCCGCACGAAGGCGCCGACGCCCACGGGCGTCGAGACGACCTGACCCGAAGCCTGCGACGCCACGTCGGAAGTCTCCTCGGCGACGAGGCTCCCCGTGGCCTGCACGTAGGAGGGGACTGCGCGCGACTCCGCGCGCGCGGTGGTGACGGCGACGGGCGGCGCGGTCTCGGCGTTCTCGGCGGTCGCGCCCTTCTTGCCCGCCTCGCCCTTCTTGCCGGCCTTGGCCTCGGCGGACGAAGAATTGGAACGGCTACAGCCGGCGCCGAACAGCGCGAGCACCAGGGTCAGACAGAGCAGCGGCGTGATGCGGAGCGAGTGAAATGAATTTAATGAAGCCATAAACGACACTTGTTTCTGCTATCTCTTGAAAGACGGCGGGCCGCTCCGTTCGGTTACACCTTCCGCCGCCGCTCTTCGGACGTTAAAGCTTCGAGGATGAACAGATTAATCTATGCGTTGTCTCTGAGCCCTTCGTCACAAGATATTTGTGATTGAGATGTATTACAGTGTCGGAGCTGTCACGAAAAAAGGGGGAGAGCGGCATGGCCGATTGGAAGGCGGAGAGGGCGGGGAGGCTGCGAGACTTCTTCGGGCTGGAGCCGAACGCGGAGTTGCTCGCGCCCGAGGCGCGCGAATTCGAAGTGCCGCCGGGGGCCGCGGGGGCTTTGGGCCACTTCAACGTCGAGTGGCACGTCGTCCCGAGGGCCGAAGCGGTGCCGCTTGATGACAAGTACGCGGCGCGGCTCTACCCCGCGGCCTCGCGCGAGTTCACGCGGCCGCGGGAGCACGGCGGCAGTTACCGCGAACAGCTCTTCCGAGGGCACGCGCGACACCAGGGGCGCGTCGTCGGCGTCGAGACGACGCAGAAGCCGCGCTACCTGCCCGGCAACAAGCAGTTCTACGGCACGCCCTACGGCCACGACCCTTCGGCCGACCCCTTCGCGCCCTACCTCGGCCGCGCCGGGATGGTCAACGGCACGCGCTTCGCGCACAACTATCTTTCACTCCGCGAGTTCGTCCGCGTCGTCAACGAGGACTGGCGCGCGCGCGGGCTGATGCCCGAAGGCTACCGCGCGACCATCTGCCCGCCCGCCGTTTTCAACCTCGTCGGCGCGCTCTTCCACCCCGAGTGGTCTGAGACCGAGACGCTCGAGCTCGGCTTCTACCGCGACGAGCAGGGCAACGCGAAGTGCTACGCGGTCGGGTCGAACGGCCCGGGCGATTTCTCCTACGTCCGCGGGGTCGAGGGGGAAGAGGAGTGGGCGCTCGCCGGCTTTCGCGTCGCGCTCGTCCCCGAATGAAGAGACCCTTTGCACACGTTGGGACAGACTTCTCTCCACCGCGCCGTTATGATTTCCGCATAGGTTGGGTGTAAAAATAGAACCAGTCGCCAGTCCCTAATAAGACTTGAGGTGTGAGTGGGGCATTCGCCCCCGGCGGAGCGTTGCCGGGGGCGAGGGTCGCGGCGAGGGGCGGTCACCCATCGAGAAGGTGCCACTCCTCGCCGCCCGTGTTTGAGGCGAGTGAATGTTGAAGTTGAAAGCGAGCGAGGGGAAAGTTTTGAGGGGAGCTTTGTTAGTCGTTCTATGCGTCGCCCTGCTGGCGCCGCGCGCGTCGGCGCAGCAAGGGCAGACGGGACAGACGGGCCAGTCGGGGCAGCCGAGCACGACGCAGACGGGGACGAGCGCCACGGGCAGCCAGACCAATCAGGCCGGCGGCGCGGGGCGCACGAACCAGAGCGGCGACGCCACGCGCGGCCAGGCGCAGGGCGACTCGCGCTCGGCGGGCGAGCAGGGTGGGTCGAACGTCGGTGGCATTCCCGGCGCGACGCGGACGAGCCCGACGGGACGCACCCAACTCCCCGGCGCGGCGCGCGTCACGCAGGGGCCTTCGGCGCTCGGCCTTGAGCAGGCGATTCAGCTCGCGGAAGAGAACAACCTCACGACGCTCCTGGCGCGCGAGCGCGAGCGCGAGGCGGAAGGCTTGCGACGGCAGTCGCGCGCGGGGCTCCTGCCGAACGTCTCGGGCACGGCCTACCAGGCGAACATCACGCAGAACCTCGCCGCGCTCGGCTTCCAGGCGGGCACGTTCCCGGGCTTCAACAAGTTCTTCATCGGCCCCTTCAACAACTTCGACGCGCGCGCGCGCCTCGTCCAGTCCATCTTCAGCCTCGCGGCCATCCGCAACTACCAGGCGGGCAAGGCCGGCGTGCGCCTCGCCACTTTGCAGGAGGGCCTCGCGCGCGAGCAGGTGGCGACCTTCACGGCGCTCACCTACCTCGAAGCCCTGCGCGCCGGGCGCGACGTGGAGGCCGCGCGCGCCGATTTGGAACTGGCACAGACTCTTCTGACGCTCGCGCAGGATCAGCACAACGCGGGCGTGGCGACGGGCGTTGACGTGACGCGCGCCGAGACGCGCCTCGCGCAGACGCGCCTGCGCGTCTCGCAGGCGCAGACCGCGACCGAACAGGCGGTCTTGAATCTGCAACGCGTCGTCGGGCTCCCGCTCGGCTCGCAGCTCACGCTGACAGACCCTTTAAAGTTCACGAACGACCCGCTGCCCTCCGTCGAAACGGCGGTCGAGGAGGCGGGCCGCGTGCGGCCGGAAGTCCGCATCGCGGAGGCGGAGGCCGACCTCGCCGGGTTAGAGCGGCGCGCCGCGCGCGCGGAGCTTCTGCCGTCGGTGGACTTCGTCGGCGACTACGGCGTGAGCGGCATCACGCCCACGAACACGGACCTCCCGACGCGGCGCGTCGCCATCCAGTTGAACGTCCCGATCTTCAACGGCGGGCTGACGCGAGGTCGCATCGAGGTCGCTTCGAGCCGCGCTCGTCAGGCCGAGCTTCAACTCGGCAGCGTGCGCGGGCAGGTCGAGGAGGACGTGCGGCTCGCCTTCTCCGCGCTGAGGACTACGTCCGAGCAGGTCGCGGCGGCGC
>JAFAVK010000119.1 GCA_019242475.1 Acidobacteriota bacterium | reverse complement strand
TAAGCAGTTCCACCGACAGCCCCTCGGGCACCTTCACCCCCGCTATGGCCGTTAAGGTTTCCCGCAAATCTTCCGCCCGGTTACACGTGCAGATAATTATAGAAACATCCACACTCATAGCCATACCATTCAAACTTCTTCCCATTCACGCTTCACGGCATCGGAGAGAAACATTCTCTGTTGATCTCTGATTTTTAAATGTTGTAAGCATCTATCTACGGATACTTCGGGAAGAACATTTTCCCCAATGTCCTCACGAATGAAAAAGGCATTAAAGCCAAACTTATTACAACCAACCAACCTATACCCCTTTTCCCTGCCCAACTTGACGAATGCAGCCAGAGAGGCCCCAAAAAAGGTTTCATCATCGCGAGTGAAGTCCGGCCTGTAAGGGACAGTCACAGACGTATCCGCCCCCCATATCGATTGATATTCCACAATCACAACCCTCGGTCGTATGATGTTAAGGCTTTTCCAAATCCAATAATCTACCCCGTCAATATCAATCGAAAACAAATCGATCTCCCCGGCCACACCGTTCTCTTGAAGCAACCCGTTGATATTCTCGGCAGTGACCCACTCCTGTATCAGTTTTGGCGGGTAGATCGTGGTGTCATTATGTGACTCAAAAAACTCTCTAGACTGTTTTATATGGTGCTCGTTTCCTTCTATTAGAAAGCCGGTCCACCCCCAGTTACAAATTAGATTTGTCGTGTTAGCGCCTTCGGGCAACTTGAAGGCAACCTCTACGCATATTTTATTAGTGCTGCCGATCAAGGAGAATATATACAGTAATACCCCATCTTCATCTGTTTGGGAATAAACCCGAAATCCCACGTCGTCAAAACGCGGGAGCGCCTCAATAGTTTTGTGCAGCTGTTGATACCGGAAAAAGAGCATTCGCTGGAGGATTTGAGTATTTAAAACTTCGTTAGTAAGTTTATCGATTTGTTCTCGGCTGGCAAGAAATGCCAATGACCGTCTTAGTATTGTTTTGAGCTTCTGCTTCATAACCAATTTTATGTGGGAGCCGCTTATGTCCGTCTAAACTAGACAAGATAAGCCACGTTACATTATTCACCTAGCTAATCCTTTGGTTGTGGAAGTCCGATCTATGCCAATTCCCGCAGGGCTTATTTTTAGCCTTTCTTCCTCTATAAAAAATACCGTATGAGGAGTCTTGCAGAGCGGCACGTAGCCACAACTGCGCATAAATAATATCGTTTGCGATTTGTTCACATCTTCGATCGTGTGTAACTCCAAGTCTTCGACAAGAACTACAGTAGGCCGGTACTTAGTCCAGTCATTAGACTTGAGGACCGCATAATCTAAACCCTCAACGTCGATAGATAGAAAATCTATAACCTTATTGGGAGGAAGGTGTGTTGCCAAGATCTCAGACAACGTATGCGTTTCTATTGTGCGTTGGGAGACTAATTTAAAGTGTAAATAGTTATCTCTTTGCTTAGAGAGTTCTTTGGAAAATCCATTTATAGCCGGTTCGTTAAAGCTATTGTAAATCAATTTCTCTTTCGAGCTAGATACCGCCAACTCAAGGTTGATATCCTGAGGGCGCAACTTGTTAAAGGCGCCCATAATACCCGGCAGGGGGTCGATGTTGATGCCTCGCCACCCTCTCAAATAGAAAAAGTATGTGTTCGAATATTTATGCGGATGATGTGCGCCAACGTCGACGTAGAAACCATCCCTCTTCCACTCAAAAATCCGATTTAATATTATGTCCTCCCCCTCTTGGGCATAAGATTTTAAGTAAAAATTAGAAGCAGGATCTAGTTTTCTGTTCAATGGGGCCAGCTTGGCGGATGTCACCCGGTATATTTTTTTGGCAACGCGTTTCAGCAAGCGCATAGGGTACTCAGTCATATGCCCTAAAGTGAAGCAGTATCTGACAGACTCCAATTTCCTAACACAAGGAACGGGGCGGCCCCGTTATAGCCTTTCGCACCTGTTCCGTAGAAATCTCCGGCCTCTACTTCTAAATAACCTATACCGTCATTCGGCCAGTCGGCTTCATCCCCCCCTACCACGACGCGAGCCCCAATGCCATATCTACCAGGCGCTAAAGGAAATTTAGATACACGACATCGGAACTCCCCTTCCCGGGAAGTCAGCTCAAACAGCCGTCCCATGTAAGAACTGTAAAAAACAAACAATGTCTGATTAGACGTTGAATGTGCTGAGAAGCCTACGTCAACCTTACGGTAAGGGTGATCTCCGTAGCATTTGTATCCAAGAACGAAAGTTACGTCCATGCCACTGGAAACTGCCGCTATTCTCTGCCCGTCCTGATCTTCGACATGGAAGCTGGTCAGGCGAATGCTACCGTCTCCCGAGCGATCGGTTCTGTGCATAAGCGGGACAGCTTCGATCGCAGAGGGTAGAATATTACTGAGATAGAGATTTATCGCCTTCGTAGTTTCCCCACTATAAGTCACACTGCCTTGTTCAAGGAGAATCACCCGCTGACACAGGTTTTCAATTGCCGCCATGTTGTGACTAACAAATAAGATTGTGCGATTTTCTTTGGTCGCCACCTCCTCCATCTTCCCCAAACATTTCTTCTGAAACTCGGCGTCCCCAACCGCCAGCACCTCGTCCACTACGAGGATTTCGGGCTCCAAATGGGCGGCTACGGCAAACGCAAGCCGAATGTACATTCCCGAGGAATAGCGTTTGACAGGTGTGTCTAGAAACTTTCCTACTTCGGCGAACGCTACGATTTCATCAAACTTCTGTCTAATCTCCGCCTTGGTCATGCCTAAGACTGCGCCATTGAGAAAAATATTCTCTCGCCCAGTTAACTCAGGGTGGAACCCGGTGCCGACCTCAAGGAGACTGGCAAGCCGTCCCCTTATCCTAACGCTCCCTGTAGTCGGTTCTGTTATACGACTGAGGATTTTGAGCAGCGTCGACTTGCCCGCCCCATTCCGACCTATAATGCCGATAGCCTCACCCGGCCTTACCTCGAAGGAGACGTCGGTTAGCGCCCAGAAATCTTCACGACCGACATGGGGATTGGAAGATGCGGAGGTTAGCGGGTGGAGTAATTTTCGCCCTAGCCGTTTAGCATTGCTTGCTACTACATCCCGCAGAGTTGTATAGCGCTCTCCCCGTTGATGACCGATTACATATTGTTTACCTAAATTTTCGACTTTAATAATGCTGTCAGACATTTAATAGGCCCTAAGCTTTAAATTATATGACATCGGCGAAACTTCGCTCTGTCTTGCGAAACTGCCATATGCCGCCAAATAACAATAAGGTGATGATGATGACGGAGAGGGCTACCGCAGGCCAATAAGCTTCGGCGTCGTTGCCTGTGATTGCCCAGCGAAACCCATCTATAACACCGGCCATAGGGTTCAAAGAATATAGCAGCCTCCATTTAGGCGGCACTATACTGCTACTAAATCCTACCGGCGATATATAAATGCCGAGCTGCACAATGAAGGGCACTATATAGCGGAAGTCTCTATATTTTACATTGAGAGAGGCGAACCACAGCCCCGCCCCCATAGCAGCGCCGAAGGCGAGTAATGTCAAGATTGGCAAAGTTACGATTCGCCAACTTGGTGCCACTTGGTACCACACCATTAAAATAAACAGAACTATAAGAGAGATTAGAAAGTCAACGAAGCTAACCATGACCGCACTTGCAGGTATTGCCAAACGCGGGAAATAGACTTTGGACAGCATCTGCGCGTTACTAATAAGGCTGTTACTACTTTCAGTAAGCGCGTTAGCAAAAAACTGCCACGGCAGCATGGCTGAAAACACTAAAACTGGATAAGGCACCCCCTCGGAAGGAAGCTTGGCGAGTCTCCCAAAAACTACGGTGAAGATGACCATCGTAAGCACCGGACGGATGACGCTCCACCCAAAGCCAATTACTGTCTGCTTATACCGTACAGCGATGTCTCTCCACGCTAAGAAATAAAACAGTTCCCGGTAGCTCCACAAATCCCTCCAATAATTTTTAATATTCCCGTCGGGTTTAATGAGGATCTCCTCTTGGCTCATAACATTTGCTCTTAAGTAAGATCGTAGTGATAGTGGGGACCCGGAGATAAGATTGCTTGGTATTCCGCGCACCCGAATTACTTACTTTAAGTAATCACTTATTGGTCTGTTAGATCCTTAGGAGAACTGGACGACAAGCGAAACATTGAAAATATCCGGCGTGGCATAGGACCTTGGAGTTGGCTATGTTCCTTCAAGGTGTTATTTAAAACACCCTGTGGGAGATCCTTAAAGAGTTTCGCCACAGTCGCTTCACCTAACTGGCCGACGAGATATCTCCTCGTTACGGCCATCGAATCATACTGCATCCTCTTGATTTGTGTATTAAAGGTAACGACGGTGCGACCCTCATACCTTCTTAGGCAATTAAGCGTAAAGCGCTGCACTTCCCTTCCATACACGCCCATTACGCTCGCTGCATCAACCTGCAGCACCACCCCCGCCGAGACCCACCGTGAGAGGCGGTCCTGTTGACGTCGCAACGCAGGATTACATTCTGGGTGCGTGACAATAATGCGAAACCCACGTTGTGAAAGAGTCTCCCACACGTCTTCAACTGCGGTAGGTACCTCTAGCGCGGGGAGGGAAACTAGCAAGTGTCGCTGGCCCCCGACAGCGAGTTTATTGCTGTATCTTTCGACTAAGCTATGTAAGTTCAATCCGAATTGAAGAACGAAACCTGGCTTAATAGAGAGGAGGCCACCTGTCTCATTAAGAAGTCTATTAATTTTCCGTTCACACTCATCGAAAGGTAGTGGGGGCTCGCCATTATTGGCTGCCCACAATGGGGTCGCCACGATAGTGCGCACGCCGTTGTTTAGGGCCTCCTTACATATCTGTAAAGAAGTGGCGAAGGACGCGGGGCCGCAGGGCGTTCCGTCTAACAGGTGGCAGCGTAAGTCAATCATAACCGTTGGCGCTTTGACTGTCGGGCACAGCGTTTCCAATGTTAGGCGGCGCAGACCTTAACACTTTTACGCCATCTGGTCAGCATCGGCATCAGCGTTGTAATACGTCTCCGAGTAGTAACCGCGGTAGTAATAGTAGTCGTGCTCGCGCAGGTTGACATTGTTGAGGATGACGCCGAAGACCTTCGCGCCGACATCTTGGAGGAGTTGCTTGGTGCGGCGTGCGACGCCTCGTGAGGTCTTACCGCTGTGGACAACAAGAAGCACGCCATCGACGAGGGTGGAGGCAAGGACGCCGTCAGTGAACGAGCCAACGGGGGGCGTGTCGATAACAACATGAGAGAAGGTGTCTTCGAGAGTCCTGAGAAGGCGGCGCATCTGCTCGGAACCGATCAGTTCAGCCGGGTTCGGCGGGATGGCCCCCGAGGTCAGGATGTTGAGGCTCGTCCCCTCATGCCGGTGGATCATCGAGAACACTTCTGCCTCGCTCAGATCGTTAGAGAGGATAGTGCTAAGCCCTCGGCCGTTGCTAATCTCGAAGATAGTGTGAAGGCGCGGGCGACGCATGTCGGCATCCACAACTAGGACGTTGGCGCCCGTCTGCGCCAAGCTGAGGGCAGTGTTGACGGCCGTCGTCGTCTTACCCTCCGAGGGGACGCTCGACGTGACGAGGAGCGACTTGGGTGCGTGACCCGGCGTCGAGAGCAGCACCGAAGTCCTGAGGTGCCTGTAGGCCTCGGCGAGCGCGGAGCGATTCTCGACATTCACTAGCAACTCAGGGGACTCTTGGCCGTGACCGTGCCCGTTGCGCCGGGCGAGCGCCCTCGAGGGGAAGAAGCGCCGCCTCGTTAATCCGCCGACAGCCGGGATGACACCCATTGAGGGCAGGCGCAGCCAGCGGTCCACATCCTCGGTGGAGCGGACAGAGTCGTTCATGTATTCGAGAAAGATCGCGAGTCCGATGCCGCCTGCTAGAGAGAGGAAGACCGCCATGATGACGCCGCGCAGGCGCTGCGGGCCGACGGGAGAGTCGGGCGCGATGGCGTAGTCTGCGACGTAGATGTTGTTGGGCGTGCCCGCCAGCACCACGTCGTTCTCTTTGGAGCGCTGTAGTAAGCCGTCGAGGAGTTGCTTGTTAGTCTCGATCTCCTGCTGAATGATGCGGTAGTTGATGGCCGCTTCGTTCTGCGTCAGCGTCTCCCCCTGCTGACGCTGGAAGTCGGCGCGGATGGCGCGCTCGCGATCCAGAGCCTGGCGGTAGCGCGTCTCAAGGTTGGTGGTCACGACCGCGGTCGCGCGCGACTTCGTCTCGCCCAACTGTTTTTCGAGCGTGGCGATCTGCTGGTTGATCTCCTTGACCTCGGGCCACTCCTCGGTGTTGTTTACAAGGAGCTGCGAGCGTCTTTCCCTAAGCGCCGCGAGCTTCGACTCCACATCCTCTTTAGCCTTGCTATCCTTCTCCGCGAGGGCGCTGGCGGCGCCCGGCGACTGGGCCGCGCGGTAGGCGGCCTCCGCGTCCTTGCGCTCGTTCTCCGCCTGGAGGAGCTGCTGGTTGAGACCGGCCAGGCGCTCGACCACCGTGTTCTGGCTTCCGTCGAGCGAGAGTATCTGGTGCGTCTTGGCGTAGTTGACTAACCGCTCCTCGTCGCTGCGGATCGAGGACTGAAGCTCGGCCACGCGCTTCTGCAGGAAGTCGCCCGCGGTGGCGTTCGTCTCAGTCTTCTTCTCAAGATTTGAGAGGACGAAGGTGTCGGCGATGGCGTTGACGATCTTGGCCGCTACCTGCGGGTCGCCGTGCGTGTACTTAATATCAATCAGGCGCGTGTCCTTGCTGTAGGAACTGGTGCGCGTCTCCTTGACCGGCTCGACCTTCAGGTCCGCCTGAAGTATGCGGACGAACGGGTCCAGCCTTTTGGCCTCGGCCAGGTCTTCGCGGGCGGTGGCCGGCGCGACCGTGCCGGTGAGCGGTAGCTGGTTGGCGTCGGCACCCTCTTTCTGCTCGGGTGTCCTCTTCTGGAGGCCTGCCATCCGCAGGAGGTTCTGCCAGACGGTGCGGTTCTGTCCGGCGGAGGGGCGCAGGAATGTCTGGTTGTGTTCGAGGTCGAGCGTCTTCACCACGCGGCGCAGCAGCCCCGGGCTCGTCAGGTTCTGGAGTTGCGTGTTGAAGTAGGCGGGGTCGGTCGTCGGGCTGTTGATAACCACGGTCCCGCTCTTGGTCGTCCCCGCCCCCGGGTTGCTTTCGAGGTCCACCTGCACGCGCGCCTGCGCCGTGTAGATGTCGGGCTTCTGGGCGACGTAGACGGCCGCGGCGGCCGTGACGAGAAGGGTGAGGCCGACGATCAGCCACATGTGCTTGCGCACGGCGCGCAGGTACTCGCGGAAGTGGTTCTCGTCCCCACCTTCCGCGTCGCTATAGCTGGCGTAGCCGGCGTAGGGTGTGAGCGGCGCTGCGGCTCGGGGCCGGTCGAGGTCTTTCGGCTCGGGGAGCGCGAAAGGTTGGCCGTCGTTGATTTCCTTCATGAGACTTACTCGCTTCCTTCGAGGGAAACAGGGACTTTATTTTTACTTATCGCAGGAAGTTACTGCTTACACTTTTACCGGATGACCTGAACCGGCAGGTTCCCGGCCGCCGGAACGACCGTGTTCATCAAGTTCCTCAGAAGCCTCTTGCCGCCCGCGACGGGGACTTCGATGATGTCGTTGGCCTGGACCACGATGTCTTCGGCCTTATGGTTCTCGATGGCGGCGATGTCAACGGGGATCTCTTGGCTCTCCCCGCCGTTCGGGTTCGGGCGGATGATGCGCACCTTCTCCTTGCGGGTGTCGGGCATTCGACCCCCGACCATCGCGATGGCGCGCGTGACGGTCAGGTGCTCGTCCCGCAGAAGCACGGGGCCGGGGCGCAGGACGTTGCCGACAACATAGGCCTCCTTCGCCTCGGGCAGCGTGATGACGTCGCCCGGCTGGAGGAAGGGGTTCGCCCGCTCGTCGCCCTTCAGCGTGTCCTCCAGCTTGAAGCTGAGGAAGGACGGGGCCGTGGCCTCGTCTATTGGGGTGGCCCCGTTCGCGGGCTTGGTCTCGCACATCCCGAGCGCCGGCATGCGCGCGATCTGTATGCGCCCGCCGGACTTCTCGGTCGCGCCGCCGGAGTAGAACTGCAGAAGTTCGAGAAGGCGGACGGGGCGGCGGAGTTGGAACTGGCCGGGCCTTGCCACCGCGCCGTTGATGGCGACGGGCTGCGAATTGTACTCGCGGACTTTGACGACGACCTGCGGGTTGCGCTTGTACTTGGTGTAGAACTTGCGCAGCTGCTCCTGCAGCTCGTTGGTCGTCATTCCGGCCGCCTTGATCTCATTCTGCTCCTCGTTCTGGACGGAGAGAAGCGGGATCATGCCGCACTCGTTGACCTCCATCGCCTCGGCCGAGAACTGCGGGACGATGTCTGGGGCGGTGACGCGGATGGTGAGCACGTCGCGCGGGCCGATGCGGTACTGGTCGCCGGCCGCGGCGCGCTGCCCGTCGGACGCAACGCCCGCGGCGGAAGTGGAGGCCGCGTTGCTGGCGACCCGCTGCTCCTGCGCCGCAACAGAAACGGCGCCCGCGACGGAGAGCGCGGCAGCGAGGCCGCAACGGCGTGCCTTGACTAAGAGGCTGGATTTCATAAGTCTGATACTTCCTATACCGCGGCGTACGCCGCCCGAAGGCTTACTTGGCCGCCAGACCGATCCGGCGCGAGAGCATGGCCTCGCGCAGGTGGTTGGGGCGCGAGAGGTTGAGGACGGTGTTCCCGAGGATGACGTTCAGCTCCTCGGCCTCGCGCACGAAGAAGCCCGCCAAGGGCCTGTCCCCGGTCTTAACGACGACGCCGTCCCTGACCCACTGCCAGAACTGCGCCTGCGTGGTCCAGAAGGACTTGCCGCCGCGGCAGACGACCTGCGCCGTCCGCTTCGCCTTCCCCTTCTCCGCCTTCCTCTTCGCGCTGCTCATAATCTTTCCTGCTGCCCCTCTCGATACACCACTGCCGCCACGTGCCCTTAAGTTTTTCGCCCCCTTGGCTACTGACTCGTCACGTCGTACCCCCCGAGGGGGAAGCCTCATGGCGAGGCACCCGGATTGTTAAGCGCGCCGGCCCTGTTTAGAGTTTGGGCGCGCTGAATGGGCCGGCCCGACGACCCGAGCCGTTACCGACGGCGACTCCATCCTCGTGACGGAGGAGCCGCGAGATCAACTCCCCGCGACGGCGGACGCCGAACTTGATGAAGAGGTGGCGCATGTGGAACTTGACGGTCTGCTCGGTGATGCAGAGGCGGTCGCCGATCTCGGCGTTGGTGAGCCCCTCGGCGCAGCAGAGCGCGACCTGCGCCTCGCGGCGGCTGAGGTCGTAGCCGTTCACGACGCGCTCCAGGGCGGGGACGAAGCCCTCGCCGCGGGCGTGGCTCTGGTACTCCTTCGGGTAGGGGTCGATGCCGGCCGCGCGGCGACGCTCGAAGATCTCCTCGGGGCCGTAGACGAGGTAGCTGCTCCCCGGCCCCTCTTCGGGGCCGCCGTCGTCCGAGGCGACGCGCTTGCAATCAATGCTTAACTTCGACACGAGCCCGGCGCGCGCGCGGCGCAGGGTGGTGTAGCTTCCCAGCCCGGTCAACTCCAGCAGCCGCCGCAGGCTCAAGCTCCCCACGCAGGACTGGTTCTGGCCGCAGGTCGCGGCGCACAGCGCCTCGTAGAGCGCCTGCTCAACGGGGGAGTGGCTGAGGGCGAGGAGCGCCATTGCGCCTTGGGGGGTGGTGTCCATAAATTCTTATAAGAGTCCGTTGATTACTGCCGCGGGCACCCACACTTCTTTAGGTGTGGCAAATAACTACTCTCAGGTGGACGTAAGAGCGAGGCGTGGGCGTTATTCGGATTTAGTTGTCAGGGGCGCGTGCGCGAACTGCGTAGAAGACTGTGGTCGTGAACCGGCGGGATACTCTACCCTGACCAGCTCTGTGGATAAACGAAGGTCAATTCAACGGTAGCGAAGCGGCTGGGATTTTAACAAAAGCCCTACGGATGTCAAATTATTTCTGCTAATGAGGGCGGTAGATATATTTCATGCCCGGGAAGGCCTTCAAGGGCCGACAGCCGTCGCCTAAATCTCTCTATATGACTTGCGCCGTCTTTTGCAGTGGACAACCGGGAAGTTGTCAGTCTACAAAAGGTATCTACCTGACAGCCAAGTGTGTAAAATTCTCTCCGCTTTTCAATCAGCACACATCCCGCTGTCCTTACGGCAATCGGTCAGCTACCCTCCTTCAGCTTCCCGGGGTGCCCCCGCGCAAAAGCTTTCGCACTCGCTTTGGCGAGAGATAGGTCTTGACCTGTAGGGGAAGGGGTGAACGGCCGGCGAGCCGGGAGCGGGTCGCGACGCTCGCCTCCAAGGGGTTCGGCCAGCGTTCGCGCAGGGCACGCAGGAGGCCGGACGGGCGGCGGCGCAACTGCCACCGCATAGGGGGCGGGGCGGGGCGGAAGGGCTCGCCCCACTGCCGCAGCACGGCGGGCACGAGCCACGCCGGCAGGCGTTCGGCCACTCGCGCGGCGGGGGTGTCGTCGATTTTCGCGTCGAGCAGTCGCCCGGCGAGCGCGACCGCCGTGGCGACCCAGTTGGCCTGCGGGTCGGCTTCGCCCAGGCAGAGGCGCCAGTCAAAGCCGTCGGCGCGCCCCTCGACCGCGAGCGCGATGTCGCAGAGCCAGAGGGGACGGCGCGCGCCCTCTTTGAGGAGGTGGATGCAGAGCAGGCGCAGGTGGTCTTCCGCGCAGGGCACTCTGACCTCCGTGTCGCCGAGACTTTCGAGAATGGAGCGGGAGTAGAGATCCTCCCAGCGTCTCGCGTCGAGCCGGTCAACCTCGTCGTGATCGAGATCGACCCAGCAGCTCCTATCGTCCAGAGCGTTGAGTGACTCCCTCGCGCGGGCGTAATCCGCGGGGCTTACGCACAGGTCGATATCTCCGTATGGGCGCAGGCCCCTCTCGGGGTACAGGCGGGAGACGCCCCAGCCTTTAATAAGAATCGGCTCTACGCCTGACGAACGAAGCAGCGTGAAGACGCGCCGGAGTTCATGCTCCAGGCGCGCGGCTTGGAGTGTGTTGCGTCGGTGTGTGTCGCGCAGCCCGGCGGCTTCTGGGTGGCCGGCGAGGGCGGTGTCGCGCAGCCTCCGCCAGGCGATGGCGGCCGCGCCGGAACTGGCGAGCAGCGGGGCGACGCGGCAGAGTTCATCCGCCGAGCAATCGACCGACGGAGGTTCGGGACGCCACGCGCCGGTGAGGATTGACCTCACCGTCGAACCGTCAGCCAACTTCGAAGCCCTGCCGCCCACCGCGACTGTCAGCAGGTTCCCGTCCCGCCGCCCGGGTCGATGATCGGGCAGGGGTTTGCGGTACAGGCGCCGCAGCAGCAGTTGCCGCTCGCGCACTGTATCCCGAGGCTGCACGCGGCGCCTAGGGGTCGCAGGCTACCCAACTGCGCCGCGGAGGGTGTCGCAATCGACATGACGGCGGGGAGGGCCAGCGCGGCCGGGGCGTACCTGAGAATCAACTCCCGGCGCGAGACTGAGCGGCGGGCGCGCGACGTTCTCGCGGCGGGCCGTTCCAGAAGCCGATGCCGGTCGAGCTGCCCGAGGGCCAGCCACACCACCTCCTCGTCGGCCGGGGAGTTTAGCTCTCGGGAGAGTCGGCGCGCGACCTCGGCGACGGTCATCTTCCCGTCGCAGCACTGCCAGACGAGCGCGGAGGTCGGGTTCAGGCAGTGAGCCTTGTTGTCTTCGAGGTCGAGCACGAGGACTTCGCCGGGCAGCTCTTCCACGATGAGCCGTTCCGTCCGCGCCAGGGGCATTAGCTCTTCGGCCTTCTTACCCACCCAGTTCTCTCCCTTCGGTCTCAAGGTAGTTTAGGATTTCGTCGGCCGCGCGTGCCGCCTCGCCGCGCGCGCCCTTGATTACCGGCGCCTCGCCCACGATCGCCTTCAGGGCGGTTAAAGCCTCTCGGGGGCAGCGGCGCGCCGGGACGGTGTTGGATAGAAGCTCTAAGAGCCCGTGCCCGACGCTTAAATGTCGCGGGCGCCAGCGCGCGCCCGCCTTGTAGCTCGTGGAGACTACGAGCCCCGGGGCGAGCGGCCTGCGCCCGGGGCGGCCGCCGAATGATTCGGGCGGCACCTTCGTCTGTCGCGCCTCGCGGCTCTCCCTCACCTGGAGCGGCTGCGGGTAAGGATGGACGCGGCCGCGCGCATCGAGGACGGCGTACTCGTCCGAGTAGTAGTCGGCGCCGGCCTTGACCAGTTCGGCGACGAGCGTCGTTTTGCCGCTCAGGCTCGCGCCGGGGATGATGACGGCGCGGCCGCGCCAGCCGACGACGCCCGCGTGGACGAAGACGCGGCGTCGGGCGAACTCGGCCACGTACATTTTCAAGTCCGACTCGAAGGCGTCGAGCACGGCTTCGAAATCGACCGAGCGAGCGAGGAGCGCGATGTCGCCGTAGAGGAGGCTGAACTGGCGGAGGCCGGGTCGCACGCCCGCGCCGCCGACCTTCAGCGAGTAGAGGCGTCCGGCCACTTGCGCCGCGGAAGGCTTCCAGCCGGGCGGGAGGCGTTCGGCGACAAGACCGAGCGCCGCGGGGTCGCTCACGCGGACGCCGACCGTCAAGCCGTAAGAGGTGAACGAGAAGCCGGCCGCCCACCCGAGGCGGTCAATCTTCCGCATTCAGACTGTGTCCCACTTGAGGCGCGGCAGCTCGGGTGTTCCCAAGGCGGAGTCTTCCTCGCTCTGCGTCCCGGCGCTTGCGGCCGGGGGCGTTGACGGACGAAAAGGCTGATCGGGGTGGCCCGCTTGGCAGAGAGGGCGGCCGGGCTAAAATAATGGCAGCGGCGCGGCGTGTCAACAGGGACTCTCCCCGCCGCTGTTGCTTCGCGCCGACGACTCTGGTACTGATACAGCCTTCCGCCCGCACCTGAGACGCCCGAGGAGAAAAGCGATGACACGTCTGAGATTCTTACTGCTCGCCTGTGCGCTCTTCATGCCCGCCGCCGGCACGTCGTCGGCGCAGACGCCGGAGCTGCCGAACGAGACGCCACAGAAGTTCACGCCGACGAACGAAGGGTTCGAGTACACGCGCCGTGAGGTGATGATCCCGATGAGGGACGGCGTGAAGCTGCACACAGTCATCCTTGTGCCGAAGGGGGCGAAGAACGCGCCCATCCTGCTCACGCGCACGCCCTACGACGCTTCGGCGCTGACGAGCCACGCGGAGAGTTCGCACCTCGGCCCAATCCTTCAGGGGTACGACAACGCGACGGACGTAATCGTCGAGGGCGGCTACATCCGCGTCGTGCAGGACGTGCGCGGCAAGTACGGGTCGGAGGGCGACTACGTGATGAACCGCCCTTTGCGCGGGCCGCTCAACCCGACGAACGTTGACCACTCGACCGACACCTACGACACCATCGACTGGCTGGTGAAGAACACGCCCGAGTCGAACGGGCGGGTCGGCATCATCGGCATCTCGTACGACGGGTTCCTCCCGCTGATGGCGCTCGTCAACCCGCACCCGGCGCTCAAGGTCTCGGTGCCGATGAACCCGATGGTGGACGGCTGGCGCGGCGACGACTGGTTCCACAACGGCGCGTTCCGCCAGCAGGGCATGTCCTACGTCTACGACCAGGAGGCCACGCCCAAGAACGACCTCAAGTGGTGGACGAGCCACTTCGACCCCTACGACATGTTCATGCAGGCGGGCTCGGCCGGAGAGTTGGGAAGACGGCGCGGGATGGAGCAGCTCGGCTTCTGGCGCAAGCTCCTCGAACACCCGGCCTACGACGCGTTCTGGCAGGGGCAGGCCGTGGACAAGATTCTCGCCGCGCAGCCCTTGAAGGTGCCCGTGATGCTCGTCCACAGCCTCTGGGATCAGGAGGACATCTACGGCGCCGTCGCCGTCTACAAGGCCATCGAGCCGAAGGACACGAACAACGACAAGGTCTTCCTCGTCCTCGGCCCCTGGCACCACGGGCAGGCGATCCGGGAGGGCTCCTCGCTCGGGCCTCTGAAGTTCGACAGCGACACCGCGCTCACCTTCCGCCGGGAGGTGCTCCGGCCCTTCTTAGACTATTACCTGAAGGACGGTGCGCCCAAACCGGATGTCGCCCCCGTCACTGCCTTCGAGACCGGGACGAATCATTGGCTGCGCCTCAAGTCCTGGCCCTCGGGCTGCGAGCGCGGCTGCGCGCCGAAGCCGACGCCGCTCTACCTCTCGGCGGGTCTCAGACTCGGCTTCGACGCGCCCCGCCCGGGCGGCGCCTTCGAAGAGTACGTCTCCGACCCTTCGAAGCCAGTCCCCTACCGCGCGCGCCCGGTCGATGACACCAGCTGGCGGCGCTGGCTCGTGGACGACCAGCGCGAGGCTTCGGGGCGCCCGGACGTGCTCACCTTCACCTCGGACGTTCTGACGGCGCCCGTCAAGATCAGCGGCGAGCCGGTCGCCAACCTCTTCGCCTCGACCTCGGGGACGGACTCGGACTGGGTCGTCAAGGTCATCGACCTCTACCCGGACGAGGTCGCGGGGCAACCCGAACTCGGGGGCTATCAACTGATGGTCTCGGCCGACATCTTCCGCGGCCGCTACCGCGAGAGCCTGGAGACGGCCAAGCCCATCGAGTCGGACAAGCCGCTTCTCTACCGCTTCGCGCTCCCGACGGCGAACCACGTCTTCCTGCCCGGCCACCGCATCGCGGTGCAGGTGCAGTCGAGCTGGTTCCCGCTCTACGACCGCAACCCGCAGACCTTCGTCCCGAACATCTTCTGGGCCAAGCCCGCGGACTACCGCAAGGCGACGCAGAGGGTCTACCACGAGCCCGGCCGCGCCAGCTTCGTCGAGCTGCCGCTCGTCATGCAACGGTAGGGCCGCCCGGTAATCGAGTGATGCGCTCAGGGAAGATCAGGATCACGCGGCTGCTGCGCCCGTACCGGGCGGCGCTCGCCGCCGCGTTCGCCGCCGTCCTGGCCGAGAGCGTCACAGACCTGCTTGAGCCCTGGCCGCTGAAGCTGGTCTTCGACTACGTCTTCGGGTCGAAGCGGATGCCCGGCTGGCTCTCGGGGGTAGTCGGGCGCGTCGCCGGGTTTGACAAAGCCTCCGTCCTCAACTTCGCGGCGGCCTCGGTCGTCATCATCGCCGCGCTAGGCGCCGTCGCCACCTACGCCGAGAAGTACCTGACGACGAGCGTCGGCCAGCGCGTGATGCACGACCTGCGGCTCACGCTCTACAACCACATCCAGCGCCTCTCGCTCTCCTTCTTCTCCGAGCAGAAGACGGGCGACCTCATGGTGCGCATGACGAGCGACATCGACGCCGTGCAGGACTTCGTCTCGTCGGCGCTGCTCGGCGCGGTCGTCAACTGCCTGACGCTCCTCGGCATGCTCGGCGTGATGCTCTACCTCGACTGGCGCTTCACGCTCATCTCGCTCTCGGTCGCGCCCGCGCTCTTCCTCGTCGTCTACAGCTTCACGCGCCGCATCAAGCGCGCCGCGCGCGCCGTCAAGCGGAAGGAGGGCGAGATCGCCTCCGTCGTGCAGGAGTCGCTCTCGGCCGTCCGCCTCATCAAGGCGTTCGCGCGCGAGGACTACGAGAGCAGCCGGCTCGACGAGAAGAGTCTGGAGAGCGTCGAGCTGGCGCTGCTCGCGCGCGGCGTCAAGGCGAAGCTCACGCCCTTCGTCGAGCTGATCGTGGCCGCGGGCACCTGCCTCGTCCTCTGGTACGGCTCGCGCCTCGTGCTCGCCGGGCAGATTTCGCCGGGCGCGCTCCTCATCTTCATCCTCTACCTCGGCAAGATGTACAAGCCGATGCGCGACCTCTCGAAGATGTCGGACGCGGCCTCGAAGGCCGCGGTCGGCTTCGAGCGCATCCGCGAGGTCTTGGAGACCGAGAGTCAGGTGCGCGACCTGCGCGGCGCCCGGCGCGCGCCGCGCTTCGTCGGCCGCGTCGAGTTCGAGCGCGTCGGCTTCGACTACGGCACGGGCCGCCCCGTGCTGCGGGACGTTTCGCTCGCCGTCGAGCCCGGCGAGTTCGTCGCCCTCGTCGGCCCGACCGGCAGCGGCAAGTCGACCCTCCTCAGTCTCATCCCGCGCTTCTACGACCCGACCTCCGGGCGCGTCCTCATCGACGGCTGGGACGTGCGCTCCTTCAAGCTCAAGTCGCTGCGCGACCAGATCAGCTACGTCCTCCAGGAGTCTTACCTCTTCCGCGCGAGCATCTGGGAGAACATCGCCTACGGCCGCCCCGGCGCGACGCGCAGGGAGATCGTGGGGGCGGCCCGCCTCGCCAACGCCCACGAGTTCATCGAGCGGCTGCCCGAGGGCTACGACACGGTCATCGGCGAGCGCGGCGAGACGCTCTCGGGCGGGCAGCGCCAGCGCATCTCCATCGCCCGGGCCGTCATCCGCGACACGCCCATCCTCCTCCTCGACGAGCCCTCCTCGGGGCTCGACGCCGCCTCGGAGGAGCTGGTCTTCGAGGCGCTCGGGCGCCTGATGGAGGGCAAGACCGCGGTCGTCATCGCGCACCGGCTCGCGACCGTCATGCGCGCCAGTCGCATCTACGCCGTCGAGGGCGGCCGGATCGTCGAGAGCGGGACGCACGAGGAGCTGCGCGCGCGCGGCGGCCTCTACTCGCGCCTCTACGAGATTCAGTTCGGGGCGCAGGGGCAGGCGGAGGCCGGGCACGTCGATGATGAGTGAGGGCCGCCCGCCTACTTCGCCCGCGAATAATCTGAACGGCGTCGTCGAACAAGACCGTAACGCCGCGGGGATGATTTCGTAACGCGCCGGCTGTAATGGAAACGGGGGAGGAGGCCGAGGGATGATCTACAGGACTCTGGGAAGCACCGGCGAGAGGGTGTCAGCGATAGGTGTCGGCGGCTGGCACCTGAGCCTGAAGCACGTGGACGAGGAGCTGAGCCTGCGCATCGTGCGCGCGGCCATCGACCGCGGCGTCAACTTCATGGACAACTCCTGGGACTACAACGAGGGGGAGAGCGAGCGCCGTATGGGCAGGGCGCTCAAGGACGGCTACCGCGAGCGCGCCTTCCTCATGACCAAGATCGACGGGCGGACGAAGAAGGAGGCGGCGAAGCAGCTCGACGAGTCGCTCAAGAGGTTGAAGGTGGATTACGTAGACCTCGCGCAGCACCACGAGGTCATCCGCTTCGAAGACCCGCACCGCATCTTCGACGACGAGGGCGCCAACGCCGCGCTCGTCGAGGCGCGCGCGGCCGGCAAGGTGCGCTACGTCGGCTTCACCGGCCACAAAGACCCGCGCATCCACCTCCACACGCTCGAAGTCGCCGCCGAGCACGGCTTCCGCTTCGACGCCGTCCAGATGCCCCTGAACGTGATGGACGCACACTACCGCAGCTTCGAGAAGCTCGTCCTGCCCGAGCTGGTCAAACAAGGCATCGGCGTGCTCGGGATGAAGCCGCTCGCGAACGGCATCCTGCTCAGGTCGAACACGGTGAGCGCGGTCGAGTGCCTGCACTACGCCCTGAGCCTGCCGACTTCGGTCGTCATCACCGGCATCGACAGCGTGGAGGTACTCGAACAGGCGTTCGCGGCCGTCGAGACGTTCCGCCCGCTCGGCCGCGACGAACGCGACGCGCTGCTGGCGAAGACGGCCGGGGCGGCCGCCGGCGGGCAGTACGAGCCGTTCAAGACGACCTCCATCTTCGACAGCACCGCGCAGCACCCCGACTGGCTCGGCGAAGAGCCGCCGAAGGTGCAACAGCTCGTGCAGCCTTGACGGGCCGACGCCCGCGCCGGACGACGGCCAGTCTCTTCGCGCCGCCACGCGATGAACGCCGACTACCAGGTCACCTACGTCAACGACGCACGCCGCCTCGCCGCCCTCGCCGGGGCGCTCCGCGCGCCCTCGGCCATCGCCCTCGACATCGAGACGGCGTCGTGGTGGGACAGGCGTGCGGAGCGCGTCTCGTTGATCCAGCTCGCCTACCGCGACGAAGGGCGCCTTAGGGTTGCCGTCGTGGACGCACTGGCCGGCCTTGAGGTCAACGAACTACGCGCCGCGCTCGAATCGACCGCGGTGGTCAAAGCGGTGCACAACGCGGCCTTCGACGTGCCGAGGCTCGACCGTCACCTCGGCCTCCGCGTCGCGCCCGTCCACGACACGATGCTGGCGGCGCGGCGCGGCGGCGAGCGTGGCTACTCCCTCAAGACTCAGGCCGAAAGACACCTGGGGCTCGCGCTCGACAAGGGGGCGCGGCAGAGCGACTGGGGGGCGCGCCCGCTCGACCCGCGACAGGTCGCCTACGCGGCGCTCGACGCGGCGGCGACGCTGATGCTCTACGAGCACCAGTTGGGGCGCGGGCTCAAGGTAGAGTACCGGCCGCGCGCGTGGGCGGCAGAGGCGCAGGCCGGGCTCCCTCTGTCGGACGCGCCGGAGGTCGAGAGCAGTTCCGCGGCCCAACCTCCACCCGTCGAGGCGTCGCCTCCTCCTCACGGACTGTCGGGGATACCGCTGGCACTGCTGGGTGTGATCGCGGAGCTGCCTTCGCGCTACGGGCCGGAGCGGCTGGCGGCGTCGGCGGGCGAAGACCGTGTGGGGCTGGCCGGGTGGGTCATCGACCGCGTGCTCGGGCCGGAGGCGGAGGTGGACGAGGACGCCGCCAGAGACGCCATCGCTTCCCTGTGCGGGCTCGGGCTGGTCAGGCTCACTCTGGAGAGAAGGCTTGAGGCGACGCCGGAGGGGCGGGAGGCGTGGCACAGGGGGCGCCCCCTTTGAGTCACCTCACAAAGTGAACATTGTCTTTCGCATTTGAAAGCTCAAATTCTTAAGAACGCCCTGACCAGCTCCTCCAACCCCTTCGCGTCCTCCGCGTCGAAGCGGCCGACGTTGGGGCTGTCGAGGTCGAGCACGCCGAGCAGCTCGTCACCCCTGAGCAAAGGGACGACGACCTCGGAGTTCGACGCCGAGTCACAGGCGATGTGGCCGGGGAACTCGTGCACGTTCTCGACCACGACCGTCCTGCGCGCCGCGGCCGCCGTGCCGCACACGCCGCTCCCCAGGGGGATGCGCACGCAGGCGGGACGGCCCTGGAAGGGGCCGAGCACCAGTTCCCCGCCCTTAAGCAGGTAGAAGCCCGCCCAGTTCAGATCGGGCAGCGTGTGAAAGAGTAGGGCGGAGAGGTTCGCCGCGTTGGCGATGAAGTCGTCTTCGCCCTCGACGAGCGCGCGAAGCTGCGCCGCCAGCTCCGCGTAAGTCTCGCCCTTAGTCAGTCCTTCCGTCGCCGTCAACGTGTGCATCGTCCGCCCCCTCACTCAATCCCTTTTCGCCTCAGCATCTCCTCGCGCCGCGCCTTGAACTCGGTGCCCGGTTTCCACTCGGGGTAGCTGTCGCCCTCGGCCACGCGCAGGCCCACCTGGAAGAGCAGCCTCACGTCGTCCACCGCCCCGGCCGTCTCCCAGTCCGGCTTCACCTCGTCCGAAGGCTTATGGTAGTCCCGCTCGGTGTACTCGCGCCGCTTGCGCGGGCCGTAGTCTTCGGGCTTGCCGATGTAGTCGGCGCCCGAATGCAGGAAGGTCAGGGCGGGCACGCCGCGCTTCATGAATTCGAGGTGGTCGGAGCGGTAGAAGAAGCCCTTCTCGGGCTCGGGGTCGGGCTTGACGGTCTTGCCCTGCGTGGCCGCGACCTCGGCCAGCACGTCTTCGAGCGTCGTGTTGCCGTAGCCGATGCTCACGACCGAGCGCGTGCGCCCCCAGAGGTTCATCATGTCCATGTTGATGTCGGCCAGCGTGCGCTCCAAAGGGTAGAGCGGGTTCTGCGCGTAGAACTTCGCCCCGAGCAGGCCCGACTCTTCGGCCGTCACGGCGAGGAAGACGACCGAGCGCTTCGGCGGGCGGCGCAGCCGCGTGAAGGCGCGCGCGATCTCCAGCATCTCGGCCACGCCCGAGCCGTTGTCGAGTGCGCCGTTTTTGATCTGGTCGCCCGCCAGCTTCTCGTCGCGGCCGAAGGCGTCCCAGTGGGCGCTGTAGACGACGTACTCGCCCTTCAACTTCGGGTCGGAGCCTTCGAGCACGGCGACGACGTTGCGCGAGTTGACGCGGCGCGACTTGACCGAGAGATGAAAACTGGCCTTCGCGCCGAGCGCCAACGGCCTGAAGTCACGGCGCGCGGCCGCCGCCTTCAAGCGGTCGAAGTCCTGCCCCGCGGCGGCGAACAGCTCCTTCGCGCGGTCTAAAGTTATCCACCCCTCGACCGCCGCGCGCCCCATGTTCCGGTCGGGCGCCTCGATGTCAAAGTTCTCCCCGCCCCAACCCGAGACGACCGTCGTGTAAGGGTAGCCGGCCGGCCCCGTCTCGTGGACGATGACGCAGGCGGCCGCGCCCTTCTCCGCGGCCATCTCGTACTTGTACGTCCAGCGGCCGTAGTAGGTCATGGCCCGGCCCTTGAACGTCTTCTCGTCGAGCTTCGAAGGATCGGCGGGGTCGGCGACGGGCGGGTCGTTGACGAGCATGACGACGGTCTTGCCTTTCACGTCCACGCCCTTGTAGTCGTCCCAGCCGTACTCGGGCGCCTCGACGCCGTAGCCGACGAAGACCACGTCCGAGTCCTCGACCGAGACTTCCGGCACGACGCGCCGCGTGACGGCGACGTAGTCGTCCGGCGACTTGAGGTCAATCCTCTTACCCCTGACCGTGAAGTGGGCCGAGGGGCTCGCCGTCAGGCCGACGAGCGGCACCTTCTGCACGAACGTACCGTCGGGGTTGCCGGGCTTGAGGCCGAGCTTCTGGAACTGCCCGGTGATGTACTCGACCGTCAACTCCTCGCCGCGGCTCCCCGGCGCGCGCCCTTCGAACTCGTCCGAGGCGAGCACTTTGATGTGACTCAAAATCTGTTCGCCGCTCACGCCCGCGAGCGCGGCCTCCGTCCCGGCGACGCCGCCCGCGGGCCGGCGCGACCTCTGCCCCTTCGCGGCCGCCGCGACGAGGCAGGCGGCCGCGGCGGCCAGCACACACACGCCTATGTAAACTCTCCCCATAATCTCCCCCGCCCCCGCGACTTCGTTCCCTGACGATTCCTGGAAAGAGCATACTCTAAACCGCCCCCGGCCGCAGGCGTCGGAGAATTTCCCTTGCCTTCACGGCGAAACTCTTCTAGAACTGTCCCGCTCTACCGACCTTCCCCCAGGAGAAGAAGATGCAGCCCCAGCCAGTACCGCAGACATCATCCACCACGCAGGCCATCCCCGAGAGCGAGGCCATCGCGCGCGACATCAAGGAGGGTAACCTCGGCGGCTTCGTCGGCAACAACACGCACCTCACCGGCGACGCCACATTCAAGGGCATGATGAGGGTGGACGGCCACCTCTCCGGCCACATCACCTCGGCCGACGGCACGCTCATCGTCTCGACCAACGGCCTGGTCGAGGCCGACGTCGAGGTGGCGACCGCAAAAATCTACGGCACCGTCAGGGGCAACGTCACGGCCACCGGCCTGATCGAGATGGGCAGGACGGCCCGTGTGACGGGCAACATCCGCACGCCGTCCCTCGTCATCGAGGGCGGGGCTCTCTTCGAGGGCGACTGCCGCATGACGCCGATTGCCGGCGGGGCGAACGCCGGCCAGACGGACGGCGCCGGCAAGTAGGCCGGCACGTTCGCCGCGGGCGCAGGGACGCGGAAGCGACCGGGCATGCCGCCGTAGAAGGCCGGCATGCCCGTTTCTGTGTCCGGCCCACAGTCCTCCCCGTTGACCTGCGTCCTCAATTCGCGTAGAAGTCTGATATCGGCGGAAACCTTCGGGGGGAGATTGAGTATGTGGACGTGCGTCAGTTGCGGGGAGACGGAGAACGAAGACGACTACAAGTTCTGCTTCGCGTGCGGAGCCGCCCAGCCCGCCGCCCCAGAGGGCGCCCCGGAAGGGAGGCCGGGGCCGCCGCAGACGCGTGAGATTTCTTCCGCCGAGCCGGAGGCGGAGCAGCAGCCCGACGCGGAAGAACAGGAGCACGGGTTCAAGCTCCCGAAGGCGCTCACCTCACTCGGACAGAGGCTCCGACACGCCGCCTCCGCCGGAGACGATCACGTCATCAACGTGAGGGTCTCTGCGGAGGCGCAGGAGGCAGTGGAGTTGCTTCTACAGGCGGGGAGGTTCGACAACCCGGCGGACGCGGCAGGATTCTTTCTCGAAGAAGGGGTCAAGGCGCAGGCCGAGCTGCTGTGGGTGATTCAGGAAAAGCTCTCCGAGATCGAGCGGCTGCGCGCCGAGTTGAAGGGTCTCGGCGGCAGCCGGTAGACGCTCAGCGGCCCGGGTTCGCACGCCCGTAGGCCGAGGCGTCGATGCGGTAGAGGAGGTTATCTAGGCGCGCCGCGTTGGGCCTCGTCCCGTCGCGGACGCCGCCGATCTTCTCCACCGCCCGCTGCGAGCGGTAGTTCTGCGGGCCGACGAGGAAGACGACGCTGCGGACGAAACGGAAGGCGTGGTCGAGCATGAGGCGCTTCATCTCGCCGTTGTAGCGGCCGCCCCAGTGTGAGCGTGCAAGGAACGTGAAACCGATCTCCACCTCGCCATGCTCCTCGTCGTAGGCGTGGAACCGCGTCGAACCGATGACCCCGCCCGTTCCGCGGTCGATGACGGCGAACGCCCCGCCGGACTCCATAGCCCCCCGGAAGAACTCCCTGAAGACATCCTCCCGGTGGCGGTCGCTCGCGGGGTGCTGCTCCCAGATGAGCGGGTCGGAGGCCACGGCGTAGAGGTCTTGGAAATCCTCCGCGCGGAGCGGCCTGAGTTCTAAGAGTTCGCCTCTGAGGGTCGGCTGGAATTCAAAAGTCATCTGGTCGAACCCGTCGTCGGCCCGGACTCGCCCCCGGTCGTCCCGCCCGCGCCGGTGTTCCTGTTCTCGCTCTCCGCTTCTGACATGACGATTCTCCTCCCGCCGGGAATCTTACCACCGTGGGGCAGGAAGTTTATCCACAGTCATCAGGAAAGAGCGGGCGAAGATTTTCAGCAGAGATGCGTTAAAGATTTGTGACGTGATGTGGGTTTAATGCGCAGCGTCCGACGAGTTTGGGGGAACGAGTCGGACACCTTGATGGGTCTGGCGGGCCGCTTTGGGGGAGGCGGCCCGCCTTCCTTTTTCGCCCGGCGGGAGGCTTATGCGCGAGGTCGAAGGAGAGGCCGGCGAGGCGGGGCGGCCTACAGAGGCGGACGGGCGGGAAGTCTACCTGGCTGAGATTGCGAAGGCGCTCGGGGAGGTCGTCTCGGAGTTGAAGGAGGTCAACACCTCCCTCAGGGCCATCGCCAGGAGCCAGGCGCAGCGGGCGACACAGAAACGCCCGCAGCAAAATTCCTGAGCGCGCCCGGCCTGTTAAGCACAAGGGGTTCGCATGTCTTTAGATTCGTGGGATCTGTCCTGGCGCCTGAGGCGGCTCGTGCGCCGCGCCGTCTGCGAACGCTTCGGCCACTCCTGGAAGTTCGCCGCCGACACCTTCCACTGCCGCGCCTGCCGCATCACGGCGCAGGACGCATACTACCGCCGACGCCGCGCCCGCGGACTCACCCGCTGACTTGCACCGCCTTCCCACACCCGCCAGAGCTGCGTGCAACGTTTGTTGCAAAAACTCTTGACCCGCCTAAACAGGCCGCCTTAGACTCGCCGCGTCGCTGGACTAAAATTTTAGCCGGAGGACTTACACGTGCCTCACCAGTCGCAAACAGATAAGCCCACCATCATGGTGGTCGAAGATTTCGACGACACGCGCCAGTTGATCGCCGTCGAGCTGCGGAGTGAGGGTTACGAAGTCGTCGAAGTCTCGGACGGCCGGGAGGCGGTCGAGGCGGTCAGGCGGCGCTGCCCAGACCTTGTGCTGCTCGACCTGTCGCTGCCCGGGTGCGACGGGCTCTCCGCGGCCTTCAGGATGCGCGAAGTCGGGGCGATGTGCCAGGTGCCGATTGTCGCCTGCACCGCGCACGACGCGGCCCTGCACAGGGACGCGGCGCTGGCGGCCGGCTGCGATGAATACCTGACGAAACCGCTCGACATGGGGCGGCTGAAGGAGGTCGTCGGCCGCCTGCTGGCCGAACGCTCCGACGGAACCAAGAAGGGCGAGGCGGAGGCGAGGGCCGAGCGCATCACCTCGGCCCGCCTGGACGACGAGGGGCTGCGCGACTACCTGGATGGGCTGATGGGGCGGGCGGGCGCGCCGGAGTGAGGGCGGCGCCCCCACCCCGGCGTTTGAGTGGTGCGGGGTCTAGCGTGTCTTCCTGCCCGTCCTGCGCAGGAGCGACGCGTACTGCATTAGCTTGCGACTCATCTTGTCCTGCCCGCGGTCTTGGAGCGAGCCGGTGACGCGCAGCAGTTCCTCCGAATCCTCCCGGGCCTCCGCGTCGTCGGGCCGCGCGGCGCAGTAGGCGAGCGACGCCGCGTGCGCCCCGGCGACGACGTTGACGGCCGCCTCGTAGTCACCCCGATCCATGTAGGAGACCGCCTCGCGCCGCGCCCGCGCGTTCATCAGCAGCCGGACGGCCTTCGTCACCTCGGGGTTCGCGGGCAGCGCCTCGACCTCGGGGGCTTCGGCGAACTCGACCTCGAAAGCCTGCTTCAGGACTTCCGCCCCGCGCGCCTCCCGCGGCGTGTAGCCGACGCGCAGGTCGAGAATCCGCATCCTTTCGCCCGCCGCGCGCGCCGGCAGATGCAACCGCAGCACGATGTCCAGAGGCGAGCCGGCCTGCAAGTCCGGCAGGCGGTAGCGCCCGGTCTCGGTCAGCTCGAAGTCGTTGAGCACGTCCGAGACGCGCACGCCGTCCGAGGGGACGAGCCCGAGCGACACGTCGCGGGCGAACTGCGCGAGCAGCCCTTCCAGCTCGACGGCGAAGATGCGCTGCATGTCGGCGGCCTCGGCGACGTGCCAGGCGTTGCCGCCGCCCGCGCGCGCCATCGGAATCAAAAGGTCTTCGTTGAAGTCCTCGCCGATGCCGACGGTCGAGGTGCCGACGCCGCGCTCAAACAACCCCTTCGCCTGCGAGACGATCTCGTCCGTGCTCGTCAGGCCGACGTTAGCGAGCCCGTCCGTGATGAGGAGCACGCGGTTGACGGCCCCGCCGTCTAAATGCTCGCTGACCTGCATGCCGCCGCGCACCCAGGCCTCGTGCAGCGCCGTCGAGCCGCGCGCGCCCACGCCCGCGATGAGGCGCTTCAGGCCTGCCTTGTCTTCGACGGGGCCGCTCGGGATGAGCACTTCGACCACGTCGTCGAAGATGACGACGCCCAGGCGGTCGGCCGGAAGCAACTGTTCGACGCAGTAGCTGGCGGCCTCCCGCGCCCGCTCCATCTTCGCCCCCTGCATCGAGCCGGAGCGGTCGAGCACGACCGCGAGGTTGAGCCGCCGGCGCGCGGAGCCGTCCGACCCCAACTCCGGCGGAGTGATGCGCACCAGCACGTCCACCGTCTGCTCCCGCCCCGCGGCGAGCTTCGCGCGCTCCGTCAGCACTTCGACCTTCAACTGCTCTTGCGTCATACCTCTACTTCCTTCCGCGCCCCGGCCCCCGTGGGCCGTGCGCCTTCAAGACGTTCAGAATGATTTGCGCCAGGCGCCGCAGCGCGCCCTCGCCCTGCGGCGCACGATAGCCGTCGCTGACGTGGAGTTCGAGCCCGGGCTCAAGCTCCACCCGCGCCCAGGTCTCGCGCGGCGCCCCGGAGGGCGGAGCCAGGGGGGCCGACGAGAAAGCCTGCGCGGGCGGCGGCGCCGAACTCGGGAGCGGGGCCGAAGGGCTCTTCTGCAAGAGCGACTCCAGATAGCTGAGCGCCTCGCCCTTCGCAGGCGAGCCCGGCGACTGCCCTTGGCCGGCGCCGAGCAGCCGCTCCAACTGCCGCTCGGTCTTCCCCGTGACAAGCTCCCTGATGGCCCGTATCGGCAGCCCCTCGGCCTGCAACTTCTTTACGACCAGGAGCCGGAGCAGGTGCCGGAATTCGAAGACCGACGCCGTGCCCTGCTTCTCCTCGGCCGGCGGGATGAGCCCCTCGGCGAGGTAGTACCTCACCGTCCGCTCGTCGGGCAGCTCCGTCACGGTGCCCCGCCCCTGCCGCGCCGCCCCGCTCCCGGCCAGGATGCGCGCCGCCGCCTCCGCCAGCCCCGCCACGCCGACGTACTTCGCCCCGCGCTCCGCCTCAAGCCACTCCCGCATGCGGCGGAGTATAAGTCCGACAGAATTTACTGTCAACAGTAAATTCTGTCGGAACCGGGATGGTGTCGGGCAAAGCGCGACCGTTCAAAGTTAACCCGGACGCCGGAGCGGACGCCGCAGGAACGCGGCCGATTGGACGGCGTAGAACTTCATTTGTCTCGGCAGTCTCGCCCTCTCTTCAAAGGGTTGATTCAGACCGACGAACGCCCTTATAGGGTCGGGCCATCTGCTCAATAAGGCCGGCAGGGCGCGCGCCGGGCGGCGCAGCGACCGGGACATCAACTCGCGCGGCAGGTGGTCGGCCGTCGTGGGGCGCTCCCATTGCCGCAGCACCTCCGCGACCAGCCAGGCGGGGGCGCGCGCGGTCTTCAACTCCCCGGGCAGGTCTTCGCGCCGGGCTCCGAGCAGGCGGCGGGCGAGGTCGATGACGCAGACGACCCAGTTGCGCCTGAGCGCGTCGTCGCCGAGCGCGACGTTCCAGTCGAAGTCCGCCGGCGCCGACTCAAACGCGGCGGCCACGTCGCAGAGCCAGACGGGGCGGTAGGCGCTGTGCCGCAGCAGGTGCAGGCAGAGGAAGCGCAGTTGGTCTTCGCGGCCGAGCACGCGAATCTTCGACCCGTTTAAGTTGACGAGCCGCGTGCGCGCGTAGAGCGCACCCCAGCCGCCCGCGCCCGAGAGTGCGGAGATGTCGTGCTTGAGGTCTGTGACGGCCGTCCCCGAGCGCCGCGGCCCCCACAGCACCGCCCTCGCCGCCGCGTGCTGTTCCGGCCTGACGCAGAGGTCTATGTCGCCGGGCGGGCGCAGGCCGCGCTCCGGGTAGAGCCCGGCCGCGTCCCACCCCTTCAGCAGGACGGGCTCGACGCGGACGGAGCGGAGCAGCGCGAAGACGTGTTCGACCTCCCACTCCTGCAAGGCGGACTGGAGCGCCTGCCGGCGGTAGGACTGCCTGAGCGTTCCGGCCGCCGCGCATCCCTCCAGAGAGGAGCCGCGGACTTTCCAACAGGCGAGCGCGGCCGCCCCCGAGCCGACGAGCGCGGGGACGACTCGTGCCAGCTCCTCGCCCGAAAGCCCCGGCCCCGGAGGCTTGCAGCGCCAGGAGCCGGCGAGCGCCTCCGCCAAAAGGAGTGGCGCGGCCTTCGCACCCGCCTCGGACATAGAGACTAAACGCCGTCGGGCTCGCACACGCCGGCCTGGCACGTCGTCCCCGGCGGGCAGCTCGTCTCGTTGCAGGGGCTCTGCGCCATCACGGGGGTCGGCGAGATGATCGACGTGACGAGCGGCAGCGCGACCGCCGCCGCGAGCCCGAGGCGCCGCACCATCGCGCGGCGCGAGACAATGTTCGACGACGGCGCGGGACGTGCTTCACACGGCGCGAGCAGGCCGCGGTCTTCCAACTGTTCGAGCGCGAGGCGCACCAACTCTTCGGGGACGCGCGCGGACAGGCGTTCGCCCACCTGCTCGGCTATCCCCGAGACCGTGTTCTCGCCGTCACACAGCCCCCAGACGAGCGCCGCCGTGCGGTTCAGGCAGTGGGCGCGGTGCCCCTCTACGTCGTAGACGAGCGTCTCGTCGGCCAGCTCGCGCACCACGAGCTTCCCCCTCTGCGCGCGCGGCGTGTAGTGTTCCGCCATCCTTACGCCTCCAGACTTCTCAGGATTGATTGAGCGACCGTCGCCGCCTCGCCGCGCGGCCCGGCAAGAGCGTTCGCCCCCGCGGCCGCCTTCGTCAGCGTGTCCAAGACCCGTGCAGGACTTCGCCGCGCCGGGACGGTGTTGGAGAGCAGCTCAAGCACGCACTCGCCCGTCGTGAGCCGCCGTGGGCGCCAGCCCGCGCCGCGCTCGAAGCGACTGACGACCACCAGCCCGACCGGCAGAGGAACGACACCGGCGCGCCCGCCAAACTCCCCGACCGACCTGCGGGTCTGCCTGAGCGTGCCGACCTCCCGCACCGCCAGCGGCCGCGCGTAAGGGTGGACGCGCCCTTCGCGGTCGAAGACGGCGTATTCGTCCGAGTAGTAGACGGCGCCCGCCCGGACGAGTTCGGCAACCAGCGTCGTCTTGCCGCTCAGGCTCCGGCCGGGGATGACGACCGCCTGCCCCTTCCAGCCGACGACGCCCGCGTGGACGAAGACGCGGCGCGGCGCGCGCTCGGCCACGTAGAGTTGCAGGTCGGACTCTAAACGCTCGTAGACGACCTCGGCGTCCAGAGAGCGGGCGATAAGTTCGGCCCCGGAGTAGAGCAGGTGGAAGCGGCGGACGCGGTCGCTCCTGCCGGCGCCGCCTGCGACCAGCGAATAGAGTCTCGTGACGTACGGCAAGGCGGAGAGCGCCCACCCCGGCGGGAGTCGATCCACGACTCCGCTTAAGGCACAGGGGTCGTCCACCCTGACGCCGACCCTCACGCCGTACGCCGCGAACGTCATGCCGGCCGCCCACCCGAGGCGGTCGAGTTTGGCCGTTCAGGCAGAGGTCGTCTGAAGCCGCGGCATCAGTGCGGCCACGGCCTCCGGTCTCCTCTGGCCGTGACGCCTCTCGTTCGCCCGGCTCACGGCGCGCCCTCCACGACGAGGATGAATTGATACGTCCCGCCCCTCATCACGCCGAGCAGGAACTCCACGTCCACGCTCTGCCCCGAAGCCAGCGGCGACGAGAGCGTCAGCGCGCCGTCGATTAAGAGTCCCGCGTTGATGCCGCCCCCGTCGGGCTGCGCGGGCGCCGTCTCCAGCTTCGTCGCCTTGAGGCCCGTCAGACCTTCGAGCGTCGCGTCGAGCACGCGCAGCTCGGCCTGGCCGCCGAAGATTTGCCTGCTGTTCCAGGTCGAGAGGTCGGCCACCCTGAAGCGCAGCTTCGAGAGCGCTTGGCCCGTGTTGTTCGTGAACCGCCGCCGCAGGGAGAGCGTGCCCAGTGTGCCGTTCGTCACGGCCGTGCTGCGCCGCACGCTGGACGCGACTCCCGCGGGCACCGTGACTGAGAACCCGCCGTTGCGCGAGACGAGCCCCGTGCGGTTTTCGGGGGCGGGCGCTCCGAGCGCGGCCGCGCCGCTGTCGAAGAGGTTCGGGTCGGTCGTGACGAGGGTGAAGTCGGCGCGGTTGTCGCCCGTGTCGGCGGGACGCCCCGAGCCCTGGTTGCGGGCGAAGCTGTGCTCGACGTTCGCCGCGACGCCGTCGGCCGGAAGAAGCCCCGAGCCCTCCCTGAAGGGGGCGGCCACGCCTTCGAAGCCGACGGCGTCGAAGACGTTCTGCGCGGTGAACTGCGCGCGGTCGGCCGTCTTGAAGAGCGCGAGCCCCGTGTAGTCCGCTTCGGCTCCCGAGTAGGCCGGCGGGTCGTAGGTCAGGTCGGGCGCGGCCAGCGCCGAGAGGCTGTAGCCCGAGCCGGCCGCGAGGAAGTGGCCGCGCGCGGGGATGCTCGTCCCGGCGGGGATGACGAAGCGCGGGACGTTCGACACGGAGCCTTGCAGATCGACGAGCGCCCACCCGCACGCCGTCGAAGGCCCCGTGTTGATGACTTGCAGCGCGCAGGTCACAGGGTTGGCGTCCGCGACGGTGAAGTCCTGGTCGGTGTTGTTATAGACCTCGACGAACTCGTCCGCCCCCCCGTTCGGCCCGCGCAGACGGAACTCGCCGATGATGACGGTGCCGGCCGCGACGGGCTGCGTGATGGTGGCGACGCCGGTGCCGTCCGCGATTGCAACGTTAGAGGGGCTCGACAGATTGAGACTGAAGGTCTCCGTGCCTTCGGACACTGTGTCGGCCTTGACGGCGACGGCCACGGTCTTCAACGTCTCGCCCGACGAGAAGGTGACGGTGCCGTTGAGCGGCGTGTAGTCGCCCGGCGCGACGGCCGTGCCGTCGGCGGTCGCGAAGTTGACCGTGACGGTCTGCGCGGAGGCGCTGGAGAGCGTGACATGGAAAGTGGCGTAGCTGATGCCGGAAGAGGGTTCGGCGACCGTCACGTCGCCGACGGAGACGGCCCGCTCGACGCGCATGACCAACTGCTGCCCGCTGATGAGAAGGGAGGCGGCCGCGCCCGCCGCGACCCCGTCGCCGCCGACCGTGAGCGACGTGGGCGCCGCGCCGCTTACGCCACCCGAGCCCGCCGCTTTCGAGACCAGTGTGTAATCGCCCGGGGCCAGCGGCGTCCCGCCGTTCGAGACGTTCACGGTGACGACGTTGCCGGCGGACAGCGTGACGCTCCCCGCCCCCGAGACGGCGAGCGGCGCGGTCGAGCCGTTGTACGAGGTGAATTGCAGAGGGCCGTTCGGCGCGAGAGTCAAGCCCTTGCCCGCGGCCGTCGCGATGGTCGCCGAAGAGGTCGTGCCGGTCGCCCTAAGCGCCTGCCCGCCCGCGAGCGTCAGCGCGTTCGTCAGACCCGACACGTCGAAGGTCGCTCCGCCCGCGAGCCCGACGGAAGAGGAGTTGGCGATTGAGCCCGAGCCCGTGAGCGCGAGCGTCCCTCCGCTCACGGTCGTGGGGCCTGTGTAGGTGTTTGCGCCGCTCAAAACTATCTTGCCGGTCGCGCCGGAAAGTCTTGCGACGGTCAGGCCGGCGCCGGGCGAGCCGGAGATGACGCCTCCGAGGGTGTACGTCCCGTTTGCCCCGACGGTGACGGTGCGGGTCGCGGCGCCGAGCGAGACGTTAGCGTTGAAGGTCAGGTTTGCCGCGTCCGAAGAGATTGGAACACTCGCGGCGGGCACGCCGAGCTGGAAGTTTCCGCCGACGTTGACGGCGCTGTACTTGTCCGTGAAGTCGCGGCTGGCGCTGGCACCGACGGCGCCGCCGTTCAGGTTCAAGGCGTCGGACGCGACGTTGCCGCCGAACGCATTGACCCCGCGGGCGACGACCGTGCCGGCGTTCAGCGTGAAGCCCCCGCCGTAGGTGTTGCCCGCGAGCGCCAGCACGCCCGCGCCGTTCTTCACGTAGCCCGCGGTGGCGGAGGAGCTGAAGACCTGCGCCCCGAAGTCGAGCGTCTTGCCGGCGGAGACGCTGATGGGGACGACGCCGTTGGACTGGTTGCTGATGGTGCCGCCGGCGGCCGTGAGGGTGAAGCTCTCGGTGGCGTTGAAGCCGCCGACCGTGATGGAGGCGCCCGCCCCCGTCCCGTTCGGCGTCGCGAAGTTGGCGACGCTGCCGGCCGTGAAGGCGGAGTTGAAAGGCCCGGCGGCCGTCGCGCCCCACTTCGAGGAGTTGAGGGCGCTCCCGTCCCCGGCGAAGAACTGGTCGGCCGCCAGCACCGCGAACAGGCCCGCGGCCGACAGTGCGAAGAGGGACGCGGCGAGGAAGAGGCAGACGCTCTTGAGCGACCCGCGTTCTCTGTTTGATGAAATAGTCTTTCGGTTAACTGAGGGCGCGCCGGCTGCTTTCATCGACTCACTCCTGTGGAGAGTGACAGCGCCCGTTCGAGACACTACCGCCCGCGTCGGGAAGCGGTCGAAAGCGACGACGCACCGGTGGCGTAAGTTCAGGGGCTGTCGGTCGGGTTGTGTCGGATGGTCGCGGCCTTCGCTCCCGGGTCGTGGCGGCGTGTGGCCGGGAGGAAGGAGGCTGGCGGGCCTGTCCTGGCCTTCGTCTCCCCTAAGAGTTCGGCGGCAGGAGACGCTTCCGCGTTGCGTCGGCCAGGAGTGGCGCGGACTTTAGCACCACTGCGCCCTCCGGTCAAACAAAATCATTCGGCGCGGCGGGCACAAAAAGCGAGGGCGGCCTGCGGCATGTGTCGCCGTAGGCCGCCCTCGGAAGTTCGCGGCGGGTCAGGTGTCGCCCGCCCCCGCTCGCCCCTAGCGGAGCGAGATGTTGACGACGCGCAGGACGCCGTCGCCGGTGTCCACGCGCAGCTGGTAGGTGCCCGCCGTCAACCCCTTGGTGCTGAGGTTGAAGATGTACTGGCCGTCCGCGTAGCGGAAGAGGTTACCCTCCGTCGCGTTCGAGGTCGAGCCGGCGGCATCCTCCGTGCCGACGACGTTGGCGTTGATCTTCGCCACGTACAGACGCGCGACGGCGTTGGTGATGCCGGCGCTCGCGCCCGTCAACTGGAACTTAACGGGGATGGTCTGGCCGGCCTTGAAGACCGAGCTGCCGTTCGGGTTGATCGGCTGGAGGAAGCCCGACCAGGTGTAGCCGACCGAGACGGTCACGGGCTGCTCCGCGTAGAGCGGGCCGGCGCCGTTGTCGGTGACGCGGACGTTGAACGTGTAGCTCTGTCCCGCCTGCGCGGCCGTGGGCGTCCAGCTAAAGGCGCCGGTCGCGGGGTTGATGGTCGCGCCCGCGGGGAAGGCGCCCGTCAGGCTGTAGACGAGCGTCTGCGCCGGCAGGTCGCCGTCCGTCGCCGAAGCGTTGAACGTGAGCGTGCCGCCGAGCGAGACCACCCGGTTGCCGATGGGCGCGAGCGCGGGCGCGGAGTTGACCTCCGTGACCGTGATGCTCACGGGCGAGCTGACGCTGACGTGGCCGTCCGAGA
This sequence comes from Acidobacteriota bacterium, assembly GCA_019242475.1. GTDB lineage: Bacteria > Acidobacteriota > Blastocatellia > Pyrinomonadales > Pyrinomonadaceae > QHXN01. Next base: position 119,876 of record JAFAVK010000119.1, on the reverse strand, counting down.
CCCTGACCGCGAAGTTGAAGGGCGCGCCCGTCCCGCCCTGCGCCTCGGTCGGAGCCCAGTTGAACTCGCCGGTCGAGGGGTTGATCGTCGCGCCCGCGGGCGCGCCCACGAGCGAGAAGGTCAACGTGTCGCCGTCAACGTCCGAGGCCGAAGCCTGGAACGTGTAGGGCGAGAGTTCGGCGATGATCGCCGAAGCGGGGACGTTCGAGATGGACGGCGCGTCGTTGACCGCGTTGATGGTGACGGTGACCGTCGCGGTGGCCGTCCCGCCGTGGCCGTCCGAGACGGTGTAGTTGAACGAGTCCGTGCCGTTCGCGTTCGCGTCCGGCGTGTAGGTCACGCCGGACGCGTTGAAGGTCACAGAGCCCTTCGTCGCGCCGCCCGCGTTCGTCACCGTGAGCGTGTCGCCGTCAACGTCCGTGTCGTTCGTCAGCACGGTGACGCCGACCGCGGTGTCCTCGTCCGTCGTCGCCGTGTCGTTGACTGCGACGGGGTTGTCGTTGACCGCCGTCACTGTGACGCTGACGGTCGCCGTGGCGGTGCCGCCGTGCCCGTCGGAGACGGTGTAGCTGAACGAATCCGAGCCGTTGAAGTTCGGGTTCGGCGTGTAGCTCACCGAGGTGCCGTTGTTGGCGACCGAGCCGTTCGCGCCCTGCGTCACGGCGCTGACGGACAATGTGTCGTTGTCAACGTCCGTGTCGTTGCCGAGCACGCCGACGGTGTTCGCGCCGCTGTCCTCGGCGACGGTGGCCGAGTCGTCCGCGGCGACGGGGTTGTCGTTCACGCAGATGACGTTGACGTTGACGGTCGCGCTCGACCCGCCGGGGCTGAGCGTGTAGGTGAAGGTATCAGGCGTTGTGCCCGGAGGCGCGTTGCAGTAGTTGACGTTGGGCGTGTAAGTGAGCCCCGTCCCGCCGCCCGTGATGACGACAGAGCCGTTCGCGGGCTGGGTGACCGTGGCGACGCTCTTCGGCCCGCCGTCGATGTCCGTGTCGTTAGCGAGCACGTCCACGGCGTTGGCGCCGCTGTCCTCGCTGACCGTAACCGCGTCGGCGACGGCCACCGGCGCGTCGTCCACGCACGTCACCGTGACCGCGACGGTCGCGGTCGAGCCGCCGTTGAGCGTGTAGGTGAAGGTGTCGGGCGTGCCCGACACGCTGTTGCAGTAGTTGGCGTTCGGCGTATAGCTCAGGCCGGTGCCGCCGCCGGTGATCGAGACCATGCCGTTGGCCGGCTGCGTCACGCTGGCGACCGACTTCGGCCCGGCGTCCACGTCCGTGTCGTTGGCGAGCACGTCGATGGCGTTGGCGCCGGAGTCCTCCGCGGCCGCGGCCGCGTCGTTGACGGCGACGGGCGCGTCGTCCACGGCGTTGACCGTGACGTTGACCGTCGCGGTGGCGCTGCCGCCGTTGCCGTCGGAGACGGTGTAAGTGAACGAGTCGCCGCCGTTGTAATTCGCGGCCGGCGTGTAGGTCACGTCGCCGCCGCTGAACGTCACGGCGCCGTGTGCGCCCTGCGTGACGGACGCGATGGAGAGCGCGTCGCCGTCCACGTCCGAGTCGTTGGCGAGGACGTTGTGCGTGACGGCCGTGTCTTCGTCGGTCGTCACGGAGTCGTTGTTGGCGGTCGGGTCGTCGTTGACCGGCGTAACGTTCACGCCGACGGTCGCCGTGGCCGTGCCGCCGTGGCCGTCAGAGACGGTGTAGGTGAACGAGTCGGCGCCGTTGTAGTTGGCCGCGGGCGTGTAGGTGATGGAGCCGCCGGCGAACGTCGCCGAGCCGTGCGCCGGCTGCGTGACGGCGGTGACGGAAAGCGTGTCGCCGTCGATGTCCGTGTCATTGCCGACGACGTTGACGCTGACGGCCGTGTCCTCATTGGTCGTCGCCGAGTCGTCGTTGGCCGTCGGGTTGTCGTTGACGCCCGCGACGTTGACGTTGACCGTGCCCGTCGCCGTCCCGCCGTGGCCGTCCGAGACGGTGTAGGTGAACGAGTCCGCGCCGTTGTAGTTCGCCGCGGGCGTGTACTTCACGTCGCTGCCGACGACGGCCGCGCTGCCGTGCGCGCCCTGCGTCACGGCCGAGACGGAGAGCGTGTCGCCGTCAACGTCGGTGTCGTTCGCGAGCACGCTGATGGTGACGGGGGTATCCTCGTTCGTGCTGGCCGAGTCGTCAACGGCCACGGGCGCGTCGTTAACGTCGGTGACGAGCAGCGTTACGGTCGCGGTGCGCGAGGTGCGACCGTTCTGCGTGACGTTGAAGGTGAAGCTGTCGTTGCCGTTGAAGTTCGGCGCCGGCGTGTAGACGAGATTCGGCGCCGTGCCCGAGAGCGTGCCGTGGGCGGGCTGGCTCTGGACGTTGTAGGTGAGCGCCCCGCTGCCGCTCGACAGCCCCGTCAGCGTGACGTTGACGGGCGTGTCCTCGGCCGTCGTGTACGCGCCGTCGGAGGCGCCGGGCGGGTTGGTGCCGTTCGTGCCGGACTCGATGCAAGCCTGGACGGCCGGGTCTACGTTCGAGAAGAAGTCGTAGCCGGTCAACTGTTCGACGGCATCGACGGTCGTGATATAGCTGTGCCAGTCGTTGCCCCTGATGCCCTGCTGGTTAGGCATGATGACGGCGATGGTCTGCGCCGCGCAGGTCACGCGCGTAACGTCGTCGCCGTCGGCCTTCGGCAGAACCAGCACGACTTTCCAGGTGGCGGACGGCACGGTCACGTGGCCGTTGGCGATGGTGTTGACGGTGTTCCCGCTCGCGCTGCCGACGCCTCCGACGCCGGCCGGCCCGGAGACGATGTAGAGTTCGTTGCCCGCGTCCGCCATCCCGCGCAGGTCGGCTTCCATGGCGGCCCACGGCCCCTGATTGTTGTCGGGCGCCTGCGGAACCATGTTGGACATCAGGTAGGTTTCCTGATTGATCGGAACGCGGTTCTGGTTGTCGCGGTCGGCGTTCGGCGTCATGTGCCCGCGGTCGAAGCCGGTGCCGGAGAAATCGAACCCCTCCACACGATACCAGTCGGCCGGCACCGCCGGGTCGGCCCTGAAGGTGTCAACCCGCGCCAGGGTGCCGTACCAGGAGCTATCCAGGTGCCAGCTCACCCAGTTGGGAGTCCCCTTGTCCCGATTGTAAGAGAGCGCGTAAGTCGGCTTCATCATCAGGTAGTTGAGGGGCTGGCTGACATCGGCGACGGCGTTGCTGGGGTTACCCATGGTCAGGTGCACGCCGGGCGGATACGGCGCCGGCTGACCGGCATCAACCACCGTGAAGGACCAGGTGTAGTCCGCGAACAGCGAGTCCGTATCCGGGCCGCTGTCATCCGTGTCCTGGTCGTGAATCGCCGTCTTCGGGATGGTGACCGTGCACTGCTCGCCGAACTGGAAGTTGCTGTTCGGCGTGATGGCGTAAGTCTTGAAGTCGCTCGTGTGCGCGACCGTGGCGTCGTTGTGCGAGCCGGTGTTCGCGCAGGTGATGTTGTACCAGCCCGCGTCAACGTCAACCGGTTCGCTGAAGTTGACGGTCACGGTGGCGTCGTGCGGGATGGTCGTGTCATTGGTCGTCGGGTCTGTCCCCGCCACCCACGGCCCCAGCTCGACGACCGGCTCGGTGCGGCGCGGGTTCGGCGCGCCGGTGACGAAGTCGGCGCCGTTCTGGTCGGTGTCCGTGTCGCCGCCGTTCTTCCGGAAGAGCGCCGTCGTGTTGCTGGGCGCGGGCGCGTTGGCGTTGCCCTCGTGGCAGTTGGCCGTCGTCCCGTAGCCGACGAAGTCCACGACGTCCGGGTCAGTGCCTATCGGACAAGCGACGCTGACGAGCGAATCGGAGTTCCTGACGAGCGCGATCTTGCCGGCGGTCGCGGACATGTTGATGTCGCCGGAGATGTTCGGCGTGACGGGAAGCTGCGCGCCGTTCGCGCCCCCCGACGCCAGCTTGACTAAGTAGTACTGGTGCGACCCGATGGTGCCGCCGAGCGGCTGCTTGTTTGTCCAACTGGTTCCGGTCGCCGAAGCGTACTGGAGAGTCCAGCCCGTGATGGTGATGGTCGAACCCGTCGGGTTATAGAGTTCGACGTAGTCATTGTTGTAGGGGGCGCCGGCGTTGCCGCCGCCGCCGTAGACCTGGCTGATGACGATGTGATCGGGAACCACGGACAGGACGCTCAACTTAATGTCCGTGCTGAACGAGCGGCCCTGCGCGTCGCTGATGGTGACGGGCAGAGACTTCAGTCCCGGCGCGTTATCCGCCGGCACCAGCGCGGTGAAAGTAAAGGTGCTGCCGGCGCCGCTGAACGCCTGCGTCGCCGACCCGCCGATGGATGAAAGGTTTGCGACCACGTTGACGCCCGTGCTGGCCGGGTTCTGGCCCGCGGCCACGTGGACGGTCAGCGTGGTGGAGCTGCCTTGCAGAACCGTGCTCGGGCTCGCCGAGCCGAAGCCCGAAATGCCCGTGCAGTCGTGCTTCGCCGCCGAACTGTTACGCGGGCTCGGGGCGCCCGAGACGAAATCGTTCGCGTTGTCGTCGGTGTCGAAACAGCCCTCGTTCAACCTGAGCGCAGCGGTGGTGTTCGAAAGTACCGGGGCCGGCCCCGAGCCTTCGTAACAATCCGTCGCGCCGTAGCCGACGAGATCGACTACACCCGCGGTAGGGCACACACCGGTTATGGTCGTGGTGTTGCTAACCAGAGCAACTTTGGTCGAGGTGGAACTGACGGGGATAGTGCCGGTCGCGTCCGGCGTCGGCAGACTGGTCGTACCGCCGGCCCCTTGCGACTCCTGAACCAGGTAGTACTGGCCGGGCTGAAGCGTGAAATTCGTGAGCGGAGTAACTTGCCAGGAGCTGGTGGTGCTCACGAACGCCTGCACCGACCAGCCGTTCAAATTCACGGGCGCGGAGCTGTGGTTGATGAGCTCGATGTAATCGTTCGTGAAAGTCGAGCCCGTGTTGCCGCCGCCGCCGTAGACCTGACTGATGACGACCGTCCCGGCCGCGCTGGGCGCGGTCGTGACGGCGATGTTGACGGCCTGCGTGACGACCGCGTTGACGTTGTCGGAGAGGCGCGCGGTGAAGGTCGCCGTGCCGGAGAAGCCGGGCGTCAGGGTGACGGTGTACGTGACGCTCGAGGTGCCCTGCCCGGCCGTGACCGCGACGTTCGAGACGCCGGTGCCGGCGGTGGCCGACCAGTTGAAGACGTTGTTGTCGTCCGAGCCGGTCAGGCCGACGGCGAACGGCGCCGCGTCCTGCGCGACCGTGGCGATGGGGTTCGCGGGCGCGTTGATGGACGGCGGGTTGTTGACGACGAGCGGGTTGACCTGAATGTTCACCGAGCGGGTCACCGGCGCGTTGACGTTGTCGGAGAGCGAGGCCGTGAAGGTCGCGGTGCCGCTGAAGCCGGACTGGAGAGTCACGCTGTAGGTGACGTTACCCGTGCCCTGGCCGTTGCTGACGACGACGGAGGAGATGCCCGTGCCCGGCGTCGCAGACCAGTTGAAGATGTTGTTATCGTCGGTGCCGGTGAGGCTGACGGGGAACGGCGCGGAGTCCTGCTGCACGGTGGCCGCCGGGTTGGCCGGAGCGTTAATCGCCGGCGGGTTGTTGGCGACCCCGCAAGTCTGCGCGGGACTCGCGCTGGTGCGCGGGACGAGCGCGGGCGTGGTTGAGGTGGTGGCGACGAGGAAGTCGCTGTTGTTGTTGTCGGTGTCCTGGCAGCCGTTCGACTTGCGAACCCCGCCCTTCGTCGAGTCGAGGCTGGTGCCGTTGTTTACGGTCGTGCCGCCTTCGCCGTTGTTCGACCCGCCCCACGCCACAGAGTCGATGATGCGTGCGTCCGGGAGCGAACAGGGGGTGGCCGTCGCACCGCAGCTGAGGGCGCTGGCGCTGTTGACGAGCGCCACCTTGCCGGCGGTAGCCGACATGCTCAGGTTGCCGGAGGTCAGGTCGGCGGTGAAGTCCGGGCCGGCGGTTCCGGCGCCGCCCAGCTTTATCAGCAGGTACTTGCCCGCGGGGATTGAGGTGCCAGCCGGGATCGTGTAAATCTGCGAGGCGGCGGCGCCGAAATTACCGGTGGACGATCCGTATTGGAGCGAGTAGCCGCCAACTGTCACGGGCGCGTTGCTGATGTTGAATAGCTCGACGTAATCGTACTTGTATGCCGGTGAGCCTGTGGTCGCACCTCCGCCGCCGTAGACCTGGCTGATGACGACGCTCGTCGAGGCGGCTTCGGCCGTCTGGATAATCGGTATGAATCTTGTCGGAATCGCTAAGGCAAGGAGGGAAAAGACGAGCAAGAGGGCGATCAGGCGGAAGCGCACAGGTGCATACTTCGGCCCACTGGCGGGTGGGTACATGAAATTCCTTTCGTGGAGTCTGGGTTAAAGGTTGGCACCGTCCAGAGGGCAGCTCGGAGGGTGCGTGGGCGCGAAGGTCGAGGCGATGCTTGTACTCGATTTTCGCACTCAGGTCAAGCCCGCTTGATCGTGAACCCGCTTGAGATGAATTAGTCCGGGGTGCGGTTGCTCGCGCGGGGTTAAATGCGGCTTAAGTGCTAGTTAAATTGTTATTTAGGCGCGGCTTCCAGCACGGGCGCTAAAGCTCTCGGGTCATGAAGACGCTGTAGGGGTCTTCCGTGTAGCCTTCGAAGGGGCCGCAGTAGGCGAAGCCGAAGCGTTCGTAGAGGCGGCGGGCGGGGTCGAAGGCTTCGGCCGAGCCCGTCTCCAGGCTGAGGCGCGTGTAGCCGCGGCGCGCGGCCTCTGCGAGGATGTGCGCGAGGAGGCGCGCGGCGACGCCGCGCCGGAGGTGGGCCGCGGCCGTGCGCATGGACTTGATCTCGGCGTGGCCGGGGTCAAGCTCTTTGAGCGCGCCGCAGCCGAGCAGCTCGCCGCCCTCCCAGACCGTCCAGAAGGTGACCTCCGGCCGGCGCAAGCCTTCGAGGTCGAGGGCGTGGACGCTCTCGGGCGGCGAGTGCAGGTGCATGCTCAGCAGGTGCTCGCGCAGAAGCTCGTGCACCTCCGGGCCGTTCAGGTCGTCTACTTTAATCTCCAAAGGGGCTCCGTTCTTTCTAAGGGCGGGCCAGCAGCGCGATCAAACCCTGCGACAGGGAGCCGCGCCAGCAGACCTGGTCGTGCCGGCCGTTGAACTCCGAGTAGGTCACCTCGTAGCCCTTCGCTTCGAGCACGTCCCGCAGGTGGCGGTTCTCGTGGAGCAGCGACGGCGTCTCGTTCACCTCCAACAGCCCCGCCTCAAGGTAGAAGCGAATCGGCAGCCGCGCGCCCTTCGTGAACTGCCGAATCAGCCGGTCGGGCTCTTCGGGCCTGTACTGGAAGGCGCCCGACTGCGAGAGGACGCCGCCGAAGACCTCCGGGTGGCGCATGGCCGTGTAGGCGGCCGCGACCCCGCCGAGGCTTAAGCCCCCGACGACCGCCTCGCGCGGCGAGCGGGTCACGTTGTAGCGGCCGCGCACCCAGTTGACGAGCTGCCCGGCGACGAAGTCGGAGAAGGAGGGGTTGAGGTACAACTCTTTGAGTCGCTCCTTCTGTTCAATCATGACGGCCACCGTGGGAGGGACGGCCCCGTCGGCGAGCATGTTGTCGAGAATCGTCGGCGTGCGAATCGCGTGCGTGTACCCCCAGCCGTCGAAGAGGACGAGCAGGCGGTTCGGCGGGCCGCTCGCACTGTAGCCCGGCGGGGTGTAGACCCACACGCGCCGCCCGCCGCCGGCCGTGCCGCCCCCGTAGCGAATCAACTCCACGCGCCCACGCGCCACGCCCTCGCGCTCCCGGACGAAGGGCTGCGGGGGCGCGCCCGGCAGTTCCACGACGGAACTGACGTACTCGCTCTCCCCGGGCTTCTCTTCGTCCGGCGGCTCGACGAAACGGCGCGGGTTGAGCGGGTCGGGGCGCAGGTCGGCCAGCCACCCGCCCGCGTCCGCGGGCTCCCGCGCGGCGAAGGGCGCCAGCGTCTCTTCGGCCGCGACGAGGTATTCGAAGCGCGCGTCGCGCCTGAGTCGGTAGCTCCTGTACCAGAGGTCTGTTCCCTCCAGGCGCGCGAAGAGGTGCGGGAGCGGGTTGACGCGCGCGAACGGGAAGACCGCGATGAACTTCCCGGCCGCGCCGTCGCGCCGAAGAAAAGTGACCAGCAGGTTCTGTTCGTCGCCTCGAACCGGCTCGACGAGCGGCGCCCCCTTGCGCTCGACCTCGCGCCAGAACTCGCCGAGCGCTTCCGTCCGCCCCGACTCCAACGCGCTCTTCAAGGCCGCGAGCCGCGGGCTCTCGGGCGCCGCGGCCGCGCGCGCGCACACGCCGCACAGCAGCACCGCCAGAATCGCACTCGACCAGCGTCCCTTCATCGGTGAGGCCGATTATACACGCGGGATTTAACCACGGAGACACGGCTCGAAGTCATCGGCTCTGCGCGGTGGCGTTTACCATCCCCTGCCTGTAGACTTGGCCCATTCAGCCGCTCACCTTCAGCCGGTACCCTCGTAGATTTTTAGAGCAGGCGTCTGTATGTCATCACACACCCACGCGCAGGATTCTCCTCAGGGAGAGGAGACCCGCGCGGCGTTAGTCGTCGCACACCCCGGGCACGAGCTGAGGGTGCACGGGTGGCTCGAAGCGGCGCGGCCGTTCGTCTGTGTCCTCACGGACGGCTCGGGACGCGCGGGGCGCTCGCGGCTCGGCTCCACGGCCCGCGTGCTCGACGCGGCCGGCGCGCGCCGCGGCGAGGTCTACGGCCCCTTCACCGACAGCGGGCTCTGCGCGGCCGTCCTCGGACACGAACACGCCCCCTTCGAGCGCCTCGTCGAGGAGCTGGCCGCGGCCTTCGTCCGCGAGCGCGTGGAGCTGGTCGCGGGCGACGCGGAGGAGGGCTACCACCCTTCGCACGACATCTGCCGCCTCCTCGTCAACGCGGCGGTCAGGCTGTTGAGGCGGACGAACGGCGCGCGCATCAAGAACTTCGACTTCACGCTCGTCGGCCCGCCCGGCCACTGTCCGGAGCACCTGCGGGCCGGCGCCCTCCGATTCGAACTGGACGAGGCAGCCTTCGCCCGCAAGCTCGCGGCGGCGCACGGCTACCCGGAGCTGCGCGCCGAAGTCGAGGCCGCGCTGGGCGGCGCCGGGAGCGTTGCTTTCAGCAAGCACCCAGACCTCGCGCGCCGGGCCGGGCAGGAGTTCGGCCGCGTCGGTGCGGACGACTTCCGGGTCGAATGGCTGCGGCCGGTCTCGGAAGCCGGGCCGCCCCGCCGCGACGACCGCGAGCCCCCCTTCTACGAGGCGTACGGCGAGAGGGAGGTGCAGGCCGGGCACTACGAGCGCGTGCTGCGCTACCGCGAACACGTCCTGCCGCTGGCCGCGGCGCTCGACGCGCACGTCGAGAGGCTGAGCTGAACGGCCAAGGGCTTCACCCTACCGCCCCGTGAACTCTTCGCCGCGGGATTATACCCGAGCGGCGGTGCCCGCGGCAGACACCCCGGGCCGAAGGAAGTTGACCCGCGGGCGAATTCAAGCTACAACTTTTTTACTTCAACCCAAACAAGAAGGCGTATATGGCGAAGCGACACCTCGGTCGGCTTCTAGGCCCCATCTCGAAACACCTCACCGGCGTCCGCGCCGCCGCGCGGGTCGTCTCGCGCACGAGGGGGCTTCGGCTCCTGCTCGACTCCAGCCTGCGCCCCGGCACGCAGCTCACCCCCGACGTGTACCCTTTCGCGGCCTACCTGGCGCGCGTGCTCGGCTGCCGCCGCGTCGTCGCCGCCGGCAGCCCCGCCGCGAAAGACCTGCTCGCGCTCTGCCGGCAGTTCGACATCGACGGCCTCGTGCCCGCCGCGGAGCTTGAGTCGTACCGGCGCCGCTACGGCTTCGCGAACTGGGTCGAAGCGGACTTCGCGGCGGGCCGTCTGTCTCTGCCCGACGAGGACGAGTTGGGCGACGCGGTCGTCGTCTGTGCGGGCGTGCTCGAAGGTCTCGACGACCCCGCGCCCTTTCTGCGCGGCCTGAAGCGCTGGGCGGAGGTCGCCCCGGCCTGCATCTTGACGGACGCCGGCCGAAGCCCCGAGGAGTTCGAGCGGCTGCTGCGCGGCGAAGGTCTCGCGCCCGAGTTCGTCGGCCTCACGGCGGGCGACGATCTCGCCTACGAAAAGCACGCCGCCCTTGCCGTCGTCACCAACACGACGCCGGCCGCGCCGCGCGGCGTGAAGGCCCCACACGACTTCCGCGTCGTCGCCTTCATGGCGGCCTACAACGAAGAGGACATCATCGTCCAGTCAATCAGGAAGTGGACGGAGCAGGGCGTCCGCGTCCACGTCCTTGAGAACTGGTCAACCGACTCGACCCACGAGCTGGCGCAGGGGCTCGGGCAGGAACTCCCCGTCACCGTCGAGCGCTTCCCGCGCGAGGGGCCTTCGCGGTTCTTCGAGTGGGGCGCGATGCTCGAACGCTTCGAGGCGCTCTCCCGCGAGATCGAGGCCGACTGGTTCGTCCGCCGCGGCGCCGACGAAGTCCTGACGCCGCCCTGGCCGGGGATGAGCTACCGCGACGGCCTCTACCTCGTTGACCGCGCGGGCTTCAACTGCGTCGATCACACGTCCATCGAGTTCAACCCCGTGGACGACGGCTTCGAGCCGGGGACGGATCACGAAGCCTACTTCAGGCATTTCGAGTTCGCGACGGCGCCCGCCGCCTTCCGCCTGAAGAAGGCCTGGAAGAAGGTGTCGGTGCCGCTCCGGATGGCCGCCGACGGCGGGCACGACCTGCCCTTCGAGGGGCAGCGCGTCTACCCCTTCAAGTTTCTCTTAAAGCACTACCCCGTCCGCTCGCAGCGGCACGGCGAGCGGAAGGTCTTCCGCGAGCGCAAGGCGCGCTGGAACCCGGCCGAGCGCGCGCGCGGCTGGCACAGGCACTACGACTCCGTCCGCGACGGCCACCGCTTCGTGCGGGAGGAGTCGGGGCAGCTTCTTTTCGACGAAGAGGGTTTCAACCGCACGTTCCTCGTCGAGCGCCTCTCGGGCGTCGGGGTGGTTCGTTGAAGTCCCGCCGCGAAGAGGCCCGCGGCGCGTGCGGAATGGGCGCGGGCAAGGTAGGCTTGTCGTTTTGAACTCACCGCGGGCGGGCTCTGACTGCTAACGAATGCTTCGCGACAGGAACATCATCTGCATCTCCGGCATCGAGTGGGACTTCAACTGGCAGAACTCCCAGGAGATGTGCTTGCGCCTCGCGGCCGCCGGCAACCGCGTCCTCTTCGTCGAGAACATGGGCATCCGCTCGCCGGGGCTGAAGGACGCCGGGCGCGTCTGGAAGCGGCTGCTCAACTGGTCGCAGGCGTTGCGCACCCGCGGCGTCCGGCAGGTCGGGCAGAACCTCTACGTCTGCTCGCCGCTCGTCCTGCCCCCCTTCGGCCCGCCGCGGGGCGTCAACGCGCGCGTGCTGCTGCCGCGCGTGGTGCGCGCCGCCCGCCGGCTCGGGATGGAGGACGCGCTGATTCTGACCTACCTCCCGACCGACGCCGCCCTCGACCTCGTCCGCCAGCTCCGCAGCCCCCGCAGCGTCGTCGTCTACTACCGCATCGACAACCTCGCCGCCCTGACCCCGCACGCCGAGGCGCTGCGCCAAAGCGAGCGCGAGCTGATCGGGACGTGCGACCTCGTGCTCGCCAACAGCCCGGAGCTGGCGCGCCTGCCTGCCGAAATCAGCGACAACGTGCACGTCTTCCCCCCGAGCGTGAACCTCAAAGCCTTCGCCCCGGAGGGCGCGGGCGGCGGGAACGGCGACGCGCACCTCGACCGCGAAGTGCTCGAGAGCGTCGAGCGCGTGCGGCGCCTCTCGCACCCTTTGATCGGCTACGTCGGCGCCATCTCGAACCACATCAACGGCGAGATGGTCGAGGAGTCCGTGCGGCAGCGCCCCGATTGGTCTTGGGTCTTCATCGGCCCGGGCGAGGCGCCGCTCAGAGACCTCGGCGACCTGCCGAACGTGCACTTCATAGGGCAGCAGCCGCACCGCAGCCTCGCCAACTTCATCCGCGAGTTCGACGTGTGCATCATCCCCTACCGCCTCAACTCCTACACGGCGACGGTCGTCCCGACCAAGCTCAACGAGTACCTCGCTGTCGGCAAGCCCGTCGTCTCGACGAACCTGCCGGCCGTCCGCCACTTCGAAGAGCTGCACGGGGTTTTGACCATCTCCGACGAGGCGCCGGAGAACTTCCTGCGCGCCGTCGAGTCGGCCCTCGGCCAGTCGGGCGCGCAGGAGGCCGAAAGGCGGCGGGCGGCGGCCGCGCACGGCGACTGGGACAAGCGGCTCGAAGAGGTGAGCGCGCTGTTCGAGGCCGCCTTCCAAGCCAGGGAAGCCTGAGCGTCGAGGCCGATGGGAAGACTCTTCGAAGCCGGAGACGCCCCGCCCGCCCGCGTGCTGGTCTCGGTGCTCGCCTACAACTCGCCGGACTCGACCGCCCGGACGCTCCGCAGCCTCCGGGGACAGACCTACTCAAACTTCCGCCTGCTGCTCATCGACAACGCCTCGGACGGAGGCTCTCTGGAAAGCGTCGCGCGCGAGTTCCCCGAAATCGAAATCGAGAGGCTGCCGGAGAACCGCGGCTACACGGGCGGCAACAACTTCGCGCTCGGCCGCGCGCGCGCGGAAGGCTACGACTGCCTGCTCGTCGTGACGCACGACGTGGAGGTCGGGCCGCGCGCCCTGGAATACCTTCTGGAGACGGCCGCGGCGCACCCCGAGGCGGGGGTCGTCGGCGGCGTCGAACTCGACCCGCGGACGGGGCGGGAGCGCGCCTCGGCCGGCGGCGTCTACTCGAAGTGGTTCTCGCGCCTCTCCTGGCAGACGGCGCCTGAGCCGGAGGCGGCGGGGCCGCGCGAGGTCTTCTGCGTCCACGGCGCGCTGCTGCTCCTGACGGGCAGCGCCCTCGCGGCCGGCGTGCGGCTGGACGAGAACATCTTCATGTACTTCGACGAGGTTGACCTGGGGTTTCAGCTCGCGGAGAAGGGCCTGCGGGCGCTGGTTGACCGCCGCGTCGTCTTCAAACACACTCGCGGGCCGGAGACGTTCGCGCCCCGGGTCGGCCGCCTGATGCAGCGCAACCGCCTCTACGTCGTGCGCAAACACGGGCGCTGGTTCGAGGCGCTCTTCTACGCCATCTACTCCACGCTCCTTGAGCTTCCGGCGAAAGTCCTGGTCAGGAGCTTGCAGGGGCGCGCTCGCTTCGCGCTCGCCTGCGTGGCCGGTCAGCTCGAAGGTCTGCGGGGCTCTTCAACACAGAGACACAGAGACACAGAGGCACAGCTCAAACCTTAAGGAGGCGCGCGACATTCTCTTATGAAACTCTTCCCTAAATTTAGCCCTAACCCGAGCCGCGCCGTGCGGGGCGCGCTCCTCTGCCTCCTTCTCGTCTCTTCCTGCGCGCCGGCGCTGGCGCAGAAGGGCGCGGGTCTTCCGCGCAGCAGCCCCGAAAGGCAGGGCATCTCTTCGGCGGCCGTGCTCGCGTTCGTCGAGGCGGCCGACAAAGAGGTTGACCAGATGCACGGCTTCGTGCTCGTGCGCCACGGGCACGTCGTCGCCGAAGGCTGGTGGTCGCCGTACGACGCGCGCACGCCGCACGTGCTCTACTCGCTGAGCAAGAGTTTTACTTCGACCGCCGTCGGGCTGGCCGTCGCCGAAGGGAAGCTCAGCCTCGACGACGAGGTCTTAAAATTCTTCCCCGACGAGGCGCCGGCCGAGCCCTCGCCGAACCTGCGCGCGATGCGCGTCCGAGACCTGCTGCGGATGTCCTCTGGGAACCAGACCGAGGCGCCGATTCTCGACTGGGACGGCAAAGACCCCTCGATGCGCGACGCCAGTTGGGTCAGGCGCTTCCTCGCGCACCCCGTCCCCTTCAAGCCGGGCACGCACTTCCTCTACAACTCGCCCGGCACCTACATGCTCTCGGCCATCGTGCAGAAGGCGACCGGCCAGACGGTGCTCGACTACCTGCGCCCACGCCTCTTCGACCCGCTCGGCTTCGAGAGCCCCGTGTGGGTCGCGAGCCCGCAGGGCGTCTCGGCCGGCGCCTACGGGCTCTCGGTGCGCACCGAGGAGATCGCGCGCTTCGGTCAGTTGTATTTGCAAAAGGGGATGTGGAACGGCCGCCAACTAGTTCCTTCGTCGTGGGTCGAGGAGGCGACGGCGCGGCAGACCTCGAACGGGTCGGCGCCGAAGAGCGACTGGGATCAGGGCTACGGCTACCAGTTCTGGCGCTCGCGCCACGGCTACCGCGGCGACGGCGCCTTCGGGCAGTTCTGCCTCGTCGTGCCCGAGCTGGACGCGGTCGTCGCCATCAACAGCGGCACGCGCGACATGCAGAGCGTGATGAATCTGGTGTGGGACAAACTGCTGCCCGAGATGAAGCCGGGCCGACTGCCCGAGGACAACGCCGCCCGCCAGAAGCTTGAGGCGAGGCTCAAGGGCTTGACGGTCAAATTCCAAACCGGCCAACCCACGTCCGCGCTCGCCGCGAAAGTGTCGGGGCGCTGGTACGAGTTCCCCGAGAACGAACGCGGCATCAAGGCGCTCTCGTTCGACTTCGGCGGAAGCACGCCCGCGCTCGTCGTGCGCACGGCCGCGGGCGAGACGCGGACGCCAATCGGCTTCGGGTCTTGGGCCGAGAGCCGCGGCGGCTTTGCCAACGGCCTCGAACGCGCCCTGGGCGTGCCCGCCCGACCTCTGGCCGCCGCGAGCGGCGCGTGGACGGGCGAAGACACGTACGCGTTGAAGCTCGTCCTCTACGAGACGCCGTACTACTCGACGCTCACTTTCAAGTTCGACGGCGACCGACTCATCATCGATTCAGAGCACAACGTCTGGTTCGGCCCGACGAAGCAGCCACAGCTCGTCGGTCAAACTCACTGAGTGACGACCGTCCCCATCTTGACGACCTCGAAGTCCGAGCCCTTGAGCCCCTTCAAGGTGTTCAACTCGTCATCGTTCCAGCGCGCGTCCGGCGCGCCGCTCACGTACCAGTTGCTCCCGTTGTCGGCGAGAATCATCCCGTACTTCTTGAGCGCGCGCAGGATGACCTGCATCGCGGGCGAGTAGCCCGAGATGTCTACCGTCGCCTTCAGGCGCACGCGCATCCCCATCGGCGGGAGGTTCGGGTCGGTGCTGCTGCTGGCGAAGTGGCGCGCGGGGAGGACGTAGCCGCGGCGCGTGCGCGCGGCCGTGAAGCGGAGCGCGTGCGTGATCTCCTTGAGGCCGAAGACTTCGTCGTAGCGGACGAGCCCGGGAAAGATGGGGAGGCCCGCGGCGTCGGCCGAAGTCCAGCCGGCGGGCCTGAGCGCGTTCGAGTTCAGATCGAAGACGGCGCCGCTGTCGGCGCTCCAGCCCGCGCCGTTGGGGAAGGCGCGGTAGAGTTCGTAGAGCTTCCAGTTGTCGCGGTCGATGACGATGACGTGCCGGTCGCCCGTGCCTGCGGGGCCGCCCTCGACGGGCGCGTCCGCGGGGACTGGGTAAGGGCCTGGGTCGCTCTCGTCGCCGTAGGCGTTGAAGGTGATGGGCACCTTCGTCTGCGAGCCGGAGACGACGTAATAAGGGATGCCGTTCGGCGCGCCGTTATAGACCGTGCCGAAGTCCGGGTGGAGCGAGGTGTTGAGCCCCATGCTCGCGACGAGGTTGGCGGAGTTCGGGTCAACGGGCTCGTTCGAGATGTCCTGGTTCCAGGCGTTGTCGGCGGGGAAGAGGCGCTTGCCGTTGAGGCTCGCGCCCGCGCCGAGGTCGGGCTGCGGCGTGCCGACGCGGAAGCGCACGCGGTTACTCGCGACCCCGCGCAGCGTGATGCCGACCAGCACCTCGCCCGTCGAGTTCGACATCTGGTCGCTCAGGCGCAGGACGACTGAGCTCATCCACTCGAAGCCGGGCACGGGGTCAACGCGCTCGACCGTCAAAGGGTAGACGTTGTGCGCCGCGTCCTCGGCCGCCGCGGTCAAAGCGTTGGGCGTCTCGCCCGGAAGAAGCTGCACGTTCTGCGCGAAGAGCATCACGCGCGTGCGCGCGTCAGGGCTGAAGGGGATGGCCTGCGTGACGGGGAAGGGGTCGCGCGCGTGGGTCACGGGCTCGACGGCGACCGCGCTGTCAGTCCCCTCCTCCGCGAGGAGCAAAGGCGCCGCGCCCGGCGTCGGGGTCGGCGTGGGGCTGGGTGTTGGCGTGGGCGTCGGGGTCGGGGTCGGGGTCGCGGTCGGAGTCGGGGTCGGAGTCGCCGCGGCCTGCGCCTTCGGGATGACGAGCAGCGTGACGCTCTGCGCGGGGACGTCGAGTTGCAAACTGCCGCCGGCGACGCTCACGTCCGCGAGGCGGTTGATGCTGTTCGCCGCGGTCAGTTGCCAGACCTGCGCCGCGACGCCCGCGCCGAAGTTCGAGAGGTTGACGTTGACGTTCGTCGTGCCTGAAAGACTCTTGCCGACGACCATCAGCGTGAGCGCGCCGTCCGACGTGCGCACGGCGGCGAAGGCCGAGATGTTGTCGGGGTTGGGCACGACCGCGGAGACGCTGGTCTCTCCGAAAGTAGATTTGTTGCCGTCGTAGTTGCGGTAGAGCTTGAACGCCTTGTAGGTCGGCGTCGAGGCGTCAGGCGTCGTCCAGCGCGCGGCCATGTCGAGCCCCTCGCGGCCGAAGATGCCGAGGATGTCGGCCTGCGCCGTCGCCCCGTTGATGTGCCCCTCGGCGCCCCAGTTGTATTCGGTCACGGCCGTCTTCGTGCCGGGGTAGTACGTGCCCGCCCACTCGCGCAGGCGGGGGACGAGTCTGACCTTGTCGTTGATCCAGCTCTCGTCCGTGTAGTTCGCGTCCCACAGGGAGCGCGTCGAGCGGTTGCGGCGCAGTTGGATCGCCTGCGAGGTGTCGTCCGAAAACTCGCCGCCCTGCGGGTAGTAGTGGACGCTGAAGTAGTCGAGCAAGCGCTGCCCCGTCGAAGCCTCGCGCTGGCGCAGTTGGTCGAGGAGCCACGGGAGATAATCTTTGCCGGCGTGCGCGGCGCGGTCGGGCAGATTCGTCCAGCCGTGCAGGCTCCCCCACTGCTGGTCGTAGCCGCTCAGGGTGTAGCCGCTCCAACCCCACTCCTCCGGCCCGATGACGACGGCCGCCGGGTCTACCGTTTTGACCCGCGCGGCGTAATCGAGAATCTTGTCCCGTATCTCGTCCATCGTCGCGCCCGTCGGGTGCACGTCGCGGTGCGACGAGTGCCAGATGCTCGGCTCGTTGTCCATCAAGTAGTAGCGCACGCCGCCCGCCCCGGCCGCGCCCCACTTCGCCAGAAGATGCTGCACCCAGCCCTGCTGGAAGGCGGAGTCCACGGCGACGTTGGCGTCCGCCGGGTCATTGCCCGTGACGTTCTGCCCGCCGGCCTTCACGCCGTTGCCCGCGTCGGGGAACCACTGCCAGTCGTTGCCGGCCTGCGCGCCGTACTTCGCGATTGAAAAACTGGCGAGCTTCCCGCGCCCCGCCCCGAGCTTCGCCGCCCAGCCGATCAACGGCACGGTCAACATCGGCTCGGCGCCGCCCGCCTTCGAGTCCGAGACGAACGAGTCGCCCAACTCGCCCGCGACCGCCCCGCCGTCCGAGATGCTCTCGAAGTACCAGTCGGCGCCGCGGTTGCTGGCGTTCTGCTGCCAGTTGTAGCGCGTCGCGGCGTTCCCGCCGCTGCGGTTGAGCGGGCAGTTGAGGTCTGAGAGCTGCGCCGGCGTGGCGAAGGCGAGCCCGTAGACGAGCGGGCTGATGGGCCGCCGTCCGAGGGCGGCGTCCACGCTGACCGTGACCGAGGCGTTCTGGGCGAAGGCGGCGCGCGGGGGAAGAACGCCCGCGCACAATAAGAGGCACAACAGTGCCGCCACGTTCCGACGGAACATCGAGAGACCTCCAGGGCTCGTTTCAAATGTGGGGCGTTACTGTCCTGCGGTTGGGGGCGTGAGAAAGGGGGCTTTCAATCTCGGAAAAGATTCTAACCCGGCGGGGCGGGGCGCGACAAGGGGGCCGGCAGATTTCCCCGCCGGGCGACTTTCCTATTGACGGCCGATAGGTCGGCGGCTATACTGCGCTCCTATCGGCGGCCGAGAGGAGAGTGATGGGGCTCAACAAGAGGACAGACCTGCTACAGCAGGGGACGCTGGAGCTTTTGGTGCTGCGGCTGCTCCGCACCGGGGCGCTGAACGGCTGGGACATCATGCAGCGCATCCGCGTCGTCTCGGACGAGGTGCTGAGCATCACGCCGGGCGCGCTCTACCCGGCGCTGCACCGCCTGGAAGAGCGCGGGCTCGTCCGGGCCGAGTGGGCGTCTTCGGAGAACAACCGGCAGGCGAAGTTTTACCGCCTGACCCCCGCCGGCCGGAAGCAGTTGGAGGCGGAGCGCGAGACGTGGGAGCGCTTCGCGGGCGCCATCGACGCGATCCTCCGCGACGCTTGAGCGGCAGAAAGGGGCGCGATGCTGGGAAGAATTTTTAGGCGTCTGCGGGCACTGTTCGACAGGGGCGCGCTGGATCGCGAGCTGGACGAGGAGCTGCGCTACCACCTCGAACGCGAGGCCGAGCTGCACCTGGCGGAAGGCATGAGCCGCGAGGAGGCGAGGCTCGCGGCGCTGCGCGGCTTCGGCGGGGTGACGCGCGCGAAAGAGGAGTGCCGGGAGGCGAGGGGCGTGAGACTCTTCGAAGACCTTTGGCAGGACGTGCGCTACGGCCTGCGAACGTTTCGGAAGAAGCCCGGCTTCACGCTGGTCGCGGTGCTAACGCTCGCGCTGGGCATCGGGGCGAACGCGGCGATCTTCTCGGTCGTCAACGGCGTGCTGTTAAAGTCGCTTCCCTTCCCCGACCCGGAGCGGCTGGTCGCGCTCAACGAGACCACGGAGTCGGGCCGCGCGACGGCCGTCGCCTTCCCGGACTACCTCGACTGGCGCGCGGGCCAGAGCGTCTTCGAGGAGTTGGCGGCGCGCATGCCGGCGGGCGGCGTGCTGACGGGCGACGGCGAGCCCGAGCGCGTCACGGGCCGGCTGGTGACGGCCAGCTTCTTCAAGACGCTCGGCGTGACGCCCGCGGCCGGGCGCTTCTTCACGGAGGGGGAGGACAGGCCCGGGGGCGGGCGCGTGATGGTCTTGGGCCACGGCCTCTGGCAAAGGCGCTACGGGGGCGACCCCGAAGTGGTCGGCCGCACCGTCCTTTACAACGGCGAGAGCTGGACGGTCGCGGGCGTCATGCCGCCGCAGTTCGACTTCTACGGCGAGAACAATCTCAACAACGAGTTCTTCATCCCGCTCGGCCACCTCTACGACCAGCAGTGGATGAACGACCGCGACTCGCACGTCGTCATGGTCACGGCGCGCCTCAAGCCGGGCGTGAGCCTTGAGCAGGCGCGCGCGCAGTTGGGCGCGCTGGCGGCGCGCCTCGCCGAGCAGTTCCCGGCGTCCAACCGCGGCGAAGGCGCGCGTCTGAGTTCGTTCCTCGACGACTACGTCGGCGCGGCGCGTCCGGCCCTCCTGATGTTGATGGCGGCGGTCGGCGCGGTGCTGTTGATCGCGTGCGCGAACGTCGCCAACCTCCTGCTGGTGCGCGCCGCCGGGAGGCGGAAGGAGATCGCTCTGCGGGTCGCGCTCGGCGCGGGGCGCGGCCGGGTCGTGCGCCAACTGCTTACCGAAAGCCTGCTGCTCGCGCTCGCCGGCGGGGCGACGGGGCTGCTCTTCGCCTGGTGGGGCGTCGGCGCGCTCCTGAGGCTCGCGCCCGACGTGCTGCCGCGCGCCGAGAGCATCTCGCTCGACGGGCGCGCGCTCGGCTTCACGTTCGCGCTGACGCTTTTGACCGGCGTCGCCTTCGGCGTCGTCCCCGCGCTGCAAACCTCGAAGGCCGATTTGAACGACGCGATGAAAAGCGGCGGGGTGCGCGGCGGCACGGGCGGACGCTGGCTGCGCTCGGGGCTGGTCGTGACGGAGGTCGCGCTCAGCCTGGTGCTGCTGGTGGGGGCGGGGCTTCTGCTCCGCAGCTTCTGGCAACTGATGCGGGTCGAGCCGGGCTTCGAGGCGCGCGACGTTTTGACGCTGCGGCTGCGCCTGCCCGACGCCAAGTACACCGACGTTGAAAAGAGCGTGGTCTTCCTCAAAGAGGTCAAGCGGCGCGTCGAGGCGCTGCAAGGCGTGCGGCGTGTGAGTCTGGCGACGGGCTTCCCGTTCGGCCGCGCGAGCGAGCACGGCTACCTGCTCGAAGGCCGGCCCGAGCCGCGGCAGCCCTCCGAACGGCCGGACGCGTACGTGCAATGGGTGAGCCCGGAGTTTCACCAGACGCTCGGCATCCCTCTGCTCGCCGGACGCTACATCGAAGAGCGCGACGCGGCCGACTCGCCGCCCGTCGCGCTCGTGGACGACGACTTCGTCCGTAGGAACTTCCCCGGCGGGTCGCCCCGCGACGCGCTCGGCAAGCGTGTGCGCTTCGGCGGCGACGAGGAGCCCTGGTGCGAGATCGTCGGAGTCGTCGGCCACGCGCGGCAGAACGGGCTCGACGAAGAGGGGCGGCCTGGCATCTACCGGCCGTGGACGCAGATTAGGCCGGACTTGGCGGCCGGCTACACGCGCGCGATGGACTTGATCGTCAAGACTTCAATCGAGCCGACACGGCTGGTCGAGCCGATCCGCGGCGAGGTGCAGGCGCTCGACCGCGACCAGCCGCTCGGCAACGTGCGGACGCTCGCGTCGCTCGTCGAGCAGACCATCGCGCCGCGCCGCTTCAGCATGACGCTCGCGGCCGTCTTCGCCTTCGTCGCGCTCGTGCTCGGCGCGGTCGGGCTCTACGGCGTGCTCTCCTATACGGTCGCGCAGCGCGCGCGCGAGATCGGCATCCGCATGGCGCTCGGCGCGCAGCGCAAAGACGTGCACCGGCTGGTCATCGCGCAGGGGATGGCGCTGGCGCTCGGCGGCGTCGCGGCGGGCGTCGCGGCGTCGCTCGCGCTGACGCGCCTGATGTCGGGCCTGCTCTTCGGCGTGAGCGCGACCGACGCGCCGACGTTCGTCCTGATCACGCTGCTGCTCCTGCTCGTCGCGCTCGTCGCCTGCTACCTGCCGGCGCGGCGCGCGTCGAAGGTAGACCCCTTGATCGCGCTCCGCTATGAGTGAAAGGGTGCACGGATGTTGAGAAGGTTGTGGAGGCGCCTGCGGGCGCTGCTCGACAGAGGTGAACTGGACAGGGAACTCGACGCGGAGCTGCGCTACCACGTCGAGAGGCAGGCCGCGGAGTACGTCGCCGGAGGGATGACGCAAGAGGAGGCGCGCCGCGCGGCGCTGCGCGAGTTCGGCGGGGTCGCGCAGTCGAAGGAGGAGTGCCGCGGGGCGCGCGGCGTCCGCCCCGTCGAAGACCTGCGGCAAGACCTCCTCTACGGCCTGCGCGTGCTGCGCCGGAACCCCGTCTTCAGCCTCGTCGCCGTCCTCACGCTCGCGCTCGGCATCGGCGCCAACACGGCGCTCTTCAGCATCACGAACGCGGTCGTCTTCCGCCCGCTGCCCTTCGCGGAGCCCGGGAGGCTTCTGACTCTGTGGGAGTGTTCGGCGAAGTCGGAGGAGTCGCGCGTCATCGTCTCGCCGGCCAACTACCTCGACTGGCGCGAGCAGGCGCGCTCGTTTGAGGAGATGGGCGCCTACACCGAAGACTTCAACAACATCTCCGAGGACGCCTCGCGCCCCGAGCGCGTCGCGGCGGCAATCGTGACGCCGAGCCTCTTCCAGGCGCTCGGCGTCCGGCCCGCCCTCGGGCGCCTCTTCCTGCCGGAGGAGGCGCGGCCCGAAGCCGAGAGCGTGGTGCTGCTGAGCTACGGCCTTTGGCAGCGAAGGTTCGGCGGCGACCCGAACGTCGTCGGGGAAAACGTCAAGCTGAACGGCGCCCCCTCCACCGTCGTCGGGGTGCTCCCGCCGGACTTCATCATCTCGCCGAGGCGTTACGAACTCTTCACTTCGATGAGGTTCGACGACGAGCAGCGGGTCAACCGGCGCAACCGCTACCTGTCGGTGATCGCGCGCCTGCGGCCGGGGGTGACGGCCGAGCAGGCGCGCGCGGAGATGAACGCCGTCGGATTGAGGCTCGCCGCGCAGTACCCGGACGAGAACGCCGGCCGCAGCGCGACCGCCGTCTCGCTCGACCGGACGATCACGTGGAACACGCGGACGGCGCTGCTGACGCTGCTCGGCGCCGTCGGCCTGGTGCTTTTGATCGCGTGCGCCAACGTCGCCAACCTTCTGCTCGGACAGGCCGCGGGGCGGCGGAGGGAGATGGCCGTCCGCGCGGCGCTCGGGGCCGGGCGGCTGCGTCTCGTGAGGCAGATGTTGACGGAGAGTTTGACGCTCTCTCTGGCCGGCGGGCTGGCGGGGCTTCTGCTGGCGAAGTGGGGCGTCGGCCTCCTCATCTCCCTGAGCCCGGCGGGCATCCCGCGCGCGGAGGAGGCGGGGCTCGACCTGCGCGTGCTCGGCTTCGCGCTGCTGGTCTCGACCGTGACGGGGCTCGCGTTCGGACTCGTGCCGGCGCTCCAGGCGTCGAAGGTGGAGTTGACCGACGCGCTCAAGTCGGCGCGGGCTTCGGGCGGCGGGCGCCGGAGTCTCGCGCGCGGCGCGCTGGTGGCGGCGGAGGTCGCGCTCTCGCTCGTGCTGCTCGTCGGCGCCGGGCTGCTGGTTAAGAGCTTCGTCCGCCTGTCCGAGGTTGAGCTGGGCTTCGACCCGGCCCACGTCCTCGCGGCAGACATCTCGCTCCCCTACCGTTACAACACGCCGGAGAAGCGCACGGAGTTCTACCGCCAACTCCTGACGCGGGTCGAGGCGCTGCCGGGCGTCTCTTCGGCCGCCGTCTCGCAGAGCGTCCCTTTGAGCGGCGAGGAGCACGGGGCGCAGTTCAAAGTCATGGGGAGGGAGACGGGGCCGGACGGCGGCGGCAAGTACGGTTCCATCTACCACCGCGTCAGCGCGGACTACCTGAAGACCCTCGGCGTGCGGCTGCTGAAGGGGCGCAACCTGACCGAACGGGACACGGCCGGGGCGCCGGGCGTCGCCCTCGTCAACGAGACGCTCGCGCGCCGCGTCTTCCCCGGCGAAGACCCCCTGGGCAAACAGATCGTCCTCGACCGCACGCCGCCCCGGCCCCGCGAGATCGTCGGCGTCGTCTCCGACACGCGGTACGTGACGCCCAACCTCACGCCCGTGTCTGAGATATACGTCTCCTACCTCGACGACCCCTGGCACCACATGTCCCTCGCGGTGCGCGCGACGGGCGACCCGGCCGCTCTCGTCAACGCCGTCCGTGAAGAGGTGTCGGCCGTGGACAAGGAGGTGCCGCTGGCGAACGTCAAGGAGATGGAAGAGTACGTCCACGACTCTCTCGGCCAGCAGCGCTTCAGCGCGCTTTTGCTCATGGCCTTCGCGGTCGCGGCGCTGGGGCTGGCGGCGCTCGGGGTCTACGGGGTCATCTCCAACACGGTCGCGCGGCGGACGCACGAGCTCGGCATCCGCATCGCGCTCGGCGCGCGGCGCGGAGACGTGCTGCGGCTCGTGGTCGGGCAGGGGATGGCGCCCGTGCTTTTGGGGCTCGGGTTGGGTCTGGCCGGGGCCTTCGCGCTGACGCGCCTGTTGGAGACTCTTCTGTACGGCGTGAGCGCCCTCGACCCGTCGGTCTTCGCGGGCGTCTCTGTGCTGCTCGCGGCGACGGCGCTCGCCGCCTGCTACCTGCCGGCGCGGCGCGCGACGCAGGTTGACCCGATGACTGCGCTCCGGCACGAGTAAGAAGCGGTCGAGAGCCCTGTCCGGTCAACCTCCCGCGTTGCGGCCGAAGAGGGCTGCTCACGGCCTCAGACGAGCGAGCACGCCCTTTTCGTTGACACCCCGCACGGCGCCCAATACCATTAGCGCCTCGACGGCCATCACGCGAACGGACACTTAGCTCGCGTCAACGTTCCCCCGGTTTGCAGCTCACCAGAAGGAGGAGTGTATGAGAGAGCGATTGACTGTGCTCGCCGGTTTCCTCTTGGTCTTCGGCGCCGTCTGCATAGCGCTCGGAAGCTCACCGTCAGGTACGACGACGGGTCAGCCCGTCGTCGCCAAGGCCAGCCCTGATCGTGCCGCCGCGCACAGGCAGACCGGCTACTGCCAGATCAACGGCTGTATAAATTTGCCGCCCGACGGCTACTGCCCG
The DNA here is from genome assembly GCA_019242475.1 of Acidobacteriota bacterium. Lineage (GTDB taxonomy): Bacteria > Acidobacteriota > Blastocatellia > Pyrinomonadales > Pyrinomonadaceae > QHXN01. Next base: position 95,723 of record JAFAVK010000119.1, on the reverse strand, counting down.
TCCGGGTACTACCGCTTCCAGGGGTCTGCCTGCTGCTGTCCCATCAGGCGAACGCGGGCGGGCGAGGTGGCCGGAATCGACACCCGCCAGCGGCCAGACCTTCCGCTTCTCATCCCCGAAAGTCTGCCGGACATCGCGCCGGCGCTCTACGGAGCGCGTTGCGGTAGTTAGCTCCGCCACCGTCCTTGCGGGTGTCACACAGAGGGCGCAACCGGGCCGGCCGGTTGCGCCCTCTGCTTCATGTGCAAGGCCGGTCAGGAGCGGAAGGGCTCGCGGCCGACGCCCTGGACGGGGATGCCCTGCGAGGCCAGCACCTCGTGCTGGAGCGCGTACATGCAGGCGGCGGCCTCGTCGATCCTGCGCGTGAAGGCGATGGAGCCTTGCAGGATCGGCTTCAGTTTCTCCTTATCCTGTATGCGCGCCTTCGGGTACTCGTGCTCGACGACGAGGTGCGTGTTCGGGATGTCCAGCTCCAACAGCTCGCGCGCGGCGAGCTGGTGGTCGAGCCAGTCCACGCTCCGGTTCTGCAAGTAGGCGAGCGGGTCGTGGCGCGCGGTGCCGGGCAGCTCGTGCTCGGCGAGCACGGTCTGCTTCTTCCAGGCGTTCGCCTGGTCGGCGGGGTCTTCGGAAGGGAGCCCCGCGATCCAGTCGCCGCGGTTCACCGTCTGCCCGCCGTAGCCCCACGCCGCGACGCCCTTCGAGTTAATCACCTGCCCCTTGACGTGGAAGCCGCCGATGATGAAGTTGTAGCCCGCGTCCTTCAGGTATTGAAAGATCGAGCGCGTGTCCTGCCCCATCAGGATGGCGTGGGAGGGGTCGTAGTGGATGCGGAACTGGTCGCCGACGCCGTGGCGCTCGCAGATGTGGTGGAGCGCGACCCACATGCCGGGCGTGTAGGCGATGTTGTTGTGGAAGCTGTCGCCGACCGTCCAGCCGGGCATCGGGCACTGCTCGACGCGGTAGACGAGGCCGCGCGCCTTCGCCTCTTGCAGGAGCGGGACGAAGTGCTCCTCGAAGTCGATGAGGTTCTCGTCCATGGAGAGCCGAAGGTTTCTGCCGACGAAGCCGCAGACCGCGCCGACGCCGAGGATGGCCGCGGCGTCGAAGACGCGGAGCATGAACTCGTGCTTCTTCCTCCTCGCCGAAGGGTCGTGGTGAAGCAGGTTGTCGAAGTAGGCGAGGTCGGAGAGCCCTACACGGGAGGCGTCCGACGCAGCGCGCACGCGCCGGGCGCGCTGGTCGTCGAAGGGCTCGCGCAGGTCGAGCGTGTTGGCGACGGGGTCGAGCAGCGCCTCAGCGGGCACGTCCGCCTCCGAAGGGTGGAGCGCGGCCGAGAGCTGGATGTTGTCAACGCCGAGCTGAGACGCGAACTCAAGCCACTCCTCGACGGCGCGGTCGGGGTCTCGGTCGCGCACCTCGCGCGGCGTGAGTTCCTGGAGCGCCGCCGTGAGCACCCCGACCTGCATGAACTGCGGATTGAACTCTTTGACAGACATGTTTTCGTTCCCGTGACGCTAGAGGGTCATCCGCGCCCTGTATATCACAGACCCAACTTTCATCCTAAATCGCGGCCCACCCTTTGAACCGGCGGGGCGGCCGGTTTACTGTGTCACGCGCCTAACGCTGACCGCAGAAGGTTCTCCGACGCGTGCTCGCATACCTGTACCAACTCTGCCTGGTCGTCTTCCTCCTCCAGGGGTTCACCCTCCCCCTGCTGCCCGCCGTCTCGGGCGCGCTCTGGTGGAGGCTGAGCCGGCGGCTCGAAGCCCTGCGCGGGGAGTTGCAGGCCGACCGCCGGAAGGGGGCCGAGACGGACGAGGCGTTCGGGCGGATGCTCGCACGCCTGCCCAAGCTCCGGCCGCTCAACTGCGAGAGCTGCGGCGGCGCGGTGCTGCTCCGCGAGGACGCGACCCTGTGCCCTTACTGCGGCGCGCGCGGCCGTCCGCCCGAAGACTACGCGGCGGCCCTGCGGCTCAAGGCGGAGGCCGAACGTCTGCTCAAGAGCGCGGTCAGGCACTGGCGCGTGGCGAACCTCCTGACGCACCCGCTCGCGCGTTGGACGTTCCTCCTGCTCATCTTCGCCGAGCCGCTCGTCCTCTTCCCCGCGGTCGTCGTCGGCAGCAACGTCTTCCCCGACGCCCCCTTAGACCGTGCCTTCGCCGCGCTCGGCGAGGGCTGGGCGTTTCTCCTCATGCTCTCCTCCTTCCTCGGCTTCGTCGTGTGGATGGTCGTCTTCATCTTCCTCGCCGGATTGAGTAAGAGCCTGCGGGTCAAGCTCCCGGTCGTGCCCGTCTTCGAGGGCGCGGCCCGCGGCCGCGAGACGGCGAGCTGCCAGGCGTGCGGCGGCGCCGTCGAGTACGACGCGGGCGCGTTCGCCTGCCTGTGCGGCTACTGCAACGTCGAGAACTTCCGCGCGCGTTTCGTGCGGCGCGAGCGCGTGCGCGCGGAGAGGCAGGGGGCGTCGGCGGGGTCTGCGCTCTTCGGCGCGGCGGAGATCATCGAGGAGTTTCTGGGGACGTTCTTTTTCGTCTTGCTGTTCCTCGCCGTCGCTTCTATCCTGCTCACGCTCTTCTTGGCGTTCAAGAAGCTGCTCTGACTCTTTACCCGTCGCACGTCACCAAAAGGAGGAGAGTTTTATGAAGCGTCTGTTCCCCGGCCTCTTCGCCGCGCTCGCCCTCTGCCTGCTCGCACGCGCCCCGGCCCGCGCCCAGGAGGTGACGCGCTACACCGTCCTCATGGTGGGCAATCCCGCCGGCTCCGAGACCTCCGCGGTCAGGCCCGACGGCGCGCGCGAGTTCACCTACGAGTTCAACGACCGCGGGCGCGGCCCCAAATACAGGACGGTCATCAGGCTCGACGCCGCGGGGCTGCCCGTCTCGCTCGACACCTCGGGCAACGACTACCTCAAGGCGCCGGTCGCGGAGACCTACTCGTTCGAGAACGGCGTGGCGCGCTGGAAGAACTCCTCCGAGGCGGGCGAGAAGCGGCTCGCCGCCAACGGCTTCTACAACAGCATCAACGGCGCGCCCGAGGAGTTCGCCCTGCTCGCGCGTGCGCTCCTCAAGGCGCCGAACGGGCGGCTGCCGCTCCTGCCCGAAGGCGAGGCCGCCATCCAGCGCACGGGCGACGTGACGCTCAAGGACGGCGAACGGACGCGCCGCGTCGTCTCCTACGAGGTCACGGGTCTCGGCTTCACGCCGAGCACCATCTGGCTCGAAGAGGACGGCACGTTCTTCGCCTCGGTAAGCGCCTGGCTCACGGTCGTCCGCGAGGGCTTCGAGGCGTCCGTGCCCGCGCTGCTCAAGAAGCAGGACGAGCTGGAGGCCGGCCGCACCGCCCGGCTCGCGCACACGCTCGCGCGCCGGCCGTCGGCGCCGCTCGCCTTCGAGCACGCGAACCTCTTCGACTCCGAGACCGGCCGGACGCTCCCGAACACGACCGTCGTCGTCGAGGGCAACCGCATCAAGGCGGTCGGCCCCGACGGCAAAGTGCCCGTGCCGAAGAACGCGGAGGTCTTGGACGCGCGCGGCCGGACGCTGATGCCGGGGCTGTGGGACATGCACGTCCACCTCGGCCCGAACGACGGGCTGATGCACGTCGCGGCGGGCGTGACCTCCGTGCGCGACATGGGGAACGACATCGACGCCCTGTCCGCGCTCAGAAAGAATTTCGAGGCGGGCGAGGAGATCGGGCCGCGCGTCATGATGGCGGGGCTCATGGACGGGCGCGGCCCTTACACCGGCCCGACGAAGGTGCTGGTGGACACGGAGGAGGAGGCGCGGGCCGCGGTCGATAGCTTCGCGCGGCTCGGCTACTCGCAGATTAAAATCTACAGCTCGATCAAGCCCGAGCTGGTGCCCATACTCGCCAAGCTCGCGCACGAGAAGGGGCTGCGCGTGAGCGGCCACGTCCCGGCCTTCATGAGCGCCGAGCAGTTCGTCCGCGCGGGCGCCGACGAGTTCCAGCACATCAACTTCTTCGTGCTCAACTTCCTCTTCGACGAGGTGAAGGACACGCGCACGCCCGTCCGCTTCACCGCGGTCGCCGACCGCGCGGCGACGATAGATTTAAACTCGCCGCGCGTCCGCTCGTTCGTCGAGCTGTTGAAGGAGAGGAAGACCGTCATCGACCCCACGGTCAACGTCTTCGAGTCGATGTTCACCGACCGCCCCGGCCAGATGCCCGCGGGCTACGCGACGGTCGCCGAGCGCCTGCCGCCGCAGGTTCGCCGCTACCTGCTCACGGGCGGCCTGCCCGTGCCCGAAGGGAAGGACGAGCGCTACCGCGAGTCGGAGAAGGCTTTGCTGCGGATGATAAAAATGCTCTACGACGCGGGCGTGCCCATCGTCGCCGGCACCGACGCGACGCCCGGATTCGCGCTGCACCGAGAGCTTGAGCTGTACGCGGAGGCGGGCATCCCCTCGAACGAAGTCCTGCGCATCGCGACCCTCGGCGCCGCGCGCGTGATGAAGCGCGGCGGCGAACTCGGCTCGGTCGCGCCGGGCAAGCTCGCCGACTTGATCTTGGTCGAAGGCGACCCGGCGCGGCGCGTCTCCGACATCCGGCGCGTCTCGCTCGTCGTCAAAGACGGCGTCGTCTACGAGCCCGCGGCGCTCTACAAGAGCATCGGCGTCCGGCCGTGATCTGTTTTAAGAATTTGAAATTTCAAATCCCTATCTGGGGAGGGCGTAGGCGACCAGCGTGTCGGAGAGCGTGGGGCTGAGCGCGCGGAGGAAGCCGCCGCCGCCCGCGGCGACGACGACGAGCTGCCGGCCGCCCTTCGTCGTGTAGGTCATCGGCGTGGCGTGGCCGCCGGCTTCGAGTTTCGACTGCCAGAGCACGCGCCCCGTCCGCGCGTCGAAGGCGCGGAAGAGCCGGTCGGTCGTCGCGGCGATGAAGACGAGCCCGCCGGCCGTGACGATTGAGCCGCCGAGGTTCTGCGTCCCCGTGTCGTGCACGCCCGCGGCCTCAAGCTCTTCGACCGTGCCGAGCGGCACCTTCCAGACGACCTCACCGCGGTTCAAGTCCACCGCGCTCAGAGTCCCCCACGGCGGCTGCTGGCACGGCCAGCCGTGCGGGTCGCGGAACCACGCGTACTCCTCGAACCGGCCCTGCCGCGTGAAGGGCACGGCCGCGCCCGCGGGCTGCGGCGTCATCTCGCCCATCGCGCCGTCCTCGTTCATGTTCACGAAGAGCAGCCCGGAGGCAGGGTCGAAGGAGCCGCCCGACCAGTTGCCGCCGCCGTGGAAGCCGGGGAACGTGACCGTCGGTTTCAGGCCGACCGGCGTGTACATCCCTCTGTTGATAAGCCTGTCGAAGAGCGCCGAGCAGAAGCGTTCCGTCTCAGGCGTGACGCGGCTGACTTCGGCGCGCGTCAAAGACTGGCGCGCGAGGGCGGGCGGCTTTAAAGGGAACGGCTGCGTCGGCCACGTCTGTTCGCCCGGCACGTCCGACTGCGGCACCGCGCGCTCCTCGACGGGGAAGAGCGGCCTGCCCGTCAGGCGGTCGAGCACGAAGACGAAGCCCATCTTCGTGATGACTGCCACGGCCGGGACGCTGCGCCCGTTCCCCCTCCAGTTGAAGAGGACGGGCTGCGCGGGAATGTCATAATCCCAGAGGTCGTGGTGCGTGGTCTGGTAGTACCAGACGAGCTTGCCCGTCGCCGCGTTCAGTGCGACGAGAGAGTTGCCGAAGAGGTTCTGCCCCTTCCGGTCGCCGCCGTAAAAGTCATACGTCGGCGAGCCGACGGGGAGGAAGACGAGCCCGCGCTCCTCGTCCACGCTCATCAAAGACCAGACGTTCGTCCCCGCCCTCTCCTTCCACGAGTCGCCCTCCCACGTCTCGTGTCCGACCTCGCCCGGGCGCGGCACGGTGTGGAACGTCCACACGAGCCTGCCGGTGCGCACGTCGTACGCGCGCACATCGCCGGTCGGCCCCTTCGAAGGCGACTCGGGCAGGCCCCAGCCGACGACGACTAAATCTTTGTAGACGGCGGGCGGCGAGGTCACGCGCGCCCCCCACGTCGGGTCGTTCGCCCAAGAGCCGGCGCCGTTCGCGCGCAGGTCAACGAAGCCGCCCGTGCCGAAGTCGGGGTAGGTCTTCCCCGACTCCGCGTCGAGCGCGTAGAGCCTCCCGTCCACCGTGCCGTAGAGGATGCGCCGGTCAAGACCCTTCCCTTCGGCCCTCGGCCCCTCCCAGTAGGCGACGCCGCGGTGCGAGTTGAAGCCGCGCACGCCCCTCCCCGCCTGCGGGTCGAACTTCCAAAGCTCCCTCCCCGTCTCCGCGTCGAGCGCGATGACGCGGCTCGAAGGCGTCGTCAAATACAACACGCCCCCGACGACGAGCGGCGTCGTCGAGAAGGACGCCTGGAACGGCGCGGTCTTGAGCCCGAGTTCCAACTCGCCCGTGTGGTAGACCCACGCGCGCCGCAAGCGCCCGACGTTGCCGCGGTCGATCTGCTTTAAAGGGGAGTACCGCGTGCCGCCCGAGTCGCCGCCGTAGAAGCGCCACTCGGTCGCGCGCGCCTGCGCGAGGCAAGGGGTTGAATTTAAGAACAGGACGAAGAGGCACAGGAGCGGAGTGCGCGCGGGTTTGAGTTGAGCCCTGAACATCCTTTGCCCTCCGGCCCTAGTGTGCCCGCGAACGTTCGCGCAGGGTGAGCGCGAGGTGCAGGAGGAACATCAACCCCGACGCGGCGACGACCGCCAGCAGCCCCTTGCGCACGTCGCCCGCCGCCCCGCCCGCCGCGCTCGAAATGTAGCCGACCGCGGGCGGTATCAGCAGCAGCCCCGCGAAGCCGACGGCCATCACTAAACTGATCGCCGTCCCGGCTATCCTCGGCACCAAAGCCGAGGCCAGCCCCACAGAGGTCGGGAAGATCGGCCCCATCCCGAACCCCGCGACGACCAGCCACCAGCGGACGCCCGCGGGCGTGTCGGCCGTAAACGCCAGCACGAGCCCGAGCGTCGTCAACGCCGAGCCGAGCGTCAGAAGAATAAGGCTGTTGACGCGCGCGACGCCGAGCAGCAGGCTCGAAGCCAAACGCCCGGCGAGCAGCGCGAAGGCGAAGAACGAGAGCGTCCGCAGCGCGTAGGTCGCGACGCCCACGCCGGCCGGGTCGCGCTCGAAGAAGGCGCTCAACCCGTCGGGCGAGGTGCGCGCCAGCTCGCCCAGACGCGCCGCGTCGAGCCCCGCCCCCGCGAGCAAACGCGCGTCCCTTTCGAGGAACGTCACGACCCACTTCCCCACGGACACCTCCGCCCCCACGTACATGAAGAGCGCCGCGGCCAGCAGCCAGAACGAAGGCGAGCGGAACAGTTCGCCCGCCTCCTTCAAAGGGAACGACCCCGGGTGCGCCGGCCGCGGGAACTTCGAGAAGAGGACGCCGAGCACCAGCAGAACCGTGACGGCGGTCATCGAGGCGAAGACGAGCCCCAGGCCCCCGCGCTCCTGTACGGACTGCACGGCCAGGGGCAGCGCGGCCAGGCCCAGTCCGAAGCAGATGTCGAGCAGGTTGAGCGCCGCGTTGCGCCCCGCGGAGGCGATGTCCGCGACGAGCGCGTGGCCCGAGCTGACGACGGCGTTGGCCCCGAGGCCGAGGAGTAACGAGCAGACGAAGATTGAACCGAGCGCGGCCGCGGGCGCGACCTTCGTGACGGAGAGGCCGAAGCCGGCGAGCGCGAGAACTGCTATCAATGCTCCGACGCCGAGCGCCGTCTTCAGGCCGACGCGGTCGATGACCGGGCCGCTCACGAGGTACGCGACGAGCGCGCCGACGGCGTTGATGAGCAGGAAGGTGGCGACCGCGCTGTCGCCCGGGAGGTACCGGCTCCGTTCGAGCGTCGGGAGGACTGAGCCGGGGAGCGCCGAGATGAGCCCGTAGATGAAGATGCCGAAGAAGGCGAGCGCCAGCAGAATCAGGTTGCGCCCCGCGGGCCGGCCGGTTCTACGTTCCGACAAGACGTTCCTCCTGGACAGTTCAGACCCTCTCCCAACTGCGTGAAGAGGCGGCGCGCTCGACGGCGTCGAGCACCTTCTGATTCTTCACCCCGTCCTCGAAACTCGGCGAGGGGATGCGCCCTTCGTCAATCGCCAGCATGAAGTCGAGCACGGTGTGCGTGAAGGTGTGCTCGTAGCCGATGATGTGCCCGGGCGGCCACCAGCCTTGCATGTACGGGTGGCGCGCGTCCGTCACCTGCACGGTGCGGAAGCCGCTGTCCGGCCCCTCCTCGATGTAAAGCTCCAGCTCGTTCATCCGCTCAAGGTTGAAGGCGAGGCTCCCCTTGCTTCCATTAACCTCGAAGCTGTTGTGGTTCCTCCGGCCCAGTGCGAAGCGCGTGGCCTCGACCGTGCCCACGACGCCGCCTTCGAACTTCAAAAGCGAGAGCGCGGCGTCGTCAACGTCAACGGGCGCCAACTCGCCGGAGCCGGGCCGCAGCGGCCGCTCCTTGATGAAGGTCTGGAGGTGGCCGGCGACCTCAGTTATTTCTCCGACGAGATAACGCGCGAGGTCTATCGAGTGCGAGGCGATGTCGCCCAGCGCGCCCGACCCGGCCTTCGCCTTCTCCAGACGCCACACGCGCGGGAACTGCGGGTCAACGATCCAGTCCTGTAGGTAGAGGCCGCGGAAGTGGTAGAGGCGGCCGAGCCTCCCCTCTTCAATCAGGCGCTTCGCGAGCGCGACGGCCGGGACGCGGCGGTAGTTGTGGCAGACCATGTGGACGACGCCGGCCGCCGTCACGGCCGCGAGCATCCGCTCGGCCTCCGCCACTGTGTTGGCGAGCGGCTTCTCGCAGAGGACGTGTTTGCCGGCGCGCGCGGCCGCGACGGCGATGTCGGCGTGCGTGTCGCCCGGCGTGCAGATGTCCACCACGTCGATGTCCGCGCGCGCGACCGTCTCCTGCCAGGAGGTCGAAGACTCCTCCCACCCGAGCTGACGCGCGGCGCGCTCGACCTCTTGCCGGTCACGGCCGCAGACGACCTTCAGGACGGGCTCGGAGGGCGTTTCGAAGAAGCGGCCCACCTGGCGCCAGGCGTTGCTGTGCGCCTTGCCCATGAAGCGGTGGCCGATCATGGCGACGTTCAGTTTTTTCATGCGCTTAACTTGGACAGGCCGTCCCTGCCGGCGTGTGACTTCGCCGCGCGGAACCATTCGAGCGCGAAGGCGGCCGCGGGGAAGCCGAGCGCGGCGTCGAGCGGGAAGAGCGCGCGCGACAGCTCGCGGCGGACGGCGCGCGAGAAGGCGCGCTCTACTTCGGCGCGCGCCGCGTCGAGCCCTTCGACGATGATCGTGTCGAGGTCGCGCCCTCCGCGCGCGCGCCGCCAGGCGAACTCGTAGAGTCGCAGACGCCCCTCGTCCTCGGCCGAGCCGGTGACGACGGCGACGAGGTGCGTCGCCTCGGTCTCTTCGACGATCTCGGCGGCGCGGCGCGCGAAGGCGGGCGTCAAGTCGCCGTCGCGCGAGACGACGATGAAGGAGCTGCCGCAGACCTCGGCGGCGAGGTAGGACTCGCCGTGCTCGGTCGGCGGGCCGGTCGAGATGTCGCTCTCGGGGACGCCGAGCGAGCGGACGATGCGGTAGACGCGGTTGGCGAGCCAGCCGCCGTCGGCGAGCAGCGCGACGGCGAGTCGCGAGGGACTGAAAGTCTCTTCGACCACCTCGTCGGCGACGGGCGCGGCGCAGAGGCTGCACTTGGCGCGGCTGATGGTGACGGCAGCGAGCGAGTCGGGCGAGGGCAGGTCGAAGAGCGCGTGCCCGTGCTTGCGGCAGCTCACGCGCAGCTCGCGTTCAAGTAGCCCGGCTTCAACTAAACGCTCGACCGAGACGTGGCCGTGCGTGTTAGCCTCGGCCAGCATGCGCCGCGGCGTGTAGCCCTCGCGCCGCAGCTCCTCGACGCGCTTGAGGAAGTCGCGCACGGCGCGCTCCTCAAGCATCTCGGAGGCGCGCGCGAGTTCCCTGCCGCCGCGTAGCGCCGCCGCGGCGCGGACGAACTCTTCGGGCTGGATGGCCGCGAAGCGCGCGAGCCCGTGCTGCGCCCCGCGCGCCCGCGGACGCCAGGGCGGCAGAAGGGCTTGCGACTCGGAAGACGAGTCACCCGCGGTCGCTTCGCGGAGCGAGCCGAGTGCCTCGTGCACGTCGCGGCAGAAGCGCTCCAGGCGCGCGAGCGGCTCCGCGGTGCCCAGGTCATAAACCACGCTCGCCGTCGTCTCGCCGCCGGCCGCGCCGAAGACGAGCGCGAGCAGGCAGTCGCCGCCGCCGAAGAGTTCGCCCGGCGTGTACGCGCCCTTGCCCGCGGCGGCCGCGTGCTCCGCGCACGCGCGCTCAAGCTCCGCGGCCGCCGTCTCCTCCGGGCGCCCCGCGAGCGTGACGAAGAGTTGTCGCCGCGTCGAGCGGACGAGGGGCCTGAGCCCCCTCTCGGCCAGCGCGTCGAGCAGCCGGAGCCGCCCGCCTTCGTCGGGCGAGAGCGCGAGACTGTTGCTCTGGATGAAAAGCATGTGTCAGTAGGCAGTAGGCAGATGGCAGTAGGCAGTTCGGGTTGAGCCCCGGAGGGGCGACATGTTTATAGCCTAGTCGTTAATAAATTCGCCAAGCCCCGGAGGGGCGGTATGTGCACATGTCGCCCCTGACGGGGCTCGGTTCAATTACAACGCAGGGGCTATAAACATGCCGCCCCTCCGGGGCTTCTGCAACAGCTTTCAACTGCCTACTGCCATCTGCCTACTGCCTACTTCATTCCTACGGCTTAACCCTTATCTTGACCCGCTCGCCGCCGGTGAAGTTCTCGGGGTAGCTGCGGTCGCGCGCCATGCGGAGCGCGACGGCCTCGTAGGGGCTTGCGCCGGGGCGCGGGTTCCAGACGCGCGCGTCGGTGACGCGGCCGTCCTTCACCTCGACGAGAACTTCGACGACGTACTCGCGGCGCAGCGCGGGCAGGCCGTCGAACCTGCGCGAGCCGACGACCGCGGCTGCCGAAGGCACGGGCGGCGGGGCTTCGGCCGCTTCGGCGTTCGTGTTCGCGTTGACGTTCTGCGCGGGCGTGGCTTCGACAGTGGCTTCGACGGCGGCGGGCTGTGCTTGCACGACGGGCCTGTCGGCGGCCGGCTCCGCGCGCCGGCCGAAGAAGGGGCCGTAGAGGACGTGGAGCGTCGTGACCAGACTCAAGCCGACCAGGAACCCGATGACGACGGCGTAGGCCAGCCGCTCGCGCGAGAAGCGGCGCGCCGTCCTGGCGATGGCGCCCTCGACGGCCGAGAGGCGATCCTGGAGCGGCGCCAGCAGCTCCTCCGCGCCGGGGCCGAGCTGGAGCGGCGCCCTTTCGGGCAGCGTCGCATTCCCGCCCTGCGCCGCCGGCACGCCGCCGGCCACACGTATCTCGGCCAGCCCCTCGCGCCGCGGCGCCTCGACGAGGTCGCGGATGAACTGCTGCCCCTGCCGGTCGATGTTGCGCTCGGGCGGGCGCACGAGCGGGTTGAAGTTGAACGAGCCGCCTTCGAGCGCGAGCGCCGCGTAGAGCGCCTCGACGCCGCGCAGCTCGCCCAGGCGCGCGTCAACCATCTGCCCGTCCTCGAAGAAGAAGGAGCCGGGGCCGTCCGCGAACTCGACCTGGAGGCGGCCCGACTTGCGCTGCACGCGCAGGCGGCGGATGAGGTCGGGCAGGGGCTGTTCGTCCGTGTGGCCGGTCAAGACCACGAACTGCGTGCGCTCTATGTTTTCCACTCGAAGGTTCCTGACTGAAAGGTCGGCCGCGGCCAAACGACGGGACAGCAATTTATACCAACACCCGGAATTAGGAAAGGAGGAAGTCAGAAGTCTCCGCCAGGCTGAGGTTGAAGATGACAGCCATGCGGTTCGCAATAAGAAAGTCTTTCTCCTGACTTCCCGCTTTGGACATCGCGCCGCGGCTGAAATATAATCCGGCCACCGTCATGGTGGTCTGACGAAGCTCTCCCGCTGAAGTTGTAAAGACCCCTACAACAGAAATCACCCGACCGAACACGCGCGAGCGAACGGATGCAACACCCTCGCCCCGTCATCGCACACACGCGGAGGAGTGCCCGCGCGCCCTCCCGCGCCTTCGTGCGCCCGGACGCGCGCGGGATGAACCTTCCGCCCTTCCCTGTACAAATTGACTTCGAGCCGCATCTAAGTGCGCGGGAGACGACCGCCTTATGAAGAAGATTGTTCTGCTCATCCTCATCGCGTGCGCCGCCGCCTTCAACGTGAAGGCGGGGCAGGGGGGCGCCGAAGTCTACGCGCGCGACGGCGCGCGGTTCGCGCTCGAAGGCCGTCTGTCGGAGGCGGCGCAAGCCTTCGAGCAGGCCGTCGCGCTCGACCCTTCCAACGGCAACGCCTTCTACGCGCTCGGCAACGTCTACGCCGAGATGGGCCGCTGGGCCGACGCCGTCAACGCCTACTACAAGGCCGTCAGCCTCAACAAGCAGGACGTCGAGGCGCTCAACAACCTCGGCATCGCGCTCGGGATGCGCGGCCAGCACACGCAGGCGACCTCGGCCTTCCAGCGCGCGATCAAGATCTACCCGAAGTGGGCCGAGCCCTACTACCACCTCGGCGAGTCGCGCCGCGCGCTCGGGCAGGAGGAGGAGGCGCGCGAAGCCTTCGAGCGCGCGCTTCGGCTTCGCCCCGACTACGCCGCGCGCCCGCCGCGCCCGTTCGCCAAGGCGGCCCCCGCGCCCGCCGCCGCCGGCGGAGTCCTCAACGCGATGCGGGCCGTCAACCTCGGCGACAACGTCCCCGAAAGAGTCGCCGCGACCCCTGCGACTGCGCCGCGCCCTTCCCCGACCCCCTCGACGAACGCCGCCCCGGCCGCCCCGGTAGAAGTCACGCCGCGTGCGAACGAGGCGCCGCGCCCCGCCGCTCCCGTGGACGCGGAGTCGCCCTATGACCTCGGCGTGCGCGAGGCGCGCGCGGGCCGGCACCGCGAAGCGGTCACGGCCTTCCGCCAGGCGGTCGCGCTCGACCGCGGCAACGCGTCCGCCTACCGCGCGCTCGGCGACTCTTACGCCGCGCTCGAAGACTGGGGCGAGTCTGTGGACGCCTACGAGCAGGCCGCGCGCCTCGCCCCCGACGACGCGGAGACCTACCAGAGGCTTGGCCGCGCCTACGCGAAGCTGCGCGAGACGACGCCCGCGCCTTCTGCCACTTCTGACACGACCGTGGCCGCGCCGCAGCCTAAAGCCGCGGCCCCGGCCGGCGCCGTCGCGAGCGCTCCCACGAACGACCCAGACCCGACGGCCGTCTACCGCGTCGGCCCCGGCGACGTGCTCGACGTACGCCTGCCCGGCGCGGGCGCGCGCCGCGCGGCCACGTACGAGGTCACGCCGACGGGCCTGCTCGACCATCCCGCGCTCAAAGAGCCTCTGGCCGTGGCCGGCCTGACGCCCGAAGAGGTCGGCGCGCGGCTCGGCTCGGCGCTCGGCCTGCGCGCGCCGGGCGCGGGCAAGGAGGTCGCCGTCGGCGTCAGCGAGTACAGGAGCCACGCGATCATCGTCGGAGGGATGGTGAAAGACGCCGGGACGAAAATCCTCCAGCGCGAGGGCGTGCCGCTCTACGTCATCGTCGCCTACGCGCAGCCGCTCCCGGGGGCGGGACAGGCCGTGGTCGTCTCGCACGCGACGGGGCGCGAGACGGACGTTGACCTCTCCGACTCGGAAGGGATGAAGACGCTCGTGCGGCAGGGCGACGTGGTCACTCTGCGCGCGCTCCCGCGGCAGTTCGTCTACGTGGCGGGCGCGGTGCGCGAGCCGGGGCAGAGGGAGTTCCACGCCGGGCTCACGCTCACGCAGGCGCTGCTCGCGGCCGGGGGCGTGACGAGTTCGGGCGGCGCGGTCGTCAACGTCACGCGGCAGGCCGCGGACGGGAGGCTCTCGACCACGCGTTACGTGCTCGCGGAGATCAAGTCGGGCAAGACGCCCGACCCCGTCCTGCGGCCGGGCGACCGCCTGGAGGTGCTGCGTTGAACAACGCCCCGACGCCCGACGGCCGCGGGCAGGAGAGGCCGCACGACGCCGAGCCGTTCTTCCCCTCGGAAGGTTCTTTCAACCCGGTCGTCCCCCTTTCCGAGATCGGGCACGCGCCCGCCGCCCTTCCCGCGTTCGACCCCGCGGACGCAGGCAAGCCGGCCGAGGCCGCCTGGGCGCGCGAGGCACACCGCGCGAAGTTAAAGGAGGAGGAGGAGACGCTCGTCCCCTCGCGCGCCGGACGCACGCGTGGGAGGCGTCCGTCCTGGCTCGTCCCGGCCTCCGTCATCGCCCTTTCAGTCATGGCGGGGCTGGCCTCGGGAAGCTACCTCATCTGGTCTTCACAGCGCGCGCAGGAGGCGCAACCGCCGGCCCGCGTCGCAAACGAAGCCCCGGCTCCCCCGCCCGTCGAGCAACAAGAGGCGGCGGCCGCGAAGGTCGAGAGGGTGAGCGAGCCCGCCAGAGACGAGAAGCCGGCCGAGGTCGCAAAGGCCGCGAAGCCCGCCGAGGCCGCGCGCGAGCCGAAGCAGACGCCGCCTCCCCTTCAACCCGCCCCGCGCGCCGAACGAGTCGCGCGCGCCGCCGCCGAAGCAAAAGAGGTGGCGCCCGCGCCGAAGCCCGCCCGCACCCAGAACGCGCCGACGCCACGCCCGCGCGTGACGACCGCCGAGACGCACCCGCCCGCGCGCACGCCGCCCATCTCTTCGCCACCCCCGTCCGCCAAATCGAAGAAGGTCATCCAGTGGCCGTAGGCGAAAGAAAGTAGGCAGCAGGCAGTTAGAGATTTTGCCTTAACTGCCTACTGCCATCCGCCTGCTGCCTACTAATCCGCGCGGCCCTGCCGGTCACTCTTTCGAGACCAGCAGGGTCGCCGTGTATTCGCCGGGGGCGATCTTCCGTGTGCTGCGCGTCTGCGGGGCGAGCCCCGTGAGCTTCAAAGTGTAGCGCCCGTACCTGGCCTCGCCCGGGCGCTCGGGGCTCGCGTTGGTGTTGAGCCCGAGCGCCTTCTTCCCCTTCCAACGGCTGCCGCCGACCTCGAACAGCACCTCGGCGTTACCGGCCCACACGCATTCCACGTCCGCGGGACAGCGCGAGTCCGAAGCCACGCGCGCGAACCTGATGCGCAGGCGCCCGCCGTCCAGCGTGACGACCTGCCCGGCCTTCAACTCGAACTCGCGGCCGACCCGCGCCGTCTGCGCCGCGACCGCGCCGGCCGCCAGCAGCACGAACAGCAACGCCGTCAAGCACCTCCTCATAAACACCTCCGCGGATTAACGCCGGAACCACAGCCACTCCGGGCTGCAACCTTCGGCCGAGCGGCGGCCGTAGAGCGTGACCTCCGCCTTCGACTTGACGGCCTCATCCAGCAGCGCCTTCGCCGCCTCCTCGTTGCCGTAGACGGTGACGACCTCGCGCCCTTCCGTGGACTCCGCCACGAAGCCGAAGGAGCCGAACCACGCGACGGGGCTGCACGCGACCCGCCCGCCGTCCGCGTTGACGAAGAGCTTGATGTCCTCCGACTGGCTCACGTCCGCCCACTCGTAAGCGGCGAGCGTGCCGCGCAGGACGGGCGCGGCGTTCGAGAGGTCGGGCGTGAAGGGCTTGCGGCCCGTACGTGGCGTAGTCGCCAGTCGGTTGGGCCGGTTCGTGAACCTCGTGTAGAGCGGGTAGGTGCGGCGCCCGTGCGCGCCCTCGACGCGCCGCCAGTGCCCGCCCGACACTTCATAAAGAGTCGTGACCCAGTAGCCGTCGTCGTAGTTCATGTAGAGCAGTTCGGCGCGGCCGTCGCGGTCGAGGTCAAGCAGGTCGAAGATGCCGCGCGCGTCCTCCTCAAAGTAGCCGTCGGCCTCGAAGAGGACTGGCCTCCCCTTCTCGTCGAAGGTCAGGGCGGTGAGGTGGCTCGACGGCGCCAGCCCGTTGCCGCCCGTGGGCGAGACGATGACGAGGTCTTGAACACTGTCGCGGTCGAGGTCGGCCGTGTAGAGGCGCGCGCCGTACCCGGAGAGGCTGCCGAGCCGCACGCGCCACGCCGTGCCGCCCCCGTCTTTGCCGCTGATAACGGCCTTCCCCTCCTCGTCCATCTCGAAGCTCGCGCCGGAAGGGCCGACCTTCATACTCGCGGACGCGGCGGGGCTCTCGCTCCCCAGGGCGAAGTAGCCGGGGCGATCCCCGCCGCCGGTGTGGCCGACGAGCTTGACGGGGAAGCGTTGGTTTGTCTCCGCCTTAGACAGCGGCAGGTAGTCCTGATTCTGCGCGAAGCACGTCCACGCGCAGAGCAGGAGCGGCAGGAGGCTTAAGGTGAATTGTTTTCTCATCTCGGATTCGTGCTGCGTATATTGCCCGGCGCGCGCCGCGCTGGCAAGAAGCTCAGTTTTGAAATTGCAAATTTGAACTTTCAAATTCTGAAAGCCTTCGTGTAAGTTACACGACCATGCCACGCGCACTCCCCCTTCTAACGCTCGTCGCCCTGCTTTCTTGCACGCACACGACCGCGAGCGCGCAGAAGGCCGCGCGGCCGGGGGCGGCGCGCGAGCGGCAGATCGCCGCGCGCTTCGCGCCCGTCTTCCGGCAGGCGCTCGGCGACCACCCGCGCGCCGACTACGTCACCAACTTCAACTTCGACGGCGACTGGCGCGGCGACAACAACTGGAAGAACACGGACGACCCGAAGTTTCACCTGCGCGCCTACGTCTACTTCGCCGCGAGCGAGACGGCGACGCACTTCTACGCGCACTACGCCGTCTTCCACCCGCGCGACTACAAGGGCGGCACCGCGGCCGGGCCGCTCCTCTCCGACGCCATCCGCGAGGGCGTCCGGCGCGGCGGCCGCTACGACCCGACGGGGCTCTCCGCGGAGGCCGTGCTCGCGCACGAGAACGACATGGAGGGCTGCCTCGTCGTCGCACAGAAGGACGGCGAAGACCCCGCCCGCGCCCGCGTCGTCCTCGTCGAGACGCTCGCGCACGACCGCTTCCTCAAGTACGCGCCCGAAGGCGCAGAGGCGCCCGCCTCCTTTGCAAGAGTGCTTCTCGAAGGGCAGAGCCCCCTGCTCTTCGTCGAGGCCAAAGGGCACGGCGTCCTCGCCTACGACGGCGGCGACAAGCAGGAGCCGCGCCGCGGCACCCTCGTCTACACCTTCGCCGGCCGCGCCGAAGACCCCGAGACGCCCGTCAAAGAGAAGGAGACCGTCGGCTACGAACTCGTGCCGCTCTACGACACGCTCTGGCGGCGCGCGCTCGCGGGCTCCAAAGAGACCTTCGCCGAGGTGTTTGACTTCGGCACGCGCTCGTTCGAAGCGGCCGGGACAAAGAAGCCTCTCAAGCGCACGAAGAGGCTGGGAAGGTTGGGCACGTCCTTCCTCGGCGCCTTCGGCGCGCCGAACGCCGCGCGCCCGCCCTGGGGCTGGTTCGACCGCTCCGAGCGCGGCCGCCCCCTCGGCGAATGGTTCTTCGACCCGGCCGCGACCGCCCGGCGACACCTCGGCCGCGGCGCGGACTTCTCCACCGCGTATTTGCACGCGCCCTTCCTCGGCATCTTCCGGCGGTAGGCCGAAAGTTCAGCATGAAGCTGGAAATAAATACGCTTTAGTGCTTTACTATGAGTCCCGACAAATCCCGACTTCTTGCCCTGAGCCTCAACTCTTTACGCACGCGCCTGTCCGCGCTTCCCCCAACGCGGCCGAAGGCATCTGCCCAAGGGGGAAGTCATGGCAAGTTTCAACGTCCGACCCGCGACGGATAGAAGGGGCATCCTCAGCCGTCCGGAGGTGCCGACCGTCAGGTCGCTCCTGTCGGCCCTGCGCTCGCACGACCCTTACACGTACCGACACTCTCTGCGCACCGTCCGCCTGAGTCTCCTGCTCGGGCGCGCCTGCAACATCGACACGCACGCGCGCCTGCGCGTCCTCAGCCTGGGTGCGCTCGCCCACGACCTCGGCAAGATATTCATCCCCGGCGACGTGCTGCACAAGGAGGGGAGGCTGACGGGGGTCGAGTGGGAGGCCGTGCGGCAGCACCCGCTCGACGGGGCGCGTCTGCTCGCCGGCGTCGCCGCCTCCGAGGGCGTGTGCCGCGTGGCGGCCGAGCACCACGAGCGCTGGGACGGCCGAGGTTACCCCGCGGGCCTGGGCGGCGAGCGGATAGACTTCAACGCGCGCGTGGTCGCCGTGGCCGACGCCTTCGACGCGATGACGAGCGTGCGCGCCTACGGCCCCGCCCTCGGTTACGAAGAGGCGGCCGCCGAGCTGGAGCGTTGCGCCGGGACGCAGTTCGACCCCGCGGTGGTCGCCACCTTCCTGCGCGCCCCGCGCGCGCTCCTTGAAGCCATCATCGGGTGTTAGGCCGCGCGTACGGCTTTTTGGGAATAGTCCAAAACTTACGGGTCGCGGGCGCCGTAAGGGTTGACGACCTCAAGCCTTTAAGACCCCGTGAGAAGGAGCCCGCAAAATGTTTCTGGCCCGCCCGTGCCTGTGCCTGCTCTTCGCCTTCGCCGCGCCGCTCGCCGCCTTCGGACAGGCCGGCAACTTCGAGATGGTCAAGCTGGCCGAGGGCGTCTACGTCGCGCGCCGCACGGAGCCTCCCGGCCTGACCGTCAACGCCAACAGCGTCTTCATCGTTAACGACAATGACGTGGTCGTCGTTGACACCACGCTCACGCCCGGCACGGCGAAGGAAGAGTTGGCCGCGCTGCGGAAGTTGACCGACAAGCCCGTCCGCTACGTCATCAACACGCACTGGCACGACGACCACATCATGGGGAACGTCGTCTACCGCGACGCCTTCCCCGGCGCGGACTTCATCGCGCACGAGAACACGCGCGAGTACCTGCCGACGACCGGTTTGAAGAACCGGCAGATGGCGATGTCGCCGGGCGGCTACCCCGGCTTCATCGGCGCGCTCAAGCAAAGGCTTGAGAAGAACGAGAGCGTCTTCGGCGGGCCTCTGGACGAGGAGGAGCGCGCGGTGCTCGCGAGCGACATCAAGATCGCCGAGCGCTACATGGCCGAGAACCCTTCGGCCGCGGTCGTCCTCCCGACCGTCACGCTGCGCGACCGCCTCACGCTCTACCGCGGCAGCCGCCGCATCGACATCCTCTACCTCGGGCGCGGCCACACGAGCGGCGACATCGTCGTCCACCTCCCGGACGAAGGCATCGTCATCGCGGGCGACCTCGTCATCCACCCCGTCCCGTACGTCGGCAACCCGCAGTCGCACCCCGGCGACTGGGGCGAGACTTTAGAGAAACTCCTCGCGCTCAAACACACGATGATTGTCCCCGGCCACGGGCCGGTGCTGCGTGATGACTCTTACGTGCAACTGATGTCGCGCCTCTTCGGCTCGATGAAGCAGCAGGTGGCGGCGGCGGCCGCGCGCGGCGAGACGCTCGAACAGGTGAGGAAGTCGGTCAACCTCGACGAGCTGCGCAAGCTCTTCGTCGGCGACTCGCGCGTGCGCCGCGACATCTTCGACAGCTACGTCCTCGGCGCCGGCCTCGCCGCCGCCTACGCCGACGCAACCGCGAAGCAATAAAAAAGTCAGAACCGCCCGCGCTAGCGGGTGGCCCTTTGCAAATCGGCGGTGCCGTGTCGCAAAGGGCCGCCCGCTAGCGCGGGCGGTTCTGACCGCTATTGCAAAAGCTTACTGGGTACGTTTGTGGCGGCCGACGCCGATGCGCTCCTGCACCAGCGCATCGACTTCGAGGGGGATGCCTTCGGCGCGGGCGCGGCGGATGAAGTCGGCGTCGATGTTGAAGATGCGCATCTTGACGAGGTCTTCGACGTGGAGGTCGTTCAGCCCCTCGCCGCGGACTTCGGCGACGAACGCGGGCGTGACCTTGAAGATGCGCATCTTGACGAGGCTCTCGAACGGCTCGTTCGTAAAGCCCAAACGCGCGGCCTCGCGGACGAAGTCGGCGTCGATCTTAAAGATGCGCGCCTTGACCAGCTCCTCCATCCGCAGCCCCGGGAAGCCGCTCGCCTTCATCTCGCGCATGAATTTGGAATCGATCTTGAAGATGGCCGCCTTGAAGAGGTCGTTCACGTCGAGCTGGCCGAAGTCGGCCGAGAGCAGGTCGTCGGCGAGCGCCGTCGTCACGTTGAGCACCGCGGCCGCGAAGACCCTGTCCTCCGGCTCGCCGTGCTCGTCCCACGACTCCTTCTTCGCGAAGTCGAAGCCGCGCCCCTTCATCGCCGAGACGAACCCGCGGTCGGGCGTAAACGTGAACGTGCCCGAGCCGCGCCCGTTCTGGAAGCTCCCCTCCAAATCCACCCGGCCGGCCTCGCGCACGAGCGCGAACTTGACGGGGCCGCTGCCCTGCGCCTGCTCGCGCGTCAGCCCCTGCAACTCCGAGAAGTCGTAGGTCTGCCCCATCTCATTCCGCCCGCCGCGCTCCGTGCGCCGTTCGAGCGAGAGGTGGAGCCCGTCGCGCTTCCCGTCCGACTTCTCCCAGTCTCTCTCGTCAACGTCCTCGCCGGACTTCTCCGACAACTTCCGGCCGAACTGCCTGTCGGCGTACTTGTCGCCGAACGTGGCCGTCCAGGTGCCGTTCACCGTCTCCTGCGCGTGCGCGGCCCGCGCGCCCAAGGCCAGCACGAAGAGGGCCAGGGCGAGGCTCGTCCAAATGCGTGGATTAATCTTCATCACAAATTCTCCCGTAGAAATTTCAGCGGCGCTTGCGAACAGGAAACACCGCGGCTCTAGGGTTTGTGACAGAAAAGTCCCAGAGGTTTCAGGGGCGGGCGAGAATAATGTTGACGACGGATGAAACGTCTTGAAGTTACTGCAACGAGACGCCCAGTATCTTCGGGTCTTGGGCGAACTTCGCCAGCGCCTCCGGGTTCACCTTCACGCGGATGACGGTCGCCTGCTCGCCGTCGAGCGTCACGATCATCAGCTTCAGGTTGTCGCCGGCCTCGCGGACGTAGACGTGCGTCTGCTCGGCCCCGCGCCCCGTGCGGATGCGCACGAGCGGCCTCCACCCCGGCCCGAGCGACTGCGCGACGGCCGCGCCGAGCCCCGACACGTCCCCCGCCCGCGTCAGCTCTTCGAAGACGGCCAGCTTGAAACTCTTCACGCCGGCCGGGCGCACCAGCTTGGTCGCGAAACCGGCCAGCCCGAGGAAAGGGATGCGCACCTTCTTGCCGCCGCACGCCGCGCGCACGTTCCTGACGACCGAGTCGAACTCGTCCGCCCTGGCGGTCGAAGGCGAAGCAAACACAAAGGCCAGAAGAAAGACCACCAGGGCCGCGTATTTCAGCGCGCGGGTCATGCCGCTCACTCCTTCCCTTCCCTGTAGAGTTCGAGCCGCGGCACGTTGAAGCGCCCCTCCAACTCGCGCAGCCGCTCAAGGTCGATGTCCCCTGCGACGTGAACGTAGACCAGATCGCGCGGCCCGGCGATGACCACGGCCAGCCCCTTGATCACCTCGCCCGCAGACGCGAGGAAGACGTCAACGTTGCCGGTGTCGTACTTCCGGCTGCGCACCCCGACGATCCTCGACCACTCGGGGGAGCGGAACCGCGCGCGCAGCGCTTCGACCTCGGCGGGCTGGTAGACGCCCTCGCGGTCGAACTTGAAGGCGCGGACGTAGACGCCCTTGAGCCCCGCGACCAGCGCCTTGACGGCCTTCTCGTCGGGCTTCTTCTCGGAGAGCGCGCCGGCCGCCAGCCGGAGCACCTTGTCGTCGATGGTGATCTCCACCGAGTCGGTGGCCTCTGCCTCGTACTTTTCGAGGCCCGGCGGCCGCGGCGGCGTCGAGTCCTGCCCGCCGGCCGAGGCGGACGGAAGCAGCAGCAGAGTGAGCATGAAGCACGTCAACACGCATCCCGAAAGGTTCATCACGATTCCCTCTTTCCGATTTGTTGAACCGGTGGGAAGAGCCCCGGCATTTTGGTCTGTCGGGTGTTAATGACGCGGCGGGCGGCGCAGGCGTTAACAACAGAACGTCGAGGTGAATCGGGTCAGCGGGAGTCTTTGAGGAGGAGAACGTCGCTCGTGGTGAGGCCGTTGGCGAGGAGGAGGCGGCCGTCGCGCGAGATGTCGAAGGAGTAGAAGATTTCGCGCGCGTAAGAAGTGATCTGCCGCGCCTCGCCGCCGTCGAGCGGCTGAAGCCGCAGGTTCGTCACGCCGTCGCGGTAGTCCGTGTAGACGAAGGCGCGCGCGTCGGTCGTCCAATGAATAGACGACATGCCGTCGGCCTCGTTCTGCGGCACCTCGAAGACGCGCGGCTCGCCGCCCTCGGCGGGGATGACGGCGATGCTCCAGGGCGCGCCCGGCTTCTCCTCCTTGTGCCAGTAGGCCACGACCCGCCCGTCGGGCGAGACCGAAGGGCGCATCGAAAGGTCTTTCGTCAGACGCTCGGGCGTCCCGCCCGCAATCGGCACGCGCCAGAGGGTCGTCCGCGAGCCCTCGCCCGCGTGCTCGTAGACGACCCAGCGGCCGTCGCGCGTCACCTGCGGCCAGTTGCTGTTCTCCTCGCCCTGCGTCAGGCGCACGGGGTTGCTGCCGTCCCTGTCCATGCGCCAGATTTGCCACGCGCCCGAGCGGTTCGAGTGGAAGAGGACGTAGCGCCCGTCGGGCGAAGAGACCGGCGCGTAGTTGCGCCCCGCGCCCGCGGTCAACTGCACCTGCCCGCTCCCGTCCGCCGCCATCTCCCAGATGTCCGAGTTCCCCGAAGCGTCCGAAGCGAAGAGCACGCGCCCGTCCGGCGTCCACGAGAGGTCAACGTAGCGGCCCGCGCCCGAGGTGATCTGCGTCTTGCGCGCGTAGTCGTCGGCCGGCGCGAAGAAGACGGTCGTCAGCGTCTGGCTCTGCACGCCCGCGAGCGTGCCCGCGTCCGCCGACAGACTCAGGTCGCCGTAGTCGGTCAGGTCGTTCGTCACGCGCGCCGCCGCGCCCCCGGGGTAGGCGACGCGCCAGAGCTGCCGCATCGAGATGGTCTCGTCCATCCCCGACAGCAACAGCCCCGAGCCGTCCGCGAGCCACGCCAACTGCCCCACGTCGCTCCAACGCTTGCCCGGCGTGAGTTCGTGCAAAGCCCCGCCCTCGACTTCGGCCTCCATCAATTTCAAAAAGAAGCCGTTCGCGTCCGACGTCTCTGCGACGAAGGCCAGGCGCTCGCCGTCGGGCGAGAAGGCGGGCGCGACCGCGGCCGAGAAGTGCTCGGGGTAGTCGCGCGTCGTGACGGCGCGTTCATTCGTCCCGTCCTCGCCCGCGACGTACAGGGTCTCGCGCGCGGCCGGCGCGTCCGAGACGACAAAGGCGAGGCGCTTCCCGTCGGGCGAGACCCCGACGCCGCCCGCGACGCCCTGCCTGATCCGTCGCACCGAGCCGCCGAGCGCCGGCACCTGATAAAGGTCGAAGCCCGCGCCCTCCTTCGCCGCCACCGTGTAGTAGATGTACGTCCCGTCGCGCGAGAAGGTGACGGCGCGGTAGTACGCGTCCGCGGGCGGCACCAGACGCACGCTGTTCGAGACGGCGACCTGCCGCACCCAGAGCCCCTGCTTGCCCGCCTCGTCGCTGACGTAGGCCACGATCTTCCCGTCGGGCGAGAGCGCCGCGCGCCTCACGTTCCCCGCGGCCGTAATCTTCGACGCCGCCGCGTGCTGGAAGGCCGGCCGCTCGTTACTCTTTCGCGCGACGTACCAGACACTCAACCCGACGGCCAACAGGGCGACGAGCGCGAGCGCCGCCGCGAGTGGCAGAAGGCCGCGCCGCTTCGTCGAAGCTTCTTCACGCGCGCGCACGTCGCGGCGGACGACCGCATCACTCTCGACAACCTTCGTCACGACGGCCGCGACCTTCGTCGTCGGCGCAGGCGCGGTCGTGTGCACGGCGCCCGCCTCGGACGACGCCGGAGCCTCCCAGGAGCCGACGCGGCGGAGCAGCTCCGCGAAGCGCGCGTCACCGCGCAGGCCGTCGAGCCGCGGGTCTACGCGGACGAAGGCGAGTCCGACGGCGTGCTCACGGGCCGCGCGCCCGAGCCATTCGAGCGCGCGCTCGTTCTCGCCGAGCAGCGAGTAGACGACCGCCGCCTCGTAGGCCAGGGCGCCGCGCATCGCCCCCTCCGAAATTACCTTTTCGAGTTCCGCCCGCGCCTCGTCGCTGCGCCCGCACGACGCGAGCACGTGCGCGTACTTGGCGCACGTCGTCGGCGAGTCGCCCGCGAACGCGCGCTCCTGCTCGTAGACGGCCAGAGCCTCTTCGCACATCCCCTTCCGCTCGTAGCACCAGCGCAGGACGATGTGCGTGGACATCGAACCGGGGTCGAGTTCGAGCGCGCGCTGGCACTGCTCGATGGCCTCGTCAAACCTGCCGGCCAGAAACAGGACGTTCGCCACGCCCGTCGCTACCACGGGCGAGCGCGGCGCACATTCGCGCGCCCGCCCGATCTCCGCGACGGCCTCCTCGTGCCGCCCCATCGCCGACAGGTTGAAGGCGTGCCAGCGGCGCGCGACCGCGCTCTCGGGCTTCAGCTCGACGGCGCGCGCGAGCTCCCTCTCCGCGCCCTCCCAGTCGCGCTCGTAGTAGAGCTTGACGAAGCCGAGCGAGGCGTGCGCCTCGCCGAGCTGGTCGTCGGCCTCGACCGCGCGCAGCGCCGACGCGACCGCCTTCTCCCAAGCCCCGGCGGGCGGCGGCTCGACGTACCAGTTCATCAGCGCGTAGCAGTCGGCCAGCTCCGACCAGGCCATCGCGAACTTCGGGTCGCGCTCGACGGCGCGCTCAAGACGCTCGACCGCCTGCCTCAAACCGTCGGCCGTGCGGCGCGTGGCGAAGTAGCGCCCGGCGACGTAGAGCTGGTGCGCCTCCTCGTCTTCGGTGAGACGCGGCCCCGTGTTCGGCGTGGTGTGGATGCCCTGCGAAGGCATCGCGGTCGTCGGCCCGGTCGTGCGCGCCTTCAGAGGGTCGCCGGTCGTCGCGCCGGGCTCGCGCGCGGGCGCGCCGTCCGACGCCGTGCCCAGTTCGCGTTCCAACCCGTCATCCATCAGTTGCGGAACCAGTGCCTGCGCCACCTTCTCCGAGACCGAGTCTTCGACGGCGAAGAAGTCTGTAAACTGCTCGTCGAACTTGCCGGCCCAGAGCGGCGAGCCGTCGCGCGTGCGGACGAGTTGGACGGTGACGCGGACGCGCTCGCCGCCGCGCTGGATGCGGCCGTCGAGGACGTACGAAACGTCAAGCTCGTGCCCGGCGAGCGCCGCGCTCTGCTCGCCGTCGAAGTATTTAATGACCGAGCTGGTGGGACGGACGATGATGCCGTCCACGTTCGAGAGTTTCGTGATGATGGCGTCGGCCATCCCCATGCCCAAAAACTCGTCGCGGTTCTCCTCGTGGCTCAGAGTCTTGAAGGGGAGGACGGCGATTGATTTGCCTGCGGTCGTCGGTTCCGCCTCGTCGAGGCGCGTCTCGGCCGTGACGGGGAAGTAGGCGGGCGCGCTGACGGGGCGGCCTTCGAGGTAGTGCTCGATGTCGCGCGCGAACTCTTCGACCGTCTGGTAGCGGCGCTGCGGCTCCTTGCGCAGCGACTTGAGGACGATGTTGTCGATGCTGCCCGACAGTTGCCGCCGCAGCTTCTCGAGGCTCCCGTCGCGGACGCGGCTGACCGAGTCGGGCGTGATCTCCAAGGGCTCGCGCCCCGCGGAGGGGAGGACTTCGATGAGGTTGACGGCGACGGACGGCCTCTCGGGCTCCTGCTCGCAGATGACGCGCGCCACCTCCTCGGGCGAGCGGCTGCGGAAGGTGTAGGGGCGGTGCCCGGTGAGCAGGTCGTAGAGGAGGACGCCCAGAGAGTAAACGTCCGAGACCATCGTCACCGTCTCGCCGCGCACCTGTTCGGGGCTCGCGTACTCGGGCGTCATCAGGCGCATGGCGAGCGTCGTCGGGTCGAGGGCGCGCCCGCCCATCTCGGGGTTGAGGAGCTTGGCGATGCCGAAGTCTAAGAGCTTCGGCGTGCCGTCGGCCATGACGAGGACGTTCGAGGGCTTGAGGTCGCGGTGGATGACGAGGTTGTGGTGCGCGTGGGCAACGGCCGAGCAGACTTTTAAAAAGAGCCGTAGGCGCTCGGGCGTCGAGAGCTTGTGCGCGTCGCAGAACTGGTTAATGGGGAGCCCCTCGATGTAATCCATGACGAAGTACGGGAGGCCGTCGTCGGTCGTCCCGCCGTCTAAGAGGCGTCCGATGTACTGGTGTTCGAGCGAGGCGAGAATCTGCCGCTCCTGGCGGAAGCGGCGGAGGATGAAGTCGGTGTCCATCCCGCGCTTCACCAACTTGATGGCGACGCGCTTCTGGAACTCGTCGTCGGCGCGGACGGCCAGATAGACCGCGCCCATGCCGCCGCGGCCGAGTTCCCTCACGATGCGGTATGAGCCGACGCGGCGGCCGATGAAGGGCGCGTCGTCGTCGAGCTTGCCGGGGTCTGTGATGCGGCCGGCGACCGCGGGCTCTTCGATGAAGGAGCCGGCCGCGTCGTGCGAGCGGATGAGCAACTCGACCTGCCGGCGCAGCTCTGCGTCCCCGCCGCAGGCTCCGGCGAGGTAGGCGTCGCGCTCTTCGGGCGCGAGGTCGGCGGCGTCGTCGAAGACGCCCTCAATCTGCTTCCAGCGTTCCGGTGTCAAGGGGGACTTCACTCACAAAGGGCGGCCACGGCCGGACTGCTTCCGTCCCCGGCCCGCCGCCGCCCACGAAAAAACATCGCGTGTCTGTCGGATGATTTTCGGGGGATGGCGGATGCTTCCAAAAGGGGGGCCGCCGTGCCAGTTGCTTACAAGGAGAGGCGAGACATCATCAGCGCACGCCGATTATAACAAACGGAAGGGGCGCTTGAAACCTTCCGCACCGCGCCGCGACGCACCCTGTCTGAATCTTGACATCGTTCGCGCTGGGAATATAATCCGGAGTCACGCGACACTTGCTCCGCATTCCCCTTTAGTCCCCTGCGCCCTCGTTCCCGCTGCGCCCTTCGAACGCGGTACCGTCCCGCGCCCGCTTCTCCCGCTTGAACTTCGGTTGAGTCGGCAAACTCTGCCGGGCCGCTCGAACAACAGTGAGGTAACGTCATGAGCCGTCTCGGGGAAATCAACGGGCGGGCGGTCTGCGCGCCGCGCTCCTTCGGAAGGCGGCTGCTCTCTTTGGCCGCCGCGGTTATGGCGGCCGGCCTCATCCTCTTCCCGGTCGAAGCCAGGGGGCCGGGCCGGGCCGACCTCGTCTGGTCGAGCGCCGCCGGTCAGGGCTTGACCTCCGTCGCCTACGCGCCCGACGGGCAGACGGTGTTGGTGGGAGAGTCCGACAGGGCCGCCAGCCTTTGGAACGCGTCCGACGGGACTCTGCTCAGAAAGGTCACGTTCGGCGAGCTGGGTTGCGGCACCGTCAACGACGTGGCCTACTCGCCCGACTCCAAGACCATCGCCGCGATTTCGGGCTGCACCGCGAGGCTCTACAACGCTTCGGACGGCACGCTCGTCCGCAAGCTCCAGACGGGCGGCGGCTCGAACGCCTTCCACGCCTTCAGCGCGCTCGCCTTCTCGCCCGACGGACTGTTCCTCGCCACCGCTTTAGTGGGCGGCTACCCGAGCCGTGGGACGATCACCCTGTGGAACGTCGCGACCGGGGTTCAACTTTGGACGGCGCCGGGCGGCGGCGGTTCGAACGTCGTCTTCTCGCCCGACGGCCAGCTCATCGCCTCGGTCGGGGGAAAAGGCATCGACCTGCTACGCACTTCCGACGGCACGATGCTCCGCAACATCGTCGGCCCGCGGAAGGCGCTCGCCTTCTCGCCCGACGGCTCTTTGATTGCCACCGCGGGGCTCGCGGGCGGCGAGTACCCCGGCGACGACACCGTCGAGTTCTACCGCGTCTCCGACGGCACGCTCTTGAGCAAGTTGACGCGGACGGGCACGGTCACGTCCGTCGCCTTCACGAAGGACGGGCAGGGGCTCGTCGCCTCGGGCTGGGACGACAACCAGAACTCCGTCAACGGCTACATCAACTCCACGGGCACGCTGCACGTCTGGCGCCTCTCCGACGGCGCGCTGCTGAAGACTTACGACAAAGAGACGGGCACGCTCGTCCCCGAGGTGGCCGTCTCGCCCGACGGCAACTACTTCCTCTACCCCGGCGGCACGAACGTTGACCTCGCGCGTCTGCCCGACACCTCCGCCGCGGCCTGCACGTTCGACATCAGCCCGAAGACCGCGACCCACCCGTGCCAGGGCGGGGCCGGGAGCCTGACCGTGAACGCCCCCGCGGGCTGCGCCTGGACGGCCGAGAGCCGCGTCGATTGGATCAGCGTCACCTCGGGCGCGAGCGGCAGCGGCAGCGGGACTGTGAGCTACGCGGTCGCCCCCGACGGTTGCAACGCGACCCCCGGGAGCGAGATGACGATTGACGGGCTCTTGATTGCCGCCGGGCAGACGTTCGACGTGAAGCAGAAGCTGGCGCCGCCGCTCCCGCCCGCCGCGGGGCTCGGCACCGTCCTCATCAGCGAGTTCCGCTTCCACGGCCCGGCCCCGCCCGCCGGCCCCTACCCCTACGCGAACGGCGGCCACGACGAGTTCATCGAGCTTTACAACAACACCGACTCGGCCCTGATTATGAACACGCCGGACGGGTCGCAGGGCTGGTCGCTCGTGGCGGCGGACGGGACGGTCATCGTCGTCATGAAGAACGGCTTCACCCTGCGCCCGCGCGGCCACTACCTCTTCGTCCTGTTCGACCAGGGGGGCGGCTACGAGCTTGCGCACTACGCCTCGCTCGACGGGGTCTACACCTTCGACAACCCGGACGACGGCGGCGTCGCGCTGTTTAGGACGAACGACCCGGCGAAATTCACGCCGGAGAACCGCGTGGACGCGGTCGGCTTCAACACGGTTCCGAGCCAGCTCTTCCGCGAGGGCGCGGGGCTCCTCACCATCGGCAGCGCCGACGGGCAGTACAGCTTCGTGCGCAAGCTCAAGGACGGCCGGCCGCAGGACACGAACGACAACGCCAACGACTTCGTCTTCGTCTCGACGACGGGCGGCTCGTACGGCTCCGCGCAGTCGGTGCTCGGCGCGCCCGGCCCGGAGAACGCGGGCTTCGCCTGGACTTCGCTTTCGGTCGCGAGCCCCATCGCGCGCACGGACGTGGCGGAGTCTCTGATCGAGCCCGGGGCCTCGGAGTCCGCCGCGCCGAACGCCGTGCGCTGCCTGACCTGCGTCGGCCCGAACGCCGCGCTGGGGACGCTCAGCCTCCGCCGCCGCTTCACCAACAACTCGAGCCAGACGCTCACCACCTTGCGCTTCCGCGTGACGGACATCACGACGCTGAACAGCCCCGGCTACGCGCTCGGCGGCGCGCAGGCGGACTTGCGTCTCATCAATTCCTCTGACGAAGCAGGGGTCAAAGGTACGACCCTCGACGAGCCGCCCGACCAGCCGTTCGGCGGCGGTCTGAACACGAGCGTGCGCGTGGCGCTCCCCGACGGCGGCCTCCAACCCGGCCAGAGCGTCAGCGTCCAATTCCTGCTCGGCGTCATGCAGTGGGGCACGTACCGCTTCGCCGTCATCCCCGAAGCCCTGCCGCTGCCGCCCTTCAGCTTCACCGACCCGACGCCGACCCCGACCCCTTCCCCGACTCCCTCTCCAACGCCGAGCCCCTCCCCGACGCCGACACCGACCATCACACCGACGCCGTCTCCAACTCCAACGCCAACTCCGACGCCGACGGCGACGCCCTCTCCAACGCCGACTTCAACCCCGACGCCCAGTCCGACTCCGACGCCCACGCCGGAGCCAACTCCTACTCCTACGCCGGAGCCGACTCCGACACCGGAGCCGACGCCTAGTCCCACTCCGACGCCCGTTGCAACGCCGACACCCAACCCGACGCCGACGCCCCTGCCGGACGTGGTGTCTGTCCTGGGGCGCGTCCTTGAAAGGCCGGCGGGCGCGGGTGCCGCGGGCCTGACCGTCACGCTCTCGGGCGACGTCACGGCCACGGCGCAGACCGATTCGCAAGGCCGCTACTCGTTCGCGAACCTGCCCGCGGGCGGCGACTACACCGTGATGGTCAGCTCGCCCGGCTGGGCCGTCTCGCCCTACGCGCGCACGTACCTCGAATGCCGCTCGGACAAGGCCGCGGACTTCGACGCCGCGCCCGAGACGGGCGGCGCGCAGGCTCCCGTCCTCAGCTACGTCGAGGTGCCGGACGCTTCGTGCCCCGGCTGCGACCCCGCGCCGAGCCCCGGCGCCGGCGCGAACCTCATCGACCAGGACACCTACTTCGTCGCCTTCCACTACATCGACTTCCTCGGCCGCGGCCCCGACACCGCCGGCCTGAACTTCTGGAAGAACGAGGTCGCTTCGTGCGGCGCCGACCAGCAGTGCCGCGAGGTGAAGAGGATTAACGTCTCTGCGGCCTTCTTCCTCTCGATTGAATTCCAGGAGACGGCATACCTCGACTACCGGATGGGGCTCGCCTCCTTCGGCGAGGCGCCGGGGTACGGCCGCCTGATGTCCGACTCGCGCTCGCTGGCCGCGGGCGTGCAGGTCGGGATCGGAGCGTGGCAGGCGCGGCTGGCAAGCAACCGCCAGGTGTTCGCCGAGGAGTGGGTCAACCGGCAGGAGTTCAAGGCGAAGTACGGCGGGATGAGCGACGAGCAGTACGTGGCGGCGCTGCTCTCTAACACGAAGCTCGACGACTCGCGCGCGGGGCCGCTGTTGGCGGCGCTCAAGGCGGGCACCACGTCGCGCGCGGACGTGCTGCTGCGGGTGGCCGACGACGCGGAGTTGAAGCTGAAGGAGAAGAACCGGGCGTTCGTCCTGATGGAATATTACGGCTACCTCAGGCGTGACCCGGACGCCGAGGGCTACGACTACTGGCTGGGCAAGCTGAACGACTTCGGCGGCGACTTCGTCCGGGCCGAGATGGTCAAGGCGTTCCTCGACTCCGAAGAGTACAGGAGACGTTTCGAGACGCGCTGAAGCCCGGGGAGTAAGTTACCCAGGATAATTAATCACGGAGACACAGAGACACAGCTTTGAAGACTGATCGCTTCAAGCTGTGTCTCTGTGTCTCCGTGTTGAAATGTTTTCTTGTCCAGCGGTCAGGAGACGAACGTGAGGTAGATGTGCGCCTTCTGGCGGAGGAAGGTGAGGGCGGTCGAGAGGTCGCTGTCGCGGAAGGCCAGGAGGATGTGCGGGGGCGCGCCGTACTTATCCTTGAGGCACTTGTAGGAGGCGATCCACTCCTTCGGGTTGCCGGCCGCGCCCGCCGACATCGCCGCCCAGACGCGGTAGAGGTCTGCGTACGCCTGCACCGAGAGCCTGAGCGCCGTCTTCTTCGGGCACTCCGGCAGATCGAGCAGCGTCCGGTTCACCTTCGACAGCGCGAGCATGACCTTCCGCTTGTACTCCTGCCTGTCCACGCGCTCGGGCGGCAAGTCCTCGCCCTCCTCGTTGACGAAGGCGCGGCTCAGCCTCCTCAGGGCGTTGACGCCCGCGCGGATCGACTTCGTCTGCGTGAGCGAGAGCGAGAACTTCTCCTCGTCCTCGCCTTCGACCTCGGTGTAGCGGACGCCGAAGCCGACGCCGGGGAACTGGTTCGTCACCTCGCCCCAGACCTTGAGCCACTCGCCGTCGTGCAACTCGACCTCCAGGCGGATCAGCTCGCGCAGCGTCGTCTGTCTCTCGCTGAGGACGAAGCAGCCGCCGGCGCTGATGTCCGAGAGCGTCCCCTCGTAGCAGCCGAAGAGCCCCTCCCAGCGCACGCGCAGGTAGATTTGGATGCGCTCGTGCCGGCGGCGCTCGATGGGCTCGACTTCGTCCACGCTGACGACCGCCGTGTCGGGGCCGGCGGCCTCGGCGTTGCGGGCCAGGACGGGCGCTTCGTTGGTCGTGTCGGCGGCTGTTGACATGCCTCCCCTACTCCCAGACGACGGCCCCGGCGTCTTGCGCCTGCGCGCCCCGCAGGGCCTCGCGCATGCCGACGTGTTGGATGAGCGTGCGCAGGTATTGCGAGAACTCGTGCAAGACCGACTCGAACTCCTCCATCTCCTCGAAGGCGCGCGTCACGTCGTCCACGTAGCGGGCGAACGCGCCCCAGTCCTTGTAAAAGAGGAAGGGCATCGTCTCCTCGCGGAAGTGTTCGAGGTGGCGGACGAGCGAGTGCTTGAGCAGGATGCCGGTCGAACCCTCGGCGGCGGAGACTCTCTGCAAGAGCGCGTGCAACTCTTGGTAGAGCGTGAACGAGTTCTCGACCTTGCTGCGGTAGTCCTCGAACAACTGCTCGCCGGTGGCGCCGGGCTTGAACGACTGCGCGAGCGTGATGGCCGTCTGCTGGAGGCAGTTGTGCAGAAGGCCCCAGGCGCGGCTGAGGTCGGCGCGCGTGTAGGGGCGCGTCTCGTCGGCGAGGCCGGGGAACTCCTGCCGGAAGACCTTCGTCAGCTCGTGCCCGATGACGAAGCGCATGCCGTCGAGCACGTCGTGCACGCGGCGCGGGAGGCGCGTGCCGCCCGAGACGGCCTCGGTCACCTGCGCGAGGAGCGAGGCGCTCTGCGACCGAACGTCCTCGAAGAGCAGCCCCGTGCGGACGGCGCGCGGCTGCGTCAGCGCGCGCTCGATGACGGAGAGCGTGTCGAGCGTCTTGAGCAGGCGCGCGAAGATCGAGCCGACCAGCCCGCGCAGATTGCCCGGCACCTTGCCCGAGATGATCTCGGCGAAAGGCTGGGGGAGTTCTTGCGCCGGGCGGGCGGGGGTGGCCGGCTCCGGCGTGGCCTCCGGCGCGGGGCGCGGGGCGGCCTGCGGCGCGGGGCGCGGGGCGGCCTGCGGCGCGGGCGGCGCGGGGGCGGGCGGCTGCGGCGTCGCGTTCTGCTCGAATTCGAATTCGGGTTCGGGCGGGGGCGCGGGCGCGGGGGTCGGGGAATCTTCCCAGCGCGCGGGCGTCGTCCACTCCAACTCCCCGAGGTCGATCTCGACGACGAACTCGTTGTCTGCGGTTGTGTCGCTCACATCGTTTGGGGGATGCGTACACGTGTGTCCTCGGTGCGGAGGAGCGCCGCACCGAGGACGGAAGCAAGGTTGAAGTCTGCGCCCCTTGTTACTTCGTCTCGGAGAGCGCGGCGATGTAGCAGCCGCGCGCGGTGGCGGTGAGCGGGTCGGAAGCCATGCGCACCTCGGAGACGGGGACGGGGAAGTCGCCCTCGGCGCGCAGGAGCTGTTCGAACTTCTGGAGGAAGCCCGTAGGCTTGGCCGTCCCGCCCGCGAGCACGACCGTCATCGGGCGGTCAACCTTCGGGAGTTGGCCCGACCTGGCGAACTCGGAGCGCAGGCGGTCGATGAGCGTGCGCATCAAGTCCTCGTAGAAGATGTGGAGCGCGCCGGTCATCTCGTCCTTCGCCGGGCGCGAGAGGTCGAGCTTCTCCTCCTTGAAGAGGCGCACCTTGGTCGTGTTGCTCTCGCCCATCACCTCGGCCACGTTGCGGTCGATGTAGTCGCCGCCCTTCGGCACGCTGAAGGTGATCATCGGCATCGACATGAACGAGACCGAGACGTTGCACATCCCGCCGCCGAAGGAGAGGCCGATGCCGGTGAAGTTCTCGTCCTGCAATTCGGAGAAGACGACGGCCTGCCCCTCGTTCAAAGACTTCGCGTTGTAGCCGAGCGACTGGAGGAAGTTCTTCAAGACGGCCTCGTGGTACACGAGGTTGCCGCCGACGCCCTCGCCCCGGCCGGGGACGCTGAAGCAGAGCACGTCGTTGCGCTTGGCGCGCGGCACCATCATCTGGAGGATGCGCTGGATCATGTGCTGGCTGTTCTCCTCCTTCGGGTTGATGAGCCCCTCGCTCATCGGGCGGCGCGCGTCGGTGTCGAGGAAGCTGGCGAAGAAGTCGGAGTCGTTGCCGTAGACGTAGAGGTTCTTGCAGTTCTTCTCGTAGACCATCCCGCGCTGTCTGAGCATGTTCTCGGCCATCTCGGAGACGGGGACGGGGACGAAGGCGTTGAGCTGCGAGCGGCGGCGCTCGCCGTCGGGGCCGTCGGCGACGACGATGCGGCTGGTGCCGATGTCAACGCCCACGGGGCCCGACTTCACTTCCGGGGCTTCCGTCTTCGTCGCTGTGGGGGCTTGATTCTTCTCTTCCATTTTCATCTCCTCGGTGGGTTTTATATTTTTATCTTGGGACGGTCTACAGACCAGACTGTCGGCGGAACCGCTGGGGCGGCGAGTCCGCCCGGTGTCGTACATTGGGCTTGCAATGCGTGTGCCTTCACTGGAAGGGGAGAGAGTGGATTCCAGAAATCGGGTCGGGCGACTTCCGGAAAACTCGTTCGGGTGACTTTCAGGACTCGGGGTCGGCCTCGGCCGTCGAAGAGTCGCGCTCCTCGAACTTCTCCGCGCGCAGCACCGCCCGCTGCGCCTCCATCCGCTCGCGGTAGACCTTCTGCATCCGCCCGCGCAACTCTTCGGGCTTTGTGCCCTGCCCTTCGGCGCGGCGCGCGAACGCCTCTTCGCCCGCCGCCACGCCCGGCCACATCCGCCCGCCGAGCAGAGAGACCAGCTCCGGGTCGTAGCCGAAGCCCAGTTCCGCGACAGACGCAGGCGCAACCGCGTACTTGTCCGAGAGCCCCAACGCCTCGAACGGGAAGCCGCGCGCCCAGTCGTGGTGGAAGGCGATGCGGGCGTTCGAAGGGTTGACCGAAACCAACCCGTGCACCGTGCAGTTGGCGTCGTCGATCTGGTAGCGGCTGCGCAGAACTTGAGTCAAGAGCCTTCCGGCCAAAACCTGCGCCTCGGTCAACTGCTCGCCGCCCTCGGCCACGTCCGCCTTCGTCTCGAAGCAGACGCCGAGGAAACTTTCGTTGAGGCCCGCGTAGACGGCGCGCCCGTCCGACCAGACGGAATTTCCCGCGTGGAAGGCCGCGTCCTCGTCGCGCACGACGCGGTAAATCTGCCCGAAACGGTCGATGACGTAGTTGTAAGACTTCTTGTCGCGGATGTATCCGAGCAGGTTTTTCGAGCGGGATTCGATGGAGCCGCTGTTGTCGGCGACGAAGGGGAGCAGGACGCTCTCGGAGGTGTGGTAGACGATGCCGACGGGCGCCGACTGCGGCTGCCCTTCGGCCTCCGCTGCGCCCGGCTTGTAGACGAGGTAGCGGCGCGGGCGGTTCGAAGTCTCGAAGGTGTTGAGGATGCGCGCGCCGTTGCTGTAGCGCTCGAACCCGTCGCCCTGCTCGACCAGCCAGACCTTCTCGGGCTGGTAGGAGGGCAGGTGCTCGGCGAGCCCGGCGGCCCTCGCGTCTTTGCCCGCGGAGTAGATCCGCTCGACGCTCTTGTAGCGGCCGGCGAGGTAGTCGTTCGCGCGCGCGACAGACCAGACGGCGCCGCGGTAGGCGGCGAAGCCGAAGGCCAGCAGGAGGAGGGCCGACACGACGTAGAGCTGGCGGCGGAACTGGTAGCAGCGGAAGAAGATGCGCGACGAGAGCGGCGCCTGCTTGTGCAAGCCTAAAAGGCCACGCTTCCCGCCCGAGTCGGAAGGCAGGAGGTGGCTGACCTCCTGGAAGATCAGCGCGTAGAGCGAGAAATCCAGAATCTTTTCAAAGAGCCCGTACTTCCTCAGAAAAGCCCAGCGCCCGAGCGCCTCCTCCATCCGCGCGCTGCGCTCGGCCTGGAGCGCGAGCGTCTTGTTGAGGAAGCGCAGACGCACCTCGGGGCGCGCGAAGAAGCGCGCGTAGCTCTCCACGATCTTGAAGTGCGAGGAGGCCGCCCCCGAAAGCGCCGAGTCGCCCAACACCTGGTGTGGCAGAACCGTAGCCATCTCCACCCTCGGGTCTAAACCCTTATGAACTAACTACTTCTGCACGGCGACGACGAGTGCGGCCGAGGCCGCGCCCTTCGCGCGCAGGGCGGCGACCGTCTTCGCGGCCTCTTCGCGCTCGGCGAAACGGCCGACCTGCACCCTGTACCAGGTGCCGCGCCCGGGCAGCTCGACCGCGACCGAACGCGCGTCGAACCCGGCGGCCCTCAGGTGGGAGACCTGCGCATTCGCCTCCGACTGGTCGCTGTGAGAGCCGACCTGCGCCGTGAAGTTCCCGCCCGCGTCGTTCGTCTGGGCGGGCGTTTCGGCCCGAGGCTTCTCATCCGCCTTCGGGGCGGCGGCCGGCGCCGGCTGAGGCGTCGGCGCGGGCGCCGCCGTCTGCGCCAAGGCGGGGGCCGGGGCGTCGTTCGCGGCCGTAGACTTCGGGCCGGAAGCGTTTGCGGGAGAAGCGTTTGCGGGCGCGGCCGTCTCAGCCTTCGCGGCCGTCTCCGCGGGCGCCGCGGCGGGCTTGGCGGCGCGCGCGTCGTTACGCTTGGCGGGCATCGCCTCGACCTCGTTGCTCGACCTCACCCAGCCGAGCAGCAGGACGAGCACGGAGCAGCAGACGGCCGTGAAGAGCAGCCAGGCGGGCGCCATCTTCAGCACGCGGACGCCGACCGCGAAGGGGTCGGGCGCGGAGGCTGTGCGCGGCGGCGCGGGCTTGGCGAGTTTCGCCGGTTTCGCTTTCGGGCTGGGGGTTGGGGGCGAAGGAGGCACGTACTCGATGACGGCGGTCTCTTCCTCTTTGACGGCCTTCTCTTCGTCCACGACGGCCGGGGCGGGCATGTCGTCTTGGGTCATGGCAACTCCAAAAGTTCTCTGAGGGAGAATCAAAAATTGGGTTGCGAGCGCTTGCGAGGCGCACTCGCGCGTCTACACTTCCAAGCTGACGGTAACAAGTTCCATGCCCCGCCCCGCCCCGAAAAAATTTTCGCCTACTCTTGCACGCGCCGCGCCGGCGGCCTTGTTTTCCCCTCTCGGCCCCGCCCGGGAGGTGACGCGGAGCGTGCCTGTGCCGCGGTTTGTCACCAGCCGGCTGCCGCTATTTGTCACCGGGTCACGCGGCCGACCTCCGGCGGCCCGCCCGTTCGGTTCGAGGCCGCACATTCCGCGCCCGCCGCCGGGCCTGCGGAAGATTCGACGGCGGGAACGAGCCTTGCTTAAGAATCCGTGATTTTCCCTCCCCGCGCCCCGACCGCGGAGCGGGAGCCTTAACCTTTGACATGAGAGAGCAGCAGACCTTTCACCTCGCCCTTCGTTTGAAAACACCCCGCCAGCCCTTCCAAGCGGAAGAGACAGGGATGCCCCCCAAATGATCTTGACATACACGAAGCGACCGGCCCGCGCCTACGCGCTCGCGGCGGCCCTCCTGGGCCTGGCCGCGCTGGCCGTCTCGCTCCCCGCCTCGGCGCGCCTGCTCTGGGACGCGCGCTACCTCATGCTCGCCTTCTGCGCGCTGACGCTCGGCACGCGCCTCTACGTCAAAGTCCCGTACGCGGCGAGCGCCGTCCCCGTCTCGGCGGCCTTCGTGCTGCTGACGGCTCTGCTCTACGGCTTCACGGCGGCCGTGCCGCTGGCGGCCGCGGCGGGCGTCGTCTCTTCGCTCAGACTCTCGCGCCGCGGCTCGGCGCTCCTCCACGACTCGGCGCCCGCGGCGGCGGCGACTCTTTTGACGGGGTGGTGCGCGCACTGGCTCGGCCTGCTGTCGCCGAAGGCGCCCGCGTTCACGGCGGCCTTCGCCGCGCTCCTCTTCTCCTTCCTACAGTCGGCCATCGGGTCGGCGCAAGTGTCGGCCTACGGCCGCAGCACCGCCGCGCGCTCGGCGCCGCGCGCACTCCTCGACGCCCTCGCCTGGACTTTCACCGCCTACCTTGTCACCTCCTCGCTCGCCGCGCTGGCCGCGCAGGTGCCCGCGGGCGTAGCGCTCGACGCCCTCCTCGCGGTGGCCTCGGCGGCGGCGGCGGCCGACGCGCTCTACCATGCGCACCGCGCACGCCCTTCGGCCGAGCGCGCGTGGCCCGGGCACCGCGGGCGCGAACAGTTCTCTTCGACGCACGCCTTCGGCGCGGCCTTCGAGCACGCGGCCATCGGCATGGCGATCCTCTCCGCGAAGGGGAACCTGCTCTGGGTCAACCGCTCGCTCTGCGACTTCCTCGGCTACGCGGAGTCGGAGCTGATGTATTCGAGCCTCAAGGCGGTCACGCACAAGGACGACTTCGTGACGGCGGTCGCGGGGCTGAAGAGCATGCTCAAGCGCCGCTCCGACTTCTTGCAAATGGAGGTGCGCCACCAGCGCCGCGGCGGCGAGCAGGTCTGGGCGCTCTGGAACGTGGCGCGCTTCACCGACACGCGCGACGACGGAACCTACCTCATCCTCCAGCTGCAAGACATCACCGAGC
This sequence comes from Acidobacteriota bacterium, assembly GCA_019242475.1. GTDB lineage: Bacteria > Acidobacteriota > Blastocatellia > Pyrinomonadales > Pyrinomonadaceae > QHXN01. The sequence continues at coordinate 57,528 of JAFAVK010000119.1, read as the reverse complement.
GCAAGCAGTCCGAGGAGCAGCTCCGCCACGACGCCTTCCACGACCCGCTGACCGGGCTGCCGAACCGCGCGCTCTTCGCCGACCACGTCAAGCTCACCATCGCGCGCGCCAAGCGCGTGCCCACGCGCCGCTTCGCCGTCCTCTTCCTCGACCTCGACCGCTTCAAGGTCATCAACGACAGCCTGGGCCACGTCGCGGGCGACCAGTTGTTGGTCGAAGTCGCGCGGCGCCTTGAGAGCTGCCTGCGCCAGGGCGACACGGTCGCGCGCGTCGGCGGCGACGAGTTCACGATCCTGCTCGACGACCTGGCGAGCGACGGCGAGGCCATGAGCGTGGCCGAGCGCATCCAGAAGGAGGTCTCGGCGGCCATCGTCCTTTCGGGGCGCGAGGTCTTCACGACGATGAGCATCGGCGTCGCGGTCGGCTCCGGCAGCTACTCCGACCCCGAGGACATCCTGCGCGACGCCGACACGGCGATGTACCGCGCGAAGTCGCTCGGCAAGGCGCGGCACGTCGTCTTCGACCACAGCATGCACGCGTCGGCCGTCAACCTCCTCCAGATCGAGACCGACCTGCGGAAGGCGCTGGAGAAGGGGCAGTTCTTCCTGCTCTACCAGCCCATCGTCTCGCTCGACAACTTCAAGCTCTGCGGCTTCGAGGCGCTCATCCGCTGGCACCACCCGGAGCGCGGCCTCGTCTCGCCGCTCGACTTCATCCCCATCGCGGAGGAGACGGGGCAGATCATCCAGCTCGGCGAGTGGGCGTTGGAAGAAGCCTGCCGGCAGATGCACGAGTGGCAGGAGAAGTACCCGCAGGCGTCGCCCTTCTTCATGAGCGTCAACCTCTCGGCCAAGCAGTTCAACCACACGCTGCTGATGGCGCAGGTGGACAGCGTGCTCCGCAAGACGGGGCTCAACCCGCGCCAGCTCAAGCTCGAAATCACCGAGGGCGCCGTCATGGAGAACATCGACACGGCGACCGAGATGCTGCGCCACCTGCGCGACCTCGGCGTGCAGCTCGCCATCGACGACTTCGGGACGGGCTACTCTTCACTGAGTTACCTGCACCGCTTCCCGATTGACACGTTGAAGATCGACCGCTCGTTCGTCACCCGCATGGCGAGCAACGCCGAGAACGTCGAGATCGTCCGCACCATCATCATGCTCGCGCAGGTCTTGGGGATGGACGTGGTGGCCGAGGGCGTCGAGACCAAGGATCAGCTCAAGATTCTGCGCGACCTCAAGTGCGAGTACGGGCAGGGCTACTACTTCTCGCGGCCGTCGAGCCCGGCCGACGCCGAGAAGATCATCGTCGAGACCAACGAGAAGGTGCGGAAGGTGCACATGCCCGAAGAGCCGCCTCAGCCTCCCGTCCCGAACACGAGCGTGAAGTCGCTCCGCATGGTCTCCGCCGACTGAAAGGAACGAAGGGCCGCACCGCCATGAACGACGCGAGTAAAAAGACGCGCTTCCTCTCCGAACTCTCCTGCGCCTTCGGGCCGACGCCCGACACGCCGCGCAGCGGCACGGTCACGAGCATCGGCCTCCGGGAGTGTTTCGTGAAGACGAAGGCCATCGTCATCGAGGGGCAGAGCCTCCACCTCCGCGTCTGGACGCCCGAGAACCGCTGGCTGCGCCTCTCGGGCCGGGTCAAGTACCACATGGAGCGCGTCGGCTTCGGCGTCGTCTTCCACGACCTGATGGAAGACCAGCTCGCCGACCTCTCCCGCCTCGTCGAACAGCTCCGCCGCCAGCACCTCGCCCAACTGCGGGAGGGCGAGGCGGCCGACGACCCCGCCGACGTTAACCCGACGGTCTTGAACTGAGGCGACGGCAACAAATTCAAAACGGAGGCGCGGCTTGAAGATTTATAAATCTTCAAGCCGCGCCTCCTCGTCTATGGGTTGAAACGCCGTTGCCTCTTAATTCCGCCGGCCGCTATACTGTCGGCAATCTCGGCCGAGGAGTTTACCTTTCATGGAAGCAGTGAGCGTTAAAGAGGAAGCGCGGCGCCTGATTGAGCGTCTGCCCGAGGACGCCACCTGGGACGACCTCATGCACGAAATCTACGTCCGGCAGGCCATCGAGGCCGGGCTCGAAGATAGCCGCGCGGGGAACCTGACGAGCGTCGAGGACGTGCGGGCGCGGCTCGGGTTAGCGCGGCAGTGAGAGTCCTCTGGACAGAGGCAGCACTCAAGCAGCTTGAGGCGATTTGCGATTACCACGCGCAAACCTCGCCCGAGTACTCGCGCAGAATCGCCGAGCGGCTGGTGAATCGTTCAGAGCAGATCGCCGCCTTCCCTCACTCCGGGCGCATGGTTCCCGAGTACGAGATAGACGAAGTACGGCAGGTCTTGGAAAGCCCATACCGCCTCATCTACCTCATCAAAGAAGCACAGGTCGAAATACTGGCCGTCATCCACACGTCCCGCAAAGGTCTTCCGCAGGAAGACTAGACCCCTTTCCGACTGACCTTATCAGTTCACGGCCGCGTCAGCTCTTCGACGAGGGGGCTCGCGTCGTAGAGCTTGCGGAGGGCTTCGAGGACGGCCGACGAGTGGACGGCGACGGCGCGCCCGCCGTCCGCCTCGTCAACGTACCAGTAGCGGTTCGGGAGCTTCTGGACGTTGCTGTCGAAGTTGAGGCCGACGACCTCCGCGTCGCGGTTGACGACGGGGCTGCCGGACATGCCGCCGATGGTGTCGGCCGTGTAGACGAAGTCGAGCGGCGTCGAAAGCTCAAGCCTCCCCTTCCCGTCCCGGAAGCGCGCCGGCAGCTCGTAAGGCGGCTTGCCCCCGAAGCCTTCGGCGCGGTCGTAGAGGCCGTAGAAGGTCGTCTTGAAGGGGACGAGCGTCGTGTCCTCCTCGTACCCCTTCACCGTGCCGTAGGTCACGCGCAGCGTCGAGGTCGCGTCCGGGTAGGTGGATTTGCCGTAGACGCCGAAGCGCGCGAGCGCGATCCTCTGCCCGGCCGACGCCTCGACGCCCTTCACGTGCGACTCCTCCCACGCGCGCAGCTCGCGGTAGGTCGGCTCCACGTTCCGCGCCAGGACGATGAGCGGGTCGTCGGACTTGGCTATCGCCTCCGCGCCGCCTTCGAGGAGCGCGCGGCGCACGTTGACGTCGGCGAGCTTCGTCCCCGCGATTAACTTGCGCGCCGCCTCTTCGGGCGTCGAGCCGCCGAGCGCGGCGCGCACGAACGGGTCGTCCGCGCCGAGCGCTTCACGCGCCTCCTTGAACCAGGCGGCGAGCACCGCCTCCTCCATGTCCGCGTAGACGGGCGCGGGCGAGAGGATGCTAAGCGCGAGCGCCGGGAGTCTGCCTTCGCGGAACTCGGCGTAGCGCTGCGCGTCGGGCTTGCGGACTTCTTCGGCGCGGCGGACGAGGTTCGAGGCGATGGTACCGAGGCGCGAGGGGACGAGCGTGGTGAAGGCGACGCGCTTCGCCGTCGAGGGGTAGTCGCGGTAGGCGGCCTCGATCTCGCCCCACGCGCCCGCGTACTCGCGTTGGAGTTCGGGCCGCGCGGCGACCGCCTCGCGCAGCGCCTTCTCCTCGGCCTCCTTCCGCGCGAAAGACCTCGGGCTGCTCAGTCCCTCCTGCTGGCCGACGAGCCGCTTGATCGAATTCTCCAAAGAGCGCTTCGCGGACTGCGCGCGGCGCGCCTGCTCGGGGCCGCGCGCGGCGTAGGCGGCGAGCGCGTCGCGGCGGGAAGTCCACACGCGCATCTGCAAAGGGTTGCCGGCGTCGCGCTGGTACTTGAGCTGCGCGACCGTCAACAGGCGGTCGGTCGCGCCGGGGTAGCCGGAGGCGACGACGAACTCGCCCTCCTGCGGCCCGGCCTTCGACCACCTCAAATAGTTCTCCGTCCGAGCGGGCTGGCCGCTCTCGTAGACGCGGAAGAAGGAGATGTCGAGGTCGTAGCGCGGGTAGGTGAAGTTGTCGTAGTCGCCGCCGAAGAAGGCCGCCTGCTCCTCGGGCGCGAAGACGAGCCGCACGTCCGTGTAGCGCTTGTAGCGGTAGAGCCAGTACTCGCCGCCGCTGTAGAGCTTGACGACGTTGCCGCCGAAGCCAGTCTTCTGCGCCGACTCTTTCTCTACCGCGGCGATCTCCGCCTGCCGCTGCGCGTTCGCCTCGGCGGGGCTCGCCCCCTTCTTCACCGCGCCCTGCACGCGCGCCGTCACGTCCTCGTAAGAGACGAGCACGCTCACCTCGTAGTCGGGACACTTCAACTCCTCCCCGCGCGTGCGCGCGTAGAAGCCGTTCTTGACGAGGTCGCGCTCCGGCGTCGAGAGCTTCCCGAGCTGGCTCGCGCCGACGTGCTGGTTCGTCGCGATGAGCCCGTCCGCGGAGACGAACGCGCCGGTGCCGCCTCCCGTCGTCGTCCCGACTTCGGCGAGCCTCGCGGTTGACAACCGCAGACGTTCGAGCCACGCCGCCGTCGGCTCGAACCCGTACCGCTCCTTCCAGAGCTTGAGCGGCGGGTTGTCGAAAGTCCACATCCCTTCGTCCGCCAGCGCGCGCGGCACGAACGAGACGGCCAGCAGCGCGGCCGTCAACAAAAGATTCGTCGCCCTCAACCGGCTCCTCTTCAAAACATCCCTCCTCAACGATAAGACACACTAACTCTCTTTCAAGAACGGCCACTCGCCCCGCGCGCGCGCCCTCGACAGGTAAACGATGATTCCGGCGACGATGAGCACGAAGGCCAGCCGTATCTCTTTCTGAAAGTTGTCCCGCATCAGGAGCACGTAGACGAATCCGGCGAACGCCAGCAGCGCCGGCAGAGGGTAGAGCCACATGCGGAACGGCCGCGGCAGGTCGGGCCGGCGCACGCGCAGCACGATGACGCCCACGGTCTGCGCGAGGAACTGCACGACGATGCGGATGCAGACGAGCGCCTTGATCACGTCCGCCAGCCGGAAGAAGCAGAACAGCGCGGCCAGCCCCCCGAGCACGAGCAGAGAGACGTACGGGAAGCGGTGGCGCTCGTGCACGCGCGCGAAGACGCGGAAGTAGTTCCCGTCCTCGGCCGCCGCGTAGGGCACGCGCGAGTAGCCCAGCAGCAGCGAGAAGACCGACGCGAAGGCCGTCCACATGATGAGCGCCGTCGCCAGAAGCCCCGCCCCGCGCCCGTACAGACGCTCCATGAACGAAGAGATGACGTAGCTCTGCGCGTCCGAGTGGGCGGTTGCCATGAACTCGCGCCAGGGGATGACGCCGAGGACGGAGACGTTCATCACGATGTAAATCAGCGCGACCAAAGCTATCGAAAGCAGCACCGCGCGCGGGATGGTGCGGCCGGGGTCGCGCACCTCGCCGCCGAGGAAGCAGACGTTGTAGTAGCCCCAGTAGTCGTAGACCGCGATGAGGAGCGCCGAGCCCAGGCCGTAGAAGAACTCGGGGCGGAGCGCGAACGCGCCCGGCGGGAAGTCGAAGGCGAGCACGGGGTCGAAGTGCCAGAGGCCCGACGCGACGATCCACACAATCGTCAGCATCACGCCGAGCCAGAGCAGGTTCGACAGGCGCTCGATGATGGTGATCTTGCGGTAGAGCAGTAGAACAGCGACCGCGCACGTCCCGACGGCGACGAAGGTGCCGGGCGTGACCGACATGCTCAGGTTGATGTCGCCGAGCAAAGGGAGTGGGACGTGCAAAGTCCGCGCGGCCCACTCCGCGTCGAGCGCGGGGAAGGCGTAGGCGGCGTACATCGCGAAGCCGATGCAGCCCGAGGCGATGGAGAGCGGCGCGCTGAAGGTCAGTTGCCAGACGAAGAGGAAAGACATCAGGCGCCCCAGCCGACCCTTCCCGTAAATCTCGCCGAGGTAGCGGTACGTCCCGCCCGTCCCCGGCATCGCCGCGCCCAGCTCGGCCCAGACCAGCCCGTCGCAGACGACGAGCACGGCGCCCACGACCCACCCGACCATCGCCTGCGGCCCGCCCATCGCCGCCACGATGAGCGGGAGCGTGATGAAAGGCCCGACGCCGATCATGTCGATCATGTTCAGCGTCGTCGCGCCCGCGAGCCCCACGCCGCGGATGAGCCGGGGCTCCGCCGTCACGGAATAGTTTTCCGTCGAAGCTTCGCTTACTGCCGTTGGGTGTTCGTCCCGCACTAACCCGAGAGTATACCGGATGCGGGGTTAACACAGAGACACGGAGACGCGGAGACACAGCTTGTTGAGAATTCCTCTTCAAGCTGTGTCTCCGCGTCTCTGTGTTGAGAAGTTTTCTGATTAACGCTTCTGAGCTAACTCCGGCTGCAACTCGCCGCTGTTCGGCACCCAGAACTCGCCGTCGGCGGTCTCGACCCTCTTCAGGCCGTGCGCGGGCAGGCGGCTCTCGGGCAGTCCGAGGTATGTGAAGTGCGGGCAGTCGCTGCGGACGGTGCGGAACCAGCCGTGGCGCGCGAGTATCTGTCGCACGCGCCCGTCGCCGTACTCGGCCGCGTCGAAGGCCAGGAGCGAGAGGTGCTGCGACGCGCCGGGCGCGGCGACCGAATAGAGAATCGACTTGGAGAAATCCTTGCTGAAGTAGACGCCCGCGCGTTCGAGTTCGAGCACGGCGCCGACCTGCTCGCGCACGGGGAGCCGTCGCACGCGCTCGGCCTCCTCGTCGGTCAGCCTTCCCTGAGCGCGCCAGTATTCGAGCGCGGGCAGCAGGCGCGAGTTCCAGAGCCTGACCGTGTCCGCGTAGCCGCGGCGCGCCGACTCCGCGCCGTCGCGCGGCGTGATGTCGAGCCCCTCGGCCTGCGCCTCGACGCGCGCGGCCAGCAGCGCGCGCATCGCGGACGGCTGCAATTCAATCAACACCCCGCCGACCTCCCGCGCCGAGGCGTTCGCCGCGCGCTGGAACGACTCGACCTCCTCGGCCCCCGCGAAGATGCAGACGGGCGGCGGCACCGCGCCGTTAGAGGCGAAGAAGACCGCGCCGTACTCGTTCAGGATGCGGCGGGCCACGGGGTCGCGCCCGTCGCATGCGACGCGCGACGCCGCCCCGCGCCGCGCGAGCGCCGTCGAGAGCGCGTCGTCGAAGTTAGCAACCTTCATGTTCGTCGTAATCCCCCGCGAGGGGGCGGGATTAGTGGCCTTGCCGTCGTTGCCGCCGTCGGCCGCGAGAGCGCGCCCGCCCACGAACACGACCGACAGGGTCGCAACCGCGACCCTCAACAGGACGTGCGCCGTGGCCCTTCTGCGGAACGCTGCTCTCATGGCCTTTCAACCTCTCCGCCGGGAGTGACTTCCCGACTGCCTCACCCGTAACGCGTGCGCGGCGCGGCAAACGGATCACACGAGGGCAGAACGGAGCAGGCGCGGGCAAGATGCACTCGCCCGCGCCTGCTTCTGAAAAGGGAGATGAACCGGCCCTTACTGTTTCGTCTTGATGAAGTCGTAGACGGCTTCGAGCATCTGCCGCTGGCGCGCGGCGCCGCTGGTGATGTCCGCTTCGAGGTTGAGGTAGGGGATGTTGTTGTAGGCGGCGTGGACGGAGAGCGAGCCGTCGTCCACGGAGCAGCCGGGGACGCGCAGTTGCGCGGCGGGCTTCTGCACGATGACGTTGAAGCCGCGCGCGGCGAAGGGGCCGAGCAGGCGGGGCTCGGTGACGATCATGAAGTTGTCCTCGTCGTCCTCGGTGTTCGAGAGGTAGACGCCCGCGGCCGACCCCTCGAAGGCGCCACGGAAGGCCGTGCGCGAGCGCAGGGGTTTGACGAAGGCGACCGCGGACAGGTCAGAGTCGCGCTCGGCGGCCGGGCTCTTCTCCACGTCGCCGTTGTTGTGGACGGCGACGAAGAGCGTCTCGCCCGCGCGCAGGGAGGCGCCGCCGGGCGCGAAGAGCAGCGCGAGCAGCTCTTCGGCGAAAGCCTTGACGGCGTCCTCGGCGTCCGCGGGGAGGCTGAGACACTTGCGGCCGTTCGGCGTGTAGATGCGGTTCGGGTCAACGCTGTAGTTCTTCCCGGCGACGCGGAAGCGCAGGCGCCGCGTGGGCGCGCCCGTCTCGTCGAACGACTCGACCTCGACGAAGCGCCCGCCGTGCGCGGCGACCGCCTCCCGCGCGGCCTTGAGCGCGCCCTGCTCGTTGTGGTGCGGCGCGAAGAGCGTGACGGCCGCCCCCGCGCGCTCGTAGACGTTGACCTTCACCTCCGTCTCGCCGAGCTTGAACGTCTTGACCGTCTTCGCCAAAGGCTCCTGCGCGTGAGCAACAGACTGTAAGCAGCAGAAAATCGCCGCGAAAAAGAGCATGCGGCGCACGCCCTTCAGCGCCGCCGCACGCGGAGTGTCTTCAGATGTTTCTCGGTGTCTCACGTTCTTCGCCTCTACTGTTCGGCGCGGTAGCAGACCTCGTTGCCCTTCGAAGATGCCAGGCACAGGCGCCGCCCACCCTGCTCGTTCGAGAAGCGGAAGGCGTAGGTCTCCGGGTCGAGCTTGCCCGGCTGCTCCTTGTTCACGCTCGACGCGCAGTTGTTCGTCTGCTGCCACTTGCTCGTCTGCGGCACGATGGTCAGCCGACTACCTTCAACGCTGTACGTGCCGGCGACGGGGTTGAAGAGCGTCGTCGTGCAGTTGTACATGGTCGTCTCCATGTAGCCGTTATACTCGAAGCGCCCGCCCGGCAGGAACTTGTACTGCACCGTCAGCCCGTGCCCCGGCCGCGACGCGCCGGTGATGGTGTTCTGGTAGCTGGTCATCCCTATCTCCGACGACCGCCACGACCCGAGGAGCGATGCGGCGTCGCCCCCCGTCGGGGCCGCCTCGTCCCGCGCCGCGGCCCCGCCACCCGCGCGCGAGTCGTAGACGCTCAGGAGCAGGCGCGAGAAGTCGCTCGCCTCCGCCCGCGCGTGCTTTAGCACGTCGGGCAGCACGGCCGCGCGCAGCTCCGCGCTCTTCTCCCCCGAGACCGTCTTCAGCTTCGCGTTCAGCTCGCGGAACTGCCCGGCGGCCTCGATCTCCTTCCGGTCGCCGGCGCGCCAGGTCGCCACGAGGACGCGCTCCAGCTCGCGCCGCTGCCCGGGCGTGAAGCGCGTCTCGAAGAGCCAGCCGAAGAACTCGGCCACGTCGTCCACGGTCGCCTTCGTCAGCGGCGGCTCGCCCGCGGCGAGCACCGGCGATTGCGCCGCCGCCGACCCGGCGGAAGTCAGGAGCAGTAAAGAGAGCAGTGCGAGCGTTAAGAACCTCATCCGTTTCTCCGTCCTTGAAAGTGTTCGGGCAAGAATTTGTGCCCGAACACTAACGCGCAATCGGCGGACGAAACGGCTCAACCCGGGTGGTGCTGACTCTATTTCCGCGACACGATTGCATGCTGCGGCGAGGCGTGGAGCTGTTGGGCCTCGCTGCCTGAGAAGCCGGCGTCGGCGAACATGCGCTCAAGCTCGGGGTAGGTGTAGGCGTCGCCGGCGGGCGTGCCGGCGAGCATCGTCAGCGAGAAGGCGGCGGAGAGCGGCGGCGTGACGCGGTCTTCGTTCGGGACGAATTCGAGCGTGAGCGCCGCGCCGCCGTCTTTCAAAGCCGCGCGGACTTTGCGCAGCAGCGTCTCGCAGGTCGGCGGGTCGAAGTGGTGGAGGAAGTTCGTCAGAAGCACCACGTCGTAGCCCTCGCCGAACTCCGCGCCGAAGGCGTCGCCCTCGATGGTCGAGTAGCGTTCGGCGGCGCCGTCCCTTTGCGCGTTCTCCTTCGCCACTTCGAGCACGGCCGGCCAGTCGAGCGCGACGACCTCGGCCTCCGGGTTGTGGCGCGCGAAGGCGAGTCCGTAGAGGCCGTGGCCGGCGGCGATGTCGAGCACCTTGAACTTGCCCTCCGCCGGCGCGCCGACGAGCGCAGGGAGTTGGCCCGCGACCGGCGCGGCCATCGGCACCATCGCGCGCGCGAACTTCACCCAGAGCGGGTTCTCGGCGGCGACCGTCCCGCCCTCGGGGATGACCGTGCCGCCCTTGCGCACCGCGCCCGCCAAATCATCGAAGCCCTTGAGCAGCGTCGGCGCGAGCAGGAACTCCAGCGCGCCGCCCATGTAGGCCGGCGAGCGCTTGTCGAGGAAGACGGCCGAGTCCTGCGTCAGCCCGTAGCCGCCCTCGTCCTTCGTCAGGAAGCCGTTGACGACGAGGAAGTCTGCGAGGATGCGCGCGCCGCGCTCCGAGGCGCCGCAGCGCGCGGCAATCGACGGCGCGTCGCGCTTGCCTTCGGCGACGGCGGTAAAGAGTTCCAGCTCGACGGCGGCCTTGAGCGCGGCCGTGCGCTGGTACGCGTTGGCGGAAGCGAAGAAGTATTCGGGGGAAGGTTGCGCGGTCTGTGCTGACATCCGGGGTCTGGCCTCCTGCTGTCTGAAACTTTGAACGGCGCGGCATCTTATCCGCCGCCGGGCGAGGATTCAACTGCGCGCCCGGCCTCTTTACGCGGCGCGCGTCGTTCTCTTATGCTCCGGCGCATGAGAAACAGAATCATGCTCGCCGCGATGCTCGTCGTCTCGCTCCTCTGTGTGGTCGGGTTCGCGCGCCAGGCGCAGGAGGCGCGCCCGCGCTGGGAGTACAAGACGACCTGCGCACACCTCCTCGACCTCAACAAGCTCGGGGAAGAGGGCTGGGAGCTTTCGGCCGCGACGCAGGACGGGAGCACCACCTGCCTCTACTTCAAGCGGCAGAAGTAGGGCGCGCGCTTCAGTCGGCCGTCAAAGGGAAGGCGGGACGGAGCGGCCCGGGCGCCGGGTCGCCCTCGTAGAGGACGCGTTCGAGGAAGAGCCCCGACGGCGGCGCCGTCCACGCGGCCGGCGCGTTGGAATATCTCTCCAACAGCCCGCCGAACTCTTCCGCCGAGAGGTTCCCGCGCCCGACCTCGACGAGCGCGCCCAAGACTCTCCGCACCATCTTCCAGAGGAAGTGGCTCGCGCCGACGCGGAAGAGGACGAGCCCGCCCTCAACCGCGAGTTCCGCACGCTCCACCTCGATGAGCGTCGAGCGCTGCTCGCCGGGGCTCTCGCAGAACGAGCTGAAGTCGTGTCGCCCTTCGAGCAGGGCGCACGCGGCCTGCATCGACTTCACGTCCAGCCTGTCCCGCACCCACCAGACGAAGGGCTTGCCGAAGGCCGTCCGCCGCGTCGCCACCTGGTAGACGTAGTAGCGCGCCCGCGCGTCGTGCCGCGCGTGGAAGTTCGGGCGCGCTTGCGCGACGCGCAGGACGTTCACGTCGTGCGGCAAAAGCTTGTTGAGGCCGGTCTTCAACTGCGCCGGCTGCGGCGCGGGGCCCGCCGGTTTTGATTTAAGGTGCGCGACCTGCCGGAGCGCGTGGACGCCCGCGTCCGTCCGGCCCGAGCCGCCGACCTCGACGCGCGCGTTCAAGAACTGCTCGGCGGCCTTCGTCAACTCGCCCTGCACGGTGCGCGCGTGCGGCTGCGCCTGCCAGCCCGCGTAGCGCGTCCCTTCGTACTCAAGCTCCAGCCTCCACACACGCATCTCGCCTTGTATACTAAACCAACCGGCGTGAAAGAGAGACTGTGGCACATGAACGCGGACTTCGAGGTCGAGCTGGCGCACGACGCCCGCGCGCCCGCGCGCCCCTACCGCCGCACGCAAGCCTTCGACGCGCTCAACCGCCAGCTCGCCCCGCACCTCCTGCGGCTCGCGCGCCCCGGCGACGCGCTGCTCTACGAAGTGCCGTGGGCGGACGCGCTCGCCGACGAAGCCCGCCGGCGTGAAGTCCAGCTCGTCTCGCCGCGCGCGGCCGCCGCGGGTCGCACGCCTCAAGCCGAACGTCTCTTCACGCCTTGGGGCTGGACGCGTTCGGCCGCGGAGGAGGGCTTGCGCGCGGGAGCCGAGGTGCGTCCGCCGGACTTCGAGGCGGTCGCGCGCGTGAACTCGAAGCTGTGGAGCCACGCGCTCGAAGTCGAGATGGGCTGGGCGCTGCCCGGCGCTTGTGTCGCACACGCGCCCGAAGAGTTGAACGAAGCCGCGGCGCGCGCCTGCCCCGGCGCGGATGACAAGTGGGTGATTAAAAGTCCTTACGGCTTCGCGGCGCGCGAGCGCGTGTTGGGGCGCGGGCCGCGCGTCGAGGGGGCGCAGGGTGCCTGGGCCTTCAAACGTCTCGCGCGCGGCGAGCCGCTCATCTTCCAGCCTTGGCTCGAAGTGAAAAGGGAGTACGGCGTGGTCGTCGAAGTTTCAAAGGAAGGCTCACACCGCCTGCTCGGCGTGAGCGACCTGCGGACGAACGGCGCGGGCACGGGCGTCGGCTACGTGCTCGGGCGCCCGCCCGAACCAGACCGTATGAGGTTGCTTGAAGAGGTGGCGACCGTCGTCTGCGAGCGCCTGCGCGCCGAGGGCTACGGCGGCCCCGCGGGCTTCGACGCGCTGGAGCACGCGGGCGGCCTCCACCCTTTGCTCGAAGTCAACGCGCGCTACACGATGGGCTTCGTCGCGCTCGCCGTCGAGCGCGAGCTGCGGCCCGCCGCGCCGACCTTCTGGGAGACGAAGGCGGGCACGCCCGGCGGTTGAGGGTTGGGCGCGTTTCGCTTATGCTACGCCCCGCACGCGGCCCGCTCGCGGCCGCCGCAACTCTTCAGACCACACAGACAACAGGAGACAAGCAGTTGCCTCAGAGTCGTAAGCGGCGCACCCCCGGAAGGACGCACACGCGCGGCACGAACGTCGCCGCGCAGCAGAGGTCGCAGACGCGCCAGACCAAACAGAAGCGGACGCGCCTCGTCGCGATCATCATCATCGTCGTGCTTGCGGCCGGCGCGGCGGCCTACCTCTTCGTGCCCTCCCTGCCCGGCCGCGGGGGCGCGGAGGTGACGACCCCTTCGGGCCTCAAGTACACAGACCTCGTCGTCGGCACCGGCCCGAGCCCGCAGCGCGGGCAGACGGCGGTCGTCCACTACACGGGCACGCTCACCGACGGGACGAAGTTCGACAGCTCGCGCGACAAGGGCCAGCCCTACTCGTTCCCTTTGGGGATGGGCCGCGTCATCAAGGGCTGGGACGAGGGCGTGGCGACGATGAAGGTCGGCGGGAGGCGCCAGCTCATCGTCCCGCCCGCGCTCGGCTACGGCGCGACGGGCAACGGCACGATCCCGCCCAACGCCACGCTCGTCTTCGACGTGGAACTGCTCGACGTGAAGTGAGTTCACCTATGAGCGTGGGCGTCCCAGAGCGTAAGGGGCCGGCCTACCCGGCCGCGCGCAAGGTGTCCGAGGCGGTCGAGGAGCGCTTCGCGCGCCTCGCGGAGAGGGCGCGCGCGGCCGGCCGAGAGGGGCTCGCGCCGGCGCCCGACGCCGCCACCGTCGAGGCCGTCATCGACGCCGCCTTCTGGGCTTCCTTGCGCCGCGAGGAGGGCTACCCGCCGAAGATTTCGCTCGCCTACCTCCCGCCCGAACAGGCCGCGCCGCCGCTCAGGTTCGCGCGCGCCCTCCCGCTCGCCCCGAGAACCCTCGCGCGCCTCGCCCCGGCCGTCGAGCGCCCCGGCATCCACCTCGGCGTCTGGCGCGCGGGCGAAGAACTCTGCGTCTGGGGGACGACGCGCGTCATCCCGCGCCTCTGCTTCGTGCTCGAAGTCGTCGAGCCCGGCCTGCTCGTGGTCAAGTACCGCCGGAGCCGCGACCCGGGCAAGTTCGCCAACGTCGTGGTGCTCCACGGCGACGAGGTGAAGGTCGTGGACGAGGGCGGCGCCTCCGTGCCCGACTGCCCCGGCATGGTCACTTCGCTGCTCGGCTTCGGCTCGGTCTCGGCGCCCGCCGACCAGACGGACGCGCTCGTGCAGCTCGCCGTCTCGATGCGCGAGCACGGGCGCGGCGGGACGCTGCTGGTCGTCCCCGCGGGCTCGGACGCCTGGCGCGAGTCAGTCCTGTGGCCGACCCTCTACGCGGTCGAGCCGGCCTTCACGGAGCTGCGGGAGTTGCTGGCGCGCGGCGAGGCCGAGGGCGAAGACCCGGAGTGGCAGGAGGCCCTACGCAGGGCGGTGGACGCGGTCGCGGGCCTGACGGCCGTGGACGGCGCGGCCGTCATCAACACACGCTCGGAGCTTTTGGCCTTCGGCGCGAAGATCGTCCAGGGCCGGAGCGGCGCGGAGGTCGAGCGCGTCGTCGTGACCGAGCCGGTCGCGGGCGGGTTGCCGGAGGTCGTTGACCCGGCCGAGCTGGGCGGGACGCGCCACCTCTCGGCGGCGCAGTTCGTGCAAGACCAGCAAGACGCCGTGGCGCTCGTGGCCTCGCAGGACGGCCGCTTCACCGTCTTCGCCTGGTCGCCCTGCGAAGGCATGGTGCACGCACACCGCGTCGAGACCCTACTCCTCTAGTAGACGACCCGCGTCTTCAAAGTCTCTTTCGCCTCCCGCAGGATGCTCACGGCCTCTTTCGAGATGGAGGTGTCCACGTCGAGGATGACGTAGCCGACGCGCTCGTTCGTCTTGAGGTACTGGCCGAGGATGTTGACGCCGCGCGCGGAGAGGCGCGAGTTGATCTCGGCGAGCACGCCCGGCACGTTGCGGTGGATGTGCAGGACGCGGTGCGTGCCCTCCTGCGGCGGAAGGCTCACGGCCGGGACGGTGTGCGACCCCGAAGAGGTGCCGTACTCCAGATATTGAATCAGCTTCGAAGAGACGTCCGCGCCGATTGACTCCTGCGCCTCCTCGGTCGAGCCGCCGACGTGCGGCGTCAAAATCACGTTCGGCAAATTCTGCAAGACCGTGCGGAAGGGGTCGCCGCTCTTCTCCGGCTCCTCGGGGAAGACGTCCACGGCCGCGCCCGCGAGTCTTCCCTTTTCAATCTGTTTCCTTAAGGCTTCGAGGTCAACCACGTCGCCGCGGCTGTAGTTGATGAGGACGGCGCCCTCGCGCATCTGCGCGAGCATCTCTTCGCCCAGAAGGTTGCGCGTGCCCGCCCCGCCGGGGACGTGGAGCGTGACGACGTGCGACTCCGCGAGCAGCTCCGCGAGGTCGCGCGCCTGCCGCGCGTTGCCGAGCGGGAGCTTCGGCACCACGTCGTAGTAGACGACCTTCATCCCCAGCGCCTCGGCCAGCACCGAGACCTGCGAGCCGATGTTGCCGTAGCCGACGACGCCGAGCGTCTTCCCGCGCAGCTCGTAGCTCCCCTGCGCCTCCTTGAGCCAGACGCCGCGGTGCGCCGCCGCGTTCTTGTCGGGGATGCGGCGGATGAGCATCACGCACAGTCCGATGACCAGCTCCGCCACCGAGCGCGTGTTCGAGTAGGGCGCGTTGAAGACGGCGACGCCCGCGTCGGTCGCCGCGTTCAAGTTCACCTGGTTGACGCCGATGCAGAAGGCGCCCACGGCGAGCAGGCGGTCGGCCGCAGCGAGCACGCGCTCGGTCACCTTCGTCTTCGAGCGGATGCCGAGGATGTGCACCCCCTTCACCGCCTCGGCCAGCTCGTCCTCTGGAAGCGCGCGCGTCAACCGCTCGACGTTCGGGTAGCCGCCCCGCGTGAACCCTTCCACGGCCGTCCCGCTCACGTTCTCAAGCAGCAGGACTCTGATCTTCTCCCTCGGGTAAGAGGTCTCTTCGTTCTTCATCTCTCGCATGTCAGACGCCCGCCCACTCGACGCCTTCGGCGCCGATGAAGCTCGCCAGCCGCCCGGCCGCCTCCTTTAAACTCTTGACCCGCTCGCGGGTCGCGCGCACGCCCGGCTCCCAGTAGACGTGGCGGACTTTGAGCAGGCCCTCCGCGCGCTCGAACTTCGGGTCGATGCGGCCGACGAGCCTGTCGCCTTCGAGCACGGGCAGGACGTAGTAGCCGAACCTGCGCTGCGGCCCGGGCACGAACGCCTCGAAGCGGTAGTCGAACCCGAACAAGCGCAGCGCACGCGCGCGGTCGCGCAGGACGGGGTCGAACGGGCTGAGCAGGCGCGTCAAAGGCGGCGGCTCGGGCAGACGCTTCAGCCGCCGCTCCCAGTCCGGCAGCGCGTACGCCGGCCGCGGCTTCGAACCCTGGCCTTCGAGCGGCTCGACGAGCACCGGCACGATCCTCCCTTGCCGCGCGGCCCGCTCGCACCAGACCTTCGCGCGCGCCGGGTCTATTGCCGCCCAGAACTCGGCCAGCTCCTTCGGCGTCGCTATTACCAATCTCTCAAGCGCGGTCGAGCAGGCCCACTCCGTGTGCTCTTCTTCGTCCGGCGCGGGGGCGCCGTGCAATTCCGGAAAGACCCGCTCGGTCAGGTCGTAGACTTTCTGAAAACTCTCGCGCCGCGCGACCACCAGCTCGCCCGTGCGCCAGAGGTATTCGAGCGCGGCCTTCTGCGGCTTCCAGCCCCACCAGGCGGAAGACTGACCCTTCTCGTGCTCGAAGTCCTGCGAGCGGAGCGGCCCCTCCCTGTGGACGCGCGCGCGCACGGCTTCGACGTGGCGGTCGGCCTCGCCGCCCATGCGCTCCTGCCACCAGGCGCTCCCGCGGATGCGCGCGCCGGCGCGCTCGAAGCGCGGCTTCCAGTGCGCGAACCACTCGGTGGGGACGGCCGAGGCGTCGTGCGTCCAATGCTCGAAGAGGCTCCGGTCGCGCTCAAGCAGCCGCGCGAGGTGCTCGCGCCGGTAGGCGTGGAGCCGGCTGGAGAGCGTCAGGTGGTGCGCGCGCTCGACGTAGCTGATCGAGTCGAGCTGCACGAAGCCCATCCGCCTGACGAGGTCGAACACGGCCGTCCTCGTCGCCGCCCGGCCGGGGTCTGCCAGCAGCCCCTGCGCCCCCATCAAGAGCAGACGCGCCTGCGCCGCCGACACGCGGGGAACGGAGTGGCCTTGAACTGTAGTCTTCGACGGCAAGCTTTGAACTTTAATGTCCGCGCCCTCTTTTCTCAACCGCCCTCAAGTCCTCTCTCGCTCTCGAAGTGAAGGATGCGGCCGGTCAGAGGGTCGCGGAAGGAGAGGGACTTCGCCAGCAGTTTAAGCGGGGCGGAAAAATCTTCGGGCGTGTCGGGCAGCGCTTCCGGGTAGAGCCTGTCGTTCAAGACCGGCAGCCCGAGCGCCGCGAGGTGAAGGCGCACCTGGTGCTTGCGCCCCGTCAAAGGTCTCGCCTCGTAGAGCGTCCCGCCTTCGCGCTCAGCAATCAACTCAACGCGCGTCTCGGAGTTCGGCTCGCCGTCAACCTCCTTCATGCGGAAGAAGGGCTCGCCCGCGACGATGCGGCTGCGGCGCGTGACGGGGAGGTCGAGCGCGGGACGGCCGACAGACAGCGCCTCGTAGACCTTCGACACCTCGCGCCGCTGGAAGAGCGAGGCGTAGGCGCCGCGCGTCGAGGGGTTGACGGAGAAGACGACTAGCCCTGCGGTCTCGCGGTCGATGCGGTGGACGGGGGCGAGCGCGTCGAGCCCTGTGCTCCTCTTCAAACGCACGAGCAGCGTCTCGCGCAGGAAGCGCCCCGCCGGCGCGACCGCGAGGAAGTGCGGCTTGTCGGCCACGAGGAGGTGCTCGTCGAGGTGAATGATTCTCTCTGCGAAGGGGACGCGCGTCTCTTCCTCCGGCTCGCGGTAGTAGTAGACGCACGCGCCCGCGCGGTAAGGGCTCTCGGGCGTGACCCGGTGGCCCGCCTCGTCAACCACGCGCCCCGCGCGCATCCGCGCGGCCCACGTCTCAAAGCCGACGGACGCGTGCCGCTCCGAAAGGAAGTCGAGCACGGTCGCCCAGCGCCCCGCGGCGGGCAGCGTCTGCCGGCTCGGCGCCACGCCGTCCAAGGTTGGCAGCGGCGACTCCAAAACGTCCCCCCTCATCGTTCAAACGGCTCGCTGCATCACGATGTCTCTCTGCGGGTCGGAACCGAGCTGGAAAATGTGCTCTCCGACTTCGTAGAAACTCCACTTACGATAGAACGCCTGCGCGCGTCGGTTGTGCTCCCACACCCCGAGCCAGATGGTCTGGAATCCCATCTCGCGCGTCGCGTCAACACACCGCCGCATCAGCGCCGGGCCGACCCCGCGCCCGAGCCAGGCTTGTGCGACGTAGAGGCGCACGAGTTCAATCGGCCTCTCTCCCTCGACGCCCTCTGCCGTTTCGCCCGGGTGAATTTTGGCGTAGCCCGCCGCAACGTCGTCAACCTCGGCGATGAAGAAGACGGACAAAGGGTCGGTCAATTCCTCCGTCAGCCGTTCGAGGCTGAACGAGTCGGCCACGTAGGCGGCCATGTCTTCGGGCGAATTGTCTTCGGCGAACGTTTCCGAAAACGTTCGCGCCCCCAACTCCGCCAACAACTTCGCATCGTCGGTCGAAGCGCGGCGGACGTTCGGGGCTGGGTTTTCTCTCGTCATTCTTTAAGTCACCTCTTGCAGAAGCATCAACCTTACTTCCCTTTCGCGTGCGCGTCGTAGGCTGCGCGCGCGACCTCCGCGATGAGGTCTTCCTGCTTCTCGGCGGGCAGCTTCGAGCCGTCGATCAGCACGGCGACCGCAAGATGCCCTTTGTCGCCGGGCAGAGTAATCACGCCGACATCGTTAATCGTCGAGGGGCCGGTGCCCGTCTTGTCGGCGACGTTCGTGCCCGCGGGCACGCCCGCGCGCAGGCGTCGGTCGCCCGTCACGACGCGCCCCATGAGGCCGAGCAGCACTTCGAGCTGCGGCGGCGCGAGCGCCTCGCCCTTCTGGAGCATGACGAGCAGGCGCGCGAGGTCTGCGGCCGAGCCCGTGTTCGGGTGCGCGCCCTTGCTCCGCAGAAACTCCTTCGCCGAGGCTCGGACTTCGACGTTCGTCAGGCCGAGAGCGCGCATGCGGCGCGTGACCGCCTCGGGGCCGCCGACGAGTTCGAGCAGCTTGTCGCTCGAAGTGTTGTCGCTCCGCACGATGGAGAACTCCAACAGCTCGCGGACGGTTCGGTCTGAAGGCTCCCGCCAGAGGTCGCTGTTCTCTTTCACGCCCGGCGCGGCCTCCTCGGGCTCGACGTGCACCTTCTGTTCGAGAGTCAGCCGCCCCTCCTCGACCTCTTTCAGCACCTCGACCGCGAGCGGCAGCTTGAAGACGCTGTAGAGCGGCAGGGGCGTGTCGCCCTCGAAGGCCGCGCCCCTTCCGGTCTCGACGTGCGTCACGGCCACGCCGCAACGCCCGCCCGACTTCTCACAAATCTCCTTCAAACGCGCGGCCAGCTCCGCGCCCGAGACCTGCGGCGCAAGCGTGCCCGCCGCCGCGGCCGGCGCCTGCGTCGGCGTCTCGCTCTTGCTCACACACGCGCAGAGGCTCAAGGCAATCGAGACGGCGAAGGCGAGCGCGGTTCTACTGAGCAAAGGCGACTCCTTAAAGTTGAAGCTGTGTGAGTGAGCGAATTTTAACACAGAGACACGGAGGCACAGCTTGTTGAGCTATTCCTCTTCAAGCTGTGCCTCCGTGTCTCTGTGGTGAATAGCTCCCGCCGCGACTCAACCGCGGGACTTCCGCGTGCGGCGCTGGGCGACGACGAACTCTTTGTAGCGGTCGTAGCGGCGGAGGATGTGATCCACGTAGTTGACCGGCTCAAGGCCGCGGCAGAAGCCGAACTTGACGACCTCGTCGGTGGAGTACTGCTGCGTGGACTTCTGCAAGAGCCAGTAGGAAACGTCGTCCCACGCCAGAGGGTTCCCGCCGTACTTCGACGCCAGGCGCTGCGCGTCCTCGACGTGGCCGGGGCCGCAGTTGTAGGAGGCGAGGATGAACTTCAAACGCTCGGGCTCGTCCTCGACGCGCTCGTCCCAGAATTCGTTCAGCCATTTCAAGTACCTGACCGCGCCGCCGACGTTATCCTCCGGGTCGAACGGGTCGTGCACGCCGACCTGCCGCGCCGTCCCCGGCATCAGTTGTAATAACCCCTCCGCCCCCGCCCAGGACTTCGCGTCCGGCTTGAACTTCGACTCCTGGTAGACCTGCGAGGCGAGCAGCCGCCAGTCCCAGCCGATCTCGGCGGCGTGCTTCTTCAGCAGGTCGTCGTAGGCGCACAGCTTCCCTGTCGCGGAGGTCAGGTAGTCGCTCGTCGCGCGCTCGATGTGCCCCTTCATATCCACGAAATATTTCTTGTAGACGCGTGCGAAGAGACCCTCGTTCTGCTTGTCCTCGATCCAGCGGTTCAGCTCCGCGAGCAGCTCGGGCGAGTTCTTGCGCACGGCCCACGCCACCGGGTGCTTGCTCCCGAGGACGGGACGCACCTTGAGGTTGCTGAACTCGGCCTCCTTGAGCGCCGCGAGGTTCGCCTGCATGACCGTGAACTCGACCTCGCCGCGCGCGATCTTCTGCGCCAGCGCCTCGTCCTGCACCTCGCCCAGCTCGACGACGTGGATGTCGCCATTGATTTCGTCGGAGAGTTCGACGAGCGTACGCGCGTAGGGCGACTTCTCCGGCAGGTCAACCTGCTTGCCGGCGAGCTGCGCCGGCGCGGTGACGAGCCGCGCCTGGATGTCCACCTCGGGCGTCGGGTCGGCCGGCCCCGGCGCCATCGCCTTCTCGGCGACCTTCGACGCGGCCGCGGGCGGCTCGGCCTGCTGCACGAGCGCGGGCTCGGTCTCGTAGAGGGCGCGCGTGAAGGCGGCCTGCGCCTCCGTCTCGGGCGTCGGGATGAGCCGCGAGGCGGCCACGTCGCCTTCGCCCGAGTTGAGGAGCGGCAGGAGGCTCTTCGGGTCTGTGACGACGACCATCTTGAGCTTGAGCCCCTCCGCCTCGGCGAACGCGCGCAGCAGCTCGTACTCGTAGCCCAGCGGCTCGCCGCGGTAGACGAAGTAGGTCGTCGAGTTGTAGGGTGCGAGCACGGTCAGCTCGCCGCGCTCGCGTATCTGTGCGAGGTCGCGCTTGACGGGCTCGGCCGGCGGCGGCACGTCCGTCTTGCGCACGATCTTGTCCACGGCTTCGAGCTTCGTCTTCGGCCCGCGCTTGCAGGACGCGGCCGGGAAGCAGAGCAGGCAGGCGGACAGAAGCAGGCAGAGCAGTCTACACGTCGGGCTCATCGGGATTCGTCCAACGGGCGGGGAGACCCTTCGCTAGTTCAAAAGGGGACTTAGGCTGCGGGGTACGATTGCAAACTTTGTACGCCAGAATCGCCCCCGAGTCAACATACCGCCCGTAGGAAATGCTTGAAAAATTTCCCCGAAGGAAATTAACTGCCGTCTGCCTACTGCCTACTCGTCACTGCCCGGCGGGCTCGCCGTCGGCGTTGAGGCGGATGACCTCGCCGAAGCCGAGTTCGCGGACGCCCTTCTCGACCTTGCGGAGGTCGCCGACGACGATCCAGATGACCTCGCCGGGGCGGACGAACTTCTTGGCGGCGTCGTTGAGCTGCGCCTCGGTCAGGCCGCGCACGTCCGCGGCGTAGCGCGCCCAGTAGTCGGCCGGGAGGTTGTAGTTAATCAAACGCACGGCCGCGCCCTCTAACGCGTCGAGCGTCTCGAAGCGCGCGGGCAGCCGGAGCGTCATGTTGCGCATGATGCTAGCGAACTCCTCGCCCGCCACGGGGCGCTCGCCCGCGAGCCCTTTGATCTCCTTCGCCACCTCGGCCATCGACTCCTTCGTCTTGTCGGTCTGCACGGGCGCGATGACGAGGAAGGGGCGCTGCCCGCGCGCGTCGAGGATGCCCCCCTGCGTGCCGTAGCTCCAGTGTTTGTCGAGCCGCAGGTTGCGATTAAGTCTCGACGTCGCCATGCCGCCGAAGTTGCGCATCACCGTTTCAATCGCCTGCTCCTCGGCCTGCCCGCCGGGCTCGGAGAGGTGCGCGGCGACGATGGTTGACTGCGGCGCGTCGGGCTTGTCGATGAGGTAGACGCGGCCGCCCGCGGTGCGCGCGACCGACGTGATGTTCTTCGCGGGCGCCTCGCCCGGCGCCCACGCGCCGAACGACGCTTCGAGCGCGGGGAGCACCTTCTGCATCGTCGTGTCGCCGGTGACGATGACCGTCGCGCTGCCCGGCTTGAACCACTGCGCGTGCCAGCGCGCGAGGTCTTCGCGCGTGACGGGCTCGACCGACTTCTCCGTGCCGGAGCCCGAAGACGGCTTGCCGTAGGCGTGCGCCGCGCCGTAGAGGAGGCCGGGCAGGACGCGCAGCGCGGCGGCGACGGCCTGCGCCTTCTCCTGCCCGATCTGCGCGAGGCGGCGCTCCTTCTGAATCTTGAACTGGTCTTCGGGGAACGAGGGGTTGAGCACCACGTCGGCGAGGATGTCGAGCGTCGGCCGCAAGTTCTCGGAGGTCGCGCGCACCTTGACGAAGGAGAGGTCGAGCTGGCTGAAGGTAATCAGTTGCGCGCCGAGCGAGTCTAGCTCGTCAACGATCTTGAAGGCGTCGCGCGTCTTCGTCCCCTCGTCCATCAGGTCTACGGCGAGCGAGGCGGCGCCCGCGCGCTCGGGCGTGTCGGAGGCGAAGCCCGCGTCCACCGCCACCGTCACGTTGACGATGGGGGCCGAGTGACGTTCGAGCAGCATCACGCGCAGGCCGTTCTTCAAGGTCGCGCGCTGCACCTCGGGGAACTTCACCTCCGGCGCGCCGCCGAGCGCGGGCAGCACCTTGCGGTCGAGGCCGCCCTTCGTGGCCGCGAGCTTGGGGAACGGCTTGACGAGCATCGTGTAGTTGTTCGCGCGCAGCCACTTCTGCCCCGCGGCGCGCACGTCCGCAGGGCTGGCCTTCGCCATCACTTCGAGCTTGTCGAGGTAGGCGTCCGGGGAGCCGCCGTAGGTCATGCTCTCGGCCAGAACGTCCGAGCGCCCGCCGAAGCCGCCGAGCCGCTCGATGCCGCGCAGGAAGTCCGCGAAGACGCGGCTGCGCGCGCGCTGCAACTCTTCGGCGGTCGGGCCTCTGTCGAGCAGCTCGTTCACCACCGCGTCCATCTCGCGCTCGACCTCGGCCGGGTCTACGCCCTGCTTGACGGTGGCGGTGACGGAAAAGATGCTCCCCAGCTCGCTCTTGTTCAGGCCCGCGCCGACGGCCGTCGCCAGCCCCTTCTCGTAGACGAGCCGGCGGTCGAGCCTGGAACTCTTCGAGCCCGAGAGCACCTCGGCGAAGAGCGAGAGGTGCTCGGCCTCTTCGTCGCGCCAGGCGGGCGCGTGGTAGAAGCGGTAGACGCGCGCCTGCGGGACGCGGTCGAACATCTCGTCGCGGACGTTGCGTTCGAGCCGCGGGATCCACTCGCGCGTGCGCGCGAGCGGCGGGCCGGGCGGGATGCCGCCGAAGTATTTCGTCACCAGCTCCAGCGCGCGCTCCGGCGTCACGTCGCCCGCGAGCGCGATGACCGCGTTGTTCGGGCCGTAGTAAGTCCGGTACCACTCCTTCACGTCTTCGAGCGAGGCGGCGTTCAAGTCCTCCATCGAGCCGATGGTCGTCCACGAGTAAGGGTGCGACGCGGGGTACATCTTCGGCGCGACCTCGTTGAAGACGCGGCCGTAGGGCGCGTTCTCGCCCTGCCGCTTCTCGTTCTGCACGACGCCGCGCTCGCGCTCCAACATCTCCTGCGAGATGCGCGCTTCGAGGAAGCCCATGCGGTCGGCTTCGAGGTAGAGCGTGCGTTCGAGCGCCGAGGCGGGCACGTCCTCGAAGAAGTTGGTGCGGTCGGTGTCGGTCGTCCCGTTGCGGTTGTTGGCGCCGAGGTCGTCCATCGCCTCGCGGAAGCCGTGCGGGTAGTTCTCCGAGCCGTTGAAGAAGAAGTGCTCGAAGAGGTGCGCGAACCCGGTCTTGCCCGGCTTCTCGTTGCGCGAGCCGACGTGATACCAGAGGTTGACGGCGACGACGGGGACGCTGTGGTCTTCGTGCACGAGGAGCGTCAGGCCGTTGTCGAGCACGAACTTCTGGTGCGCGATCTGGTAGCGCGCTCGCTCGAAGCGCCCGGCCGCCTGCGCGCCGCCCGCGGGGGCGGCCGGGCGGCGCTGGGCCAGCGCGCTCGGCGGCGCGAGCTGTAAGAGGATTGAAGCCGCCAACGCGGCGGACAGGAGTAGCCTCTGCTTCATAACGAACCTCGGGGTGGACTTTGATTTGTGCGCTGAGATTTCGGGACGCGACGCCGGCACGACGAAGCTTCTCGCTTGAGAGCGGAGTGTACGACGCGAATGCCTTTTCGGCAACGCGCGGCCGCCGAATCCATTTCAATGTATTCGTCCGACAAGACCGTTGCGGCGGCCGCGGCGGCGGGAGGCGCGCGGGCAGTCTTCATGAGCCCGCAACAAGGTCGCAACCAACGCCGGCGCGCGTGCGGCTATCCTTGTTTCAACTTGGTGTTGACCCCGCGAGGGGGTCTGGGTAAAAGCGGAAGCGCCGGGCTGTGAGAGTCCGGCGCTTCTTTACACTGCGGGCGGCGGCTTGAGTGAAAGGGGGGTTCGTCCATGTCTGCGATTTACGAAGAGGTTAAATTCGAAGACCTGAGCCCCGAGGAGAAGCTAAGGGGCGCGGCGCCGTCGGAGATCGAAGTCCCCGGCGTGCAAAAGCCGGAGAGCGTCGAAGTCAAGCAGGAGATCAACCCGAACACGGAGTGAGGCGGGGCCGGCGCGCGTGCGACAAAAGGGGGCTCGGGTCAAATAACCCGAGCCCCTCTCTCTTTCGGCGCGGTGATTTGACAGGCACGCCGCTGTGTCTTAGATTTTCAGAGCATTGGCTCTCCGGCACGTTACACCGCCGGTATCCATGCTAATCGACGGGTGACCCGCACGCATCCGGCTTCCCGCAAAAGTTAGCGCCGCTTTACCGGGATGATTTGGCGCCGAATACTGCCCCGAAGGAACTAAACATGAACCCCCTCGCTAGACTCTGCTGCGCACTGGCCGCGCTCACGCTCGGCGCCGCCCTTTACACAAACACCGCAGTTACGCCGTCGGCCTACGCCCAAGCGACGCCGACGCCGTCGCCCTCGCCGACGCCGAATCCGACGGCAATCACCGTCAACTCCCTCTCGGACGCCGTCGGCAACGACGGCCTGTGTACGCTGCGCGAGGCGATCACGTCGGCCAACACCAACACCGCCTCCGGCGCCGCCCCGGGCGAGTGCGCCGCGGGCGGCGCGCTCGACTCGGTCAGCTTCTCCGTGAACGGCACCATCCTCCTGACGAGCGCCCTGCCCGACCTGACGACGGCGATGGCGCTCAACGGCCCCGGGGCGCGCCTCCTGACGGTCAGCGGCAACGGCACGACCCGCGTCTTCAACGTCGCGAGTACGGCGACGGTCTACCTCTCCGGTCTAACAGTCTCCGGCGGCAGGGCGACCTTCGGCGGCGGCATTAACAACGGCGGCGGCACGCTCACAATCGACAGCTGCGCCATCACGGGCAACAGCGTGACGGGCACCGGCGGCGGCATCAACAACAACGGCGGCGGCACGCTGAACGTCGGCAACAGTACCATCGCTCACAACACCACCGACCCGTCGGGCGGCGGCGGCGGGCTCTACAACAGCGGCACCGTCGTCCTCACCAACACCACCGTCTCCACGAACAGCGGCGGCGGCGGCGGCGGGCTACAGAACGTCGGCTCACTGACCCTCAGGTACAGCACCGTCACCGGGAACAGCGCGACGAACGGCGGCGGCCTCTACAACCCCGGCATCGGCAGTTTTCATTTCGGCAACACGATCATCGCCGGCAACTCGGCCCCCAACGGGCCGGACTGCTCTGGGGCGACAATCGTCTCTGACGACTACAACCTGATCGGGGACACCGCCGGCTTCAGCCCCGCCGGTACCACGACCCACAACGTCACGAACGTGAGCGCCGACCTCGGGCCGCTGGCCGACAACGGCGGCGCGACGCAGACGCACCGCCCGCTCTACATCAGCCCGGCCGTGGACAGAGGGAAGAGCGTCAACGGGGGCTTCGGCGTCCTCAACGACCAGCGCGGGCTGCCCCGCCCCCTCAACTTCACGGAGGTGGCGGACGCCGCGGGCGGGGACGGCTCGGACATCGGCGCCGTCGAGTTGCAGGGCGACGACCAACCCGAGAGCGGGCACCAGCCCTTCGTCGTCAACTCGGAGGCCGACACCGACGACGGCTCGTGCGACGCGGCGGGCGCGGGCACGGGCAATCAAGACTGCACGTTGCGCGAAGCGCTCAACGCGGCCAACGCGCTCGCCGGCGCCGACACGGTCAACTTCGACCCGAACGTCTTCGCGGCGCCCGGCCCCCACACCATCGAACTGGCGGCGACGCTCCCCACCGTCAGCACCAGCGTGACGGTCAACGGGCCGGGCGCGGGCGTGCTGACGCTGCGGCGGAGCACGGCCGGGTTCTACCGCCTGCTCAACATCACCGCGACCCCCGTCCGGCTGTCGGGCCTGACGCTCACGAACGGCAGGGCGCCCGACGGGGCGGACGCGGCCGGCGGCGCCCTCGTCAACCGCGGCGCGACGACGCTGACCGGCGTGCGCGTCACGGGCAACAGGAGCGGCGACGGCACCTCGGGCTCGCCCTCCGGCGGGGGCGGCGGCGGGATTTATAACCAGGGCACGCTGTCTCTGGTTGACTGTTTAGTCGCGGGTAACACGACGGGCAACGGCGTGACGGGCAGCGGCCAGCTCGGCGACGGCGGCGGGGGCGGGGGCATCTACAGCGCCGGCGCGCTCGCGCTGACGAACTCCCTCGTCAACGGCAACGGCACCGGCACCGGCCCGAACGCGGGCGGCAGCGGCGGGGGCATTTATGCCTCGGGCCAGGCCGCGCTCACGAACACCACCGTCAGCAACAACACGACGGGCGCGGGCGGCTTCGCCTCCAGCCGCGGCGGCGGCGCCTACGCCAATGGCCTCACGCTCACGCTCACGAACTCCACCGTCACCGGCAACTCTTCCCAGTTCGGGGGCGACCACGGCTTAGCCGTCGGCCCCTCCCAGGCGTCGATCAGCGTCGGCAACACCGTCGTCGCGCGCAACGGCACGGGGACGCAGTCGGACTTGACCGCGCTCCCGAACTGGTACGTCTCGCGCGGGCACAACATCATCGGCATCGCGGGCAACACCGGCGGCGGCAACGCCTTCATCGACGGCCAGAACGGAGACCGGGTCGGCACCCCCGCCTCGCCCTTCAACCCGCTCCTCGGCCCGCTCGGCGACTACGGCGGCCCGACGCAGACCTTCGCGCTGCTCCCCGGCAGCCCCGCCATCGACGCCGGTTCGAGCACCGGCGCGCCGGCCACAGACCAGCGCGGGGTCGGCCGCGTAGGCGCGGTAGACATCGGCGCCTTCGAGTCGCGCGGCTTCCAGCTCGCGGCCACGGCCGGCACGCCGCAGAGCGCGACCATCAACACGACTTTCGGCGTGCCCCTGACCGCGACCGTCACCAGCGCCTTCGGCGAGCCGACCGCGGGCGGGCTCGTGACCTTCAGCGCGCCCGCCAGCGGCGCGTCCGGCACGTTCTCGGGCTCGCCGACCGTCAGCGTTAATGCCAGCGGGGTCGCGACCGCCCCCGCGTTCACGGCCAACGGGACGGGCGGCAGCTACAACGTGACCGCGTCGGCCGGCCCGTCTTCGGCCACCTTCGCGCTGACCAACTTAAAGCTAGACCAGACCATCACGTTCGACACGCTCAGCAACAAGGTCTTCGGCAACCCCGACTTCACTGTGAGCGCCACGGCCACGTCCAACCTCGCCGTGAGCTTCGCGGCCGCGGGCCAGTGCACGGTCAGCGGTACGACCGTCCACCTCACGGGCGCGGGCTCCTGCACTGTCACGGCCTCGCAGGCCGGCGACGCCGCCTACAACGCCGCGCCGAGCGTCCAGCGCAGCTTCAACATCGCGCAGGCCGCGACGACGACCGCCGTCTCGACCTCCCTCAACCCGGCGGCCGTCGGCCAGAGCGTGACCTTCACGGCCGCGGTCACCTCCCCGGCGGGCACGCCGACCGGCACCGTCCAGTTCAAGGTGGACAACGTAAACCTCGGCTCGCCCGTCGCGCTGGGCGCCGACGGCAAGGCCAGCGTCTCGACCAGCGCGCTCGCGGAGGGGCAGCACGCGGTCACGGCCGTCTACTCCGGCGACGCGAACTTCACGACGAGCAACGGCTCGCTCTTCAACGCGCAGTGGGCGCTCACCTTCTCCGGTCTCCTCAGCTTCAAGAGCGAGGGCGACGAGCCCAACGACCTCGACTTCGGCGTCACGATGTCGCCGGCCTGCACGCTCCCCGTGACGGTCAACTACACGACCACGGACGGCACGGCCGTCGCGCCGTCCGACTACGAGGCGAAGAGCGGCACGCTGACCTTCCTGCCCGGCGAGACGAGCAAGCACGTCACCGTCCGTATCAACGGCGACACGGCGTACGAGGAGACCGAGGAGTTCTACATCGACTTCTCGATGCCGGGGGGCTTCGCGGTCGCGCGCAGCCGCGGGATCATCTTCAACGACGACCCCGCGGGCGGCGTCATCGAGTTCGAACAGTCCGCCTACAACGTCGCCGAGGGCGGGAGCCTGACCGTGAAGGTCAAGCGCACGGTGCAGACCGGCCTGCCGGTTGACATGGACTACACGACCGACGACGGGAGCGCGCCGGGCGTGAACGTCCCCTGCTCTGCGACGACGGGGCTGGCGCTCGACCGCTGCGACTACACGAAGGCGCTGGGCACGCTCCACTTCGCCGCGGGCGAGACCGAGAAGACCGTCACGATTCTCATCGGCCAGGACTCCTACGCCGAGGGGGCGGAGACGTTCCAGCTGAAGCTCTCGAACCCGAAGGGGAACGCCGCCGTCGGGCCGAAGTCTGCGGCGACCGTCACCATCACGGACGACTCGCCGGAGACGAGCGGCAACGCCAGCGACGACACGGACAACTTCGTCCGCCAGCAGTACCTCGACTTCCTCAACCGCGAGCCCGACGCCTCGGGCTTCCAGTTCTGGAAGGGCGGCATCGAGGTCTGCGGCGCGGACGCGGGCTGCCGCGAGGTCAAGCGCATCGACACGAGCGCGGCCTTCTTCCTCTCCATCGAGTTCCAGGAGACCGGCTACCTCGTCTACCGCATGTTCAAGACCGCGTACGGCGACGCGACCTCGCCGAACGTCGTGGGGACGGTGCCGGTCGTGCGCTTCAACGAGTTCATGCCCGACACGCAGCGCATCGGCCAGAACGTCGTCGTCGGCGCGGGCGCGTGGCAGCAGACGCTCGAAGCGAACAAGCAGGCGTACGCCTTGGAGTTCGTCCAGCGCCCGCGGTTCCTCGCGGCCTTCCCGCTTACGATGACGGCCGCCGAGTTCGTCGGGAATCTCGACGAGAACGCGGGCGGCGTGCTCTCGGCCGACGAGCGCGCGCAACTCGTCGCCTCGCTCGGGGCGACGCCGGCCGACCCGGCGAAGCGGGCCGCGGCGCTCAGGCAGGTGGCCGAGCACGCCAGCCTGCGGCAGCGCGAGTTCAACCGGGCCTTCGTGCTGATGCAGTTCTACGGCTACCTGCGGCGCGACCCCGACGCCGCGCCCGACGCGGACTTCCGCGGCTGGAAGTTCTGGCTCGACAAACTCGAAGAGTTCGGCGGCGACTACCGCCGCGCCGAGATGGTCAAGGCGTTCCTCTCCTCCCTCGAATACAGGCAGAGGTTCGGCCCGCAGTAGGCAACGAACAGTCTGGGCAACGCCGAAGGCGCCGCGGGGCCAGTCCCGCGGCGCCTTCGCCCGTCCGGGGCGTGAGGAATTACACAACTATTACAAACGGGCCGCGCGTTAGCTGTTAGGGTGTGAGCATCCCCTCGTCAAAATCGGGGCAGTCATGATTTCAAGGGAGACTACTTTGAGCACACAGGTCGGCATGGGCGAACGGGCAGAACTGATACAGAGGCGCACGGGCATCAACTGGGCCACGTCTATCGCGATGGTCGTCTTCCACTTGGGCGCGCTGGCGGCGCTCTTCACCTTCAGCTGGACGGCCGTCGTCGTGTCCGTCGCGCTGTGGTGGATTTCGGGGAGCCTCGGCGTCGGGATGGGCTTCCACCGCCTGCTGACGCACCGCGGGTACAAGACGCCGAAGTGGGTCGAGTACTTCCTGACGCTGTGCGGCACGCTCTCGCTCGAAGGCGGCGCCATCGACTGGGTCGTCACGCACCGCATCCACCACGGGCACACCGACGCGCCCGGCGACCCGCACACGCCGCGCGACGGGACGTGGTGGGCACACATGGGCTGGATTCTGACCGGCACCGCCCAGCAGCACGGCGACGCCGTCCTGCGGCGCTACGCGCCCGACATGATGCGCGACCGCTTCCACGTCCTGCTCAACCGCTTCTACTGGATGCCGCAGATCGTCCTGGGGCTCACGCTGCTGGCGCTCGGCGGGTGGACGGTGATGTTGTGGGGTATCTTCCTGCGGGTCGTCCTCAATTTGCACGCGACGTGGCTGGTCAACTCGGCAACGCACATGTGGGGCTCGCGCCGTTTCGAGACGACCGACGACTCGACGAACCTCTGGTGGGTGGCGCTCCTGACCTTCGGCGAGGGCTGGCACAACAACCACCACGCGCACCCGACGGCCGCGCGCCACGGCCTCGCCTGGTACGAGGTGGACGTGAACTGGTGGGGCATCCGCACGCTGCAAGCGCTCGGGCTGGCGAAAGAGATCAAGCTCATCAAACAGTCTGACCGGCCGCGTCCCGAGGCCGAGCCCCTCAAGCGCGCGGCGTAAAACAAGTAGACAGTAGAAAGACAAGGCGGCGCGGCTTTCATCGAGGATGAGAACCGCGCCGCCTGTCTTTCTACTGTCTACTGACTACTGTCTACTGTCTACTTGTTTTAAACTGCCCGCATGCGCATCGCGGGCCGCCGCAAGTCTGCTGTCTTCTTTCTGACGTTCGGCATCTGCCTCGTCGTCCTCGCGCTCGCCCTGAACGTCGGCTGGATTCTGCTCAACTGGCGCGAGGTGGCGCTCCTCGTCCTCGGCATCATCTTCTTCGGCCTCATCATCGCGGGGCTCGTGCTCAACACGACCTTCCTCGTCCGCGAGATCCGGCGCAACGAGCAGCACGACGCCTTCATCAACGCCGTCACGCACGAGCTGAAGACGCCGCTCGCCTCGATGCGCCTCTACCTCGAAACCCTCAAGTCGCGCGAAGTGCCCGAGGCCCGGCGCCAGGAGTTCTACGACATCATGCTCGCCGACGGCGACCGCCTGCTCCACACCGTCGAGCAGGTCTTGCACGCCGGCCGCACCGCGCAGAAGAAGCGCTCCCTCAACCTCGCGCACGTCGAACTCGGCCAGCTCGTCCGCGAGTGCCTGGAACTCGCGCGCCTGCGCCACGGGCTCGAAGCCGACGCCATCCGCTACCACGAAGCCCCCGAGGCCGCGGGCGCCGAAGTCTCCGGCGACCGCGAGGAGCTGCGCGCGGCCGTCTCGAACCTCCTCGACAACGCCGTGAAGTATTCGGACAAGGACGTGCGCGTCGAGGTCGAGCTGGCGCCTCTGGACGAGCGCATGGTGGCCGTGCGCGTCAAAGATAACGGCATCGGCATCCACCGCAACCAGCTCAAGCGCATCTTCAAACGCTTCTACCGCGTGCCCGGCCAGTTCATGGCGCGCTTCAAGGGGACGGGCCTCGGCCTCTTCATCGTGCGCTCCATCGTCGAGCGCCACGGCGGGCGCGTCTACGCCGAGAGCGAAGGGCTCGGCCGCGGCAGCACCTTCACCATCCGACTCCCGAGGGCCTGAAACGTTTGAGCACCGTCCTAATCGTCGAAGACGAGAAGCACCTCGCCGAAGGTCTCCGCTTCAACCTTGAGGCCGAGGGCTACCGCGTGGAGACGGCCGCCGACGGCGAGACCGCGCTCAAGTTCCTGCTCGACGAAGGCCGCGTCTTCGACGTGGTCGTGCTCGACGTGATGATGCCCGGCGTGGACGGCTTCCACGTCGCCGCGGAGCTGCGGCGCGCCGGCTCGTTCGTCCCCGTCCTGATGCTCACCGCGCGCGGGCGCCCCGAGGACGTTTTGCGCGGCTTCGAGTCGGGCGCCGACGACTACCTGCCGAAGCCCTTCGAGCTGGCCGTGCTCATCGCGCGCATCCACGCGCTGCTCCGCCGCCGCGAATGGCTCCGGCACGACCGCGGGCCGGCGCCGGCGGAAGCGGCGGCCCCGCCTTCTAAGGTCGAAGATGAAAAGCACGGGCCGGAGACCTTCTCCTTCGACGGGAAGACCATCGACTTCACGGCGCTTGAGCTGCGCACGAAGGGCCGCGCGCTGCGCCTGACGCTGATGGAGGCGGAGCTTCTGCGCCACCTCGTCCAACGCACCGGCCAGGTCGTCTCGCGCAAGTCCCTGCTCGAAGAGGTCTGGGGCCTGCGTGAGGACACGGACACGCGCGCCATCGACAACTTCATCGTGCGGCTGCGCAAGTACATCGAGGACGAGCCCTCGCGCCCCCGGCACCTCCTCACCGTCCGCGGCGTCGGCTACCGCTTCGTCGCGGAGGGGGCGGCGCGCACCGACTGACATGGACGAGCAGTCTCATCCGCGAACGAACCACCGACTCGTCGTCGGGCTCGGCGAGCTGATCTGGGACATGTTCCCCGAGGGGCGGCGCCTGGGCGGCGCGCCTTCGAACTTCGCCTACGTCTCGCGTCTGCTCGGCGACGGGGCGGCCGTCGCCAGCCGCGTCGGCCGCGACGCGCTCGGGCAGGAGGCTGTTGAGAGGTTGGAGCGCGCAGGGCTTTCGACTCTTTACCTGCAAACGGACGACGCGCACCCGACCGGGACGGTCGGCGTCCGCATCGGCGCGCACGGGGAGCCGCACTTCAACGTCAACGAGAACTCCGCGTGGGATTATTTAGAGTGGACGCCCGGCTGGGGGGAGTTGGCCGCGCGCGCGCGTGTCGTCTGCTTCGGCACGCTCGGCCAGCGCCGCCCCGAGGCGCGGGAGACGATCAAGAGCTTTCTCGAAGCCACACGCCCCGACGCGCTCCGGCTCTTCGACGTGAACCTGCGCCACTCCTTCTTCACGCCCGAGATGCTCGCGCGCTCGCTCCGCCTCTCGAACGTCGTCAAGCTCAACGCCGAGGAGCTTTCGGCCGCGGGCTCGATGCTGAACTTGAACACGGCGGGCGAGTTTGAGACGGCGCGCGCGCTCCTCGAACTCTTCGGCCTCCGCCTGGTGGCCGTCACGCGCGGCGCTTCGGGAAGTCTGCTCGTCTCGCGCGACGGCTCGGACGAGCACCCCGGCTTTCGTGCGGAGCATGTCGCCGACACCATCGGCTGCGGCGACGCCTTCGCCGCCGCCCTCGCCTTCTGCCTCCGCCGCGGCGCCCCGCTCCCGCTCTCCAACGAGATCGCCAACCGCGTCGGCTCCTGGCTCGCCACACAACAAGGGGCCACGCCCGAGGCCGACTCCGCAACCATCGCGCGCCTCCTCGAAGGCTTGCCCTGAAAGGATGTATCCTTAACTTAATGGCACCGAGGACTGTGAAGGCGACGCGTTACGTGACGCCGCTGCGCGAGGGCGGGAGTCTGCCGGCCATCGTCGAGGCCGACGACGACGGGCTCTACGTCCTGAAGTTCCGCGGCGCGGGCCAGGGGACGAAGGCGCTGATCGCGGAGCTTTTGGCGGGCGAGTTGGCGCGGGCGCTCGGCCTGCCCGTGCCCGAGATCGTCTTCGTCGAAGTGGACGCGACGCTCGCGCGCACCGAGCCCGACCCGGAGATACAGGACTTGATCCGCGCGAGCGCCGGCCTCAACCTCGCGCTCGACTACCTGCCCGGCTCCATCGCCTTCGACCCCGCGGCCGAAAAGGTCGAGCCCGCGCTCGCCTCCGCCATCGTCTGGTTCGACGCCTACGTGACCAACGTTGACCGCACGGCCCGCAACACCAACATGCTCATGTGGCACCGGCGGCTCTGGCTCATCGACCACGGCGCCGCGCTCTACTTCCAACACTCCTGGGACAACTACCTCGAACGCAGCCGCTCCCCCTTCAAACAGATTAAGGATCACGTCCTGCTCCCCTCCGCCTCGCAGCTCGAAGAGGCCGACGCGCGGCTCTCGTCGCTCGTGACGCCCGAGTTGATCGAGGGGCTGCTGGCGCTCGTCCCCGACGAGTGGCTGACTTCGGAGTCGCGCTTTGAAGGCCCGGCCGGGCACCGCGCGGCCTACGCCGAATACCTGCTCACGCGCCTGCAAACGCCGCGGGACTTCGTCAAGGAGGCGGCCGATGCCCGAGCTGTGTCCGTTTGACTACGCCGTCGTCCGCGTCGTCCCGCGCGTCGAGCGCGGCGAGTTCGTCAACGCCGGCGTCATCGTCTCCTGTCCGGGGAAGAACTACCTCAAGGCGCGCGTCGAGTTGGACGTAGAACGCCTCGCCGCCATCGACCCCGGCTTCGACCGCGAGACCGTCGAGCGCCACCTCGCCGCCATCCCGCGCATCTGCGAGGGCGGCGCCAGAGGAGGCCCCATCGGACTGCTCCCGCAGCGCGCGCGCTTCCACTGGCTCGTCGCCCCGCGCAGCACCATCATCCAGACCTCGCCCGTCCACACGGGCTTCTGCGAGGACGGCGACCGCGTGCTCGAACGCCTCTTCGAGCAGATGGTTCGGCCGCCCCGCGCGTGAAGTAAAAATTTTCCCGCCGCCTAAAACCGCCCTTCATTCGAGCCCCGTATATCGGTCGAGCTTCGGTACGACTTAAAACTTACGGGGGGAATGAAAGATGAGGAGAACTCTGTTCGCAGTGATGTTGGTGGCCGCGGTGTCGATGCCGCTGGCGGCGCAGATGATGGGCGGCGGCAGCGACAACCCGATGGTCGGCGGCGCGCCGATGTACAAGGCGAAGAACATCGTCGAGAACGCGATGAACTCGGCCGACCACACGACGCTCGTCGCGGCGGTGAAGGCCGCCGGGCTCGTCGAGACGCTCCAGGGCAAAGGCCCGTTCACGGTCTTCGCGCCGACCAACGCCGCCTTCGACAAGCTGCCCGCGGGCACGGTCGAGACGCTGGTCAAGCCCGAGAACAAGGCGACGCTGACGAAAATCCTGACCTACCACGTCGTGGCCGGCAACTACGACTCGAAGAAGCTGATGAGCCTCATCA
This sequence comes from Acidobacteriota bacterium, assembly GCA_019242475.1. GTDB lineage: Bacteria > Acidobacteriota > Blastocatellia > Pyrinomonadales > Pyrinomonadaceae > QHXN01. The sequence continues at coordinate 22,673 of JAFAVK010000119.1, read as the reverse complement.
AGAAGGGTCACGGCCAGGCCATGCTCAAGACCGTGAGCGGCGGCACGCTCACCGCCCGGATGAACGGCATGAACGGCATCTCGCTCACCGACGAGAAGGGCGGCACGTCGAACGTGACCATCGCCGACGTGTACCAGTCGAACGGCGTCATCCACGTCATCGACACGGTGCTGATGCCTCGATAATAAAAGGCAGTAAGGGTTGAGCCCCGGAGGGGCGTCATGTTTATAGTTACGTGCTTTATTTGACCCCGAGCCCCGTCTGGGGCGACATGCACATGCCGCTCCTCCGGAGCTTGGGAATTAGATAAACGCATTGTGCTATAAACATGACGCCCCTCCGGGGCTCAATACCTACCGAGGTCTTACACCATGAACAGGCGAAACTTTCTCACCTCGGCGCTGGCGGTCGGGGCCTTTGCCGCGTTGGGCGCGGAGGCGTTCGCGGCCTCCGACAAGGGGCGTGCGAAGGCGGACGAGATCGGCCGGGTCGTCAAGTCGGACGAGGAGTGGCGGCGAATCCTGACGCCGGAGCAGTACGAGGTGACGCGGCGCGCGGGCACGGAGGCGCCGGGTTCGAGCCCGCTCGTGGAAGAGCACCGGCGCGGCACCTTCCTCTGCGTCTGCTGCGACCTGCCGGTCTTCAGCTCGAAGGCGAAGTACGACTCGCACACGGGCTGGCCGAGCTTCTGGCAGCCCATCAACAAACGGCACGTGCGCCAGCAGGAAGACCGGAGCCTCTCGGAGGCGCGCACCGAGGTGCTCTGCGCGCGCTGCGATGCGCACCTCGGCCACGTCTTCGACGACGGCCCCGAGCCGACGGGCCTGCGCTACTGCATGAACGGCGTGGCGCTCAAGTTCGTCCCGGCCAAGGCGTGACATCCCCTTCGGGGATTTTCAAAACTTGCGCTTAACGTTCGCGCGGCGCGTCGTCGCCGCGGCCGCGGCCGCGGCGGCCGCGCCCCTCCTCGCGCGACTTGCTGAACTCCTCCCACTGCGCGGGGGTGAGCACCTGCTTGAGGCGCGCGTCGGCGTCACCGCGTATCTCTTCGAAGCGCGGCTCTGACTCTTTGCGCAGGGCTTCCAGCCGCGTCCGCGTCTCGCCGAAAATCTGCCGCACCTGCTCCTTCTGCTCGTCCGTCAGCTTGAGCCGCTCGCTCATCTGCTCGAAGCGATCCGGCCGCTCCTGCCGCGCGGCACCGCGCGACCACGCGCGGTAGGCCGCCGGCGCGAGCGCGCCCGCCGCGAACCCGAGGAGGAAGATGGCGAGCGCCGCCGCGCGCACGAGCCAACTGTTTCTGCTCACCCTGTCCATAATCACCTCGCCGCCTCGTCTTCAGACCCGTAGAGGGAGGTCATCACCTGGTCGTAGGTCATCTGCTCGTCGGCCCCGTCGTCGAGGATGACGGACTCGGCCGAGTAAGTCCCGGCCACCTCCTGCGCGACCGCCGGCTCCGAAGGGGCGACGAAGGTGAAGACGGCGAGCGCCGCCGTCGTCGCCGCCAGGGAGGAGACGAGGAGCCCCGCCGACTTCCAGAGGCGCGCGAGCGTCCAGCCCTCTTCGGCCGCGCGCCGCTCGCGCAAAGCGGCCAGCACGCGCGTCTGGAAGAAGGGCGAGGGCTCGAACGACTCCTGCGCGCGCGTCTTCAACATGAGCGCCGAGAGCTGCGCCGCGGCGACGGCGCGCCGGCAGTCCTCGCAGACTTCGGCGTGCGCGCGGACGGCCGCCAGCTCGGCACGGCCTAAGCTCGACAGCGGCGCTCCGTCCAGAAGCTTCTTGATGTGTTCGTCCCTCATCGCTTCACCTGCGCTCTTTCGAATTCGCAATTTCAAATCCCCAACAGCTTCTCGACCGCCTCGCGCATCCTTCGGCGCGCGCGCATCGCCTTGACCTTGACGTTCGACTCCGACCAGCCCGTCGCCTCCGCGACCTCTTTCACCGAAGCCTCCTCGCCGTCCATCATCATGAGGACGACGCGGTCGTCCTCCGACATCGTGCTCAAGACCTTCTCCGCCAAGTCCGCGGCGACCACCGCGCGCTCGATTGACGGCTGCTGTTCGGCGGCCTCGCCCGCCAAGTTGTTTTCGAGCCAGTCGCCCTCGTCCTCCGAGAGGTCGGAGGACGTCAACTCCGGCCTGCGGCGCGCGCTGCGCAGGAGGTTGAGGCAGGTGTTGGTCGTGATCCGCGTCAGCCAGCCCTCGAAGGAGCCGCGCCCCTCGTACGTGTCGAGCTGCGTGAACGCTTTCAAGAAGACTTCCTGCGCGGCCTCTTCGACCTGCTCGCGGCGGCGGAAGAAGCGCGACGCCGTGCGGAAGACCCGCGGGCTGTGGCGCCGCACAATCTCGCCGAAGGCGGACTCGTCGCCCGCGCGCGCGAGGCGCGCCAGCTCCTCGTCGGGCGCTTGTTCCAAATCCAACGGCAGTGTGGCTGTCCGTCCCTGTCAGTTTAGAGGGCGGCGGACTCGGCCGTCGGGCGCCGAGTCCGCCGTCCCGTTCGAAGGTTACTGCTGCGGCGCCGTGCTGCGCTGCGCCTTCCACTGTTCGCGGCGCTGCTCGAACTGCTGCTTGCGCTGCTCCAGCTGCGTCTTCTGCTCGGGCGTGAGCAGGGCGAGCGAGTCCTGCCGGAGCTTGAACTCCTCGGCCATCAGCTTGGCCTGAAGCCCCGCGGCCTCGGTCAGCTTCTGCGTCGCCAGGGCCTCGTTGAAGGTCGTGCCCGACTCGGCCTGACGAAGCTCCTGCCGCTTGGCGCGGAGCTGCTCGCGCAGGGACTTCGTGCGCTCGCCGAACGACTCGCGGAGCTGCTTCATGCTCGCCTTCTGCGCGTCGGTCAGCTCGATGCCGCGAAAAGCCCCGAAGTGGCCGCCGCGCTCGCCGCCGAACTCGCCGCCGCCACGCTTACCGCCGCGGTGCTCGCCGCGCTCGGCGCGGGCCGTCTGCCCCGACTGCTCGCCGCCCGCGGTCTGCGCCAGCGCGACGGGCGCCGCCAGGGCCAGCGCCGAAAGACCGGCCAAGCCCAACTTCTGTATCCTTCCGAGTTTCTTCATGATTGCTTTCTTGCTCCTATCTTACCTTGTTTTAAGCCCACGGGAGAGCCTTCCAAACGGTAAGACACCGCGACCCTGAGAACGGTTACACCTCCGTGTCTCTGTGTTGAAAGCGCTCTCTATGCTCCGTGACCTGTAACCGAAAGCGCGGGGCCGGTGTCTAGCTTATTGGGCGGGAGTTTCGCGCCCATATTTTTCGGCTTTGTTAAAGCGCACGCGAGAGGCGCCCACAGGGGAAAAGAAGATGCAGCGAGTGAAATCATTTCTGAATAAGAAGAGGCGGCTGGCGGTCGTGAGCCTCCTGGTCGCGCTCGTCGCGGCCGGCGGCTTCTGGTACTGGGGCAACGGCGCCAGCGCCGCCGAGTACATGACTTCGAAAGTCGAGCGCGGCAACCTCAGAAACACCGTGACGGCGACGGGCACGCTCCAGGCCGTGACGACCGTGCAGGTCGGCAGTCAGGCTTCGGGCACCATCTCGGCGCTCTACGCCGACTTCAACTCGACGGTGAAGAAGGGGCAGCTCTTGGCGCAGCTCGACCCCTCGGTCACGCAGGCGCAAGTCCAGCAGGCGCGCGCCAACGTTGCGCAGGCCGAGGCGCAGTTGCAGTCGGCCCGCACCGCCGTCGCCAACTCGCACGCCGGCGTCGCGCAGACGCGCGCGGGCATCTCCGACGCGCGCGCCAGGGCTCTGGCCGCCGGCACGACAACGCTCAACCAGCAGGCCGGCGTCTCCGCGGCCGAGGCGAACGTCGCGGTGCTCAAGGCGCAGTTGGACGACGCCGCGAGCTACCTCCGGCAGGAGCAGTCGCTCCTCCAGGGCGGCGTCATCCCGCAGCGCGAGTTAGAGACGGCGCAGACCTCTTACAAGACGGCCGAGGCCCGCTACAACCAGGCGGTCGCGCAGTTGAAGATGGCGCAGTTGAGCGCGCAGTCGGCCTCCGGCGCGGGCCAGGCGCAGGCCGCCGCGCAGGTCGAGCAGGCACAGGCGCAGGCGCAGCAGTCGCAGGGTTCGGTCTTGAGCGCGCAGGCGCAGGTGCAGAACGCCGCCGCGCAGGTCGAGCAGGCGCGCGCCGCCTTGCAGCTCGCCGAAATCAATTTGCAGCACACGACCATCACCTCGCCCATCGACGGCGTCGTCGTCTCGCGCGACGTGAACGTCGGGCAGACGGTGGCCGCGTCGCTCTCGGCGCCGACGCTCTTCACCATCGCGCAAGACCTGACGCAGATGCAGGTCATCGCCAACATCGACCAGGCGGACATCGGCCTCGTCGAGCAGGCGAAGTCGGTCGCCTTCACGGTGGACGCGTTCCCCGCCGAGGAGTTCAAGGGCTCGATCCAGCAGATGCGGCTCAACCCGCAGAACGTGCAGAACGTCGTCACCTACAACGTCGTCATCGACGTTTCGAACCCGGAGCAGAAGCTCAAGCCCGGCATGACGGCCAACCTGACCGTCACCATCGACGAGCGCAACGACGTGCTCAAGGTGCCGAACTCCGCGCTCCGCTTCACGCCGCAGACGACCGACACGACGCAGGCGCGCTCCGGCAACAGCAACGGCCAGCGCCGCAGCGCCGCTCAGCGTCAGAACGCGAACGGCGGGGACAACGCCGCGGCCCAGCAGCCCGACGGCAACAACGCACAGCAGGGCGCGCGTCCTCAGTTCGCGCGCGCGACCGAGCCCGTGCTGCCCGGCCAACTCAGGCGCGTGTGGGTCTTGGGCGCGGACGGCAAGCCCCAGGCGCGGCGCATCAAGGTCGGCCTGAGTGACGGCTCCGCGACTGAGGTGGTCGAAGGCGAGTTGCACGAGGGCGACGTGGTCGTCACCGGCCAGAACGTCGCGGCCTCGGCCTCTTCGTCGCGCAACGCTAACGGCGGGCAGTCTTCGGCCCCCGGCTTCGGCGGCGCCCCGCGCGTGGGCGGCGCACCCGGCGGCGGCAGAGGGCGGTAAGTGACAAAGTGACAAGGGGTGAGGTGAAGTTATGCAGACGGCATTCGAAGTCGGCACGTTCGACAACGGCGCACACAAGGTCGTGCTCACGCCCGCGGCGGAGGCGCCCGAGGTCATCCGCCTCGAAGGCATCCACAAGACCTACTCGATGGGCGACGTGGAGGTGCACGCGCTGCGCGGCGTCACGCTCGGCATCCGCGAGGGCGAGTTCGTCGCCATCATGGGCGCGTCGGGCTCGGGCAAATCGACGACGATGAACATCATCGGCTGCCTCGACAGCCCGACGCGCGGGCACTACGAACTCGACGGCGAGGACGTGTCCGGGCTCTCGAAGGACGAGCGCGCCGACATCAGGCTCCGGAAGCTCGGCTTCGTCTTCCAGGGCTTCAACCTGCTCTCGCGCACCTCGGCGCTTGAGAACGTCGAGCTGCCGATGCTCTACGCGGGCGTCGAGCCGGCCGAGCGGCACCGGCGCGCGACGGAAGCGCTGCACGCGGTGGGCCTCGCGGGGCGCGAGCAGAACCACCCGAACCAGCTCTCGGGCGGGCAGCAGCAGCGCGTGGCGATTGCCCGCGCGCTCGTCAACGACCCGAAGCTCATCCTGGCCGACGAGCCGACGGGCGCGCTCGACTCGCGCACCTCGGTCGAGGTGATGGACATCTTCCAGCGCCTCAACCGCGAGCGCGGGATCACGCTCGTCCTCGTCACGCACGAGCCCGACATCGCGGCCTACGCCGACCGCGTCGTCGTCTTCAAGGACGGGCGAATTCAGAAGGACTACCGCGTCACCGCGCCGCGCGACGCGGCCGAGGAGCTGCGGAACCTGCCGGCCGTCGAGGATGACGAGGTTGAGGAAGAGGCGTGAGTTGTTTTCGGAGTTGAGAGTGATGAGGAGGACGTTTAACCACAGAGGCACAGAGGACACGGAGGGGGCACAGAGTTTCATCTTTCATAACCCCTCTGTGCAACCTCTGAGAACTCTGTGCCTCTGTGGTTAAACGCCCTCCACTCCGGGCTCAAGGTTGAGAAGATAAGGTAGAAGACATGAACGTCCTAATGATCATCCGCATCGCCTTCCGCGCGCTGGCGCGCAACAAGTCGCGCGCGGCCTTGACCATGCTCGGCATCATCATCGGCGTCTCGGCCGTGATCGTGATGGTCAGCATCGGGCAGGGCGCCTCGGCCACCGTCCAGTCGCAGATCGAGAGCATGGGCACCAACCTGCTCTTCGTCTCGGCGGGCGCGCAGAACGTCGGCGGCGTCCGCGGTGGCGCGGGCGACTCGAACACGGGCAGCCCGCTCACCGTCGAAGACCTCGAAGCCGTCAAGCGCGAGGTGCCGAGCGTCTCGCTCGTCTCGCCGGTCGTCAACTCGCGCGCGCAGCTCGTCGCCGGCAACCAGAACTGGAGCACGCAGGTGCAGGGCGTCTCCGACCAGTTCCCCGAGATACGCAAGTGGGCCGTCCAGAGCGGCGGCTTCTTCACCGACGCGGACGTGCGCACGGCCGCGCGCGTCGTCGTCATCGGCCAGACCATCGCCGACAACCTCTTCCCCGGGCAGGACGCGGTCGGGCAGACCCTGCGCGTCTCCAACATGCCCTTCCGCGTCGTCGGCGTGATGGCGCGCAAGGGGCAAGACCCGCAGGGGCGCGATCAGGACGACGCGGCGTTCGCGCCCTACACGTCCGTGCAGAAGAAGCTCCTCGGCAACACGCGCGTGCAGGTCGCGTACGTCTCGGCCGTCTCGCAGGACGCGACCTACACGGCGCAGACGCAGATCGCCGAGCTTCTGCGCCAGCGCCACAAGCTCGCGCCCGGCGCCGCGGACGACTTCACCGTGCGCAACATGTCGGACGTGGCCGAGGCGGCGAACCAGACGAACAGCACGATGACAGTCCTTCTGGGCTGCATCGCGGGCGTCTCGCTCCTCGTCGGCGGCATCGGGATCATGAACATCATGCTCGTCTCGGTGACCGAGCGGACGCGCGAGATCGGCATCCGCATGGCTATCGGCGCGCGCTCCTCGGCCGTGCGGACGCAGTTCCTCATCGAGTCCATCGTGCTGAGTTTGACGGGCGGGGCGACGGGGATTGTGCTCGGCGTCGTCGCCTCGGTCACGGTGCCGCTGCTCCTGGGCTGGCCGACGCTCGTCTCGACGGCCTCCATCGTCGGCTCCGTCCTCTTCTCGGCGGCGGTCGGCATCTTCTTCGGCTACTACCCCGCGCGCAAGGCCGCCGGCCTCGACCCGATTGAGGCGCTGCGGTATGAGTAGTAGGCAGTAGACAGTAGAAATACAGAGGCGGCGCGCTCGGCTTAATAACCGGGCGCGCCGCCTCTGTCTTTCTACTGTCTACTGCCTACTGCCTTCGCAGCTCCTCATATCGCGCGCGGTCTGTGTCGGAGAGCGCGGGCACGGTCGCCGGCGCCGTGTAGGGTGTGACATCGGCCCGCGTGTTGAAGATGCCGAACATGGGGACGGCCATGCGGTCGTTGAGGTTGAGCGGGCGCAGGCCGAGCAGCAGCCCGGCGGTGCGCAGGGCGCTCAGTTGGTCGTAGCGGTCGCCGACCAGGGCGCCGCGCTTGACGTACGGCCCGGCGGCGAACGCGATGATGCGCGTGGCGTCCACGTGGTCGGGGCCGTTCTGCGCGTCGTCCTCCTCGACGAGGATGAGCGAGTCGCGCCAGACGGGGCTGTGCGAGATGGTCTCGATTAGAAGGCCGAGGGCCGCGTCGTTCTGCGCGACGAACTGCTGCGGCGTGCGAATCTTGGTGTCGGCGCCGTTGGTGTGGTCGTTCGGGAGCCAGAGGTAGTTGAAGCTCGGGACAGTCCCGGCCTTGACGTGTCGCTCGAAGTCGGCGCGCCACGCGGCGAAGCGGTCGAGGTCGGAGTGGGTCAAGTCCCACGAGCGGTAGTCGAAGGCGTAGCGCGTCAGGTACTCGGCGAAGCGGCGGCGCAGCGCCGTGTTCGCGGCGAAGGCACGCGCCAGCGTGTCGTCGCCGACGAGGAAGCCCGAGAAGGCGGCGGCGAACTTCTTGTCGAGCAGCAGGCGCTCGGCGTCTGCCGGCGTGTCGCCGCGCCCCGCGTACGTGTGCGCGAAATTGTAGAAGAATTGGCCGCGGTCAAAGTCCGACGCGAATCTCATCATGCGCGCGTAGAACTTGCGCGGCGCGTCGTTCTTCTCGCCCAGCTCCTCTCTGAGGATGCGGTAGGCGCGCGTGTAGAGGTAGTAGTTCTCGCCGTAGATTCGATAACTGACCTTCGCGTCGTCGAGCGCGTCCCAGAGGTACGCGGGCGAGGTCACCGAGGGCACCATGCCGAACGGGTAGCCCTTGTAGCGCCCCGAGTACATCACGTTCCCCAGCCATTCGAGGAAGGGCGAGGCGTAGCCGCTCGTCGTGAAGCTGTGGCCGAGCACGCTGATCTCGCCGTCGGCGTAGAAGTTATCGAGCGCGACGAACTGCTCGGCGAGCGCGTGCTGGTTCGGCGTGATGTCGCGCCCGAAGAGGGTCAAAGAAGGGTCGCCCTTGCCGCGCCCGAGGTCGCCCAAGACCTGGTCGTACGAGCGGTTCTCCTTGACGACGTAGAAGACGTGCCTGACGGGCAGCTTGAGGCCGCGCCGCGCGTCGAAGGTCGGCGTGCCCGCGAGCACCTGCCGCGTCCACGCGGCGGTGTGTGCCGCGCTGATGTCGGCCGTGGGAAGTATCGAGAGGCTGCCCTTCAAGAGCGTCAGCACGTAATCGAGGACGCCGCCCGGCGGCTGCGGCCCGCGCGGGTTCGGCCGGCGCGGGCGGACGCCCTTGGCGTTTAAGACGAGCAGGTTGCCGCCCTCGACCAAAACCTTCGTCGGGTACCAGCCGGCGGGTATCAGTCCCACCTGCCGCCGCGTGTTCCTGTCGTAGACCGCGACGGCGTTCATCCCGGCGAGCGTGACGTAGACGCGATTGCCCGAGACCGTGCAGGACGTGGGCGCCGTGCCGAAAGGGCTGTTGAAATTGTTCGTGCGCAGCGTGCCCGCGACCTGGTCGCGCGCGGTATCAACCACGGTCAGCTCGTCCGAGTCTGTGTTGACGACGTAGAGGCGCGCGCCGTCCACGCACATCTCCTGCGGCCTGCGGCCCGTGGGAATCTGGCCGAGTTCTTTCAGCTCGCCGTCGAAGACGCGCAGGCGGTTCTCGCCGAGCACCGCGACGTAGAGCTTGCCGTTCACGCGGCGGACGGAGTAAGGGAAGTAGCCCGCGTCCACCTCGCGCTCGATTTTGCCGGACTCGGTTTCGAGAATTGCGAGCTTGCCTTCGACGTAGACGCCTTTGGCGTCCTTGCCCGCGAGGTAGAGTACCGCGAGATGCTTGTCGTCTATTGCCGTGAGCCCGGCCGCGTAGCCCGCGACCTTGTACTCGCGGGCGATCTCGAATTGCCGGTTGATGCGGAAGACCTTCGAGTCGAAGCCGCCGCTCACGTACAGGTCGCCGTCCGCGCCGACCGCCGCGCTGGGAAAGATCGAGCCCGGCGCGTCGGGCGGTGAGGGCTTCGGCCGCAACGTCTTGACGACCTGGCCCGACGCCGTGTCAACAACCGAAATCTCTTGCGCCGCGCCGCCGTAGTAGCCGGTGTTGAGGACGACGAGCCGGCCCGCGAACGGCACGGCCTCGTAAGGCAGGCGCCCCAGCTCGACCTGGCGCCCCGCGGGCGCGAGCTTCCAGCCCGTCGGGAGCGCGGCCTCCGCCGCCCGCGCCGCCTGCGCGCGCGCCTGCGCCGCCGCGACGTACGAGAGCGCGCCCGCGTAGGGCGTCCCCTTCACGAACTCCCACAGCTCCCGGTTCAAATCCTCCTCGTCCTCCGCGCGGTCGAAGAAGCCCGCGCGCTCGTCCCTCTCGTCGTCGTCCTGCGCCGCGATCCTCAAAGGCGCGACACACAGCGACGTGACGACGGCGATGATGACAAGGACGCTCCTCGAAATCTTCAACAGGTGAGACTGGCTCGGCATGGCCGTGGAGTGTAACACAGGGGGAAATGATGAACGATGAATGATGAATGATGAATTAAAGACCGCTTGCCTCTAATTCATCATTCATCGTTCATCATTCCCTCAAATCTTCCCCCTGACCTTCGCCCAGGCGAGGCCGAGGTATTCGTAGGTGGCGAGTTCGGCGCTGCGGAGGCCGCCGGTGGAGGGGAAGAATTCGCCGGGGGAGAGGGTCGGGTTCCCCTGCGTGAGGAAGTGCGTGGGCGCGGGCGTCGGGTTGGTGCCCGCCTTGCGGAAGAGCGCCAGCGCGCGCGGCATGTGCGAGGCCGAGGTGACGAGGTAGAACTCCTCCGCACCGAGGCGGGCGCGGACGGCCTCGGCCTGCGTCTCGGTGTCGGGCGAGGCGGCGTCGAGTTCGAGCGCGGCGGGGTCTACGCCCAGCTCGACGGCGAGCGCGCGCATCGCCTCGGCGTCCGGGGTGGAGCCGAAGACGCTGCCGCCCGAGAGCAGCAGGCGGCTCCCGGGCAGTTGCCGCTGGAGGCGTATGCCTTCGACGAGCCGCGCGAGGCTCCCCTCCGACAGGCGCATGGCGGCGGGCATCCCTTCGTCGGCCGAGCTGCCGCCGCCGAGCACCACCACCCAGCGCACGCGCCCGGCCGCCGCCGACACGTCCCCCGCCGGCGCGTACCGCCGTTCGAGCGTCGCCAGCAGACGCCCCGACACGCTCCCGTAACCGAGCAGGAGCAGCAGCAGCGCCCCCAGCGTCGCCAGCCACTTCCCCGCCCCCTGCCGCCGCTTGAGCCAGAGCAGCGCGAGCCCCAGCAGCACCAGCGCGAGGCAGAACGGGACGGGCATCAGAAACGGCCCGACGAGCTTCTTAAAGAAGAACATTTCGTTCAGACTCTTCCTTCACTAAAAGCTTAAGACCCGGACGGAGTATAATCCGTCCGGAGCCCAATCCAACCGAGAGGAATCACGATTTTGAAACTGACGAGACACCTGCGCGCGGCGCTGGCCGCGCTCCTGCTGGCGGCGACGCTCGCACCCGCGGCCCTCGCCGACGAGGGCATGTGGGCCTTCAACAACCTGCCGCGCGCGGAGATAAAAAAACGTTACGGCTTCGAAGTCACCGACGACTGGGTGCGCCGCGTCCAGTCGGCCACGGTGCGCTTCCCGAACGGCACCGGCTCCTTCGTCTCGCCCGAGGGGCTCGTGCTCACGAACTACCACATCGTCGAGGACATCGTCGGCGAACTCTCGACGGCCGAGCGCGACCTCGCCAAGACCGGCTTCGTCGCGCACGCGCGCGCCGAGGAGATTAAGATTCCCGGCCTCGCGCTCGACCAGCTCGTCCGCATCGAGGACGTGACGGCGCGCGTCAACGGCGCGGCCAAAGCCGGCCTGAGCGACACCGAGGCGGGCGCCGCGCGCCAGGCCGAGATCGGCCGCATCGAGGCGGAGTCGGCGAAGGCTTCGGGGATGCGCGCCGAGGTGGTCACGCTCTACCAGGGCGGCGTCTACAACCTCTACTACTACAAGCGCTACACGGACGTGCGGCTCGTCTTCGCGCCCGAGTTCCAGGCCGCCTTCTTCGGCGGCGACCCCGACAACTTCAACTTCCCGCGCTACGACCTCGACATGGCGCTCGTCCGCGTCTACGAAAATGGTTCGCCGCTCCGGCCCGAGAACTATTTCAAGTGGTCGAAGAAGGGGCCGCAGGAGAACGAGCTGTCCTTCGTCTCGGGCAGCCCCGGCACGACGCAGCGGCTGCTCACGGTCGCCAACCTCGAATACCTGCGCGACGTGCAACTCCCGCTCACCCTCCGCATCCTTGAGAGCCGCCGCGACGCTCTGAAGAAGTACATGGCCGGGGGCGAGGAGCAGACGCGGCGCGGCCAGAACGAGCTGAACTACGCCGAGAACTTCGTCAAGGTCTTCGGGGGCGAGATCGAAGGGCTGCGCGGCAAGGAGCTGATGGCCCGCAAGAACGGCGAGGAGTCGGCGTTGCGCGCCTACGCCGAGTCGTCGCGCAGCCGCAAGGATTACGTCGAAGCCTGGGACGCCGTCGCCAGGGCGCGCAAGTCGCTCGCGTCTTACGACAACCGGCGGCGCCTGCTCGGCGGCGGGACGCTGACCGACTACGCCCAGTCGGGCTTCAACACCGTCCTCTTCAACTACGCGCGCTCGCTCGTCCGCCTCGCCGAAGAGGGCGCGAAGCCCGACGCCGGGCGGCTGCCCGAGTACACGGACGCGCGCCGCGGCGCGCTCGAAGCCGCGCTCTACTCCGAGGCGCCCGTCTACGACGACTTCGAGCAGATGAAGCTCGCGGCCTCGCTCACCCTCATGCGCGACGTGCTCGGCGCAAACGACGCGCTCGTCAGGAAGGTGCTCAACGGGAAGACGCCCGAGGCGCGCGCCGCCGAGCTGATCTCCGGCACCAAGCTCAAAGACCTGGCCTACCGGCGGGAGCTGGCGGCCGGCGGTCAGAAGGCCGTCGAATCCTCGAACGACCCCATGATCGTGCTCGCGCGCGACGTGGACGCGGAGGCGCGGCAACTGCGCCGCCGCTACGAGGAGGAGGTCGTCGGCGTCGAGCGCACGGCCTACGGCAAGATCGCGCGGGCGCTCTTCGAGAAGGAGGGGACGGGCATCTACCCGGACGCGACCTTCACCCCGCGCCTCTCCTACGGCGCGGTCAAGGGCTACAGGGAGAACGGGAAGCTGGTCAAGCCCTTCACCTACATCTCGGGGCTCTACGAGCGCGCGGCCGAGCACGGGAACAAGTTCCCTTACAACCTCGCGCCGAGCTGGGCCGAGAAGAAGTCGGCAGTGGACTTGAAGGTGCCGTTCAACTTCGTCACGACCAACGACATCATCGGCGGCAACTCGGGCTCGCCCACCTTCAACCGCGACATGGAGCTGCTCGGCCTCATCTTCGACGGCAACATCCAGTCGCTCGTCGGCAACTTCTACTACGACGAGTCGGTCAACCGCGCCGTCTCGGTGGACTCCCGCGGCATGCTCGAAGCGCTGCGCAACGTCTACGGCGCGAAGGAGGTCGCCGACGAGCTGACGCGCTAACTCAAAGGCCGTAAACCGTAAACCGTGAACCGTGACAAGAAGGATTTGATTCCTCTTGTCACGGTTCACGGTTTACGGTTTACGGCTTAGGATCAGACCGAGGCGGCGAGCGCGCGTTCGAGTTCGCGGGGGAGGGCGTCGAGGCCGGGCTTGAGGACGAAGCCCTGTGCGTCGCAGTCGAGCGCCTTCTTGAGGCGCGAGGGGTGGTCGCCCGAGTAGAAGACGATGGGGGTCGTCTTGTCGAACTCGCGGATGCCCTCGCACAGTTCCGTGCCCGAGCCGTCGGCGAAGCGGCTGTCGAGCAGGTAGAGGTCGAAGCCCCCCGCGCGCGCGAGGTGAAGCCCCTCCTCCACGGACTCCGCCGCCTCCACCTCGTAACCCTGCGCGCCGAGCAGGTGCGTGATGAGATACCGCGTGTCCTCGTGGTCGTCTACGAAAAGGATGCGGGGCGCTTCGCTCAAGTCTGTACTCCTGTCGCAGTAATCCTCCGGGTTCTTCGTCGGGAGGCGGGGGGCGACGCCCGACGTTCCGGTTTTGAGAAAAATTAGCAAAACTTTTGTGAAATTTCAACCGCCTCGAAGACACTTTCGCCAGAGTGTTCAACCGCGCTCAAGGATTCCTCAAGTCTGCCGTTGCATTCTGTCCCGGGAAGTATCAAGGAGGGGGTTTTAAAGCGGATGAGGGACGAAGCGAACGACAACGTCAAAGGCAGGACGCCGCTGATGCTGGCGGCCTTCAGGGGAGACACGGCGGCCGTCATCAACCTTCTGGAGCGCGGCGCGGACGTGAACGCGCGGGACGCGGACGGCGACACGGCGCTCATGTTCGCCGCCTACAGAGGGCACGGGCTCGTCGTCGCGCTGCTCTTGCAGTACGGCGCCAACGTCTACGCGCGCGCGCGCAACGGCTGGACGGCGAAGAAGGCCGCGCAGTCCGGCCTCCACGAACACATCGCCGACATGCTCCAACGCGCCGAGTCCGAGGGCGCGCCTGACATATTATCCTTCGTTAATTGATTCAGACCCGGGCGAAGTCTATGAAGCCGCGGTCGGGGTCGGTCGAAAGGAGCCGGACGCGGACGCGGTCGCCCACGTCGAGGCCGCGTCCGCCTTTGACCACCATGCCGTCGGCGGGCGGGCTCAGGAGGCGCACGAAAGTTCCCACGGGCTTGACGCCGGTGACGACGGCGTCGAACGTCTCGCCGACGTGCGTCGAGAGCATCGCGGCGGCCGCGACCTTGCGCATGCGCCGCTCGACCTTGCGCGCGGCCGACTCCATCAGGTTGCAGCGGGCGGCGATTGCTTCAAGCTCCTCGCGCGTGTAGGGCGCGGGCGCGGCCGCCGCGGCCGACTTGAGGCAGCGCTGCGTGACGAGGTCTGGGAAGCGACGGTTGGGCGCGGTCGAGTGCGTGTAGTCGTGGACGGCCAGCCCGAAGTGCCCCTCCTGTTCAATCCCGGGCGCCTCCACCAGATAGTCGCCCGGCCCCATCATCTTCAGGACGGCGAGCGAGAGTTCCGCGTACCCGGCGGGGTCTGCCGCGCGACGTTTCGACATGAAGTCGGAGAGCGCGCGGGGGTCTGGCTCGTCGGGGAGGTGCTCGCCTAACGATTCGGCCAGCTTGACGATGAGCGGCCAGCGCTCGGGCGCGCGCACGACGCGGCGGAGCGAGGGCACGCCCTTCGCTTCGAGCAGCTCGGCCATCGAGGTGTTGGCGGCGATCATCAGGCTCTCGATGATCGTCTGCGCGCGGTTGTTCCGGCGCTCCTCAAGGCGCACGACGCGCCCCTGCTCGTCGAGGACGGGCACCAGCTCCGCGCGCTCAAGCTCAAGCGCGCCGCTCTGCCGGCGCAGCTCGTGCAGCGCGACGGCCACCTCGTCCTGAAGCCTGACCTGCGCTTCGAGCCCTTCGATGTTCTTGAAGGGCTCGGGCGCCGGGCCGCGGCCTTCGAGCCAGGCGCCCGCCGACTCGTAGTCCATCTTCGCGCGGTTCTGCACGAGGCCGCGGTAGACCTGCTCGCCACTCACCTCGCCGCCCTTCGACACGGAGAGTTCCATGACGACGGCGAGGCGGTCTGCGCCTTCGAGGAGCGAGGTGAGGTCGGTCGAAAGTCGCAGCGGCAGCATCGGGAAGACTTCCGCGGGCGTGTAGACCGAGACGGTGTTGGCCGCGGCGTGGCGGTCGATGGCCGAACCCTTCGGGACGTACGCGTCCACGTCCGCGATGCCGACGAGCACGCGGTAGCCTTCGCCCTGGCGCTCGACGTACTCGACCTGGTCGAGATCGCGCGACTCCTTGTTGTCGATGGAAGACCAGAGTAGCGCGCGCAGGTCTTTGACGCCCGCGTCCTGGCCCGCGCCCGCCTCCAACTCCTTCAAGCCCTCAAGCTCTTGCGCGACATCGGCGGGGAAGTCGGGGTCGAAGCCGGCGTCGCGGACGGCCTCGCGCGCAATGCGGTGCAAATCTGGCGTGTGTTGTTGCTTGCCCATCCTAGTCCCTCAGGATGCGGACGAGTTCGGTCTGGATGGGCCGCCCGGTCACCTCGATGCCGTCGTCGCCGACGTAGAGGTCTATTTCGGAGCGGACGCCGAAGTTGCCGGGCAGGTAGATGCCCGGCTCGATGGAGAAGCAGGTGCGCGGGATGATCTTGCGCGAGTCTTTCGTCTCGAGGTTGTCGATGTGCGCGCCGTTGCCGTGCACCTCCTCGCCGATGGAGTGGCCGGTGCGGTGCGTGAAGTATTCGCCGTAGCCGGCGCGCTCGATGACGCCGCGCGACACGTCGTCCACCTCGGCGCCCTTGATCTCGCGGCCGGCCGCGAACGCCTCGCGGACGAACTCGATGGCGGCGTCGCGCGCGTCGCGGACGATGGTGAAGACCTTGAGGTGCTCTTCCGACGGGTCGTCCCCGACGAAGCCCGTCCACGTCTGGTCGGCGTAGACGGCGCCGGGCTCCTTCAGCTTCGCCCACACGTCGAGCAGTAGGAAGTCGCCGCGCCTGATGGGCGAGAACTTCTCCGCGTTCGGCTGGTAGTGCGGGCTGGCGGCGTTGGCGTTGACCGAGACGATGGGGTGGTCGTCGTTGCAGGTCATGTTCAGCTCCTCGAAGCGGCGCACCATGAACTGCTGGATGTCGTACTCGGTGACGGGCTCGTCCGCCTTTATCTTCCGCCCGACCTCGGCGAACGCCTCCTGGATGATGTTGTGGATGTTGTCGGCGGCCGTGACGTGCGAGTCGTACTGCTCCTGTGTCCAGACGGCCTCGAAGAGCTGGACGAGGTCGGCGCTCGTCACGGGCTCGGCGCCGAGCGAGCGGACGAGTTCAATCGTGCCCGCGTCCACGCGCGAGATGTAGGGGATGGAGTTCTCGGGCGAGTACTGCATGGCGATGCGGGGCGCGTGCCCGTTCCCGCCGGCCGCCGAGAGCGTGTCGCGCAGGTGCCCGTGCAGCACCGTCCAACCGCTGTAGACGAGGCGGCGGCCGGGCAAAAGGTCGAGCTTGCCCTGCTCGATGGCGTGGTTGATGCGCGTGGGCTCGCCCTCGGCCGGGACGAAGTAGAACCAGCGGCGGGTCGAGAACTGGTTCGGGTCGAGCTTGAGGATGCGGTAGGCGAGCGGGTCGCTCTGGCGGAAGTCGTAGAAGAGCCAGCCGTCGAGCCCCGCCCCGCGGAGCGCCGCCTGGATGTCGGCCACGCGCGCGACGTTCGCTGTGCCGCCTTCGGTCGTCGTCATACGTTCGTCAGTTCCCTTCCCGATTTTATTGGGCGGCGGGATTATACAGTAGGCGGTAGGCAGATGGCAGTAGGCAGTTAAAATCTTCTTGCCTTCGACTGCCTACTGCCGTCTGCCTACCGCCTACTTTTCTAGCAACTCGCTTGCCTTCGCCCCTCATCCATGTATCATACTGGGGTTAAGCCTGACACACGTCCCCTGGAAGTTCTGCAAAATTCTCGGAGGAGTAAGCACAGATGAGCCTAGCAGTGGACAGCACAGGCGTGAGCCCCGAGCGGGCACCGGACACTTCGGGCATCGGCGGGCACCCGCGGGGCCTGACCACACTCTTTTTCACGGAGATGTGGGAGCGCTTCAGTTACTACGGGATGCGCTCGCTGCTCATCCTCTACATGACGGCCCCGCTCGCCGTCGGCGGGCTCAACTTCGACCGCAAGTACGCCGGCCTCATCTACGGCACCTACGTCTCTTCGGTCTACTGGACGCCGCTCATCGGCGGGTGGCTCGCCGACAAGGTCTTCGGCGCGCGCCGGGCCGTGCTGCTGGGCGGCATCGTCATCGCGTGCGGCCACTTCTCGATGGTCTTCCACTCGCTGGCGAGCTTCTACGCCGGCCTCATCCTCATCGCGGCCGGGACGGGGCTCTTGAAGCCGAACGTCAGCACGATGGTCGGCGACCTCTACGAGGAGGGCGACGCGCGGCGCGACGCGGGCTTCTCGATCTTCTACATGGGCATCAACATCGGCGCGCTCTCGGCCCCGCTCGTCTGCGGCTACCTCGGACAGAGCGTCGATTGGCACTACGGGTTCGGCGCGGCGGGCATCGGCATGGTGCTCGGGCTCGTGCAGTACGTCCTCGGCGGGAGCCGGCTGCGCGGCGTCGGGCTCAAGGGCGTGGAGAAGGGGCGGCCCGACGCGGCGCAACTTCAGAAAATCGCCAAGCCGGCCGAGAGCCAGTCCGAAGGGTTCGACGTGGTGACGCTCGCGCTGGCGGTCGTCGGCGGCGCCATCGGCGCGGCCCTCGGCTTCATCTACGGCGAGTCGGGTCTCCTCTCGGCGCTCGTCCCGACGGTCATCGGCCTCTTCGCAGGTTACCTGGCGGGGACGGCGCGGCTGCTCGCGGGCGACGAGCTGATGCGCGTGCTCGTCATCTTCATCCTCTTCGTCTTCTCCGTCATCTTCTGGATGACGTTCGAGCAGGCCGGGTCGAGCCTGACGCTCTTCGCGGACAAGCTGACGCGCAACCAGATCTTCGGGTGGGAGTTCCCTTCGAGCTGGTTCCAGTCGGTGCAGCCGATCTTCGTCGTGCTGCTGGCCCCGGTCTTCGCCGGCGTGTGGATACGGCTCGGGCGGCGCGACCCTTCGAGCCCGATGAAGTTCGCGCTCGGACTCCTCTTCGCGGGGCTCGCCTTCGCCATCGTCGCCTTCGCCTCGACGCTCACCGGCGGGGGGAAGGTGAGCCCGCTGTGGCTCGTCCTCTGCTACTTCACGCAGACGCTCGGCGAGCTGTGCCTGAGCCCCGTGGGGCTGAGCACGGTGACGAAGCTCTCGCCGGCGCGGATGGTGGGCCTGATGATGGGCGTGTGGTTCCTCTCGATCTCGTTCGGCGGCTACATCGCGGGGATCGCCGCGGGCTTCTTCGAGGAGAGCGAGGGCGCGCTCTTCCGCCTCTTCGGCATCTTCGCGCTCGTCACGCTCGTCGCCGCCGCGATCCTCTTCGCGCTCACGCCACTCATCCGGCGCATGACGCCGCGCGCCGGCTGAAAAAGCCTTGAGCCGTAAACCGTGAACCGTGACAAGAAGACTCAAATCCTTCTTGTCACGGTTCACGGTTTACGGTTCACGGCCCTTTACAGGTTCGCCAAAATAAAGTCGGTCATCTTCTGGCGCATGTGCCTGACGAGATAGGGGTCTGTGACGCCGTGGCGCGACTTGGGGTAGATCATCAGGTCGAACTGGTGGCCGGCCTTCTGGAACTCGTAGGCGAGCTGGATGGTGTTCGCCAGGTGCACGTTGTTGTCAATCGCCCCGTGGAGGAGGAGGAGCTTGCCCGAGAGGTTCGCCGCCGCGGCGAGCGGCGAGCCGGCCCTGTAGCCCTCGGGGTTGTGCTCGGGCGTCAGCATGTAGCGCTCCGTGTAGATGGAGTCGTAGTTCGCCCAGTCCGCCACCGTCCCGCCCGCGATGCCCATCTTCCACTGCTTGCTGTGCGTCAGCGCGTAGGTCGTCATGTACCCGCCGAAGCTCCAACCCCAGATGCCGAGGCGTGAGCCGTCCACGTACGGCAGCGTCTTCAGGTAGGCGAGCCCGTCCTCCAAATCCCTCAGCTCAAGCGGCCCGAAGTTCTTGTAAGAGGCCCAGGCCGACTCCGCCCCCTTGCCGCTCGCCGTGCGGTTGTCGAGGTACCAGATGATGTAGCCCTTCTGCGCGAGCAGTTGGTGCCACATGTAGGTCGAGCCGCCCCACGCGTTCTTCACCTGCGGCGCGTGCGGCCCCGAGTAGGTGAACTCCAGGACGGGGTACTTCTTCGACGGGTCGAAGTCCGGCGGCCGGATCATCAACGCCTCCAACTCGAACCCGTCGCGCGCCTTCACGCGCATCAGCTCGGCCTTGCCCAGACTGTACTGCGAGAGAACCGGCACCCTGTTCTCTTCGAGCACGCGCACCTGCGCGCCGTCGGAGGTGTCGAGGTAAACCCGCGGCGGCGTGTTCACGTCGCTCCACTTGTCCACGTAGAGCGTGGCCGTCGGGTTGAAAGATGGGGCGTGGTTGCCTTCGGCCTCGCTCAAACGCTTGAGCCCCGAGCCGTCGAGGCCGACGCGGTAGACGTGCTCGGCGACGTGGCTGTGCTCGGTGCCGTGGAAGTAGACGAGCCCGCGCCCCTCGTCCACGGCGTCTAGCCCTCGCACCTCCCACGGCCCGCTCGTAATCTGCCTGACGAGCTTGCCGTCGGCCGCGTAGCTGTAGAGGTGCGACCAGCCCGAGCGCTCGCTGCGCCAGATGAAGGAGCCGTCCTTGAGGAAGCGCGGGTTGTCGTCGAACGCCTCGACCCACGCCTTCGTCGTCTCGCGGAAGAGGCGCGTCGTCTTCCCCGTCGAGGGTTCGGCCGCGTTCAAATCCAGATAAGTCTGCTCGCGGTTCTGCCCCTGCCAGACGACGCGGCGCGAGTCCGGCGACCACGCGACGCGCACGACGAGGAAGTCGGTCGGCTCGTACCCGGCGGTCTCGACCCAGCGCGGCTCGCCCGCCGAAACGTCCGCGACGCCGAGGCGGACGAGCGGGTTCGGGTCGCCCGCGAGCGGGTAGGGCGTGTCGTCCAAGTCCTGCCGCCGCGGGATGTGATCGACGACGGGGAAGGGGTGGACGGGCCGTTCGTCGATGCTGAGGAAGGCGACGCGCGTCGAGTCGGGCGACCACCAGTAGCCGCGCTTGTTGCCGCGCCCGTACAGCTCCTCCTCGTAGACCCAGTCGAGGATGCCGTTGAGGGTCTTCTCGTCGCCCGTCTTCGTCAGGCGCCGCTCGGCGCGCGTCCTGACATCGACGACGTAGAGGTCGTTCCCGCGGACGAAACTCACGAAGCGCCCGTCGGGGCTGAAGTCCTCCTCGGCCTCCCCCTCGGCGTTCGTCGTCAGGCGCGTCGCCGCGCCGGTGTTCAGCTCGTAGTAGACGAGGTCGTTCGCCGCGTTCAAAAGGACGGCCGTCTCCGCGCGGTTCAACTTGTAAGAGTCCTGGTGAGCGAGCGTCTTCGCCTCCGCCGCGCTCAAGCCCTGCACCTTGGCGAGGGCGGCCTCCATCCGCGCGGCGTCGAAGAAGGGCGCGGCCTCGCCCGTGCGCGCGTTGACCTTCATCAGGGCGGCCGAGTCGCCGCGCCCCGCGCGCTCAAGGTAGTGCTCGCCGTCGGCCAGCCAGACGCGCTCCCTGGCCGGGGCGCCGGAGAAGCTGACCTTCTTCGCGGGGTCGAAGATGTCTTCGACGGTCAGGAGTTTCTGCTGCGCCCGCGCGGCGTGCGGGCAGAGGAGCAGGAGTGCGCACAGGAGTAGTCCGACGTTTGCAGGTCGCATATTTTTTTTTCACTCAGAAGGAAGAATCTCTGCGGTGCGTTGATGATACTCTATCCGCCGGGTTTAAGGAACATACGGGGAATGGACTGATGAGGAAGATAAACGCCTGCGCGGCGCTCGCGCTGCTGCTCGCCGCGCTCGGGCCGGCCTGCCACAAGTCGAAGGCGACGCGCCTGCGCGAGATCGCGGCCGAGACGCGCAAGGGGGACGCCAACGTCTCCACGCCGCTGCCCCTCGGCCCAGCCCAGCCCGTGCAGCTCGCCACGCTCGAAGACCGGCGCATCGACGAGAGCAGCGGGCTCGTCGCCTCGCGCCGCAACCCCGGCCTCTTCTGGACGCACAACGACTCGGGCGACGGCCCCTTCGTCTACGCCTTCGACCGCGCGGGCCGCTCGCGCGGCACCTGGCGCGTCGAGGGCGCGAACGCCATCGACTGGGAGGACATCGCCGCCGGCCCCGGCCCCGTCCGGGGGGAGAGCTACCTCTACGCGGGCGACATCGGCGACAACGCGCGCGCGCGCGACTCCGTCGTCGTCTACCGCTTCCCCGAGCCGGAGATTCCGGCCGAGCAGTCCGGCGGCAGGGAGGCGCGCAAGACGGAGCCGGCCGAGGCCATCCGCCTCAAGTACCCCGACGGCGCGCACAACGCCGAGGCGCTCGCCGTCCACCCCTCGACGGGCGACCTCTACGTCATCACGAAGGCGAACGCCGCCGCGGGTGTCTACAAGCTGGCCGCCCCTTTCGACCCGAAGGTCGTCAACACTCTTTCGAAGGTGGCGACGTTGCACGGCCCGGACTTCTTCGGCACGCTCATCACCGGCGCCGACATCTCGCCCGACGGCCGCCGCGTCGCGCTCTGCGACTACGCGCAAGGGTATGAGCTGACGCTGCCCGAAGGCTCGAAGGAGTTCGACGAAATTTGGAAGCAGACGCCCGCCGCCGTCTCGCTCGGCGCGCGCCTACAGGGCGAGTCGGTCGCCTACCGCCTCGACGGCGCCGCCCTTTTAGCGACAAGCGAGCAGACGCCCACGCCCCTCTTCGAGGTCGCGCTGCCGAAAAGATAGATATCAGATGCTAGATGTTGGTGAGAGCCGGCACGCCTTAACTAACATCTAACATCTATTTCCTTCCCTGTATCTCTTCGCGGACGAAGCGGACGAGGTCGTTGATCTGCTTGTCGTCGAGGGTGTACTTGAAGGGGGGCATGCCGTTGCCGCCGTCGTTGATCTGTTTAAGGAACTTCTCGTCGGGGTCGGTCAGCGCGGCGCCCGAGCTGAGGGGCGGAATCTTCATCGTGCCGAGCTGCGTGCCCTGCCCCTGCGGCCCGTGGCAGACGGCGCAGTTGCGCTCGTAGAGCACGCGCACGGGGACGGCCCCCGTGGGCGCCGGCTTCTGCGCGCTCGACGCACAGCCCGCAGCCGAGAGCGCGAGGCAGACGATGACAAGGCAGAAGAAGTTTTCGTTTACTCGCATCGCGGCCATTTTAACAGTACCGCGAGCGGTACTGTTTAGAAGCTGAAGCGGAGTTGCAGGTCTACGCGGCGCGCGCCGGCGTTCTGCCCTCCCCCTCCGCCGCCGAAGCCGAAGCGCCCGCCGCCCGCGACCGACTGGCCGAAGAAGGGCGAGCTGAGGTTGCCCACCGGCGTGCCGAGGCTCGGGTGGTTGAAGAGGTTCTGCACGTTGACCGACATCGTCAGGTTGTAGCGGTGCTCCGTGCTGTCGCCGCCGAAGCTGTCGCCGCCGCCCCCGCCGCCGCCGAAGCCTCCGCGCCCGCCGCCGCGGCCGCGACCTCCGCCCCCACGGCCGCCCCCGCCGCCGCCCCGGCCGCCGCCGCCGGCGCCGTTCGGGCGATTC
>JAFAVK010000073.1 GCA_019242475.1 Acidobacteriota bacterium | reverse complement strand
CGTGGCGATGAAGTTGTACTTGACGGTCTGGTAGGTCGGCACCCACGCGGTGAACTTGCGGAACTCGGTCGCGTACTCCTCGGGCGTCATGTCGCCGCCGCAGCCCCAGGACTCGTTGCCGATGCCCCAGTAGGAGACGTTGTAAGGGTCTCGGTCGCCGTTGGCGGCGCGCATGTCGGAGAGTGTCGTCAGGCCCGCGGGCGCGTTGCAGTATTCGAGCCATTCGAGGAAGGTGCGCACGTCGCGGCTGCGGACGTTGGCGGCGAAGTAGGGCTGCGCGCCGATGAGGCGGCAGAACTGCATGAACTCGCCGGTGCCGAACCAGTTCGGCTCGTACTTCTGCGGGCCGGACTTCAAATTCTTATAAGCGTCGGTCACCTTGTAGTTGGTGTCGGCCCAGAAGTTGACGCGGCGGGGGCGCTTGTCGCGGGGGCCGATGCCGTCGCGCCAGTCGTACTGGTCTGCGAAGCAGCCGCCGGGCCAGCGCATGACACCCGGCTTGATGCGCTTGACGTGCTCGACGAGTTCGCGGCGGATGCCGCCGACGTTCGGCACCTTCGAGTTCTCGCCGACCCAGATGCCGTCGTAGATGACGCCGCCGAGGTGCTCGATGAAGTGGCTGTAGATGTTCGGCGAGATGGTGCCGACCGGCTCGTTCAGGAGCACCTCGACCTTCGACTCAGCCCCCTGCGCGCCGCGCGGCGCGACGAGCGCCAGCGCCCCCGCGGCCAGAGCGCCGCCCACGAACTCACGCCTGCCGACTGTCATCCCTTTGCCCCCCGCTTGCGAAGATTAGCTCGAACTCGATTAACGTAAAGCCCCCTGTCAGACATCGCCCGGGCGCCGAATGCCGCTCACCTCTTACCGGAGGCAGCTTCCACCTCGGCGAGCATGTTCCGTAATTCTCCCGAAGGGAAGTATCTGCCTCTCAATACCACCGAGTTAATCCGCGCCGTGGCTCGGATGTTTTCGAGCGGGTCGGCGTCGAGCAGAACGAGGTCGGCCAGCTTGCCTTTCTCGACGGTGCCCAGCGAATCCAGCTTGTCGAAAAACTTTGCCGCGTGGGAGGTGGCGGCTTGTAACGCCTGCATCGGCGTCAGCCCGGCTTCGACCAGCATCGCGAGTTCGTCGTGGAGGCCGAAACCGGGAATGCTGTAGGGGTTCCCGTCGTCGGTTCCGGCGAGGATTCCGACGCCCGCTCTTTGCATTTTACCGACGAGCGCTTTCTCCTCCCGGACTAGCTCTTTTCTCCGAGACCACTCGCCGGGCGGCGTGTCGGCGGCCCCCCTCGACATGCCCAACCACCGCCTTCTCCAGGACGGTTTCACGTACCGCAGGCGCGGGTCTTTGGCAAGACGGGCGTCGTCCAGGGAGGCGTAATTACTGCGCATGATGATCGTCGGGCAGAGCCAGGTGCCGTTTTTCTTGAGGACGGCGATTAAGGCCGCGGCCTTGCCGTCGTCGGCTCTCGCCCCGTCGAGTCCAGTAAAATGCTCGATACTTTTTTGCCCGGCGCTCGACGCCTCTTCGGCCGTGATTGTTACCGGGACGTGACCTTCGAAGGGCAGGCCGAGCCGTTCGGCCTCGTCTACCAGTGCGAAGTATGACTCTCTCGGGACGTTGTCGTGAACCTTGATAAAGTCCGCCCCTTCTCTTTTGGCCCTCCTGACCTCTTCGCGGATTTGCTTCGGGGAGAGGTTCGACAAATCCGGAGAACCGATGGCGCGGCTCGCGATGAACATGCGCGGGCCCAGGAGCGTCCCGCTTTCGACCTCCCGGCGCCACGCATGATGTTCGGGCGCGCCGTCCATGATGCGGATGCCGGT
This sequence comes from Acidobacteriota bacterium, assembly GCA_019242475.1. GTDB lineage: Bacteria > Acidobacteriota > Blastocatellia > Pyrinomonadales > Pyrinomonadaceae > QHXN01. Next base: position 50,146 of record JAFAVK010000073.1, on the reverse strand, counting down.
GACGCCGTTCGCGATAAAGAGTCGGAGGGATGAGTTCCTGTCGAAATCTTCATCGCCGAGATGCGCGTGCATGTCCCAGAGGCCGGGGATTAAGAACCTGCCCGTCGCATCAATCACGCGGGCCGTTCTCGGGATGCGCACCTTCGGCGATCTGCCGATTGCGACGATGCGAGCGCCGCGGATGACGACGGTCATGTCGGCCTCGGGTCGCGCGCCCGTCATGTCAATCACCGTGACGTGAGCGAAGGCCAGCAACCGAGACCGGGCGGCCCGGTTGATCTGGCCCTCAAGAGGCAGATGCAACAGGATAATCAGGAGCAACGCGAAAGACGTTCTCATTCGTTATCCTCGGCCGCCGGAAACGAGAAGGTGTCTCACAAAACGCCGGCTCAGAAGTTGAAGCGGTCGATGTTCTCCTTGTTGAAGACGAAGGGCGCGCCGAGCCGCACCTCGTCGCCCGCGACTTCTATCTTGCCGAGGCGGCCGGCGTCGATGCTCGTGTCGCCGGCCTTGAGCTGGCCGTTGGCGAGCGCGTTCGAGGCGTAGACCGTCAGGTACCCGAGGTCAACGGTGTTCCAGAGCACGATGGACTCGATGACTCCCTCCTTGATGTACGGCCGGCACATGTTCGGCAGCGAGAGACCCGTGACCTTAACGTCCGTCCGCCCCGACTGCTTGACGGCCTCGGCGGCGCCGGGGACGGCGGGCGCGGCAATCGCCATGATGAGCTTCACGTTCGGGTGAACCTTCAGCACGGTCTGCGTCTCGGCGAAGGCGCGGTCACGGTCGCCGTCGCTCGGCCGGATTTCGACGAGGTGGAGGTCGGGGTACTTATCGGCCAGGCGCTCCTTGATGAACTTGATCCACTCGTTCTGGTTATCGGCGCTCAAACTGGCGGTGATGATGGCGAAGTCGCCCTTGCCGCCCGTGATGCGCGCGGCCTCGTCCGTGAGCGTGTAGCCGATGCCCTGCGGCGTCGCCTGGTTGATGAAGAAGTCGCGCGCGTCCTTCTCGGCGTCGGCGTCCCACGCGACGACCTTGATGCCCTTCTCCTTCGCCTTGCGCAGGACGGTCGAGATGCCGGCCTTGTTCTCGACGCTGACGGCGATGGTATCGACGCCGCGCGTGATCCAGGCCTCGACCACCTCGTTCTGCTTCGCCGGGTCGAGGTCGGTCGGCCCGTCCCAGAGCAGCTCGACGCCCAGCTCCTTCGCCGCCTCGTCCGCGCCGGCCTTGCAGCTGACGAAGTACGGGTCGCCCTTCGCCTTCGGCATCAAGGCGACGACGGCCTTCTTGCCGCCGCCCGGCTTCGCGGCGTTCGAGCCCTGCGCGCCCGTGCCGGGGACGACGGCGGCGCCCGCCCCCGCGTTCTCCCTCACCGAGCGCACGAGCACCCAGTTGCTGCCCGCGACGATGAGCGCGCCGAGCAGGATGACGGCGCTCAGGACTGCGACTTGCGAGTTTCTCACCTCTTCGTCCTCCGCTAGGTTGACGGCGCGCGCCGGCCTGGTGCGCGCGCGCGTCGAGAGTCGGTCAAGCAGAATCGTCGCGACGAGCAGCACGCCCGTCAGGATGCCCGCCAGCTCGGCCGGCTGCGCCGAGAGCCGCAGGCCGTTCTGGAGGATGACGATGCCGAACAGCCCGAGCAAAGTCCCCAGCACCGTCCCGCGCCCGCCGAAGATGCTTGCCCCGCCGAGCACCACGGCCGTAATCGCCATCAGCTCGTAGCCCGTCCCCGCGTCCGACTTCGCCTGCCCGAGGTGCGCGACGTAGACGATTGCCGCGAGGCTCGAAGCCAAACCCGACATCACGTAGATGAGCGTCAGGCGCGAGCGCACGGGGATGCCCGCGTAGCGCGCCCCCTCGGCCGAGAAGCCGATGGCGTAGAGGCTCCGCCCGTACGCCGTGCGTTGCAGCCACCACCAGACGCCGACGGCCGCCGCCGCGAGGATGAAGAGCTGCGTCGGCACGAGCCCGCCGACGTAACCCTGGCCTAAGAACAGAAACCCCTGCGAGAAGCCCGAGTAGTTCTCGATGCCGCGCGTCAAACCTTCGGCGACGCCCCGGAAGAGCGAGAACGTGCCGAGCGTGACGATGAGCGGCGGGAAGTTCAGGCGCGTGATGATGAGCGCGTTCAGCAGACCGCCCAAGGCCCCCACGCCGAGCGTGAGCGCAATCGCCAGAGGCATCGGCAGGTGTGCGTCGCGCCACAGCGCCCCGAGCACGACCGCCGCCAGCCCCATCATCGAACCGACCGACAGGTCGATGCCGCCCGTGATGATGATGGGCGTCATGACCAGCGCGAGCAGACCGATCTCGACGGCGAGGCGCGTGATTTCGAACGCGTTCCCGCTCCCGAGGAAGTTGCTGCCCGTTATCGTAAAGACGACGCACTCGAACAGGATGACGACGAGCAGCACCCACTCGTTGTTCGGGAAGACGCGCTCGCGCCAGGGCGCCGTGAGCTTCAGCGTGCGTGCTTCCGCCTGCGGCGCGGCCCCGCTCATTTAGCGCCTCCCGCAGTCTTCAACGTCAGCCCGCCCGCGCGCATCCGCTCGAAGTGGCCGAGCGCCACGTCGGAGACCAAAGCCGCCAGGATGATCGCGCCCTGAATCGCCTTCTCCCAGAAAGGATTGATGCCGACGAAAGTCAGAGCCGTCCCAATCGTCCCCAACAGCGCCGCGCCGATCAAAGTTCCTATCAATGTCCCGCGCCCGCCCGTAATCGCCGCCCCGCCGACGACCACCGCGGCCACGGCCTTCAGCTCAAGCCCGATGCCCGCGTTGCTCGGCACGGCGGAAAACCTCACCGCGTTCAAGAGCGCCGCCAACCCCGTCAGCGCGCCCATCAACACGAACACGCCGAAGACGACCCGCCGCGGCTCTATGCCGGCGAGCCGCGCGGCCTCCGCGTCGGAGCCCACCGCGTAGACCGCGCGCCCGGCCCCGAGGTTCCTCAACATCCAACTGAACGCGACGAGCACTCCCAGCGCGACGCCGACGATGAGCCACTGCGCTAAGGTCTGCCCCAGCCCGAACCACTGGAAGTTGGCCGGCAAATTCTGCACCCACTCGCCCTGCGTCACCCAGCGCAACGCGTCGCGCCAAGCGACCAGCATCGCCAGCGTCACGATGATTGAAGGCAATTTCAAATAACCGACCAGCGCCCCGTTCAAAGCCCCCATCAGCGCGCCGAGCAGGAGCACCGACGGCAGTAACAGGGCTACGGGGACGCCCTCCTTCGCCAGCCACCCGGCGGCCACGCTGCACACGGCGAACTGCGACCCGACCGAGATGTCAATCTCCCCGACCAGAATGACGAGCGTCATCCCCACCGCGACGAGCAGCACCGGCGCGTTGTTCAAAGCAAGGTCGCGCAAATTCCCCGCCCCGAAGAACGTCGGCGCGGCCGCCCCCACCGCCACCAGCAGCGCCAAGTACGCCAGCGCCGCCGAGAGTTCACGCTTGTATCGACTGAAGTTCATCTGCTTCTCAGCCGCGCGCCGCTACGCGGCAGGTATTACTTCGTCGGGACTGTGGCCGAGCGCGAGCGCGAGCACCTTCTCCTGGGTCGCGTCGGCGCGGCCGAGGATTTCCACAATCGTCCCGCCGTACATGACGGCGACGCGGTCGCTCATCCCTAAAATCTCGGGCAGCTCCGAAGAGATCATGAGGACGGCGACGCCCTCGGCGGCGAGGTCGGTCATGAGCGCGTGTATCTCGGACTTCGCTCCCACGTCGATGCCCTGCGTCGGCTCGTCGAGGATGAGCACGGAGGGCTTCGTCAAAAGCCAGCGCGACAGGGCGACCTTCTGCTGGTTGCCGCCCGAGAGCGTCGCGACGGGGACGTAGATGGCCGGCGTCTTGACGCCGAGCCGGCGCGCGTAGTCGCCGGCCAACTCTTTCTCCCTTTTGAAGTCGAGCCCGGCGCCGCGCGAGATTTGGTCGAGCGAGGCAAGCGTGATGTTCGAGCCGATCTGCATGTCGAGGATGACGCCATGCCGCCTGCGGTCTTCGGGCAGATACGCGATGCCACGCTTGATGGCCTGGCGCGGGCTGCCGATGCGGACGGGCTCGCCGCGCAGAAGTATCTGCCCGGAGTCTACCGGCGTCAGCCCGAAGACGGCGCGCGCCAGCTCCGTCCGCCCGGCGCCGACGAGGCCCGCGAGCCCGACGATCTCGCCCGCGCGCACCGAGAGGTTGACGTGCTTGATGCCCGACTCCGCGCAGCCGAGGTCGCGCAACTCAAGCACCACGTCTCCCAACTGAACTTCGCGTTTGGGGAAGACGGCCGACAGCTCGCGCCCGACCATCATCTGGATGAGCTGCTGCCGGTTGACCTCCGACATCAGACGCGTGTCGATGGTGCGTCCGTCGCGCAGCACCGTCACGCGGTCGGCGATGACGGGCAGCTCTTCGAGCCGGTGCGAGATGTAGACCATGCCGACGCCGCGCTCACGCAAGGAACGGATGACGTTGAAGAGGTTCTGCGTGTCCTCCTCGGAGAGCGAGGCGGTCGGCTCGTCGAGGATCAAGACCTTCGCGTCGGCGCCGAGCGCGCGCGCGATCTCGACCAACTGCTGCTGCGGCATCGTGAGGTCGCCCGCGTCCGTGTCGGGGTCTATCTTCGCGCCGACCTGCGCGAGCAGCTTGGCCGCACGCCGCCTGCGCGCGCCCCAGTCAACGCGCCCGCCGAGTCCCGACTGCTCGACGCCGAGCGCGACGTTCTCTGCCACGGTCAGCTCGGGGAAGAGCGCGGGCTGCTGGTAGATGGCGGCGACGCCCAGCTCCTTCGCCAGGCGCGGCGAGTTGTTGGTGACCGTCTTGCCTTCGATTTGCAATTCGCCGCCGTCGGGCTCGACCGCGCCGGTGATGATTTTAATGAGGGTGGACTTGCCCGCGCCGTTCTCGCCGATGAGCGCGTGCACCTCGCCCGCGCGCAGCTCCAGCGAGGCGCTCTTCAAAGCCTGCACGCCCGCGTAAGACTTCGTGATGTCGGTCGCCCGCAGGAGCGGGACTTCAGCCATTGCCTTCACCCCCGATGACGACGACGTAGAGTTCGGCCGGGCCGTGGACGCCGATGGCGAGCGTCAGCTCGATGTCCGAGGTGCGCGAAGGGCCGGTGATGAAAGTTATCGCGCGGCTCAAGCCCCCCTCGCCCCTTTCGTTGATGGCCCGCAGCACTTCGCCGAGCGTGTGCCGAACGTTTCGAGCTTCGAGCAACGCCACGTGCGCCGAGGGGATGAGCGAGGCGAGCCGGTGCCGCTCCGCGTCCGACTCGAGCACGAGCGTGCCCGTCTCTCCCACGCCCCACTGCGCGCCCGTCACGCCGAGGTCGGAGTCGAATAGCTCTCCGACCGCAGCATTCTCAAGCACCTCCGCCGGCAGCCCCGCGAGTTTCAACACACGACCCGCCAGCGGCGAGTCCGACACGGCGACTCGCTGCGACTTTCTTTGCCCGGCTATCTGCCGCAAGACTTCGGCCGCCTCCGCCTCGTCTTTAACAACGAAGCAACGACCCGCCACCGCTTCGAGCGCCTGACGAAAACGTTCGACGGCCGTGCCTTCGAAGACGACGGCCGCGCTCTTCTCGTCGCGCGCCGACACGTCTTCGCCGTGGGCCGCGGCCGCGTGGTGCGCGGCCCTCACAGCGTCGTGCGGCGCGCTCGCCGCGAGGTGCCCGCGGATGGCGTCGAACATCTCGCGCCGTGCCTCTTCGTTTCGTCTCTGCTCGGCCAAAGTTATCTCTTCTGCTCTTCGCGCCACTGTTCCCTGAACGTCCGCGGCGCGAGCGGCGGTGCGTCGCGCCACTCCGTCCAGGCGGCGAGCGGCGGCGCGAGCTTCGCCAACAGTCCGCCGACCTTGCCGATGCGCCCTTTGCGCACGACGGCACCTTGCAGGAGACGGGCGACGCGTGCGCCCCAAAGATAAAGAGTCGGGCTCGACCACGCGCGCGCGTAGAGCCCGAAGGCGAGGCGCTCCAACGGCCGGCTCTTCACAGGCCCGTGCTGCGCGGCCGTGCCCGCGGCCGTCCCTTCGGTCACCTCCGCGCGCAGGTGCAGGAGCAGCTCGGGGATGTCGATCTTGACGGGGCAGACCTCGCGGCACGCGCCGCACAGGCTCGAAGCGTACGGCAGTTGCGCCGACTGTTTGAGCCCCGAGAGCTGCGGCGTAATCACCGCGCCGATGGGGCCGGGGTAGACCGAGCCGTAGGCGTGGCCGCCGACCTGTTGATAGACCGGGCAAGCGTTCAGGCACGCGCCGCAGCGGATGCACGCGAGCGACTGCCGCGTCACAGGGTGCGACAACATCCGTGACCGCCCGTTGTCCATTAGGACGAGGTGCAGTTCCTCCGGCCCTTCGTCCTCGGGCCGCCTCTTCGTCCCGGTTATCAAAGACTGATAGGCCGTCAGGCGCTGCCCAGTGCCCGAGCGCGGGAGCAGCTTGAGAAAGACATCAAGGTCTGTGAACTTCGGGATGACCTTCTCGATGCCCATGACCGCGATGTGCGTGCGCGGCAGGCTCGTCGTCAGGCGCGCGTTGCCCTCGTTCTCCAGAATCAGAATCGTGCCGGTCTCGGCCACGCCGAAGTTGACGCCACTGATTCCGACCTCCGCCTCGGCGAAGCTCCGCCGCAGGATGCGTCGCGCGGCGCCGGTGAGCACGGCCACGTCGTCCGTCGGCTCGATGCCGACCTTCTCCGCGAACAGCTCCGCGATCTGCCGCTTCGACTTGTGAATCGCGGGGACGACGATGTGCGACGGCGTCTCGTGCGCGAGCTGGATGATCCACTCGCCCAGGTCTGTCTCGACGGGCGCCAGCCCTTCGGCTTCGAGCGCGGCGTTGAGGTGTATCTCCTCGGTCGCCATGCTCTTCGACTTCACCAGGCGCGACGCGCCGCGCGCCCGAATCAGATCAAGAACGATGCGGCAAGCCTCCGCCCCGTCCCTCGCCCAATGAATCTGCGCGCCCGCCTTCTCCGCGTTCCCGACGAACTGCTCAAGATACTTGTCGAGGTGCGCGAGCGTCTCGTCCTTCGCCGCCCGCGCACGGTCGCGCAGGCCCTCCCAGTCCTCGACCGTCGCGATGGCCTCTTTACGACGCCCGCCGAACGTCGTCGCCAAGTTGCGCAACGCCCCGCGCAACTGCACGTCCGCCAGCGCCTCGCGCGCGTTCCGGTCGAAAGTCTCTGAAGTCTGTTGGTGCATCACTCCCTCGACGCGAGCAGCTCGGCCAGGTGCATCGTCTTCACCGAAGAGTTGTTGCGCGTCAGTCTTCCGCCGATCTGCATCAGGCAGCTCGCGTCGCCGGAGACGACGGCGCGGACGCCTGCCTTCTCAATCGCGTCGATCTTGTTGTCGAGGATGGCGACGGAAATCTCCGGGTACTTGACCGAGAACGTCCCGCCGAAGCCGCAGCATGAGTCGGCGTTCGCCAGCTCGACGAACTCGGCGCCGCGCACGCCGCGAATCAAGCGGCGCGGCTCCTCGCGCAATCCCAAATCCCGCAGGCCGTGGCAGGCGTCGTGCCAGGTGACGCGCCCTTTGAAGCTGGCGCCCACGTCCTCGACCTTGAGCACGTTGACGAGGAATCCGCCGAACTCGTACGTGCGCGCGGCGAGCGCTTCGGCGCGGCGGCGCCAAGCCTCGTCGTCGGCGAACAACTCGTGGAAGTGGTGCGCCATCGCCGTGCAAGACCCCGAGGGGCTGACGACGTAGTCGGCGCCTCCCTCTTCAAAAATCTCTATGAAGCGGCGCGCGAGCCGGCGCGCCTCCGCGCGGTAGCCCGTGTTGAAGGCCGGCTGGCCGCAGCAGGTCTGCCGCTCGTCGAAGACGACCTCGCAGCCCGCGCGCCGCAGGACTTCGACCGCGCTCGAACCGACCGAGGGCCAGAGCTGGTCGATCAGACAGGTGATGAAGAGCGAGACTCTCATCCTCGGGGCGCCCTCACGCCAGCATCGACGCGAAGGCGCGCTTGAGGTCGTCGATGACCTCGTCCGACATCGGCGCGACCTCGCCGATGAGGCGGCTGTTGACGAGGGCTTCGGAGGTTGATTCGAGCACTTCCAAACGGTCGAACGCTTCGAGCACGCTGGCGCCGAGGACGAGCACGCCGTCGTTCTCAAGCAGCGCGATGGGCGCGCTCAGCGAGACCTGCCGCGCGAGCCCCTCGGGGTCGCGGAACTGCACGCCGTAAGGGACGCGCCCCACGTCGCGCAGCAGCAGGTAGCTCTCCGGAATCGTGCGCGAGTCCAGGGGCGCGCGGGTCACGCTGAACGCCGTCACGTTCACCGGCGAGGCGTTGAGCACGGCGCCGACGTTCGCGTGTCGCTCGTAGATGGCCTGGTGGTTGCGCGCGGCGCGGCTCGCGCGCTTGCCCGCCTCGGCGCGCCCCCGCCGCACGAGCACGAGGTCTTCCACGTCGAGCGCGTGCCGGTCTACCTGGGAAGGCGTGATGAGAAAAGAGTCTTCATCCACGCGCGCCGAGAAGCTGCCGCCGGTGCTGATGAAGAGGCGGTGGTCATAGCCGCGGCGCGTGAAGTCCGCGAGCTGCCGGCGCAGCTCGCGCTCGCGGCTCGAAGGCGACGTGGCTTCGAACTCTTCGAGCGGCGGCACCTGGTTGCGCAGCTCCAGCTCCTCCTCGCTCAGGTAACGAACCTCGCCGAGCAGCCGCGCCTTGATGAGCGTCTTCGCGGTGAACTCAAGCGTCTCGAACTTCTGGAATGCGTTCTGCAAACTCTGGCCGCCGACGGCGACGCCGTGATTTTCGAGCACGACGCAGTCGAAGCCCTTCTCGAAAGTGTCGGCGATGCTCTTTCCCAAATCTTCACTGCCGGGCAAGGCGTAGGGCGCGAAGCCGACGGGGCCGCAGACGTGGCGCGACTGGTGGAAGAGGCGCGTGTCGGGCGCCTGCCCCGTGATGCTGAAGGCGACGAGCGCGACGGCGTGCGCGTGGACGACGCCGCGGATGTCCGGCCGCGCCGAGTAGCACATCTGGTGGAAGGGCAGCTCGGACGAGGGCGGGTGCAAGCCTTCGGTCGAGCCGTCGGGGTTGACGCGGACGATGTCTTCGCGGCGCAGGCCGCCCTTGTCCACGCGCGCGGGCGTGACCCAGACCGTGCCGTCCGGCTCGCGGATCGAAAGGTTGCCGCCCGAGGTCGTCGTCATGCGGTAACGATAGATGCGCTCCATCGTCTGCATGATCTCGTCGCGCGGGTGCACGTACTTTGAGAGTCTGCTCATCGAACCTTCTTCCGTCGTTCAGGCCGCGGCCGCCGCTTCAAGGTAACGCGCTTCGACTTCGGCGTAGCGCCGCGCGGCCTCTTCAATCTTCTCTGTCGGGCGCGGCTCGAACCGACGAAGGGAAACGTTCTCCGCGACGTGCCGTCTTCCCTCGGCGAGCGACGCGAAGCGCCCGGAGGCGACGGCCTGCACGAGCACGTTGCCCGTCACCGTCGCCTCGACCGGCCCGGCGAGCACGGGCCGCCCCGTCGCGTCCGCGGTCGCCTGATTAAGATAATCGTTGCGGCTCCCGCCGCCGACGATCTGCACGCCTGCAATCTTCTCCCCCGTCAGCTCCTCGACCGTGCGCAGCACCGACGCGTAACGCATGGCGAGCGAGTCGAGTATCACCTTCGACAGCGCCGTGGGGTCTTCGGTCGAGACTTGCTGCCCGTTCTCTCTGAGCTGCGCGGCGACCGCTTCGAGCATCGAGGTCGGGTTAAAAAGTCGTGGGTCGTCGGGGAAGATGAAGCCGGCGTGTTCTTTTAAACTATTGACCCTCCCGAGCAGCTCTTCGTACTCGACGCCCGCGCCGCGCGCGGCCCACTCGGCGCGGCACGACTCGAAGAGCCAGAGCCCCATCACGTTCTTCAGGAAGCGGACGGTGCCGAACGCCCCGCCCTCGTTCGTGAAGTTGTGGCGCGCGACCTCGCCTGAGACGAGCGGCCCGGCGCGCTCGACGCCGACCAGCGACCAGGTGCCCGAAGAGATGTAGGCCCACCCTGCTTCGAGCGGCGCGCCGGCCACCGCGCTCCCCGTGTCGTGCGTCGCCGGCGCGACGACCCGCACGCCTTCGAGCCCCAACTCTTCGGCCAACGAAGGCGCGAGCGGCCCGAGGTCTGCCCCCGCCGGAACTATCTCGGCCAGCAGACGGCGCGGCAGTCGCAGGCGTTCAATCAACTCTTCATCCCACCCGCCCGTCCGCGCGCCGACCAACTGCGTCGTCGTCGCGTTCGTGTACTCGCACGCGGCGCGGCCCGTGAGCATGAAGTTGATGAGGTCGGGAATCAGCAGGAGCCGCGCGGCAGCTTCGGGGAAGCCCTCGCGCGCGTGCGCGAACAACTGGTAGAGCGTGTTCAGTTCGAGGAATTGAATCCCCGTCCGCTCGAACAACTCCCCGCGCGGGACGACGCGGAAGACCTCTTCCATCAACCCGCCCGTCCGCCGGTCGCGGTAGCAGACCGGGTCTTCAATCAACTCCCCTGCGGAGTCAACCAGCCCGTAATCGACCGCCCAACTGTCAACCCCTATGCTCCGCACACGGCGCCCGGACTGCCGCGCGCGCGCGCCCGCCTCCCGCAACCCTTCTTTTATCTCGCCGAGAATCTCCGCGAACGGCCAGCGCAGGTGGCCGCCCTCTTCGCGCGGCGGGTACTTGAACCGCCGCACCTCTTCGAGCCGCAGCTCGCCCTCGGCCACGCCGCACAGGAAGACGCGCCCGCTCCCCGCGCCGAGGTCAACCGCGATGTAGAGAGAGTCTTCCATTTTAGATTTTTGATTTTTGATTTGAGGCCGTCAGGACGAGGCGGTCAGCTTTCAGCCGAACTAAAAACCGACCGCCGGGTGCTTCTTCAAATCAAAAATCTAAAATCAAAAATTCCTAAACGATCCCCGAGGCGGCCGCGCCCTTCTGCGCGGGGCGCTCCTCGGCCTTGCGCTGGCGGTAGCCGCTGGCGCGGTAGGCGGCGACGGGGTCGATGGCGCCGCCCTCGCGCTCGCGGGCGCGGGCGAGGATGGGCGCCACGTCCGTCGTGAACGCCTGCTTGAGCGCGGCGAGCGCCATCAAGGGGTCGCAGCGCTCCTGCGCCTCCGTCAGGGCGTCGCGGTCTACGAGGTGCGCCTGGACGTAGGCGCGCGAAAGCTCCACGGCGCTCGACATCAGGGACTCGACCGGGTCGGTCACGTTGTGCGACTGGTCGAGCATGTAGGCCGGGTCGAAGTTCTCGACCTTCGACAGTTCGGCGTCCACCAGCTCGTTGAAGATGAGGAAGAGCTGGAAGGGCTTGATCGAGCCCGCGTCGAGGTCGTCGTCGCCGTACTTCGAGTCGTTGAAGTGGAAGCCGGCCAGCTTGCCGAACTGGATGAGGCGCGCGACGATCATCTCGATGTTGACGTTCGGCGCGTGGTGGCCGAGGTCAACGAGGCAGAACGCCTGCGGCCCCAGCTCGCGCGCGCAGTGGTAGCTCACGCCCCAGTCGTTGATGACCGTCGAGTAGAAGGCCGGCTCGTAGAACTTGTGCTCGATGAAGAGCCGCCAGTCCGAGGGCAGCGCCTTGTAGATGTCGCGCATGCTGTCGAGGTACAGCTCCAGCGCGCGTCGGAAATGCTGCTGGCCCGCAAAGTTCCCGCCGTCGCCGACCCAGACCGTGTGCGCCTTCGAGCCGAGCTTCCGGCCCAGCTCGATGCACTCGACGTTGTGCTCGACGGCCTGGCGGCGCACCGCGGCGTCCGGGTTCGTCAGGCTGCCGTACTTGTAGGAGTGCGGTTGGTTGACCTGATCCTGGAACGTGTTCGAGTTCATCGCGTCGAAGTGGAGGCCGCGGCTCCGGGCGAACTCGACGAGCGCTTCGGGGTCTTCGGGCTTGTCCCAGGGGATGTGGAGGGAGACGCCGGGCGTCGAGCGGACGAGCTTGTTGATGGTCGCGCAGTCTTCCAGCTTCTCGAAGATGCCGCGCGGCTCGCCCACGCCGGGGAAGCGCGCGAACCGCGTCCCGCCCGTGCCGACGCCCCAGGAGGGCACCGCCACGCGGAACGCCTGCGCCTTCGCCGTCAGCTCCTCGATGTCGCGCCCGCGGCGGCTGAGCTGTTTGCCGAGGTGTGCGTAGTCCTCCTCGACCCACGCCCCGGCCGCCTTGTTCTGCTCGGCGATGAAGTCGTCGTCAATCTCGAAGTGAGTAGCCATCGATGTTCTCTCCTACCTCATGAAGCCGTCCTGCAAGCCGCCGTCCACGGGGATGACGTGGCCGGTAGTTTTAGCCAGCCGTTTCGAGACGAGCAGGAAGATGCCCTCGGCCTGGTCGAGCGGCTCGATGGGCGTCTGCGTGAGCGAGCGCTTGGCGTAGAACTGCGCCAGCTTGTCGCGCAGGGATTCGGTCTCTTCGGACTCGTCGAAGTCGATGTTGTACTTGGTCAGGCTGGCGATGACGCGGTCGCGCGGGAACATCGTGCTGCCCTTGACGACCGTGGCAGGCGCGACGGCGTTGACGCGGACGAGCGGGGCGAACTCGATAGCCAGCTCGCGCGTCAGGTGGTTGGCCGCTGCCTTGCTCGTGTCGTAGGCGAGGCTCCCCTTCTTGGCGACGACCGCGTTGGCGCTCGTCGTCAGGACGATGTTGCCGGTCAAGCCCTGCTTCTTGAATATCTGGTATGCCTCGTCGGCGACGACGTAGGCGCCGGTGACGTTGATGCCGAAGGTCAGAGCCCAGTGGCGGTCTTCGACGCGGCCCGACTTGTCGGGCGCGACGAAGACGCCCGCGGTGACGACGACGGCGTCGATGCCGCCGTAGGCGAGCATCACGTCCTCGAACATCTGGCGGACGCTCTCGCGGTTCGTGATGTCGCACGCGAGGCCGATGGCCGGGCCGCAGTTGCTGATGCCCGTCCCGGCGACGCCGATGCCGGGGCCGTACTGCCCGATGATCTCCTGCGCCGTCTCCTTCGCCGACTCTTCGTTGAGGTCAACGCAGACGATGTGCGCGCCCTCCTTGACCAGCCGGTGCGCGGTCTCTTTGCCGATGCCGGCGCCCGCGCCGATGACGACGATGATCTGGCGGTCGAGCTCCTTCTCGGGCGGCATGCGGCGGAGCTTGGCCTCTTCGAGCAGCCAGTACTCGATGTCGAAAGCCTCCTGCTGATCCATCGCCTCGTACTCGTCGATGGCCTCGGCGCCGCGCATGACTTCGATGGCGCAGTTGTAGAACTCGGCCGTCACGCGCGACTCGCTCTTGTTCTTGCCCCACGCGAGCATCCCGAGGCCCGGTATCAAGACGACCGTCGGGTTCGGGTCGCGCATCGCGGGCGAGTCGGGGTGCTTGCAGCGGTCGTAGTAGGCCGCGTAGTCCTTGCGGTATTCGACCAGCCCGTCGGCGATGGCCTTCTTAAGAGACTCGATGTCTCCGCTCGCCGGGTTCCAATCGACGAAGAGCGGCTTGATTTTTGTTCTCAGGAAGTGGTCGGGGCAGGAGGTGCCGAGCGCGGCGAGGCGCGGCGCGTCGTGACTGTTGACGAAGCGGAGCATCCGCTCGTCGTCCTGCACCGTGCCGACGAAGCGCTTGTAGACGGAGACCTGGCCGCGGACGAAAGGAATAACCTCGGCGATGATGCGGCGGCGGTCGGCCTCTGGCAGGGCCGCGTGCTTCTGCCCGCCGAAGGTCTCCGCGCCTCTGTCCTTCGACTCGATGTAGCGCGCGGCGCGGTCGATGATTTCGAGCGCCGTCTCGTAGCAGGTCTTGTCGTCGTTGCTCCAACTGCTCATGCCGTGGTGACCGAGCAGGATGCCCCTCGCCTGCGGGTTCTCCTGAATCAACTGCTCGATCTTCAGGCCGATGTCGAAGCCGGGGCGCTGCCACGGGATGTAGATGATCTCGTCGCCGTAAATCTCCTTCGTCAGGCGCTCCTGGTTGACGGAGGCGGCGACGGCGATGACGGCGTTCGGGTGGAGGTGGTCAACGTGCTGGTAGGGGACGAGCGTGTGGAGCGGCGTGTCGATGGAGCCGGCGCGCGGGTTGAGGTTGAAGACGCAGTGGCTGTACATCGGGTACATCGCGTCCTCGATCTCGGTCTTCGGGCCGTTCTCCGGGTGGTCGAGGTAGATCGGCTTCATCGCGCGAATCTTGTCGAGGTAGAAGGAGGCGAAGCCGTCGCGCTTGGCCGTGCGCAGGTCGCCGCCCGAGCCCTTGACCCAGAGGACTTCCGTCTCCTGCCCTGTCAGGGGGTCGCGCTCGACGAGTTTCGAGGACGTGTTGCCGCCGCCCGTGTTGGTGAGCGTCAGGTCTTCGCCCAGCTTGTTCGAGCGGTAGACGAGGCGGTCGAGCCCCTTTAGTTGCTCCGCGACCTCGTCCTGCCAGAGGTACTTCACGTACTCGAAAGATTTCTTCTCGCGTTGGCTGCTCATAAACCCTCCTGCGGTTTGAGACTGCGGCCCGGACGTGCGGGCCGTCGCGGTCAAGCGGTTAACTCTGCGGGGCCGTAAAAATGCCGAAGTCGCCGGCGTCGCGGGGGCACACGCGCGGGCTCAGGAAGAACGCGCTCCGGGTTTCAGGTCTTGCTTAACTAACGGGGTAGGCCGGATTCTACTCGCTCGGGGGGTCGTTTGCCAAACAGTAATTGGCACCCCGCGCGCCGCCCCGGTCTACTTGCGCGGCGGGGCGGTCGAGTCGCGCGTGATGAGGTGCGTCGGGATGCGCAGCTCCGAGCCCTGCTGCTCGGGGTGCTCGATCATCGCGACGAGCGTCTCGACGACGCGGCGGCCGATCTCGGCGCGCGGCGAGCAGACGGTGGTCAGCGGCGGCTCGGAGAGCGCCGCGAAGGCGATGTCGTCGAAGCCGACGAGGGAGATGTCCTGCGGGATGGAGAGCCCCGCCTTGCGGAACTCGCGCAGCGCCCCGAGCGCCATCATGTCGTTGGCGGCGATGACGGCCGTGGGCAGTTCCGGCGCGGCGAGGATTTCGCTCGCGGCGCGGCGTCCGCCGTCGAGGCGGAAGTCGCCCTCGTAGACCGCCGGTTCGGGCTCGTCGGGCAGGTAGCGCTTCATGAAGTCGAGGAAGGCTTCGCGGCGGATGACGCCCGAGGGGATGCGCGAGGCGCCGGCGATGTGCGCGATGCGCCGGTGGCCTAAGCTGACGAGGTGGCGGACGGCCTCCTCGATGCCGGCGGCGTAGTCCACGCAGATGTTGCCCATGCGGTCGCCCGCGAGGTCGTGGCTGTCGAAGACGACCGAGACCTGCCGGCGCGTGATCTCGTGGAACAGCTCGGAGTCCAGCTCCGAGGTCATCAGGGCCACGCCCGCCATCTTCAGCTCGGAGAGGCGGCGCACGTAGTCGGCGGCGCGCTCGGGGTCGTAGTTGGTGTTGAGCAGGATGACGTTGTAGCCGCGCTCGAAGGCCGCCGACTCGATGGCCTTGACCACCTCGGGGAAGAAGGGGTTCGAGATGTCGGAGATGAGCAGGCCGATCATGTTGCTGCGGCCCGAGGCGAGCGAGCGGGCGTGCGCGTTCGGGTGGTACTCGCAGCGCTCGATGGCCTCCTGCACGCGCTTGCGCGTGTCGTCGGTGACGTACTTGGTGCCGTTGATGACGTGCGAGACGGTCGCCGTCGAGACGCCGGCCATGTGGGCCACGTCCTTGATCCGGGAGGTCTTGAAGGGTGAGATTGTCGGGTGCGCGATCACCTGTCGATGGTGTTCTTCTCTCATTAAGTTCTTACCCGGCTGTTCTCGCCACGTGCGCGCGGCGCTCCCGGGATTGGGGCGCTCTCGGCGCGGGGGATGGGACGAGCCAGTCTGGATAATACTTCGGTCGGGTACTTTTTAAAAGTCCGCCCGCGGAGAGTTGTCCGCGGGCGGACTTTTAAAAGCGTTCGGGGCTTTCGAGAAGCGTGTGAACCTTACCCGCCGACGGCGAGGCGCATGATGTTCTCCTCGGTCGTCTCCTCGCGCGTCAGCACGCCGGTGACGCGCCCCTCGTGCATGACGGCGACGCGGTCAGAGACGTTGATGACCTCCTCCATGTCCGAAGAGATCATGATGATGGCGACGCCCGACTCGGCGAGCTTGCGCATCAGCTCGTAAATCTCGGCCTTGGCGCCCACGTCGATGCCGCGCGTCGGCTCGTCGAAGATTAAGACCTTCGGCTCCAGCGCGAGCCACTTGGCGAGGACGACCTTCTGCTGGTTGCCGCCCGAGAGGTTTGCCGCCTTCGTCTCGACCGTCGGCGCCTTCACGTTCAGGCGCTGGCAGACCTCCTTCGAGCCCTCCTTCTCCTTCTCGAACGAGATGAGCCCGGCCGGCGCGTAGCGTTCGAGCGCGGGCAGGGTCACGTTCTCGCGGATCGGCATGTCCACGATGAGGCCGGCCGTGCGCCGGTCTTCGGGGACGAGGTAGACGCCGTACTTGATGGCGTCCTGCGGCGAGCGGATGCGCAGCGGCCGGGAGTCGAGCAGCAGGCGCGACTCGACCGAAGCGTCCACGCCGAAGATGGCCTGCGCGGCCTCGCTGCGCCCCGCCCCGACCAGGCCGGCGAGGCCCAGAATCTCGCCGCGCCCCACGTCGAACTTGACCTGTTTGTCTGGGTAACGCGCCGTGCGCAGCGTCTCGACCTCGAAGTAGCGCGGGCTCTTCTCGCCGAGGGGCTGCTGGTAGAAGGAGTCGATGTCGCGGCCGACCATGAGCCGCACCATCTGGTCGTGCGTGATCTCCTCGCGCCGGAGCTCGCCGGCGTTCGCGCCGTCGCGGAGGACGACCGCGCGGTCGGCGATCTCCTTGACCTCGCCGAGCCGGTGCGAGATGTAGATGACGGCGACGCCGTGCTCGCGCAGGTCTTTGACCACTTCGAGCAGGCGCTCGGTCTCCGAGAGCGTGAGCGAGGAGGTCGGCTCGTCCATGATGAGGATGCGCGCGTTCAGAGAAAGCGCCTTCGCGATCTCGACCATCTGCTGCTGCGCGATGGAGAGGCGTACGAGCGGCGTGTCGGGCGCGATGTCGAGACCGAGGCGCGCGAGGTGTTTCTTCGTATCTTCCTCCATCCGCCCGCGGTCTAAGAGGCGCAGGGGGCCGCCGTGCGTCGGCTCGCGGCCGAGGTAGACGTTGGCGGCCACGTCGAGGTTGTCGAGGACGTTCAGCTCCTGGTGGATGAAGGCGACGCCGTACTTCGTCGCGTCCGACACGCCCCGGATGACCGCGGGCGCGCCGTCGATTAAGACCTCGCCCGAGTCCGGCTGGTGCACGCCCCCGAGCACCTTCATCAGCGTGGACTTCCCCGCCCCGTTCTCGCCCAAAAGCGCCACCACCTCGCCCTTCGACACCTCGAGGCTCACGCCCTTCAGCGCGTGCACGCCCGGGAAGCGCTTCTCTATCGAACGCATCTGTAGGATGGGAGGCATATGAATAGTAGGCAGTAGGCAGTAGGCAGTAGGCAGTACGCTCCGCGTGACGGCAGTTGAAGGGTTAACCCGAAGTCTTCGACCTAACGGTCTTCAACTGCCTACTGCCGTCTGCCTACTGCCTACTGCTCCTCACCTTCCGCGGAGCTGGTTGATCTGCTTGGTGAACTCCTCGACGTCGGCCTGCTTGATGACCCTGGTCGGGACGAACTTCTGCTTGCTGGCGGGGATGCCGGAGCGGTCGCCCTTGAGCGCGGCCGCCATCAGCTTGATCGCCTGGTAGCCGAACTCGTAGGGCTGCTGGACGATGGTGCCGTAGATCGACCCGTCCTTGATGCCGGCCAGCGTCTCGTCCTCCTCGTCGAAGGCGATGATCTTGACCTTCCCGATCTTCCCCGCGTCGCGCACGGCGTTGACGATGGCCGGGCCGTTGTAGCTCCAGAGGCCGACGAGCCCCGCCACGTCCGGGTACTTGACGAGCGTGTCCGAGACGTTCGACTTGGCGCGGACGCGGTCGGTGTCGTCGGTGCGCGTGTCGATGATGGTCACGTTCGAGCCGTTGAGCGCCTCCTTGATGCCCTGCAAGCGCTCGGCGGCGTTGCGCGCGTCGAGCTTGCCGACGAAGACCATGATCTTGCCGCCCTGCGGCAGGGCCTCCTTGATGAGCCCGCCCGCCTGCCGCCCCGCCTCGACGTTGTCGGTGCCGACGTAGCAGGCGCGCTGGCTGTTCGGCGCGTCGGAGTCCTGCGTGAAGACGAGCGTCTTCTGCGAGACGTCGTTGATGAGGCCGGTCTGGTTGTCGGGATCGACGGGGCTCATGGCGATGCCGTCGATGCCCTTGGCGAGCAGGTCGTCCACGATGCGCTTCTGCTCGGCGGCCGTGCCGTCCGAGGGAATCTTGAACTCGGCGGTCACGTCGGGCAGCTCGGCGTCGGCCTTCTCGACGCCCTTGCGCGCGATAGTCCAGAAGTCGGAGGCGTTGTTGGTGACGAAGGCGAGCCGCTTGGCGCCGCCGCCCGTGCTGCCGGAGGTGTTGCCGCCGTTGGCGGTGTTGGCGCCGCCCGTGCCGCCCTGCTGCGCGCAGGCGGCCAACAACAGGGAGGCGCACAGAAGCATCATCTTCTTCAGTTTCATCTCGCTTCTCCTCAAATGAAAGTAGGCAGTAGGCAGATGGCAGTAGGCAGTCAGTGCCCTCTGCCTTCTTGAATAATTATCCCTCTGCCGCTCGCTGCCAAATGTCTGAACAAAACCTTTGAGCTTAAGCAGTGTCTTCAACTGCCTACTGCCTACTGCCTACTGCTCCCTAACGCGCGCTGAATTTATACACCGTCGTCGAGCGGAACTGCGCGCCCTTGCGCAGCACGGTCGAGGGGAACTTGGGCTGGTTGGGCGAGTCGGGGAAGTGCTGCGTCTCAAGGCAGAAGCCGTAGCGGTACTTGTAGGTCTTGCCGCCCTTGCCCGTGTCCGTCCCGTCCAGGTAGTTCCCCGTGTAGAGCTGCACGCCCGGCTCGGTCGTCCAGACCTCCAACGCGCGCCCCGTCGTCGGCTCCGTGACGCGCGCCGCGAGGCGGAGCACCCCGGCCCGCCCGTCGATGACGAAGTTGTGGTCGTAGCCCTTGCCGAGCTTCAACTGCTCCTCGTCCTGATTGATGCGCGCGCCGATGGCCGTCGGCCGCGTGAAGTCGAAGGGCGTCCCCTTCACCGCGCGCAGCTCGCCCGTCGGGATGGCGCCCGCGTCGGTCGGCGTGAAGCGGCTGGCGTTGAGCGTCAAGACGTGGCCGAGGATGTCGCCGTTGCCCTGCCCGGCGAGGTTGTAGTAGTTGTGGTTCGTCAGGTTGATGACCGTGTCTTTGTCGGTCGTCGCGTAGTAGTCGATCCGCAGCTCGTCCGCGTCCGTCAGCGTGTAGACGACCCGCACCGAGAGGTTGCCGGGGTAGCCCTCCTCGCCGTCCTTGCTGAGGTAGGTGAGTTCGAGCGCCTGCCCGGAGCGCGCGGCGACGGGCCGCGCCGCCCAGACCACCTTGTCGAAGCCGCGGACGCCGCCGTGCAAATGGTTCTCGCCGTTGTTCGTGGCGAGCGTGTACTCCTTGCCGTCCAGCGTGAACCTGCCTTTGGCGATGCGGTTGGCGTAGCGGCCGACGAGCGCGCCGATGTAGGTGGTCGTCTTCTGGTAGCCCTCGATGTCGTCGAAGCCGAGCACCACGTCGTCGAACTTGCCGGCGCGGTCGGGCACCTTGAGCGAGACGACCGCGCCGCCGTAGGTCGTAATGCGCGCCTCGGCTCCGCGCGCGTTCTTCAGCGTGTAGATGTCCACGGCCTGCCCGTCCCTCGTCCGCCCGAAGCTCTCCTTCTTCGGCAAGCCCTTCCCCCCCGCTGCGGGCGCGACGACCAGACAGAGCAGGAGCAGCGCCGCCGTTCTCTTCAAAGGCATAGTCAGAACTCTCCGGATGAATTATTTCAAAAGCCCGCCGACCCTCAAGCCGGCTTCACGCGCGCCGGGCGGCGCTGGAGTATCTGGTCGGCGATGACGCCGATCAGAATCACCGCGCCCAACACGGCGAAGTTCAAAGAGCTGGGGATGCCCAGCAGGTTTACGAGATTCTGCAAGACCTGCAACAGCGCCGTCCCGATGAGGATGCCGACGACCGACCCCTCGCCGCCCCTCAAACTACAGCCGCCCAGCACCGCCGCCGCGATGCCGTACAACTCGAACGAGTTCCCGTGCGAGCTGGGCGAGATCGAGTTCGTGTAGAAGGCGAAGACGATGCCGGCGATGCCGACCAAAGCGCCGAGGATGATGTAGGCGCTCGCCACCATCTTCTCCGAATTGATGCCCGAGTAGCGCGCGGCCGTCTCGTTGCGCCCCACCGCGTAGAGGTAGCGCCCGTAGACCGAGCGGTGCAGCACGACCCACATGACGACGCTGATGATGATGAGCAGCACGAACGGCGTCGGTATCCCGAGCACGCTTCCCGTCGCCAACGTCTTCAGCGTCTCGAACCCCGCACCCGTGCCGAAGCCCTTCGTCTCGTCGTTCGAGATGAAGCGCGCCAGCCCGCGGTAGAAGAGGAGCCCGCACAGCGTCACGATGAAGGGCTGCACCCGCACCTTCGTAATCAGCAGCCCGTGGAGCGCGCCCAGGGCCGTCCCGAGGCCGATGATGGCGACGACCGCCAGCGCCGAGGGCCAGCCCCACTCCGTCAGCATCATCGACATCACCACGCCGAGGAGCGCGAAGACCGAGCCGACCGAGAGGTCGATGCCGCCCGTGATGATGACCAGTCCGAGGCCGATGGAGAAGATGCCGTACATCCCGATCAGCCGCGCCATGTTCTGCAAGTTGGCCGGCGCGAGGAAGCGCGGGTTCAGAATCGCCACGACCACGCACAGGAGCACGAGCAGCAGGAAGGTGCCGAGTTCTTTCTTCATCGAGTTTTCTCTCGGAGGGGAAGCGGTTAACAGGCACGCGGGGACAGGTTGCCCCTCAGTCGAGGCGCGCCGAAGTCCGCCGCGGGGGACTGTCAAACAGAAAACTGTAACTCTTGATACGTGCCTTCTACTGTAACTCCGGCCATTTTGCAAGCAGGCGGGCGCTCTGTGAGGAAAATTGCGGGTCGAGCTTTATTGATTTCGACTTGCGAGCGGCGCCGGTTAGGCTTCAACGCAACGTTCAAGCTAGCAACAAAACCATATGACTAACGCCCCACGACGCGCGCCAGAAACTCGTCGGCCGCGACCTCGACCGCGCCGCCGAGGCCCGCCCCCGTCGGCTCGCCCGGCTCGACCGACCAGCCCGAGATGCGCCCGGCCATGCTCTGCCCGACCGCCTCCTGCAAAGGCCCCTTGATGAACTTCCACCCGTAGACGAGTCGCCCGCTCACGATCACACGCGACACGCCGAGCCCCGTGATGACGTTCGCGATCCCTATCCCGAGGTACTCGCCCAGACGCTCCAGAGTCCGGCGCGCGCGCAGCTCGCCGCCCTCCGCCCTCGCCACGATCTCCACGAAGCGCGGCGGCGTCTGCCCGCCCAATTGCACGCGGTCGCCCGCGTACAGCGAAGAGGCCGCCGACGCCGACGCGTACATCTCCCAGCAGCCGCGGTTGCCGCAGCGGCACTGCTTCCCGCCCGCGACAATCGTCATGTGCCCGAACTCGCCCGCCAGCCCCTCGCCCCCGCCCGTGCCGCGGTAGACCTCGCCGCCCAGCACGAGCCCGACGCCGATGCCTGTGCCGCTCCTCACCAAAGCAAAGTTAGCGTTCGGCGCCTCCGACCCGTTGCCCAGGCGCAGCCGCGCCTCGTACAAAGCCGCCGCCGTCGCGTCGTTCTCCACGACGACCGGCACGGGCGCGCCGCCCTCGACGCCGCACGGCTTCACGCTCAAAGCCTGCGCCACGTCCACGCCGCGCCAGCCCAGGTGCGGCGCGTAGACCATCCGCCCGCGTGTCGCGTCGGTCGGCCCCGGCACACTCACGCCGATGACCTTCAACTCTCTGCCCGGCACCTTCGCGCACAGACGCTTGACGGACGCGCGCATCCGCGCCAGCGCCTCCTGCGGCTCGGGCGGCGTCTCGAACTCCTCCTCGCCGAACCTCTCGCCCGCGAGCGTCGCCAGGCCCACCGTCGTGTGGCGCACGCCGAGGCTCACGCCGACGAAGAACTCCTTCAGGTCTCCGAACGAGAGCGCGACCGGCGGCCGCCCCGAAGTGCGCGCGACGCCCGTCGGCAAGACCTCCTGCTCCTCACGCAGGATGCCTTCGGCGAGGAGCGGCTTGACGACCTCCGTCACCGTGCTCCGGTTGACGCCGAGGCGCCGTGCAATCTCGACGCGCGGGATGGGCTGCGCCGCGCGCACGAGCCGCAGGATCATGCGCGACGCGCCGACCGCCGCGGTCAACGTCTGCGCCTGGGCCGGCGCCGTCTCTTCCGCTTCGAAGACGGCGCGGCCGTTGCCGTTCCCCAACTTGAACGCGTGCGTCGCCCCGACGCCGTTCTTGCGCATCGCGAGCGCGCGCCCGGCCGCGTTCGGGACGAAGCCCAGTTGTCTGATCGCGACCTCGACGCGCTCGCGCGTCTCCCGCGTCGTGCGTCGCGTCTGGTTGATGACGTGCGAGACGGTCGCCGTCGAAACCCCCGCCAGCACCGCCACGTCTCTCAAAGTCGTCACGTAAATCCAACCCTTCCCCGGTTCGTTTACACCGGCCGCGCGGCCGCCCCGACGACCCTTAAAAACACTACTCCCTGCCGTCCGGGCTGCTCAAAATCAACTCCGGGCGTGATAAGCACTTTTTATTCGCCCATAGATTGCGTTAAGAGAACTACTTACGGAGTCTAGCACGGATTTAACCGATTTACTCTGCGCTTTCGTACGTGCTACGCTTCCGGACGGAAGATTTAACGAAGGCTTAACCTTGCCGGCGAATCCCGAGCACAGGAGTCGAACTATGCCGACCGATTTTCTCAGGCGCTTGACCGCGCTGTTCGCGCTCGCCTGCGCGCTCTTAGCCGTCGCCGGGAACGTGCGCGCGCAGGACGCGGCGGGACGTTCGAACACGACGACTCTCAAGTTCGACTTCGGCCCCGGCAAGGTCAAGGAGGGTTACCGGCAGGTCTTGCCGACGACCCTCTACACGAAAGAACTCGGCTACGGCTTCGAGCCCGGCGCGCAGGTGACGTGCGTTGACCGCGGCGGCGGCGACGCCCTGCGCGGAGACTTCTGCACTTCGTCAGCGCCCTTCTACTTCTCCGTGGCGCTGCCCGAGGGCAACTACGACGTGACCGTCACCTTCGGCGACCGCGCGGGCGAAACGGTCACGACGGTCAAGGCCGAGCTGCGCCGCCTCATGCTCGAAGAGGTGCGCACCGCCCGCGGCCGCTTCGAGACGCGCACCTTCACCGTCAACGTCCGCACGCCGCAGATTCCCGCGGGCGGCCAGGTCAAGCTCAAAGACCGCGAGAAGACGACGGAAGCCTGGGCCTGGGACGAGAAGCTCACGCTCGAATTCAACAACGCGCGCCCCGCAGTCGCCGCGATTGAAATCAAGAGGAACGACAAGGCGCCGACGCTCTTCCTCCTCGGCGACTCGACCGTCTGCGACCAGCCGCGTGAGCCCTACAACAGTTGGGGCCAGATGCTCACGCGCTTCTTCAAATCGGGAATAGCAATAGCCAATCACGCGGAGTCGGGCGAGTCTTTACGCAGTTCGCTCGGCGCGCGCCGCCTCGACAAGGTCTTGAGCTTGATCAGGCCGGGCGACTACCTCTTCGTGCAATTCGGCCACAACGACGAGAAGGAGAAGGGCGAGGGCGTCGGCCCGTTCACGACCTACAAGGCTTCGCTCAAGCACTACGTCGAGGAGGCACGCCAGCGCGGCGCGACCGTCGTCCTCGTCACGCCGATGCAGCGCCGCACCTTCGACGCCGCCGGGAAGATTACGGACTCGCACGGCGACTACGACGACGCCGTCCGCCAGGCGGCGAAGGAATTGAACGCCCCGCTCATCGACCTCCACGCGATGAGCACGCCCTTCTACGAAGCGCTCGGCCCGGAGGAGTCGAAGAAGGCTTTCGCCCCGGGCGACGGCACGCACCACAACAACTACGGCAGCTACCAGCTCGCCCGCGCCGTCGTCGAAGGCATCAAGTCGAACCGCCTCCCCCTCGTCAAGTACCTGGCCGACGACCTGCGCCCCTTCGACCCCGCGCACCCCGACCCCGTCTCGTCTTTCAAAATCCCCCCGAGCCCCCTCGCGACGGAGACGAAGCCTTTGGGCAATTAAGAAGTGATGAATGAGGAGTGATGAATGATGAATATCGCCGTGTCGAGAGATTCATCATTCATCACTCCTCATTCATCACTTCCCTCTTCCCCCGACTCGGTTTAGAATCAGAGCCCCCAGCAATAGAAACCTTGTACGACCGTTGGGCCGAAGCGTTGGCCGGAGGCGTCCGTGGTGCGGCCGCCCGGTAAACCGCTTTACCCGTTCAATCTTTAGTGGAGAGGGTCGGCATGCGCTCCCAGGTCTCGAAGAGAATCGCTTACGCAACCGCTTTCCTTTTCGCGGCGGCGCTCGTCGTGCTCGGCTCGGCCGCGGGCGTGCGCGCGGAGGTCTCGCTGCCCGACGTGCTCTCCGACTCGATGGTCTTGCAGCGCGGCGTGCGCGTGCCCGTCTGGGGCACGGCCTCGCCCGGAGAGGCGGTCACGGTCAACTTCGCGGGGCAGACGAAAAGGACGACGGCGGGCGCCGACGGGCGCTGGCGCGTGTGGCTCGACCCTCTGCGCGCGAACGCGACGCCCGCCGTGTTGACCGTCGCGGGTAAGAACAAAATTGAGTTGAAGAATGTGCTCGTCGGCGAGGTGTGGCTCGTCTCGGGCCAGTCGAACATGCAGTTCACGTTGGCCGAGACGAGGGAGGCACAGGAAGCCATCGCCGCGGCCAATCAGCCGAACATCAGGCTCTTCAACGTCAGCCGCCAGGTCGCCTTCAAGCACAAGCCACCGCCGCTCGCCACCTGGGCCGCGTGCACGCCCGAGTCGGTCAAAGACTTCTCCGCCGCCGGCTACTACTTCGCCGTCGAGTTGCAGAATGAGTTGGGCGTCCCCATCGGCGTCATCAACTCTTCTTACGGAGGCTCGCAGGCCGAAGCGTGGACGCCGGTCGAGTACCTGAACGCCAACCCGGAACTTAAACCCACGGTCGAGCGCACGAAGGTTTGGGACGAGGAGCGTCCGCGCGTGAAGGTCGAGTACGAGGGGCAGATCAAGCGCTGGCGCGAGGAGGCGGACAAGGCGAAGGCCGCGGGCGCGCGACCCTCGCCCTCGCCGGCCGTGCCCGACGCCCTGCGCGAGTACCGCATCGCCTCGTCCATTTACGACGGCATGATTGAGCCGCTCATTCCCTTCCCCGTCCGCGGCGCCTTCTGGTATCAGGGCGAGTCGAACGAGGAGCGCGCCGAGCAGTACGGAATCCTCCTGCCGACGATGATTCGCGCGTGGCGCGAGCGCTGGCGTCAGGGCGATTTCCCCTTCGGCATCGTCCAACTTCCTAACTACCGCGACCCACGGCCCGAGCCCGCGGACGAGGCTTGGAGCCACGTCCGCGAGGCGCAACGGCGCACGGCCCTCTCGACGAGGAACGCCGGGCTCGTCGTCACCATCGACATCGGCGAGGCGCACGACATACACCCGAAGGACAAGCTCGACGTGGGGCGCCGCATGGCGCGCTGGGCCTTAGCCGACGTGTACGGCCGACGGATGACGGCGACGGGGCCGATGTTTCAGAGCATGAAAGCCGGCGGGGACAAACTCGTCCTTAAGTTCGACGAGGTGGGCGCGGGCTTGAGAATCCGCGACGGCGACAAATTGCAAGAGTTCGCCGTCGCGGGTGAAGACAGGAAGTGGCACTGGGCGGAGGCGCGCATCGTCGGCAAGGACAAAGTCGAAGTCTGGTCTGCGGACGTGCCGCGGCCCGTCGCCGCGCGCTACGCCTTTAACAACAACCCGCGCCACCCGAACCTGACGAACGACGCGGGCCTGCCGGCCGCGCCCTTCCGCACAGACGACTGGCCCGACCCGACCGCCGGCAAGCGTTGAAATGAGAGTTCACATGCACCGACTGAGAAACAACCTTGCGGCTTTCATCTTCGCCTTACTCGCCGTCTGCCTGTCGCCTTTCATTTGCATGGCGCAAACGGCCGCACAGACCCCTTTGCCGACGCCGCCCATCCAGCGCCCCGCAAATCCAAAACTCCCGACGCTCTTCGTCGTCGGCGACTCGACCGCCAACAACAACGCGAACGGCGCGCTCGGGTGGGGCGACCCGTTCGCCTCCTTCTTCGACTCTTCAAAAATCAACGTCCTCAACCGCGCGCGCGCGGGGCGGAGCAGCCGGACGTTTTTGACCGAAGGGCTCTGGGACAAGGTCTTGCAGGACTTGAAGGCGGGCGACTTCGTGCTCATACAGTTCGGGCACAACGACGGCGGGCCGCTCGACACGGAGCGCGCGCGCGGCTCTCTGCCGGGACTCGGCGAAGAGACGAAAGAGGTCACGAAGCCCGACGGCACGAAGGAGGTCGTCCACACCTTCGGCTGGTACAACCGCAAGTTTATCGCCGACGTGAAGGCGAAGGGCGCGACGCCCGTCGTCCTCTCGCTCACCGTGCGCAACATCTGGAAGGACGGCAAGGTCGAGCGCGGCTCCGGCCAGTTCCGGCAGTGGGCCGAGGAGATCGCGCGCGCAGCGGGCGTCGAGTTCGTTGACGTGACGAACATCGTCGCGGACAAGTACGAAGCGCTCGGCGAGGAGAAGGTCAAGCCGCTCTTCGGCCCCGACCACACGCACACGAGCCCGGCCGGCGCCGAGTTCAACGCCGCGTCGGTCGTCGAAGGGTTGAAGCGTCTGAAGGGCTGCCCGCTCTGCCCGTACCTTTCGGAGGCGGGCAAGGCCATCACGCCGGGCGCGGACGCGAACGTCACGCCGCGCGCGCGGCGTCCTCTGCCCGAGCCGCGCGACCCGAAGCTTCCCAGCCTCTTTCTCATCGGCGACTCGACCGTCCGCAACGGGCAGGGCGACGGCGGCGGCGGGCAGTGGGGCTGGGGCGAGCCCCTGGTTGACTTCTTCGACTCTGCAAAAATCAACGTCGTGAACCGCGCGGTCGGCGGGCTGAGCAGCCGCACGTACCTGACCGGCGGCCACTGGGAGCGCGTGCTGGCGATGCTCAAGCCCGGCGACTTCGTCCTCATGCAGTTCGGCCACAACGACGCCGGCCCGCTCAACGACAACTCGCGCGCACGCGCCAGCATCCGCGGCACGGGCGAGGAGTCGGAGGAGATCGACAATCTCCTGACCAAACAGCACGAGACGGTTCACACCTACGGCTGGTACCTGCGCAAGTTCATCGCCGACGCGCGCGCGAAGGGCGCGACGCCGATTGTCTGCTCGCTCGTGCCGCGGAAGATTTGGAAGGACGGGCGCGTCGCGCGCGACACGGACTCTTACGCCGGTTGGGCCGCGGAGGTGGCGCGGCGGGAGAAGGTCGCGTTCGTAGACCTCAACGAGATCATCGCGCGCCGTTACGAGGAGTTGGGGCAGGAGAGGGTCGAGCCGCTCTTCGCCGACGAGCACACGCACACGAGCCGCGCCGGGGCGGAGTTGAACGCGGCGGCGGTCGTCGCGGGACTTAAAGCGATCAAGGGCGACCCGCTCAAAAAATATTTCTCGGCGAAGGCCAAAGAGGTCAAAGCCTACAAGCCTTCGAAGTCGAAGTGAGATGAAGGACGTGGCAAGGTCAAGGTTTCGGGCGGGCATACGGACGTTCGTCGTCGCCGCCCTCCTCCTGTCCGCGCTCCCCGCGAGGGCGCAGAGGCAGATGGAGGCGCTCGGGCGCGGCGTGGTGGCCGTGAGGCAGGAGGACGGAAAGGTCTGGGTCGGCTGGCGCCTGTTGGGGACAGACCCGGACGCGCTCGCCTTCAACCTCTACCGCTCGACCGGCGGCGCGCGCGCCGTCAAGCTCAACGACAAGCCGATTGACGGCCCGACCAACTTCATCGACGCGCGAGCCGACCTGTCGAAGTCGAACTCTTACTTCGTCCGCCCGGTCTTGAAGGGCAAGGAAGAAGCGCCGAGCGCGGCCTTCACCCTCCCGGCGAACGCGCCCGCGCGGCAGTACCTTTCGATCCCTTT
This sequence comes from Acidobacteriota bacterium, assembly GCA_019242475.1. Taxonomy (GTDB): domain Bacteria; phylum Acidobacteriota; class Blastocatellia; order Pyrinomonadales; family Pyrinomonadaceae; genus QHXN01. Next base: position 22,086 of record JAFAVK010000073.1, on the reverse strand, counting down.
GCAGACGCCGCAAGGGTATTCGCCGAACGACGCCTCGGCCGCAGACCTCGACGGCGACGGCGAGTACGAGCTGGTCGTCCACATGGTCGGGCGCGGGCGCGACAACGGGAGCGCGGGGTTCACGACCGAGCCCATCCTTCAGGCTTACAAGTTGGACGGCAGGCTCCTCTGGACGATCAACCTCGGCAAGAACATCCGCGAGGGCGCGCACTACACGCAGTTCATGGTCTACGACCTCGACGGCGACGGCCGCGCAGAGGTCGCTTGCAAGACCGCCGACGGCACCGTGGACGGCCGCGGCAAAGTTATCGGAGACGCCAACGCCGACTGGCGCAGCCCCGAAGGCTCCTTCGCCACGTTCCGCAACGGCCGGCACAGCACCGCCGGCTACGTCCTGAAAGGGCCGGAGTACCTCACCGTCTTCGACGGCCTGACGGGCGCGGCCCTCGCCACGACGAACTTCATCCCGCCGCGCCACCCGACGAAACTTGAGCCGACGACCGAAGAGCTTGCACAAATCTGGGGCGACGGCTACGGCAACCGCCCCGACCGCTTCCTCGCGTGCGTCGCCTACCTCGACGGCAAACGCCCGAGCCTCGTCATGTCGCGCGGCTACTACACGCGCACGGTGCTGACCGCATGGAACTGGCGCGGCGGAAAACTCACGCGCGTCTGGACGTTCGACAGCGAAGACGGCACGCCCGGCAACAAGGCTTTCAGCGGCCAGGGCAATCACAACCTCTCGGTCGGCGACGTGGACGGCGACGGCCGCGACGAGATCGTCTACGGCGCGATGGTCGTTGACGACGACGGGAAGGGACTTTATTCGACCGGCCTCGGCCACGGCGACGCGCTGCATCTTTCAGACCTCGACCCGACGCGGCCGGGGCTCGAAGTCTTCGACATACAGGAGCGCTTCGACGACGCGGGCGCGCACTTCCGCGACGCGCGCACGGGGCAGATTCTCTGGAAGAAGCCCTCGGTCAAGGCGGGCGAGGACGGCGAGGGGCCGGGCCGCGGGCTCTGTCTGGACATCGACCCGACGCACAGCGGCTTCGAGTGCTGGGTGCGCGGCGCGGACATCTTCGGCCTCTTCGACGCGCGCGGCGAGCTGATTTCAAAGACGACGCCGCGCTCGTGCAATTTCGGCGTCTACTGGGACGGCGACACTTTGAGCGAGCTGCTCGACCGCAACTACATCTCGAAGTGGAACTGGAAGGATTCGACCGAGACGACGCTGCTCACGGCCGAGGGGTGCGTCTCGAACAACGGCACGAAGGCGACGCCCGCCCTGAGCGCAGACCTCTTCGGCGACTGGCGCGAGGAGGTCGTCTGGCGCACGGCGGACAACAAAGAGCTGCGCGTCTACACGACGACCATCCCGACCGAGCACCGCTTCTACACCTTCATGCACGACCCGCAGTACCGCCTGAGCGTCGCCTGGCAGAACGTCGGCTACAACCAGCCGCCGCACACGAGTTTCTTCGTCGGCGAAGGCATGAAGCCGCCGCCGCGCCCGAACATCGTCGAAGTGAAATTGAAGAAGTAGCGAGCGAGAAGGAGAGAGACATTGACGAAGCCGAAACTGCACACGAGGGCGCGCGCCTTCGCTTCGCTGTTGCTCGTCGTACAGATGCTCGCGCCGTTGGCCGTCTACGCGCAACGCGCGCGGCGCGGCGGCGCGGCGCGCGTGCCGCAAACGGCGGCGGCGCTCGCCTGGCCGCGCCTGACGAGCCAGTCGAAGCCCTGGACGCGCTGGTGGTGGATGGGCAACGCCGTCAACCGGCGCGACCTCTCCTGGGCGCTGGCGCAGTACGAGCAGGCGGGCCTGGGCGGCATGGAGCTGACGCCCATCTACGGCGTGCGCGGCGAGGAGTCGAAGTTCATCCAGTACCTTTCGCCCGAGTGGGTCGGGATGCTCGAACACACGCTCAGGGAGGCGAGCCGGCTCGGGCTCGGCGTGGACATGGCGACGGGGACGGGCTGGCCCTTCGGCGGCCCCTGGATTAACGCCGAGGACGCGGCCAAGGATTTGGTCTCGAAGACCTGGGAGCTGCGCGGCGGCGCGCGCCTGGGCGAGCCCGTCCGCCTGGTGCAGAAGCCCCTCCTGCGCGCAGTCAGCCGCAGGCTCGATATCAAAGACCTGCGCGAGCCCATCGGCTCGAACCCGAATTTGCAAGAGCTGGCGCTCGACCAGGTGCGCTTCGAGAAGCCGCTGCCGCTGCAAGCGCTAATCGCCTACTCGGACAAGGGCGAGACGCTCGACCTCACTGCGCGCGTCGGCGCGGACGGCACGCTCGACTGGGTCGCGCCGGACGGCCGCTGGAAGCTCTACGGAGTCTTCCAGGGCTGGCACGGGAAGCAGGTCGAGCGCGCCGCGCCCGGCGGCGAGGGCAACGTCGTAGACCACTTCTCGGCCGAGGCGCTCGGGCATTACTTCAGTAAGTTCGACCGGGCTTTCGCGGGCCGCAACGTGCGCGGCCTGCGCGCCTTCTTCAACGACTCCTACGAGGTTGACGACGCCGAGGGGCAGTCGGACTGGACGCCGAAGTTCTTCGAAGAGTTCAAGGCGCGCCGCGGCTACGACCTGAGACAACAGATTCCCGCGCTCCTCGGTGAAGGCGACGGGGAGGCACACGCGCGCGTGCTCCACGACTTCCGCGAGACCGTCTCAGACCTCCTGCGCGACCGCTTCACCGCGACGTGGCGCGAGTGGGCGCACAGGCGCGGCGCCATCGTCCGCGACCAGGCGCACGGCTCGCCCGCCAACATCCTCGACCTCTACGCCGAGAGCGACATCCCCGAGACCGAAGGCACGGACATCGTCCGCATGAAGTTCGCCTCTTCGGCCGCCGACGTGACGGGCAAGACGCTCGCCTCGGCCGAGACCGTGACGTGGCTCGACGAGCACTTCACGTCCTCGCTCGGCGACGTGAAGCGCGCCGTTGACCTCAACTTCCTCGGCGGCATCAACCACGTCGTCTACCACGGCCTCGCCTTCTCGCCGCCCGGAGACCCGTGGCCGGGCTGGCTCTTCTACGCCGCCGTCCACTTCGGCCCGCAGTCGCCCGACTGGAAAGACTTCCCCGCGCTCAACCGCTACATCGCGCGCGTGCAGTCCTTCATGCAGCAGGGGCGCGCCGACAACGACGTGCTGCTCTACTACCCCATCCACGACACCTGGATGGAGCCGAGCAAGGAGGGGCGCCTCGTCCACGTCGGCGGCGGCCACGACGTGGGCATCACGCAGGCGGACGCGCAGGCGCTCTTAGATGCGGGCTACGCCTTCGACCTTATCTCGGACAGACAGCTTGCTAACGTCGCCTACGCGAACGGGTCGCTCCGCGCGGGCGGGCTCAACTACAAGGTCATCGTGCTGCCGGAGACGCGCTACGTCCCGGCCGAGACGTTCGAGAAGTTGACGGCGCTCGCCCGACAGGGCGCGACCGTCGTCGTGCGCAAGAGCCTGCCGACGGACGTGCCCGGCTTCGGAAATCTCGACGCGCGGCGCGCGGCCTTCAGGCGGCTCGTCGCACAGCTCAACTTCAACGACACGAACACGCCGGGCGTCCGCGGCGCGAGCGTCGGCGCGGGGCGTTTCCTCTTGGGCGACAACTTGACGAAACTCCTCGCGCAAGCCGGCACGAGGCGCGAGGCGATGGTCGGGCAGGGCCTGCGCTTCACGCGCCGGGCTTACCCGGGCGGCAACTACTACTTCATCCTCAACCGCGGCGACGCGCCGGTGCAAGGTTGGGTGCCGCTAGCCGCGCGCCCGCGCTCGGCCGCAATCTTCGACCCCTTGACGGGCGCGGCCGGGTTCGCGCAGCTGAACGACGGCCGCGGCGGCCGCGGCGAGATTTATCTACAGCTCGCGCCGGGCGAGTCGTGCGTCGTGAAGACCTTCGACACGGCGCAGCGCGGCGAGCCGTTCCTGTACTTACAGCCCGTGGGCGAGCTGCGGCCGCTCGGCGGCGAGTGGTCTGTGCAGTTCACGGAAGGCGGGCCGGCGCTCCCGCCCGCGCTGCGGCTGAACGAGTTGACCTCGTGGACGAAACTCGAAGGCGACGCTTACAAAGTCTTCTCCGGCACGGCGCGTTACGCGCTCACGTTCGACAGGCCACAGGGGCCGGGCGGCGACTGGATTCTCGACCTCGGGCGCGTGGCCGAGACGGCGCGCGTCCGGCTCAACGGCCGGGAGTTGGGCACGCTCATCACTGCGCCCTTCCGCGTGAGAATCCCCGGCGCGCTTTTGAAAAACACGAACACCCTCGAAGTCGAGGTCACGAACCTCGCCATCAACCGCGTCATCGACCTGGAGCGGCGCGGCGTGAAGTACAAGAAGTTCTACAACACGAACTTCCCCGCGCGGCGGCCCGAAGACCGCGGCGCCGACGGCCTCTTCGACGCGACGAAGCTCGCGCCGCGCGACTCCGGCCTGCTCGGCCCCGTGACGCTGACGCCGGCCGGGCAAGGGGTGCCGGTTACGACTGAGCAGTTGCCTATCCGATTAGATACAAACGAATGAGAATCACGACCGCCTTCTTGCTGCTCTTAACGGCGCTCGCCTGCCTGCCCTCTCAAGCGCGAGGGCAGGCGCGCGTCACGGCCTCGTTCGACGCGGACTGGCGCTTCTTCAAAGGCGACGCGCAGGGCGCCGAGCGGCCCGAGTTCGACGACGCCGCGTGGCGCCGCCTCGACGTGCCGCACGATTGGAGCATCGAGGGGCCTTTCGACGAGAAGAACCCGACCGGCAAAGACGGCGCGTACCTGCCCGCGGGCGTCGGCTGGTATCGCAAGCACTTCAACGTCCCGGCCGGAGACTCGAGGCGCCGCGTCTTCGTCGATTTCGACGGCGTGATGGCGAACAGCGACGTGTGGGTCAACGGCTTCCACCTGGGGAAACGCCCTTACGGCTACAGCTCCTTCCGCTACGAGCTGACCGACCACCTCGACTTCGGCAAGGAGAACGTCGTCGCCGTGCGCGCCGACAACTCGGGGCAGCCCGCCTCGCGCTGGTACACGGGCGCCGGCATCTACCGCCACGTCCGGCTCGTCACGACCGACCCCGTCCACATCGAACAGTGGGGCACGTTCGTCACCACGCCGCAGGTCACGAACACGAGCGCGACGGTCAACGTCCGCAGCACCATCGTCAACCAGTCTTCTCAGGCCCGCGCGGTCTCCTTGCAAATCCAGCTCGTCAACCCCGACGGCAAAGTCGTCGGCACCGCGGAGACGAAGCCGCGACAGCTCGCCGCGGGCGAGACGGCCGACTTCACGCAGGAGCTTTCCGTCGGCAACCCGCGGCGCTGGGACATCCGCGACCCGAATCTCTACAAGGCGGTCGCGCGCGTGCGCGCCGCCGGCCGCGCGGTTGACGACGAGACAGTCACGTTCGGCATCCGCGAGTTCAAGTTCGAGGCGGCGACGGGCTTCTGGCTCAACGGCCGCAACTTCAAGCTGAAGGGCGTCTGCCTCCACCAGGACGGGAGCGCGTTCGGCGCGGCCGTCCCCCTGCGCGTGTGGGAGCGCCGTCTGGAAATCCTCCGCCGCTTCGGCGCCAACGCCATCCGCACCGCGCACAACCCGCCCGCCCCCGAGTTCCTCGACCTCGCCGACCGCATGGGCTTCCTCGTCATGGACGAGAGCTTCGACGTGTGGACGGTCGCCAAGCGCCCCTTCGACTATCACCTCTACTTCGAAGAGTGGTCGAAGACGGACGCGCGCGACATGGCGCGCCGCGACCGCAATCACCCCTCGGTCATCATCTACAGCGCCGGCAACGAAATCCACGACACGCCGCAGCCCGAACTCGCCAAACGCATCCTCGGCGGGCTCGTCGAAGTCTTCCACCGCGAAGACCCGACGCGCCCCGTCACGCAGGCGCTCTTCCGCCCCAACGTCAGCCACGACTACGACAACGGCCTCGCCGACCTGCTTGATGTGGTCGGGCAGAACTACCGCGAGCAGGAGATTCTCGCCGCCTACCGGCAGAAGCCGACGCGGAAGATTTTGGGTACGGAGAACACGCACGTCCGCGAGCAGTGGCTGGCGCTGCGCGACAACCCGCCGTACGCCGGACAGTTCCTCTGGACGGGCATCGACTACCTCGGCGAGTCGCCCGGCTGGCCGCTCGTCTCTTTCAACTTCGGGCTGCTCGACCGCACGGGCACGCCGCGCCCGCTCGCCTTCCAGAGGTTGAGCTGGTGGGGCGAAGTCCCGACGGTCTACGCCGCCAGGCGCGTCGCGCCGACGCCGCTCGCGCCGACCGATCCCGGCTACGGGCAGGACAGGCGACCGCAGGTGCTCTACGGCGACTGGACGCCGGAAGACTTGAAGCCGCACGACGAGAACGTCGAGGTCTACAGCAACGCCGAGCAGGTCGAGCTGTTCCTCAACGGCCGCTCGCTCGGCTCGAAGCCGCGGCCCTCGGACGACGCACCGCGCAACTGGAAGGTGCCGTTCGAGCCGGGCACGCTCCGCGCCGTCGGCACGAACGGGGGAAAGGTTGTCGCGACTCATGAACTGAAGACGGCGGGCAGGCCCGCGCGCGTCGTGCTTTCCGCCGACAAGTCAACGCTCGCCAACTCTCGGGACGATGTCGTGTACGTCGAGGCGACCGTCGTTGGCGCGGACGGCGTCGTCGTCCCGCGCGCTTCCGACCTCATCACTTTCAAAGCCGACGGCGCGGGGCGCGTCGTCGCCGTGGACAGCGGAGACAACGCGAGCCACGAGCCTTTTCAAGCGACGGAGAGGCGCGCTTATCAAGGGCGGTGTTTCGCTCTGCTCAAAGCGGACGCATCCCGCGGACGCATCGCCGTGACGGCGACCGCCGCGGGTCTCTCGCCCGGCACAGTCTCCGTCGAGGCCGCGCCCGCGTCGGCATTAAACATCGGCAGCAGACAGAAGACCCGTTGAGGAGCAAGTTTAAAGATGCGCAGACTACAAAAAGCAATCGTGCTCTCGCTCGCGGCGCTGATTCTCCTTCCCCTGCCCCCCGCGGCGCGCGCCGCAGACCCTTTCAAGGACTGGCCCGCCGGCACTTCCCCGCAAGAGGTCGGCAAGCGCGTCGCGGAGAACTGGGCCGCGCGCTCGTTCGAGTTCGAGCAGACGGTGACGCAGAACGGCGCGCAGAAGCCGAAGCGGCAGTACGTCATCTACCCCGAAATCTGCGCCTGGTACGGCGCGCTGACGGTCGCGCTGCTCACGAAAGACCGAGACCTTTCGGCGAGACTGATTAAGGAGTTCGATCAGTTCCTGACGCCCGCGGGCGACGCGCACGTCTCGCGCCAGTCGCACGTGGACTACAGCGTCTTCGGGACAGTCCCCCTGGAGCTTTACATCCAGACGAAGGACAGACGCTACCTCGACTTCGGGCGCGGCTTCGCGGATCGCCAGTGGGACAAGACGACCCCGGACGGCATCACCGCGGAGGCGCGCTACTGGGTGGACGACATGTACATGATGAACGTCCTCCAGGCGGAAGCCTTCCGCGCGACCGGCGACATCAAGTACCTCGACCGCGCGTCGCTCGCGACGGCGACCTATCTGGACAAGCTGCAACAGCCGAACGGCCTCTTCTTCCACGCGGCCGACTCGCCCTTCTACTGGGGGCGCGGGAACGGCTGGTACGCGGCCGGGATGGCGGAGCTTCTGCGCTCGATGCCGAAGAGTCACCCGCGGCGCGCGCGCATCATGCAGGGCTACAAGACGATGATGGCGGCGCTCTTGAAATATCAGGCCGAGGACGGCCTCTGGCGCCAGCTCGTAGACCGCCCCGACGTTTGGGCCGAGACTTCCGGGACGGGTATGTTCGCCTTCGCGATGGTGACGGGGGTGAAGGAGGGCTGGCTCGACAAGAAGACTTACGGCCCGGCGGCGCGCAAGGCTTGGCTCGGCCTGGTCAAGCACCTCGACGCCGAGTCGAACGTGAGCGATGTCTGTGTCGGGACGAACAAGGCTTTTCAAGAGGTCGGCCCCGACCTCCCGACGCAGCTCAAGTTCTATCTCGACCGCCCGCGCAAGACCGGCGACCTCCACGGCCAGGCCCCGATTCTTTGGACGGCGTCGGCGCTGCTTCGCTAACAAGCGTCAACGCGCCGAACCGGCCGCCGCGTCAGCGACGCTTGAACATGCCGCGTCGGTTCATGCGTCGCTGACGCGACGCGGCGTCTTATTTATTGTCGGCTGCCCCGGCCTTTCAAGGCCGGGCTACATTCAAGCGCCGCTGACGCGGCGGAGAGAGACGATGAGGAAACATCGGCTTGGACTTATCGCCGCCGTCACGCTCACCCTGTCCGCATGTCTGCTGAGCTTCAACGGCCGAAACGACGCCTCCGCGCAACGAAGGGCGGCGGGGGCGCAGCCGAACGACGCGCTCGTCTACAGCGTGCGCGCTTACGGGGCGCGGGGCGACGGGAAGACCGTGGACACTCCGTCCGTCAACCGCGCGATTGAGGCCGCGGCCGCGTCGGGAGGCGGGACGGTGCATTTCCCCGCGGGCACGTACCTCTGTTTCTCGATTCGCCTGAAGAGCAACGTCTCTCTCCACCTCGACTCGGGCGCGACCATCCTCGCCGCCGACCCCGAGAAGGACAGAGGCAGCTACGACCAGCCCGAACCGAACGACGAGTGGGACATGTATCAGGACTTCGGCCACTCACACTGGCAGAACAGTCTCATCTGGGGCGTGGGCGTCGAGAACGTCTCCATCTACGGCCCCGGACTCATCGACGGCCGCGGCCTGACGCGCCGCAGCCCGCGCCCGCGCCGCCCCTTGCAGGCCGGGGACACGCCGACCACGCTCGGGGGGGCGCAGGCCGCGCGCCCCGTCTCGCCGCTCGGCGAAGATTTGCCGCACAGCGCGATGGCGGGGCTCGGCAACAAGGCCATCTCCCTGAAGCTCTCGCGCAACGTCGCGCTCCGCGACTTCTCGATTTTGAACGGCGGACACTTCGCGCTGCTCGCGACGGGCGTGGACAACCTGACCATCGACAATCTGAAGGTTGACACCAACCGCGACGGCTTCGACATCGACTCGTGCCGCAACGTGCGCGTCTCGAACTGCTCGGTCAACTCGCCGAACGACGACGCCATCGTCCTCAAAAGCTCCTACGCGCTCGGCTTCGCGCGCGCGACCGAGAACGTGACGATCACGAACTGTTTTGTGAGCGGCTACGACATCGGCTCGCTCCTCGACGCCACGTACAAGCGCAACGTCACGCAGGCGCCCGACAAGGACGGCCCGACCGGGCGCCTCAAGTTCGGGACGGAGTCGAACGGCGGGTTTAAGAACATCACCATCTCGAACATCGTCTTCGACCACTGCCGCGGCCTCGCCCTGGAGACCGTGGACGGCGGCCCTATCGAAGACATCACGATTTCAAACGTCACGATGCGCGACGTGGTGACCGCCCCAATCTTTTTGCGCCTCGGGGCGCGGATGCGCGGGCCGGCCGGGGCCCCGGCGGGCGTCCTTCGGCGGGTACAGATCAGCAACGTCGTCGTCTACAACGCAGACCCGCGTTACGCCTCCATCATCGCGGGCCTGCCGGGCCATCCGGTCGAAGACGTTCGACTGAGCGACATCCGCATCCTCTACAGGGGCGGCGGCACGCGCGCGCAGGCCGCGCTTGAGCCGCCGGAGCGCGAGACGAACTACCCCGAGCCTTCGATGTTCGGCGAACTCCCCGCCTACGGCTTCTTCATCCGCCACGCGCGCGGCGTGGAACTCTCCAACGTCGAAGTGGGCTTCATGTCGGAAGACCTGCGCCCCGCTTTTCATCTGGAAGACGTGCGCGGCGCGAACTTCCGCGGCGTCGCGGCGCAGAAGACGGCCGACGTGCCGACGTTCGTCCTCAAGAACGTCGAAGACTTCAACGTCCGCGACTCGCGCCCCGTCCCCGACACGCGCGTCGAGCGGGCGGAGTCGAAGAAGTTTTAGGTCTTAACGGTCGGACTTGGGGGAGCTATGTCGAAGAGGTTGAGGTCGGTCGTCGCGGCGCTGCCCTTTCTCATGTACGCGGCGTGCGGAATGGAGATGACTGCGCAGACGACGGCGAAAGAGGCGGAAGCCGGGCTGCCCGCGTGGGTGAAGACGGTGGGCGCGCGTCGGAAGCCGTCGAAGAAGCGCATCTGTTCCGCGAACGAGTACGGCGCGGCCGGGGACGGCGAGACGAACTCGACGAAGGCGATTCAGAAGGCCATCGACGCCTGCGCGAAGGCGGGCGGCGGGGTCGTCCGGTTCAAGCCGGGGCAGTACGTGACGGGCGCGCTCTTCATCAAGTCGGGCGTCAACTTCTCCGTCGGCGAGGGCGTCACGCTCTTGGGGAGCCAGGAGGACGCGGACTACCCCTCCATCTTCACGCGCGTCGCGGGCATCGAGATGAAGTGGCCCGCCGCCCTCATCAACGTCAACGAGCAGAAGAGCGTCACGCTCTCCGGCGGCGGCGTCATCGACGGGCGCGGGAAGAAGTGGTGGGACAGGTACTGGAACCTGCGCCGCAACGACTACGAGCCGCGCGGCCTGCGCTGGGCCGCCGACTACGACGCCGAGCGCGTGCGCCTGCTGGTCGTCTGGAAGTCTTCGGACGTGTCGGTCGAGAATTTAAGTTTGAAGCGCTCCGGCTTCTGGACGGTGCAGGTCGTCTACTCCGACCACGTCACCGTTGACGGGATTAAGATCAGCGAGAACGGCGGCCCGAGCACGGACGGCGTGGACATCGACTCCTCTTCAAACGTCCTCGTGCAGCACTGCGACATCGACAACAACGACGACGACATCTGCCTGAAGGCCGGGCGCGACTCCGACGGCCTGCGCGTCGCCAGGCCGACCGAGTACGTCGTCGTGCGCGACAATTTGACGCGCCACGGCGGCGGCGTGCTCTCCTTCGGCAGCGAAACCTCGGGCGGCATCCGCCACGTCGTCGCCTACCGCAACCGCGGCGTCGGGACGAGCGAAGGGCTGCGCTTCAAGTCGGCCAGGACGCGCGGCGGCTACGTCTCGGACGTGCTCATCCGCGACATCAGGATGGAGAACGTCCCGCTGCCCTTCACCTTCACGCTCAACTGGAACCCGAGCTACTCCTACGCCACCATCCCGAAGGAGATTACGAACCCGCCGCCGCACTGGGTCGTCATGAACACGCCCGTCCTGCCGGTCGAGCGCGGCTACTGCGAGTTCCGCGACATCAGAATCGAGCACGTCGAAGTCTCCGGCGCCAAACGCGTCTTCACCGCCACCGGCCTGCCCGAGAAACCAATCGTCGGCGTCACCTTCGCCGACATCAACGCCGAAGGCGAAGAGACCGGCTTCGTCGAACACGCGCGCGACTGGCAGATGCGCAACGTTAAGGTCAGGACGACGAAAGGCGAGCCGTTGAAGCTGACGAACGCGTTGAACGTGGAGAGCCCGGAGGTCGTTAAGAAGTAGGATTTCCCTCTTCTTGTATTTAAGCGTTCAGGGCGACGGCTCCCCTAACTTCCTAATCGACAACCTCAAAATCGATCCACTGCGCCGCGACGCGCTGCTTCTCTTTGGCGAGCGGGTCGGTGACGACAATTTGGAAGGCGTAGTCGCCGGGGCCGAGGACTTTCCCGAGTTGAAGCCGGCCGGCCGCCGCGACGTCGCCCTGTACGTTGAGCGGGTGGGCCTCGAAAGACTGCACTTTGCCCTCGTAGACGAGTTTGCCGTCGCGGAACAGGCGCAGCTGCGTCTGGAGGTGTGCGGCGGGGTCGGACTTCGCGTTGTAGACGTAGAAGCCGTAGTCCACGACCGAGCCCCGCCGGAAGCGGCGCACGGCCGGGCTGCCCTGCGGGTCGGAAGGCGGCGGCGCGGGGCCTTCCGCGGGCGCCTCTTCGGGCTTCGAGACGCTCGAAGGCGGCGGCAAGTTCTCGGCCGCCGCGGCCGTCTCGGGCTCGGGAGGCGCCTCGGGCTTCGGCTTCGACGCGGCCGCGGAAGGCTTCTCCGGCGCGGTCATGGACGCCTCCGACCTGATGACGATGCCCGAGAGCGCGAGCCGCCCCTTCTTCACGTCCGGCACCTCGACGTACTGGCTGGCCGAGCCCGTCCGCTCGCTCGCGACGTCGCGCACGGCCACCCGAAGCTGGTAGCCGCCCGCCTTCTTCGTCTGGACGACCGTGTCGTAGAACAGCCCCGCCTCCTGAATCTGCTTATAAACCCTCTCCGAGACCGTCACCGTGTGCGTCGTGTTGGCCTCGCCGACGACGAGCCCCTTCGTGCCGAACGTCAACACGACCACGTCGATGACGGACTTGTAACTGCCGTCGGGCTGACGCCGGAAGGTGAGGTCGCGGCCGTCGATGTGTATGAACGAGCGGACGTAGGCGCCCTGCTTCGGGTCTTGGCCGAAGAGGGACGTGAGCCGCAGGGAGACGCCGCCCGCCGGGAAGGGCGAGACGAGCGCCGCGCGCAACTGCTGCGCGCGCGTGACCGGCACGGTGGCCGGCGTCACGCTCTTTCCCGTGAAGCCGAAGAAGCCCTGCCGCGTCCGCACCTTCAGATCGGGGCGCGTCACGTTGAGTGTCAGCTTGTGGTAGCGCATCCGCCCCGTCGCGGGGTCGAACGTGCCCTCGTCGGGGCGGTAGCCGATGAGGTAGTAGCCTTTCTGGTCTTCGAGCGCGCGGCGCACGCCGCCGCCGATGTCGTTCGAGTTGACGTAGGCGACGCCGCCCGTCTCCTCGGCCAGCCGGCGCAGGCCGATCTGCGAGTCGTTCAGCTCGCGGCCGCGCGCGAGCATCAGCTTCGAAATCTGCCCCACGTCCGGCGCGCCCGCAGAGCTGGCGTCGAGGAGGTTGAAGGTCGGGAGGCCGCGCACGTCAACCGTGTAGACGATGACCGAGGCGCGGTTGGCGCTCTCGATGACGCGGTTGATGCCGGCCAGCACGCGGCCCGAATCCTCCTCGGGCGGCGGCATCGGGATGCCGTCCGAGAGCAGCACGAGCGACTTGCGCCCGGGCAGGTCGCGCAGCGCGCCGACGACGGCGTCCAGAGCGCCGAGCGTGGCGACGCTGAACCGCTCGCGCCGCCGCGAGAAGTAGGAGCGCTCCTGCTCGGACTCCTCGAACTCCGGCGGGGCGCTGTAGTCCGGCGCCTCGAAGGGGCGGACGCCGCGGCCGTACTGCGGCTGCCAGCGCAGGTTCTTGATGGCGGCGTCGAGCAGGCGCTTGTCGTTGGTGAACTGTTGCAGGGCGCCGCTCCCGCCGCTCGCGGGGAGGATGGCGACGAAGTCGCCCGGCTGCATCTGCTCGTCCACGAACTTCTGGATGGCCTTGCGCGCGTAGTAGACGCTCTCCGCGGACATCTCCAGATCGTTGAAGACGAAGGCGACGGTGCGCCTGACCTGCTCGGGGCGCAGGCGCGCGGGCGGGGGCGCCGCCACGTCCGACTTGGCTTCGGCCGCGGGCGCGGGCGTCGGCTCCGTGTCGGGGATGTTCTGGACGTAGGAGAAGTTCGTGATCTTCTGCGGCCTGCCGTCGGCGAGGATTTCGAACTCGTCGGGCTTGAGGTCTGTGACCAGCCGCCCCTTCTTGTCCGTCACCACGGCGTCGATCTGCACGAGGTTCGAGGTGATGCGCACCACGTCGTCCTCGTCGTGCTCGACGGTCTGGGGCACGCCCGGCGGCAGGATTTGAATCGACCCCTGCGACGGCGCCGGCCCCGTGGGCAGGTTCTTCAACCAGTCCGGCACGTCCGGCGTCGGCGCGGGCGGCGGGGTCTGCGCGGGCGTCTGCTGCGGCTGCGGCTGCTGGCGCGCGAGCGCGGGCGCCTGCGCGAGAAGACACGCCAGAAGGACGGTGAGCGTTCTCTTCATCTCGACACCTCGGAGGAGTGCGAACAAGAATCGGGGGAGGGGTTGCCGACCGCTATTATACGGCCGCGAATTATATCCCAAACGCGACGGGCGCCCATTCGAATTAATGCGCGACGTCGCGGGCACAGCGGAAGCCGAGGTTGTCGAGGCCGGTGTCGGGCGTGGCGTGGCTGCGGGCGGCGACGCGGTAGTTGCTGCAAAAGTTCTCGGCGCACATCCAGGAGCCGCCGCGGATGACGCGCTCCTCGCCCTCGCGGGGCCCCGGCGGGTTCGCGCGCGCCGACGCCGCGTAGTAGTCCCCGGCGTACCAGTCCGCGCACCACTCCCACACGTTTCCCGCCACGTCGTAGAGCCCGTAGCCGTTCGCCGCGAAACTCCCCACGGGCGCGCGCCCCTTGAACCCGTCCTCGCCCGTGTCGCGCGTGGGGAACTCGCCCTGCCACCAGTTCGCCACGGGCTTCCCCCCCGGCCGCAATTCGTCGCCCCACGCGTAGCGCTTCCCCGCCAGCCCGCCGCGCGCCGCGTACTCCCACTCGGCCTCCGTCGGCAGACGTTTCCCCGCCCAGCGCGCGTACTCCGACGCGTCGCGCCAGGAGACCTGGCAGACCGGCTCGTTCGAAGCGGCGTCGGAGGCGGGGCCTTCCGGGTGTCGCCAGTCGGCGCCGTCAACCCTCGCCCAGTCGCCCGTCTTGCGGTCGAAGACGCCCGACCAGCCGAACTGCTCCGCGTCGGTCTTGTAGCCGGTGGCCTCGACGAACTGCTTGAACTCCGCGACCGTCACCTCGCGCGCGTCCATCCAGAAGCTCTTGACCTCGACCTCGTGCGCCGGCGCCTCGTCCGGCATCTCGTCGTCCGAGCCCATGCGGAACGTCCCGCCCTTAATCAAAGCCATCCCGTCTCGCTCGACGCGCGCGGGCTCGACCGCGCGCGAAGGCGCGACGCCCTCCCCTCCCTTTTGACAACCATGCGCGGAGACGAGCGCGAGCGCGCACGCCAGCACGAGGAGGAATTTGCAGACTCCGTTCGTCAACATCCGTTTGTGCATCGGCACTTCACTGTGGCGCGTCCGTCGCCGACGCCGGCCAGTCCTCCGATTCGACGTGCTCGCGCCGCATGACCTCTGCGGCGCGCCGGACGACCTCGGGGTGACTTGCCGCCACGTCGTGCGTCTCGCCGAGGTCGGTCTTCAAATCGTAAAGCTCGACCGTCCCGCCCAACCCTTTCCGCACGGCCTTCCAACTCCCCATGCGCACGGCCTGCACGAAGCCGCCCTCGTGGAACTCCCAGTAGAGCGGCCCGCGCTGCGGCGCGCGACGCCCGAGCAGGAACGGGAGCAGGGAGACGCCGTCAATCGCCGGCGGCGCACTCACGCCCGCGAGCGCCGCCGCCGTCGGCAGGAGGTCGCAGAGTGTCGTGGCGTACGAAGTCGTCGAGCCCGCGCGCACGCGCCCCGGCCAGCGCACGAAGAGAGGGACGCGGATGCCGCCTTCGTACAGCTCGCGCTTGAGACCGCGGAAAGGGCCGTTGCTGTCGAAGAGCGTCTGGTCATAACCGCCCTCCGACTTGTCCTGCGGCCCGTTGTCGCTCGCGAAGAGGACGACCGTCTCCTCGTCAATCCTCAACTCCTTGAGAAGCGCGAGTACCTTCCCCACGTCCGCGTCGAGGCGCGTGACCATCGCCGCGTAGTTGCGCTGCTGCGGCGACCAGGGCTCGCGCGAGTAGGGCGCGTCCGAAGGCACCTCCATGCCGTTGCCGGTCTTGCGCGTCAGCTCGTTGTTCGCGTGCGGCAAGGTGTAGGCGAGGTAGAGGAAGAACGGCGCCGACGATTCGCGCCTGACGAAGTCGAGCGCCTCGCGCGTGAAGAGGTCGTGCGAGTACGTGCCTTTGGGGAGCGTGACGCGCTCGTCGTTGCGCCAGAGGTATTCGGGGTAGTAGTTGTGCGCGTGGTTCTGGTTGAGGTAGCCGAAGAAGTAGTCGAAGCCCTGGCGGCCGGGCACGCCGGTCGTCCCCGGCTCGCCCAGCCCCCACTTGCCGACGATGCCCGTGCGATAACCCGCGCCCTTCAGAACTTCGGCGACGGTCACGTCCTCGTCTTTGAGCGGCACGCGCTCGTTGTTGCGCCCCGTGTTGCCGCGGATGCGCGCGTGCCCCTGGTGCAGCCCCGTCATGAAGCTCGCGCGCGACGGCGCGCAGACCGGGGCCGGCGCGTACGCGTCGGTGAAGAGCATCCCCTCGCGCGCCAAGCGGTCGAGGTTCGGCGTGCGTATGAAGCGCTGCCCGTAGGCGCCGAGGTCGCCGCGCCCGAGGTCGTCGGCCACGACGAGCAGAATGTTCGGCGGCCTGCGCCGACTCTGCCCGCGCCGAGACTGCGCGCCGGCCCCGCGCGTGAGCACGCCACACGCGACAAGCAACACGCACAGGGCGACTACACACAGCCGCCCGCCAAGCCCTCTCCCGCCGATTCTCATCCGCCGCTTGTCCCCCTCCGTGCCCGTGTAGTTTAATGCAGAAAATCATCAACGCAATAAGGCAGTCGGTACCGCCTGCGGTAGCGGGCGGGCCGGACTTACGACTTGAGGCTCTCTGAGTTAGACATACCCGCCCGCTACCGCAGGCGGTACTGACCCGGCAGCCGTCGGAAGGGGTCTATTGTGAGGCACACGTTGAGACTACGCGCCGCGCTCTGCGCACTCGCACTGCTGCTCCAACTGTCCGCGCCCGCGGGCGCCAAGACGCGCGCGCAACGCAACGCGCCGAAGAAGAAACTGAACGTCCTCTTCCTCATCTCAGACGACCTGCGCCCCGAGCTGGGCGCGTACGGGAACACCCAGATCAAGACGCCGAACATCGACCGCCTCGCCGCGCGCGGCACGCGCTTCGCCCGCGCCTACGCGCAGTACCCGCTCTGCAACCCCTCGCGCACGTCGCTGCTCACGGGCCGCTACCCGACCGAGACGGGCGTGATGGACAACAACAAGTATTTCCGCGCGGAGCACCCCGACTGGGTCACGCTGCCGCAGTACTTCAAGAACAACGGCTACGCGACGCTCCGCACCGGCAAAATCTTCCACGGCGGCATCGACGACGAAGTTTCGTGGACGGAGGGCGGCGAGCCCATCGACCCCTCAATCGTCTACCGCGGCTCGAACGCGCGCAACGCGCCGCCCGCGGCGCGGCCTCGGGAGCGCGACCCTGACGAAGAGGAGGGCACGGCGCCGGGCCAGATGTCCGCGGCCGAGGGCGAGCGCCGCCGCTCGAACTCCGACCGCATCGTCGTCCTCGAAGGCGACGGCGAGTCGCACGGCGACTACAAGACGGCCACGCGCGCGATTGATTACCTGGAGCGCTACAAGGATAAGCCCTTCTTCCTCGCCGTCGGCTTCGTCAAGCCGCACAGCCCGCCGACGGCGCCGCGCAAGTTCTTCGACCTCTACGACGTGGCGCGCGTCCCGCTCCCCCCGGACTTCGCGCCGCGCCCCGCGCCCCCGCCCGGCTTTCCCGAACTCTCCGTGCCGCGCCGCAACGCCGACCTCTTCATCGGCCGCGACGCCACCCCCGAACAGGCGCGCGAGATGATTCGCGCCTACTGGGCCTCGACCAGCTTCGTGGACGCGCAGGTCGGCCGCGTGATCGACACGCTCGAACGCCTCGGACTGAAAGACAACACCGTCGTCGTCTTCTGGGGCGACCACGGCTACCACCTCGGCGAGAAGGGCAAGTGGTCGAAGGCTTATTCGCTGTTCGAGGTCGGCACGCGCGTCCCGCTCATCATCGCCGTCCCCGGCGGCCGCGCGCAGGCCACCGCGCGCAACGTCGAGCTGCAAGACCTCTACCCCACCCTCGCGGATTTATGCGGGCTGCCGCGACCGCCCGCGAACGTCCGCGGCCGCAGCCTCGCGCCGCTGCTCAAGAACCCGCGCGCGCGCCGGGAGAACGACGCGGCCTACAGCGTCACGCTCTTCCAGAACAAGCTCGGACGCGCCGTCCGCACCGAACGCTTCCGCTACGTCGAGTGGGACGAAGGGCGCGCGGGCGCCATGCTCTTCGACGAGACCAAAGACCCGCACGAGCTGAAGAACCTCGCCGAAGACCCCGCCTACGCGAAGACCGTGCAGGAGATGAAGGGGCTTCTCAAACAGTTTCCGTAAGGAGAACCGATGCCGCCGAAGATGAACATCGAGCCGGAGCCGGGCGACCAGACGCCCGAGGTTGGCGCGGCGACCGACGTGGCGCCGCTCGGGCGCGACCACGGAAAGCCCGCGCACGAGCTGACGGCCGAAGAGGACGCGGACGGGACGGACTGGGGTCGAGTGGCCGGGGAGTCGGAGTTCAAGGGGCTGCTCGCCTCGAAGCGCCGCTTCATCGTGCCGGCGACAATCTTCTTCGTAGCCTACTACTTCGCGCTCCCCGTCCTCGTCGGCTACGCGCCCGGCCTGATGGACACGCGCGTGCTCGGCGTCAACCTCGCCTACCTCTTCGCGCTCTCGCAGTTCTTCATGGCGTGGGCCGTGGCCGCCCTCTACGTCCGCGCCGCCGGCGGCTGGGACGAGACCGCGCGCCGCATCATCGAGCGTTTGCACTCTTCGAGGAAGGAGAAGTAGACGTGTCCACCCCGCTCTTGATGTTCCTGATCTTCGTCGGCATCACCCTCGTCATCACCTACTGGGCGGCGCGGCGCTCGACGGGCTCCTCCGCCTACTTCGCCGCCGGCCGCTCGATCAAGGGCTGGCAGAACGGCGTCGCCGTCGCCGGCGACTACATGAGCGCCGCCTCGTTCCTCGGCATCGCCGGCATCATCGCCTTTCAAGGGTACGACGGCTTCATGTACTCGGTCGGCTGGCTCGTCGCCTACCTCACCGTGCTCCTCGTCGTCGCGGAGCCCCTGCGCAACGCCGGCAAGTACACGATGGCCGACGTGCTCGCCTACCGCCTGAGCCCGCGGCCGGTGCGTGCAATGGCGAGTTTGAGCACGCTCACCGTCTCGACCTTCTACATGATCGCGCAGATGGTCGGCGCGGGCGCGCTCGTCTCGCTGCTCTTGAAAGACTCGGGCGTAACGTACCAGGCGGCGGTCGTCGGCGTCGGCATCCTGATGATCGTCTACGTCGTCTTCGGCGGGATGCTGGCGACGACTTGGGTGCAGATCGTCAAGGCGATTCTGCTGATGGCGGGGACGATTCTCCTGAGCGTGCTCGTGCTCGCGCACTTCGGCTTCAGCTTCGGAAACTTCTTCGACGCCATCAAGCACGTCACCTACCACGCCGCCGCGGGCAAGGTCGTCACGCAGGACTTCCTGCAACCGGGCCTGCGCTACAAGCCGCCGTACGGCGCGCTCGACCTGATTTCACTCGGCATGGCCCTGCTCTTCGGCACGGCCGGGCTGCCGCACATCCTCGTCCGCTTCTACACCGTGCCCGACGCGAAGACGGCCCGCACAAGCGTCGTCTGGGCGATGGCGATCATCGGCGTCTTCTACATCCTGACGACCTTCCTCGGCTTCGGCGCGGCGACCATCGTCGGCCGCGACGTGATCTCGAAGAACGGCGGGACGAACATGAGCGCGCCGCTGCTGGCGCAGGCCATGGGCGGCGACATCTTCTTCGGCTTCATCTCGGCCATCGCGTTCGCGACCATCCTCGCGGTCGTCGCCGGGCTGACCATCTCGGCCTCGACCTCCTTCGCGCACGACTTCTGGACGAACGTCATCCACCGCGGCACCGAGCGCGCGCCGGGCGAAGAGGTAAAGGTGGCGCGCGTGACGGCCTTCGTCGTCGGCGGCGTCGCCATCCTGATCGCCATCGTCCTCGGGCCGACGGCGAACGTCGCCTTCCTCGTCGCGCTCGCGTTCGCGGTGGCGGCGTCGGCGAACCTGCCGGTCATCGTGCTCTCGCTCTTCTGGCGCCGCTTCAACACGCGCGGCGCGGTGGCGGGTTTGGGGACGGGGCTGCTCGCCTCCATCGTGCTCATCCTTCTGAGCCCGAGCATCATGACCGTAGACCCGCCGACCGTCACCGGCGCCGCGCGCCACCTGATTCAATCGCCGCCGCTCTTCCCGCTTGAGAACCCGGGACTCCTCAGCATCCCGCTCGGCTTCCTCGGCGCCTTCCTCGGCACGCTCACGGGCCGCGAGCCCTCGGCCGAAGCCAGGTACACCGAACTCGTCGTCCGCGCCAACACCGGCCTCGGCGCGGAGAAGGCCACTACACATTGAAAGACAATTAACAGGGATGGACAGGATAGGCAGGATAAGGACTTAAACTCTTATCCTGCCTATCCTGTCCATCCCTGTTAATTACTTCGCCGCGAAGTTGTGGAGCCGGAGCCAGTCGGCGGCGTGGGCGGGCCAGGTCGAGAGAATGGGGTCGGCCGGCTTGTTGTCCCGCGCCGTGCCGAGGCCGAAGCCGTGCGGGCCGCGCTCGTAGAGGTGCAGCTCGAAGGGGACGCCCGCCTTGCGCAGGGCCGCGACGAACATGAGCGTGTTCTCTACGGGGACGGTCGCGTCGTTCATCGTGTGGACGAGGAAGGCGGGCGGCGTCTCCTTCGTCACCTGCTCCTCGTTCGAGAGGAGCGCGACCAGCTCCGGCGTCGGGTTATCGCCGAGCAAATTCTTCTTCGAGCCGGCGTGCGTCAGCTCCCTCATCGTGATGACGGGGTAGATGAGAAGCATCACGGACGGCCTCGAGCTGACGCGCTCGATGGGGTCGGCCGCGTCCGCCTTGCCCGCGTCGAAGTGCGTCCCGGCGGTCGAGGCGAGGTGGCCGCCGGCCGAGAAGCCGAGGATGCCGACGCGCTCGGGGTCGAGCCCCCACTCCGCGGCGCGCGCCCGCACCGTCCGTATCGCGCGCGCCGCGTCCTGCAACATCGAAGGGTGGTGATAACGCGGCCCTAAACGATACTTGAGCACGAAGGCCGTGACGCCGACGGAGTTGAGCCACACGGCGACCTCCCGCCCCTCGTACTCAAGGGAGAGGTGCCCGTAGCCGCCGCCCGGGCAGACGACGATGGCCGCGCCCGTCGCCTTCTCCTTCGGCGCGGGGTACGGCGTCAGCGTCGGCACGTCCTCCGGCGCTTTACCCAGGGCACCCGGCGCCCCCTGCGGCCACAAAGGGAACGGCTCGGCCGCCCGCGCTTGATTGAATGAGCCGAGGACGGCGACGACCAACCCCGCCAGCATGAATGAACAAGCAAGTCTTCCGAGCATGATTCCCTCCCCTTTCAGTCCTATGATTTCACCCCTCATCGCGCGCGCCGGCTCCTGATGTTCACGTCGGCCGACTTGAGACCTTCGGAGTAGGCCCGGAGCTTGATTTGTCCGGCCGCGCCCGCCTTCGAGCGGACGACGACGAGGCAGAGGCCGTTGTAGGCGGCGCGCTCCTTCGACTGGAAGGACTCCAGGCTCGTGGCGTCGCCGTTGTCCACGGCGACGATCTCGCCGGGGCCGAAGACCTCGAAGTGAATCCGGTTCTTCGAGCGCGGGACGGTCAGGCCCGCTTTGTCAACCACGCTCAACGTGACGAACGAGAGGTCTGCGCCGTCGGCGTCGATCTCCGCGCGGTCGGCCTTCATCATCAATCGCGCGGCCGGCCCCGTCGTCTTCATCACGTCTTCGGCCCAGCGCTTCCCTTCACGATAAGCGACGACGCGCAGCTCGCCCGGCTCGTACTTCACCTCGTCCCAGCGCAGACGATATTCGAAAGGCCCGCGCTTCTTCCTCCCGAGCGAGCGGCCGTTGAGGAACAGCTCGGCCTCGTCGCCCGAGGTGTAGACGTGGACGGGCGTCGTCTGACCTTCGCGCCCCGGCCAGTTCCAGTGCGGCAGGATGTGCGCCATCGGCAGCTCTGGCCGCCAGCGCGCCTGGTAGATGTAGAAGCGATCCTTCCTGAAGCCCGCGAGGTCAACGATGCCGAAGTAGGAGCTGCGCGAAGGCACGAGGATTTTGCCGAGCGACTTCAACTCTTCGGCCATGCGCGCCTGCGCCGCGGGGTCGGAGAAGTTGAGCAGGTTCGAAGCGTCGGCGTTGTAGGGCGTCGGCTCGCCGAGGTAGTCGAAGCCCGTCCAGACGAACTCGCCCGCCGTGAACGGGAACTCGTCCTGCCCCTTGAACTCGGCGTCGGGCGTCGTCGCCCAGCGCGGCGCGTAGAGGTCGTAGGAGCTGACCTGAAAGTCGGCCTTCCCCTTGTCCTTGTCCTCCTCGACGGGGAAGAAGTATTCGCCGCGCGAGCTGACGGTCGAGGCCGTCTCGCTGGCGAAGAGC
>JAFAVK010000045.1 GCA_019242475.1 Acidobacteriota bacterium | reverse complement strand
ATGCGCGGCAAGAACCAGGTCGTCAAGGCGCAGGCGCCGATGTCGGAGATGCTCGACTACCAGTCGAAGCTCAACTCCATCACCGCCGCCCGCGGCTCCTTCCACATGGAGTTCTCCCACTACGACCCCGTCCCCGGCAACATCGCCAACAAGATCGTCGAACAGGCCCGCGCCGAGGGCCGCATCCGCGCCGAAGAGGAGGAGTAAGGAGGGTAGAGGAGTATGTCAGCGGCACTCGACAGGTACTCTTTCACCGCCGAAGAGTTCGAGCGCATGGGCGAGGCGGGCATCCTCCGACAGGATGCCCGCCTGGAACTCATCGAAGGGGAAATCTACGAGATGTCGCCTATCGGCAACGCTCACGCTGCATGTGTGAAGCATCTGAACAGACTTCTTCAACGCCTGTTCGATGGTGTTCACACTATAGGCGTGCAGGACCCGGTTCGGCTCAGCGATTTTTCCGAGCCACAGCCGGACATATCACTGCTCCGCTGGCGCGACGACGACTATCGCGAAGGACATCCAGCACCCACAGACATCCTGCTCTTGATCGAAGTCGCGGACACCACTGTCGTCAAGGATAAGGCGGTCAAGATACCACTCTACGCGCGCTCCGGGGTGCCGGAGGCGTGGGTTGTGAACATAGACGATGAGGTGGTGGAGGTTTACTCTGCCCCGACGCAGGGTTCGTACCGGCGCGTCGAAGTTTTCGGGCGGGGTGAGGAGGCGCGGTCGCACACGCTGGAAGGTCTCACCGTTAATGTGAGTGAGTTGCTCGGGTAGTGCGAAGAATCGTTGACTTCCGTTGGGGGAAGGGTTATAGGAACGGGCCTGCCCCGAGTTCCTCGCCCCAACTCGAACGGAAGGAGCATGACGATGAGAAGATTCGTGAGTTCCCTGTCAGCCGCGCTGCTCTTCGTGGCGATGGCGCTCGTGCTGTTCCAGCCCTACCCGGCCCGCACCGCGCGGGCCGCCGACATCAACGAGAGGTGCAGCGCTTGCCTCCAGAGGACGGAGGCGCATTACGAGAGGTGCCAGGCGCAGTTCGGCTTCGACACCCGCTGCGACGAGCAGTTCAACCGTGACATCGTGAACTGCTACCGGCAGTTCTGCGAGCAGTAGTGCGCCGACGCCTTACCCTTCGCGTGGGCGCGGCCGCCTCCCTGTAAACAGTCGGCCGCGCCCGCGCGTCTATCCCTCCGAAATCTGTTTGCACACCCTCCCGCGAGGAGACTTTCTTCATGAACCCGCTAACGTCTTCGTACGCGCGTGCGCGCGCGGCCTCCGTCCTCTGCCTGCTCGTACTCTCCTTCGCACCGCGCGCCGCGGCACAGCAGGCGGCGCGACAGGCGACGCTCCCGCCCGAGAAGGTCAGACAGATCGAGGCGCTCGTCGCCGCCGAGATGTCGAAGCAGAAGATCCCGGGGCTGACGGTGGCGGTCGCCTCCGACAGGCGCGTGCGCTGGTCTGCGGGGTTCGGCCTGCAGGACATCGAGAACTACGTCGCGGCCAGGGCGTCGACCGTCTACCGCCTCGGCTCCGTCTCGAAGCCGATCACGGCCGTCGCCGTCATGCAGCTCTTCGAGCGCGGCCGCATCGACCTCGACGCGCCCGTCCAGAAGTACTGCCCGGCCTTCCCCGAAAAGCAGTGGCCCGTCACGACGCGCCAACTGCTCGGACACCTCTCCGGCATCCGCCACTACAAGTCGGACGAGGAGTTCAACAGCACGCGCTTCTACGCCTCCGTGACCGAAGGTCTCAGCATGTTCAAGGACGACCCGCTGCTCTTCGAGCCGGGCACGAAGTACGGCTACTCGACGCACGGCTACTCCGTCCTGGGCTGCGTCGTCGAGGGCGCGTCGGGGCAGAAGTTCGCCGACTACGTCTCCGAGAACGTCTTCAAACCCGCCTCGATGGAGCACGCGCGCGTCGACAGCGTCGCCGACATCATCCCCAACCGCGCGCAAGGGTACCGCATCACGGACAAGGGCGTTTTGACGAACTCGCCGCTCGCCGACAACAGCTACAAGGTGCCGGGCGGCGGCTTCGTCTCGACGGCGGAAGACCTCGCGCGCTTCGCCGTCGCGCTCCAGACGGACAGGCTCCTCAAGCGCGAGACGCTCGAGCTGATGTTCACGCCGCAGAAGCTGAAGGACGGCAAGGCGACCAACTACGGCCTCGGCTGGAATGTCGCCAAACGCCCCACCAGCGAGCGCGCCATCGGCCACTCCGGCGCTCAGCAGCGCGTCAGCACCTTCCTCCACATGCAGCCCGACCAGGGCCTCGCCGTCGTCATCATGTCGAACCTCGAGGGCGCGCGCCTCGGCGACCTCGCGCAGAAGATCGGCGATGTCGTCCTCAGGTAGAAGACCGCGTCCGAACCGCCGCGGTCGAGGTTCGGCCCGCCGACTCCCGCGCCGACGCCGCCGGAGTCCGTGTTCGAGCGCGGTTTCAAGCGGGCGACACCCCCGACATTTTCCTGTTGACACTCACCCGACATAGGAATATGTTCCACGCATCCTGGGGGCAGTCTTCCTGCCGACAAGAGCGTTTCCCTTGCCGGCCTCACGCGACCTGAAGATTCACCGACCGAATGAGGGCGACGGCCTCAATGCTCAAAAGCCTGCTGTCGGCATTGCTAACGACAACCCTGTTGCTCGTGCTCGCTCAGAGTGAGTCCGGGCAAGACGACCACCGTTACCTTGACCCCGAGCCGTCGGCGGGCCGGGGGGGCGAACACCGGCCCCCCGAGACGCAGCCGCCGGGAGGCGGGGTCAAGGTAAAGGAGGGCGTGCCGGTCGTGTTGGCGTATTACGCGAGAGGCGACTGGAATCACAAGTATAGCCTTCGAACCTGCCGAGCGATTGTAGATCAGATCGACAACTACGAGAGGAAAGAGAACAAGATCATCAGCATAGCGGTCAAAGGCTTCGCCGACGGGTGGGAGAACAGGGGCATCACGGTGAACATGAACAGGGTGAATTCGAGGTGCGCCGCGACCATCCCGCCCAACGGGAAAATAAAAGACTTTGAGCTGGCGTCGCTCAGGGCCTGCCAGATGCAGGAGATGCTTCGGGACATACTGAGGGGCAAGTCTTACTTCGTGTCGGTCGCCTTAAGTATGCCCACCCCACATGACGAACCGACCGGCGAAGGGGATATGACCGGCGGCCTTCGCAAGGTGGAGATTCTAATCACTTACCTCGAAAGAAAGTGAGAGAAAAGCCATGGCCGAAGACAGAAGGTTCTCGTGGAAAAAGGAGTTCGTCGTCCCCGCCCTGCTGCTGCTGTTCGGCGGCCTCGTCGGCGTCGGCGTCGGCTACTTCTGGGAGTTCTTCAAGTTCAAGCGCGAGACGTTGTTCGAAACGAGAATCCAGTTGATTAAAGACGCCAGGAACCAGCTCGCGGACGTTTACGTGGAGCTCGATAGGCTCAGGAGGCAGATACGCGCCGACCAGGAGCAGGTCTACGCTGCCGAAGGCGCACGCACCTGCAACCCGGACGACCTGAAAAACCAAAGGGAGGAATTAAAAACCCTGAACCTGCGGGTGATAGACCTCGACCAGTTCAGCAAGAAGCTTTTAAAGAACACGGGGGCCGAGGACAACGTCTCCAACTTCAACAAACAGATGGAAGGGTATCTTGACTGCCTGAAAAAAACGACCTGCACGAAATGCACCGACGACTACCCCGACCTGATGAAGCCGCTCAAAAACCTCATCGACCTCCACACCACTGAAATAAGTAACGAAATTGAAATCAACAAGTAGCCTCCGGGCGGGGCGCTCCGCCGCGGGCGACGCCGCCCCTCTCAGTCGCCGAGGAGCGAGTGGCGGAGGAGGGGCTGGCCGGCGAGCGAGGTCTTGAGGCCGTAGAGGATGAGCGCGACGCCGACGGCCGCGCCGAAGGCGGCCAGGCCCGCGTACCACGCGTTGAAGTCGGTCGTTAAGGGGTAGGTGCTGAAGAAGAGCAGGAAGAACTCCGTGAAGACGAGCGCGAGCATGCCGAAGCGGAGCAGGACGAAGAGCGTGGCGGCCGCGGCCACGCCGCCGAACGCGACGTCGAGCGCGACGTTGCCGCTCCCGAAGAAGAAGCCCGAGACGAGCACCCAGAGCAGCGCGACGCCGACCCACTCGCGGCGCGTGATGATGGTCAGGAGCAGCAGCAGGAACATCAGCACCGACGCGAACAGCAGCGAGTTGAGCGCCTGCGCCGCCGTGCTGCCGAAGGTGTACTGCATCCCGAGCAGGCCCCGCATGAAGATGGCGTCCGGCCGCGGCGGCGGCGCCCCCAGCCACGGCGCGGCGATGGCCCGCCCGAAGGTCAGGAGAATAATCGCGCACCCCGCCAAAGCCCCCACCAGCAGGTCGCGCCCCACCAGGGGGTCGCGCCACCCGCCCGCGAGCAGGCGACTCCAACTGACGATGCGGCCCGGCCAGCGCCTGCGCACGTAAGGCTCCAAAGCGATGTAGATGAGCCACATGATGCCGCTGACGAGCAGGCACCCCGAGAGGTTGAGCAGGAAGTTCTCGAACTCGTCCATCAGCGAAGGGACGTGGTGCGCCGTCAGGAGCCATTCGAGCAGCATCCCCGCGAAGACGAAGGCGGCGAGCCGCCCCGCGCCGCGCCGGTCGCCGCGCCCGAGCCGCAGGTTGTGGCGCGCGAGCAGCGCCGCCCCGAGCATCACCGAGCAGAAGATGACGGTCGTCACCGCCAGGAAGACCCGCGAGGCCGCCGGGATCACAACCTCCTCCTGCCGCCTCGCCTGGTTCCAGGGGTTGACGAGCTGGAAGTAGACGGGCCTGCCGCGGAAGGCCGCCGCCTCGACGCGCAGCACCGCGTCGGGCTGGCCCGGGTAAGTCCCCTCCCACGCCGCGCGCTCGTCGAAAGCGTGCGGCGGCACCCACACCGGTTCGACCTTCTTGAAAGTCGCCGGGTCGAGCCCCGCCTCCGCGAAGAGGCGCGGCCAGTCGAAGGGCGCGGGCTTAGGCTCCTGCGGCTGGACAGTCTGGGGCGGCACGCCGTCGAAGGCGAGCAGGCGGCCGCGCGTGTCGAGCGTGACCTGCGCCATCCCCGAGACCGTCCGCGGCGGGTCTAACTGCGTCACGCCTTCGGGGCTGAGCGCCGTCAGGTAGCGCGGGCTCTGCCTGTACCAGAAGATGATGCCGGCCGGGTGGCCCGTCCGCAGCCGCTCCCAGCGCGCGGCCGAAGGATCGTTCTGCTGGACGTGGTTCATGTACTCGGCGTTGGCGTAGAAGCCCGAGGCGCTGTCGGTCGCCGACTCGTAGCCGAACCCGCGCGCGACCTCGGAGGCGCGGTCGCGCAGGGCTTCGACCGACTTCTCGAAGGGCACGCGCCTGTGCAGGTAGATGCGGCCCGAGAGCGCGAAGCAGAGCGCGAAGAGCAGGAGCGCTCCGCCCGCGAGCGCGAGCGCGACCGCCGGGCGAAGGCTCCCCTGCTTCGGCGCGGCGGCGACCATCTCGGGGCTCGGCGTCTCGCCCGCGGCGAGCGCGGCGGCCAGAGGGTCTCCGCCCGGCAGGGCGTTGGCGACCGCGAGCGCGGTGGCCGGCCGCTGCTGCGGGTCGGGCGCGAGGCAGCGCTCGACGACGCGCTCGACCAGAGGGTCTATGTCGCGCACGATGGCCGAGGCGCGCTCCGGCATCGACTCCGTCTTGCGCAGCCGCAGTAGCTCCGAGAGCGTCGGCGCCGTGAAGGCCTTGCGGCCCGTGTAGAGTTCGTAGAGGACGAGGCCGAGTGAGTAGATGTCGCTGCGCTCGTTCAGCTCGCGCCCCGCCAACTGCTCGGGCGACATGTACTCGGGCGTGCCTTCGAGCGCCGCGCCCTGGCCGAACTCTTCGAGCAGATCCGCGAGCCCGAAGTCCGTGACGCGCACGTCGCCCTTCTCGTCGATCATGACGTTCGAGGGCTTGAGGTCGCGATGGAGCACGCCCGCTTCGTGCGCGGCGGCGAGGCCCGCGCAGAGCTGCCTTGCGATCTCGGTCGCCTTGTCGGCCGGGAGCCGGCCGAAGCGCTTGAGCACGGAAGAGAGTTCTTCGCCGCGCACGAACTCCATCGAGAGGAACTGCTGCCCCTCCGCCTCGCCGATGTCGTAGACGCGGCAGACGTTGCGGTGCGAAATCTGGCGCGCGACCCGCACCTCACGCAGGAAGCGCGTGAGCGCGGCGGTGTCGGCCGAGAGGGCCTCGGGCAGAAACTTCAGAGCCACGGGCTGGCCGAGCGTCAGGTCTTCGGCGCGGTAGACCTCGCCCATGCCGCCGCGGCCCAGGAGGCCGACGATGCGGTAGCGGCTGTTAAGAATCGTCCCGGAGATGAAGCGCGAGTGGTCGAGCGCGTCGGAGGTCGTGTGGACTGAGTTGGCGCGCGTGTGGGTCGGCGTCCTGCGGCCCGAGCGCGGCTTCGAGTCCACGGGCAGGATGCGCGTCTCGGCGTAGGAGTCGTCGAGCGACGCCCCGCAGGAGGGGCACGACTGGCCTTCGGCGACGATCTCGGACGTGCAGGCCGGGCACTTCATCAGGCTTTCGATGCTGTCGTTTGAAAAGTCCTACCCAGACCGACCCGTTGACGGGCACGCACCGACATACGCAAAGCCCCGGCGGAATGTTTTCCGGCCGGGGCCTTTTCGCGTTAAGTTTTGTGAAGCCGTGAGCCGTGAGCCGTAAACCGTGACGAGTGAAAAGGCAGAGCCTTCTTGTCACGGTTTACGGTTCACGGCTCACGGCACTTATTTACCAGCGCGGCTCGCGGTCGCGTCCGCCGCCACCGCCGCCGTAACCGCCGCCGCCCCCGCGGCCGCCGCCGCCGCCGTAACCGCCCCCGCGGCCGCCGCCGCCACCCCGGCCGCCGCCGCCGCCGAAGCCGCCGCGGTCTTCACGGGGCCTGGCCTCGTTGACGGTCAGGTTGCGCCCACCGTACTCCTTGCCGTTGAACTGCGCGATGGCGGCCTCGGCCTCCTCGCGCGTGGACATCTCGACGAAGCCGAAGCCGCGCGAGCGCCCCGTGTCGCGATCCTCGACGACCGAGGCCGACTCGACGTTGCCGGCCGCGGAGAAGAGTTCGCGCAGCTCGTCACCCGTAGTCCGGAATGAGAGGTTTCCGACGTAAAGTTTTATCGCCATGTGCGTGTGTTCCTCTGGCGCCCGGCCGGGCGCCTGTCGGGAGAAGCTTCCAACGTGAAGTGGCTCCGTCGTAACGGTCGCGGCGAAGGTTTCGCGTCCGGGTGCTCTCGAAGAGCGGCTCCTGTTGTGATTAAAGTCAGCCTACTCTCGAACCATCCGAACGCCGCCGCCAAGATCGAGGCGCGGGGCGCATCACCGTTGATGCGCGAGAGAAGGAGTAACGAGCCAATGATGCCCCACACGCCGCCCGCGTGGCAAGAACTAATTTTTACGGCGGCGCGGGCGGTGCTACACTGCTCACCTTCCCCGGATAGTTCGAAGGATGCGAGACCTCGAAGAAATCTTCCGAGACCTGGGCCGGTCTGCCTTCCGCCGGAGGTTCCGTCTGGGCGCGAAGGAACGCGACTACCTGCGCGAGAAGGGCATGCCCCGGGTGCTCGAACACGCCGCCGACTTCGTCGAGAAAAGGCTCGCGCCCGCCGAGCCCTTGAACGACGGGCGCCAGACGCCGATGCGCGGCCACCCCGCCTTCATCGCGCAACACGCCACGGCCACCTGCTGCCGCGGCTGCCTCCTCAAATGGCACCGCATCCCCAAAGGCCGCCCCCTCAACGAACCGGAGAAGCGCTACGTCGTCTCCGTGCTTGAGCGCTGGCTGGAAGGACAGTAGGCGGTAAGAAGGTGCTGGGTGCTGGGTGCTGGGTGCTGGGTGCCGGATAGGACAAGCTGCACTTACCCAACACCCAGCACCCAGCACCCTCTTCACTGCCTACCGCCTACTGTCCTTGAATGACTCGGTAAGGCGACTCGTCGCGGCGCCAGTCTGCGCGGGTGATGGCGTAGTGGACGCAGGCGAAGTCGTAGTAGCGCGCGTCGCGGACGTACTTCATCCCGAGCCGCTTCAGGACGGCCTGCGAGCGTCGGTTGCCGTGCAGCGTGAGGCCCGCGATTGAGTCGAGCCCCAGCTCCTCGAAGCCGTAGCGCAGCGAAGCGCGCCCCGCTTCGAGCGCGAACCCCTTGCCCCACTCCGCGCGCGCCAGCATGTAGGCCAGCTCGACGCCCACCGCCGGGTTCCCCGCAGAGATGCCGCAGTAGCCGACGAGCGCCCCCGTGTCGCGCCGCTCCAAGGCCCAGCGGCCGTGGCCGCGCCGCCGGAAGGCGTTGATGATCCTTTCGAGGTTGTCCCACGTCTCCTCGCGCGAGAAGGGGCGGCCGTGGCCGATGTAGCGCATCACCACCGGGTCGCTCGTGATCGCGCAGAGGCCGTCGAGGTCTTCGGGCGTGAAGAGACGCAGCCGCAGCCGCGCGGTCTCGACCCCGGCCGCGACGAGCGGCGGGGGCGGCGGCGCTTCGGTGTAAGTGGTCGCTGTCACCAATGCCTCTGACCTCTAGGCCGCGAGGAAGCGCGAAGCCTCCGCGCTGGCGTGTGTGAGTGTGGAGAACTGCTCGTCGGCGAGCAGCTCGGCCGCCGCGCCCGCGCCGACGGGGCGCGAGAAGAGGTAGCCCTGGCCGAAGTCGCACCCGAGGTCGCCCAACTGCCGGAGCTGGTCGGCCGTCTCGACGCCCTCGGCCACGACGGCCATGTCGAGGCTGCGCGCGAGCGTGACGATGGTGCGGACGATCTCGGCGTTCTCGGAGTTGTCCGTCATCTGCGTGACGAAGGAGCGGTCGATCTTCAGGGTGTCGATGGGGAAGCGGTGCAGGTAGGAGAGCGAGGAGTAGCCGGTGCCGAAGTCGTCGATGGCGAGCTGCACGCCGAGGCCGCGGAGCTGCATCAGCATGTCGATGGCCGTGTCGATGTTCTCCATGACCATGCTCTCGGTGATTTCGAGCTTGAGGCTCCCGGGGCGCAGGCCCGACTCGCGCAAGGCCCCCGCCACCTGCTCGATGAGGTCGGCCTGCGAGAACTGCCGGGAGGAGAGGTTGACGCTCACCGCCACCGTCTCGTCCGCCGCGCCCTGCCGCTGCCACAGGCGCATCTGCCGGCACGCCTCGTTCAAGACCCACGCGCCGAGCGGGATGATAAGGCCCGTCTCCTCGGCCACGGGGATGAAGTCCGAAGGCATGACCAGCCCGCGCTCGGGGTGGCGCCAGCGCACCAGCGCCTCGAAGCTCGACACCAGTCCCGTCTCCAGGCAGACGATGGGCTGGTAGTTGAGGAAGAACTCGTTGCGGCTGATGGCGCGGCGGAGGTCGGTTTCGAGCTGCAGCAGCTCCATCGCGCGGTCGTGCATCGCCTTGTCGAAAACGACGTGGCGCTTCTTGCCCTCCATCTTCGCGCGGTACATCGCCGTGTCGGCGTCGCGCAGCAAGTCCTCCGCCCGCTCGTAGCCGGTGCGCGAGAGCGCGATGCCGATGCTCGCGGTGGTGAAGACCTCGTGGCCGCCGATGTTGAAGGGCTGCGAGACGGCCTCCTGCACGCGGGTCGCGACCTCGATGGCGTCCTCGGTGACGGAGAGGTCTTCGAGCAGGATGGTGAACTCGTCGCCGCCGAGCCGCGCCACCGTGTCGCCCGGCCGCAGGCACGCTTCGAGGCGGTGCGCGATGCCGACGAGGAGTTGGTCGCCGACCATGTGGCCCAAGCTGTCGTTGATGATCTTGAAGCGGTCGAGGTCGAGGAAGAGCGCGGCGAAGAAGCGGTCGCCCGCGCGGCGCGAGCGCTGGATCGCCATCTTGACGTGATCCATGAAGAGCGCGCGGTTCGGCAGGCCCGTCAGCGCGTCGTGGAAGGCGTCGTGCAGCAGCTGCTCTTCGGCGCGCTTGCGGTCGGTGATGTCCTGTATCTGGAAGATCAAGTGGAGCGGCCGGGCCTCGCCGTCGCGCACGAGCGACATGCCGAGGTGCGCCCAGACCTCTTTGCCCGTCTTGTGGCAGTAGCGCAGCTCGCCCTGGTGCGAGGAGATGGTGCCGGCCGTGAACCGCTGCATCTGCTCTTCGAGCGCGACGAGGTCTTCGCGGTGCGTCACGCGCCGCACGTCGGAGGCGAGCAGCTCGCCCTCCTCGTAGCCGACGATGTCGCGCAGGCTCCGGTTGACCTGGAGCCAGCGGCCGTCGAGCGCGACGACGGCCATGCCGATAGTCGCGTTGTCGAAGGCGGAGCGGAAGCGCTCCTCCGACTCGCGCAGCGCCTGCATGTGCTGCTGGACTTCGAGCGCGTGCTGGCGGGCCAGCTCGGCCTGCTTCGTCGAAGCCTCGACGTTCTTGAGGTAGGTGCAGTAGGTGAAGTAGACGACGATGACGATGGGCGCGGTGGCGAGGAAGGCGTAGAGGCCGAACCCGTCGATGAGCTTGACGATGATGCCGGCCGACGAGGCGCCCGCGAAATAGGTGATGGAAGTCCAGAGGAAGTTCTGCCGCCACATCTGCCACACGGGCAGCCCCGAACGGAGCGCGACGCCCGCCGCGACCAGGCCGGAGTTGACGACGTAGGAGACGAGCGCCATCGCGCAGACGGCCGAGATGTAGTGCGACTGGTCGCCGACCGGGAGCTGCTGGATGCCGCCGAAGCCGACGTTGAGCACGACCACCGTCAGGAAGGTCGAGCTGGCGGAGACGCCCGCGTTGAAGAACATCACCGTCTTCTTCTTCGTGATGCGCACCGACGAGAAGAAGCCGTCGGCCGCCGCGAGGAGGACGGCCGCCTCGCCGCCGAAGAGCAGCATGGCGAGAAAGATGAAGGTGTCGGAGACGGAAATCTGCCCGCGGACGCGCGGGATCTTCACGTAGACGCGCGAGCCGAAGGCCAGTGTGACGAGCACGATCAGGAGGAAGCGCATGCCCAGCCCCGCCGGGTGGAGCCGGGTCAGGGTGTAAGCGCATGAGACCGCGCCGAGCGAGATGACCGCCCAGAGGTACGGCTGCGAGATGCGCTGTCTGGTCTCGGAACTGAGCATCGGTTGCGTCTACGGACGGGGCCGGGGGAATTATTCGAACGCGCCCGGGGCCTCGGAGTGGGGCGGGCTGTAGCGGCCCGCGGGCGCCGTCCATAAGTGCAAGCGGTATTCCAGTGCGAGGGGGGGCGCGGGGCGCGAAAAAGCCCCGTTTTCGGCGGCCTTTTTGATTCGACTTGGCGTGGGGGCGTGGGCTTCGGTCAGTCAGACTGACGTGGCTCTGTCAAGATGACGAGAAACCACTCACCCGCCCCGCGAGGGGTCGGCCGGGTGAGTGGCTTCAAGTTGGGGCTGTCAGAGAGAGGGCGGTTCTAACCTGTTGGGCCTGCTTTCCCTTCCCGCTTGTTCTGGAGGCCCGGGCGGACGGGCCGTGCGACCCGTCCGCCCGGGGAGAGTTCTATTTCGTGGGCGTCGTCGCGCTGACGACCGCCGTGTAGGCCGAGTTGCCGTTGGCGTTGTAGGCACTGACGCGGAAGTAATATTTCTTCCCCGCGCTCAGGGACGTGCTCGCGTAGGAGGTGGAGTTGACCGCGAGCGTCGCGAGCTGCGTGTAGGTCACGCCGTCCGTAGACCTCTCCACCTTGAAGCCGGTCTCGTTCGAGGAGTTGTCGGCCCACGTCAGGTTGATCTGCGACTTCGAGGCGGCCGTCGCCTTGAGCGCGCCGGGCGCGGCGGGCGGGAGCGCCGTCTCCGGGATGTCGGCCATCGAGGCGGTGTTGTCGCCGCGGATGAGCGCCAGGTTGGCTTGGACGCTTACGTCGGCCAGCAGCGAGCCGTCCGAGAGCAGCGCGCCGTCGCCCAGCAGCGTCCCGTCCGTCATCATCGTGCCGTCGCCCAGCATGGAGCCGCTGCCGCCGTAGAGCTGGTTGCAGGGCAGGAAGGGCGAGCCGTCGCTCATCAGCGACCCGCTGGCAGTCAGGATATTGTCGCTCATGATGA
Source organism: Acidobacteriota bacterium (assembly GCA_019242475.1). Lineage (GTDB taxonomy): Bacteria > Acidobacteriota > Blastocatellia > Pyrinomonadales > Pyrinomonadaceae > QHXN01. Next base: position 57,194 of record JAFAVK010000045.1, on the reverse strand, counting down.
CGCCGTCGCTCATCAGCACGGAGTCGGTCATCATCGTGCCGTCCGACATCAGCGAGCCGTCGCCGAGCAGCGCCCCGAGGTTGTAGACGCCTTGATACTTGGTGACGAGGTTCGTGCCCGTCACGAAGGTCTGGTCGAGGATGATGCCCTGCGCCCAGTTGAACTGCCAGCCGGCGATGGTCGTCTGCTGCGACCCGAAGGAGCCGGTCAGCATCGACGTGCCGACCGGCGTCGAGGACGAGAGGTCGGTGCGGACGAGGCGCGCCAGGCGCATCGCGCCCTCAAGGTTGACCTGGCCCGCGCCCTGCTCGAAGGTGTTGAAGCCCGGGAGCTGCTGCGCCGTGTACATCAGCAGCGCCTTGACGAGGTTCGGCGTCAGGTTGGGGTTGGCCTGGAGCAGCAGCGCGGCCGCGCCCGAGACGACCGGCGTCGCCATCGAAGTGCCCGACAGGTACATCTGCTCGCGCGCCGCGGAGCCCGAGACGTTGGCGTCGAGCGTCGGGTTCTGCGTCACCAGGAGGTTTCCGGCCGACTGCGCGTCGATGACCTTGTTGCCGGGGGCGACGAGGTCGGGCTTGACGAGGTTGTCGTAGTGCTTCGCGCCGTACGAGTCCGTCCAGAAGGAGCGGGTCGGGCCGCGCGAGCTGTAGGTGGCGACGCCGTCGTCGTTGCGCGCGTCGGTGCCGAAGGTGTTCGCGGCGCCGACCGTGATGACCGAGGGCTCGTTGCCGGGGCTGTGAATCTGCCCGTAAATCTTGTTCCCCGAGCCGTCCTTGCCCTCGTTGCCCGCGGCGGCCACCACGACGACGCCGGCGTCCACCAGGCCGCGGACGGCCAGGCAGAGCGGGTCAACCGTGTAGGAGTCCACGGCCGCGGTGCCGAGGCTCATGTTGACGACGCGGATGTTGTAGGTCGTGCGGTTGGTCTTGATCCAGTCGATGGCGGCCAGCAGCGCCGAGACCGTGCCCTTGCCCTGCGAGTTGAGCACGCGCAGGTTGACGAGCTTCGCGTTCGGGGCGATGCCGCGGTACGCGCCGTTCGAGACCTGGCCGTTACCCGCGGCGATGCTGGCGACGTGTGTGCCGTGCCCGTAGGGGTCGTCCGTGCGGTTCTCCCCGGTAAAATCCTTGCTGTAGGCGATACGCGTCGCGCCGCCCGACTCCTGTGTGAGCGCGGTGTGGTTGGGGTCGATGCCCGAGTCGAGGACGGCGATGCCGATGCCGGTGCCGTCGTAGGCGGGGTTGGAGTTCGCCATCACGCGCGCGGCGTCGGCGCCCGTGGTCAGGGAGACGTGGCCGAGCAGCTTGACCTCGCGGTCGAGCGCGACGTAGTCCACATCCGCGCGCGCGGCGAGCGCCGCGACGGCCGAGGCCGGAAGGCTCACGGTACGAAGGGGGAAGTTGGCGAAACTCTTCGTCACCGTGCCGTTGTTGTTCTTGACGGCGGTGTCGAGCGTGCTCGTCCAGGCTTTCACCGACTTGACGACGACGTTGACCTTGCCCGACTGCCCGAGCTGCTGTTGCAGGTCGGCCGAGACCTTCTGCCTGCCGCCCGTCGTCTGCGCGCCGGCGCGCGGGGCGCACGGCCAGGTGAGCGCGGCCGCCACCGCGGCGACCGCGGCTAGGTAGGCGAGGGGGTTTTTAAGTTCTGTTCTGATCTTCTTTTTCATCATCTCCCCCTGTTATTTCGCGGGCGCGCCGGGGTCGCCCTGCACCATCGCGCTCTGCGACGCGACCGTGCTGTCGCCCAGCAGGTGGCCGTCGCCCAACAGATGGCCGTCGCTCAGGACTATCCCGTCGCTCAGCAGGTGGCCGTCGCTCAGCATCATGCCGTCGCCCAGGAGGTGGCCCGACGGGAGGAAGACAGGCCCATCGCCCCAGGGGCCGCCGTCGCCGACGGGGACGGAGTCGCAGAGCACGACGCCGCCCGACATCAGAGACCGGTCGAGCGCCTGCGAGCCGTCCGCTTCGGCGACCGCGTCGCCGAGCAGGAGGCCCCTGGCGTAGACGCCCTGGTACATGCTGAAGAGGGCCTCGCCCGTGACGAAGCCGTGGTGCGCCGTGAAGCCCCGCGCCCAGGGGAAAGTGAACCCGCCGAGCGTAGACTGGGCGGCGGGCGCCGCGCCGTTGAGCAGCGAATCGCCCACCTTCCGCGAACCCATGTCGTTGCGGACGAGGCGCGCGAGGCGGACGGCGCCCTCGACGTTCAGCTCGCCCGCGCCCTGCTCCAGCATGTTGAAACCTGAGAGCGGCTGCGCCGTGTACATCAGGATCGCCTTGACGAGGTTCGGCGTGAGCGAAGGGTTGACCTGGAGCATCAGCGCCGCCGCACCTGAAACCAGCGGCGCGGAGACGGAGGTGCCGCTCAGGTACATCATCCGGTGCGTCTCGGCGCCCGCCCCCGTCTCGCCCGTCTCGAAGTGGAGCCAGGGGTTGTCGGTAACGAGCTTGTTGTTGAGCGCCTCGGCGTAGACGAGTTTGTTGCCGGGGGCGACGAGGTCGGGCTTGAGCAGGTTGTCGTAGTGCTTCGCCCCCGAGTCGTCCGTCCAGAAGGAGCGGGTCGGGCCGCGCGAGCTGTAGGTGGTGACGGCGTCGTCGTTGCGCGCGTCGGTGCCGAAGGTGTTCGCGGCGCCGACCGTGATGACCGAGGGCTCGTTGCCGGGCGTGTGGATGAGGCCGTAGGTCTTCGCGTCGGCGCCGTACTGCTCCGTGCTCGTCTTGCCGTCGTTGCCGGCGGCGGCGACGACGACGAAGCCCGCGTCCACCAACTGCCGGACGGCGTGGCAGAGCGGGTCGGTCTTGTACGAATCGACGGCCGGGGCGCCGAGGCTCATGTTGACGACCCGCACCTTGTTTCTCTGGCCCTGTGACATCAGCCAGTTGATGGCCGCGAGCACCCAGGAGGTGCGGCCCTGCCCCCGCGAGTCGAGCACGCGCAGGCTGACGAGCGTCGCGTTCGGCGCGACGCCGCCGAAGAAGCCGTCGGCGCCTTTCACCTTCTCGCTGCCCGCGGCGGCCGCGGCGACGTGCGAGCCGTGCCCGTACAAGTCCGCGGTCGTGCCCTCGCCCGTGAAGTCGAGCGCGACGACGCGGCGCGCCGCCCCCTTCCCCTCCTTCAGCGTGACGTGTTCGGCGTAGATGCCGGAGTCGAGGACGGCGATGCCGACGCCCGTGCCGTCAACCGTCATCTGGCTGTTGCCGCGGCCGGTCGGGAGCGTGCGCACGGCGTCGGCACCCGTCGTCGCGGTGACGTGGCCGGTCATCGCCACCTCGCGGTCGCGCGTCACCGACCTGACCTCGGGGAAGTTCGCCAGCAAGTCCACCGACGCGGCCGGCACTTCGATGGCGAACGAGTTGAGCATCGCGTACTGCCCTTTGAGGCGGACGCCGACGCGCCGCAGGAAGGTGCTGAGCAGCGTCGTGGGCGCCCCGTTCAACTGGACGATCACAGTGACGCGGCCGCTCCCCGTCCTGCGCATGTACTCTTCAATTTCGGAGGAGACCTTCTCGGCACGCTTCTCGGTCTCGTCGCCCGACGACGCCAGCGCGCGGCGCGCGGGCGCGAGCGAGAAGAGGGCGGCGGCGACCAACGCCAGCGCCAGCGTTCTCTTGATGAGGGCTCTTGTCTTCGAGGGGCTCATTATCATCCTTTGGCCTGATGAGGTCTTCAGCGAGGCGCCGGAACACACGCCCCGCTCCCGCCGGCCTTTATGCAGCCCCCGTTCCACCGACGGCGTTTGAGAAGAGTGGCAGGAAAATGGAGGGAAACGTACGGACGCGGCCGGACGCGACGCGAGAGCCGCCGGTCAGCCTGATTGGGATGCTCTTAGTTTGACCGGCTCGTTCGGGTCAAAGAGACGAGGAAGAGTGGGCGGGAATTTTTCTGGAAGCGAACGCGGGCGGATTTAACTTCCGGCCTCCCCCGCTTCCGTAAACCGCGCGCGGAAGTCTTTCGACGCGAGGCGGAGCGAGAGCCAGTCTTCGAAGATTTCGGGCTGGTTGAGCCAGACGGTGAACCACTCGGCCATCTCGGCCTTTTCGGCGCGCTTGCGCTCGTTGACCGACTGGTTGCGCGCAATCATCTGCGCGCGCTGCTTGCCCTTGAGCACGGTCTCCTGCACGCGCCGCAGGCCCTCCTTGTCGCCCTTGCGGCGGAACTGCTTCCGCAGGTTGTCGAGCCGGCGGATGGAAGCGGCGGCCTCCTCGAAGGTCGAGAACTTGAGGACGTTGCGGAACGCCGCCTCGTAAGGGTCTTGCGTGCGCCAGCGCGCGTCCATCTCCAAGACCTCGGCGTGGCGCAGCTCCGCGCCCTCGTCGGCGAGCACGCGCGCGACGCGCGCCGGGCTCTCGACCGCGCCCTCGCCGAAGCGCTCGCGCACCGCCGCGCGCACCGCCTCAAGCTCCTTCGCGCCCACCGACTCGCAGTCGAGGTGCTCCCACACCTCGATCATCAGCTCACGCTTCGTCCGCGCCTGCCACTCCTTCTGAGCCATTGGGACTGAGATTACTGAAGGCAAAAGGCAAAAGGCAAAGGGCAAAAGGCAAAAATCAGGACGCGCTCCGCGCGCCGAACTTTTAAGATTTCCTCTCGTCTTCTTTTTTGCCTTTTGCCTCTTGCCTTTTGCCCTTTGCCTTCCCCTTTTGCCTTTCCTCCGGCTGCGTTCGCCCTCCGTTTGCGGTACAATTCCCTTTCTTTTGCACGCCGATGACTCACGCACCACACATGGCGGAGGCGCTGGCCGCGCTCCAAAAATTCTTCGGCTTCGAGGCTTTTCGCGAAGGGCAGGGCGAGGTCGTCGAGTCGGTGCTGGCGGGCCACGACACGGTCGTCGTGATGCCGACGGGCGGCGGCAAGTCGCTCTGCTTCCAGCTCCCGGCGCTCATGCGCGGCGGCGTGACGGTCGTCGTCTCGCCGCTCATCGCGCTGATGAAGGATCAGGTGGACGCCCTCCAGGCGCGCGGCCTGCCCGCCACCTTCATCAACAGCTCGCTCGACTTCGAGGAGCAGAAGGAGCGCATCGCGGGCGTCCGGCAGGGGCGCTTCAAACTCCTCTACGTCGCGCCCGAGCGCTTCCGCAGCAACCACTTCGTCGAGACCTTGCAGCGCGCCGAGATCGGCCTCTTCGCCGTGGACGAGGCGCACTGCATCTCCGCCTGGGGTCACGATTTCCGCCCCGACTACCTCCGTCTACAATCCTTCCGCGAGCGCATCGGCCGCCCGCAGACGGTCGCGCTCACGGCCACGGCCACCCCTTACGTCCGCGCCGACATCATCGAGCAGCTCAAGCTCGACGACCCGCGCGCCTTCGTCAGCGGCTTCGACCGGCCGAACCTCTCGCTCGGCGTCGTCCACACCGAGAAGGAGCGCGAGAAGTACGCGCGCATCAAACAGCTCGCGCAGGAGTACGCCGGCCAGTCCGGCATCGTCTACACCTCGACGCGCAAGTCGGTCGAGCAGATAACTCGAAAACTCCTCGACGCGCGCCTCTCGGTCGTCGGCTACCACGCCGGCATGACCGACGAGGAGCGCGTGCGCGCCCAGGAAGAGTTCATGACGGGGCGCGCGCAGACCATCGTCGCCACGAACGCCTTCGGCATGGGCATCGACAAGCCCGACATCCGCTTCGTCGTCCACTTCCACCTGCCCGGCTCCATCGAAGCTTATTACCAAGAGATCGGCCGCGCGGGCCGGGACGGCAAACAGTCCGTCTGCCTGCTCCTCTTCAACTACGCCGACAAGCGCACGCAGGACTACTTCATCGAAGGCTCCTACCCGCCGCCCGAGTTGATTGCAAAAGTCTACGAGGCACTGGTCTCCACGAACCAGCGGCGCATCGAGCTTTCGACGCGCGAGATCGCCGCGCGCGCGGGCCTGCGCAACGAGATGGCCGTGCAATCCTCGCTCATCACGCTTGAGAAGGCCGGCCACGTCGAGCGCGGCACGGGCTCGGAGAATCGCGCCGCGCTCAGACTGCTCATGCCGCCGCACCTCGCCCGCGAGACGGTCGCGTCGAAGCGCAGCGCGCAGCTCAAGCAGGTGCTCTTCTCACTGCTCGGCGGCTACGGCCTGAGCGAGAGGGCCGACGCGGAGATCGACGTGGCCGACTTCGCCGACACGCTCGGGATGGAGCTGGCACAGACGCGCCGCGTGCTCTCTTCACTCGCCGAGGCGGGCATAATTCGTTATCAACCCGCGCGGCGCACGCGCGGCGTCGTGATGCTCGACGAGCAGCCGGCGACGCGCCTCCGCATCCGGCCCGAAGAGCTGGCGCGCCGCGCCGCCTTGGAGCAGCGGAAGCTGCGCGAGATGATCTCTTTCTGCTACACGGAGAACTGCTACCGCTCCTTCATCCTCGACTACTTCGGCGACCGCTCGCACGACGGCACCTGCGGCAAGTGCGGCAACTGCCTGCTGCGCGGCGCCGCCGCGCGCGGCCACGACGCGCCGCCGCTCGACCCGCCGCGCGACCTCGACCGCTTCATCATGAAGCACGTGCCCGCCGGGCTCGAACTCGAAGAGGAGCTGGCGACGCAGTCGCGCGCGCGCAAAAGGCGCGAGGCCGCCGAGGCCCCCGCTTTTGAAGAGGAGGAGGACGGCGGCGGCTCAATCGCCGTCACGGAGCCGCGCGAGCTTTCCGAAGACGAGCGCCTGACGGTGCGCAAGATTCTCGCGTGCGCGGCGCGCATGGGCGGGCGCTTCGGCAAGGGGATGCTGGCGTCGGCGCTGCGCGGCTCGCGCTCGGCCAAGCTCTCGCAGGCGGGGCTCGACCAGCTCTCGACCTACGGCATCCTCTCGGGGATGACGCAGGACGAGATATTGCTCTACGTGGACGCGCTCGTCGCCGCCGGCTGCCTGCACGTCACGGGCGGCACCTACCCGACCGTCTCGCTCACCGCCGCGGGCGGCGAGGTGATGCGCGAACGCGAGGCCGTGCAACTGCGCCTGCCGCCGCTCCGCACCGGCCCCGCCTACGCCGCGGCTCCCTCGCGCACGTCGCAACGTGCGGCGGCACCGGCCGCGCCGAAGGCGAGCACCGTTGACGAGACCTTTGCTTTATTTGAGCAGGGGCTCACGGTCGAAGAGATTTGCGCGCAGCGCGGCCTGACCGAAATCACGGTCGAAGGCCACCTCGCCGACTGCATCCTGCGGGGACGCCCCTTCGACGTGTCGCAGTTCGTCTCGGCGGAAGACCGCGCGCAGATCGAGCGCGCCGCCGCCGCGATTGGCACCGAGCGCCTCAAGCCCCTGCGCGAAGCGCTCCCGCGCCACATCACCTACCGCATGATCCGCTTCGTCGTCGCCGACCTCCAACGCGCCGCCGGCCTCGGAGAAGAGTAGGCAGTAGGCAGATGGCAGTAGGCAGTTAAGACAACCTGAAGCAGCGCACGTAAACAAATCGGGGGCGGCGAGATTGCGACTCGCCGCCCCCGATTCTCTAAGACCTGTTTCGTTAAAGTCGTCCTGCCTTCAACTGCCTACTGCCATCTGCCTACCGCCTACTCCCCTTCGCCGGCCGTGTCGTTGAAGCCGCGGAAGTTCTCGGGGCCGGCGTAGGCGACCGTGCGGCCGCGGGGCGAGCCGCGGCGGATGCGCGTGAAGACGTAGAGGTTGAAGAAGTGCATCGTGCCGAGGACGATCAGCACCATCCCGACCTTCCACGAAAGCGCTTCGATGCCCTCCTGCGCCGTCTCGACCTGGTAGCCCAGTTTCAGGGCCAGCGTCACGTAGCCGAAGTTGATGAGGTAGAAGCCGACGACGAGCAGGTGGTTGACCGAGTCGGCCAGCGCCTCGTTGCCGTGGAAGACATCGACGAGGAAGATGCGGCCGTTCTTGTGGAGCGTCTGCGCGACCCAGACCGTGAGCATGACGCTCAGGCAGACGTACGAGAGGTATGTGACGACGATGGTGTTCATGAAACGGCCTCCTTTGCTGCCGGCGGGCACTAGCGCCACGGCCGCGCCCTGCGGCCGTTCCAGCGTGCGCCTCTGCCCCGCGTTCAATTCAACCCCCGTGCCGCGGCCGCGCCGCCGACTTTCTCTCAAAACAGGCTCCGCACATGTGGCGCAATGCCGATTCGTGCTAGAGTCTTTGCATTCCGCAAACCGGGAGGGAGAGACTTTGAGCCGCAACCCCAACGTCGAGCCGCCGCAGCCCGCGCAGCAGCCGGAACTGCCGCCCACACACCCCGACGACCCCGCGCAAGCCCCGCCGCCGCCGCTCCCGCCCGACGCGCCCACGCCCACCGCCCCCGTCGAGGAGCCCGGCACGCCGAAGCCCGCGGGCGACCCGCCCGTCTCGGAGCCGACGCGGCTGGTGTGACTTTCAACCAACACGCGACGCCGATGGAAACGGTCAGCGAAAGCGGACGGCTGACTAACACGAAGACCGAGGCAGCCGGAGACATCCCCGCGCAGGCCCTGAGCCCGCGGCTGCACGAGGTCGCGCGCGCCTTCGCGTCCAGGCCGTTCGTGCCGCACCCGCTCTTCCCCGGCCCGCACGCGCAGACCATCGTCTCGTCCACACACTACCCGCGCCGCCGCGCCTTCCGAGGGGAGGGCGCGCTCTACGAGTCGCGCCTCTTCGAGGTCGAGCCCGGCACGCGCGTCCTCCTTAAATGCCGCTGGCAGACGCAGAGACGGGCGGCGCCGACCGTGCTCGTGATTCACGGGCTCGAAGGCTCGACCGATTCGCTCTACGTGCTCGGCACGGCGCAGAAGGCGTTCGGGTGCGGCTTCAACGTCGTCGGCATGAACATGCGCAACTGCGGCGGCACCGAGCACCTCGCCGCCACGCTCTACCACAGCGGGATGACCGAAGACATCCGCCGCGTCATTCTCGAAGAGTTAGTCGGACGGGAAGGTTTGACCGAGGTCTTCCTCGCGGGCTTCTCGATGAGCGGCAACATGGTCTTGCGGCTCGCGGGCGACTACGGCGCGGGCTTCCCCGCGGCGCTCAAGGGCGTCGCCGCCGTCTCGCCCTCCATCGACCTCGACTCCTGCGCCGCCGCGCTCGAACGTAAAGGGAACGCCCTCTACCGCTGGAGCTTCGTCAAGCACCTGCGCGCGCGCGTCCGGCGCAAAGGGAGGTTGCAGCCCGGCGCCTACGACCCCCGCACCCTGCGCCGCGTGCGCACCATCCGCGAGTTCGACGAGCGCATCACCGCGCCGCACGGCGGCTACCGCGACGCCTCGGACTACTACGCGCGCACCAGCTCGCGCGCCGTCCTCGGCCGCATCCGCGTCCCGACGCTCATCGTCCACTCGGCCGACGACCCGCTCATCCCCACCGAGCCCTTCCACGACCAAACAATCGCCGACAACCCCGACGTGCTCCTCGTCCTCACGCGCCGCGGCGGCCACGTCGGCTTCCTCTCCGACCGCGCCGCGGGCGAAGACCGCCACTGGGCCGAGAACCGCCTGGTCGAATTCTTCACCCGCCTCCGCGAATAAGTGCCTCCCGCCTCTTGCCTTTTGCCTTTTGCCTTCACTAAGCTTGTGGCCGGTTTTCCCAATCGACGATGGAAACGCTCATCAGAATACTCGCGGTCTTCGTGCTGGTCGCCGCCAACGGCTTCTTCGTCACCTCGGAGTTCGCCATCGTCAGCGTGCGGCGGATGCGAATCGCGACGCTGGCCGAGGCGGGGAACAAGCGCGCGCGCCGCCTGCTCGCCTTCAAGGACAACCTCGGCGCCTACATCTCGGCGACGCAGCTCGGCGTCACGCTCTCTTCGCTCGCCCTCGGCTGGATCGGCGAGGCCACGCTCGCCGAGATTCTCACGCCGCCCTTCGAGAGCCTCGGCGGCGGCCTGCCCGCGCCCTACGCCGCATACTTCTCCGTCGGCGCGCGCCACTTCGTCGCCTCGGCCATCGCCTTCGTCGTCATCACCTTCCTCCACATCGTGTTGGGCGAGCAGGTGCCGAAGATGCTCGGCATCGAGCGCTCGGAGCGAGTCGCCTTAATGACCGTCGGGCCGATGTACTGGTTCTCCCGCGTCCTCCGCATCCCCATCCGCCTGCTCGACGTGACGAGTTCCGCCGCCACGCGCGCCCTCGGGATGCACGGTTCGAGCGAGCACGCCGCGATCTACACCGAGGAGGAGATCCGCCAGCTCGTCAACATCTCGCACAAGAGCGGCCACCTCGAGGAGGAGGAGCGCCGCCTCATCAACCGCGTCTTCGACTTCTCCGAGGCCGAGGTGCGCGAGGCGATGATCCCGCGCACGGAGGTGCAGGCCCTGCCCGTCACGGCCACGCTCGAAGAGTGCGAGTACGCCTTCTGCGAGTTCGGCTACTCGCGGCTGCCCGTCTACCGCGAGCGCCTCGACGACGTGGCCGGCGTCCTCTTCATGAAAGACCTGATGCCCTGCCTGCGCACGGTCGGCGCGTCGTCGTTCGACATGGAGGCGATGCTCCACCCGGCGCTCTTCGTCCCGTCCACCGCGCGGCTCGGCTCCGTGCTCGCGCAGATGCAGGCGCAGAAGACGCACCTCGCCTGCGTCGTGGACGAGCACGGCGGGCTCGAAGGCATCGTCACTTTGGAAGACCTGCTCGAAGAGATCGTCGGCGAGATCAACGACGAGTACGACGAGGAGACCAAGTCGCAGATCGTCGAGGAGCCGGACGGCACGTTCCTGCTCGACGGGATGCTCGCCGTGCGCGACGCCAACCGCCGCTTCAAGCTGAAGCTGCCAGAGGAGGCGGGCTACACGACGATGGCCGGCTTCCTGCTCGCGAGTTCCGGCCGCATGCTCGGCCCCGGCGAGGAGGTCGAGCACGAGGGCAGCCGCTTCCTCGTCGAGCAGGTCGAGGGCCGCCGCATCCGCCGCATCCGCTACATGCCCCCGCCGCCGCCGACCGAGGAGCCGGGCGAGCAGGAGGCCGCCTGAGCGAAGTTGAAAGGGAGAGGGTTTGGGCGACGAGAACGACATCACAGAGCTGGTCTTCACGCTCGTCGGCATGGGCGTGCTCCTCGTCTTCGCCATCGTCGCCGTCGTCATCTTCTTCCGCGTCTGGCGCAAAGAGAACAAGGGGCGCAAACGCAACTTCTTCGAGTAACTCCCGAGCCTTCAAACACCCCCCCGGAGGTGAAACCTTGCATCACCCGAAATCGATCCTGACGCTCGCCGTCTGTTCCCTCTTCATCGCCCTCGCCGCGCCGGCCCACGCGCAGGAGGTGAGCCTGGGCGGGGCGCGGCAGAAGATTACGACCGCCTCGGCGGTGCGCGCGCGCACGGCCCCCGACACGACGGCGGCCGAGGTCACGCGGCTCAAGCTCGGCACGGTCTTGAGCGCCGACGCGCGCTCGGCCGAGCAGGTGGAGGTCGGCGGCAAAAAGGAGTACTGGTATCGCGTCGCGCTCCCCGAAGGCGGCGGGACGGGCTGGGTCTTCGGCGGCCTGCTGGCCGACTACGACCCGGCGCGCCGCGGGGAGACCGTCCGGCGCATCGTCGAGGAGCGTCTGAAGGCCGAGACGATGAGCTTCGACGACGGCGTGGACTTCTACAACTTCGTCGAGGCCGCGCTGGCCGGGGCGAGCGGAGCGGCGCGGGGCGAGCTTGAGCTGGCGCGTTTGCACGCGGTCAACTTCGCCGCCGGGGCGATGGGGGCGGACGACCAGGGGCGCCCGAGCAAGCCGGACTTTCAGAAGGCGCACGAGCGCGAAATCTATTACCACGAGCTGGCGGGCGGGTGGGCCGTGAAGTCCGAAGCCTTCTGGGAGTTGGAGAAGAAGTACCGCGGCACGCCCCTGGGCGACCGCATCGCCTGGGACGCCGCGAACGCACTCTACCCGGGCGAGTGCGAGAGCGACGAGGTCTGCCAGTTCCTCCGCCTACAGGACACGCAGGGCCAATACCTCGGCCTCTACCCGACGGGCGCGCACGCCCCCGAGGCGCTTCAGAACCTCAAGGAGGCGCTCGCCTCACAGGAGCTTGACGCGTCTCTGAAGAATAAGAGCAACGAACAGTACGCGCGGCAGGAGCGGGAGGCTTTGCAGAAGGCCCTGGCGGAAGTGCGCGCGGCGGTCTCGAAGGCGAACGCGCCCGAGAGGGCCGAAGTGCTGCGCCGGCTCGAACAGTTGTCGCCGCGCGGCACGAGGTAAGGCGGAATGCTCTTCATGGTCATCGAGCGCTTCGGCGGGCGCGAGCGGGCGGCGGCCGTCTACCGGCGCTTCCGCGAGCGCGGGCGCATGGCGCCGGAAGGGTTGAAGTACGTCGGGAGCTGGGTCGAGCCGGACTTCGGCCGCTGCTTCCAGTTGATGGAGTGTGAAGACCCGCGCCTCCTCGAAGAGTGGGCGGCGCACTGGCGGGACTTGGTGGAGTTCGAGTTCGTCCCCGTCGTCACGTCCGCGGAGGCGGCCGAGTCAATCGCACCGCTGCTCTGAACGTAACGCGTTGAAGTATTCGGATGGACGTTGAAGCCTACCTCGAACGCATCGACTACCGCGGCATGCTCGCGCCTCACGCCCGAGGGGCGCTTGACGCTGAGCGGCGCGCGGCTCATCACGACGCGGGGTGACGAAAGAGTCGAACTCGAACTGCACGACGAGGCCGAGTGTGACGCCGCGCTGCTCGAACACTTCGGCGTCTCGCTGCGCGGCCCGGGTGCGAAGACCGCTACGAAGAAGGAGAATCCATGAGAGTCCTCGGGGCGGCATTTCTTATAACGGTCATGACGACCTACCTCGCGCTCCCGCACGGGGTGCGGGGCGACGGGCGGCCGTCGCCGTCGTCTCAGGAAGGCGCCGGACAGACCCTGCGCGCGCCCGCGACGCGCTTCGCGGTCTTCGACAGCGAGTGCCTGGCGCAGAGGGGCATCAACCCGAAGGCGAACGACACGCTCGCGGCGCTCAGGGCGTTCGGCGACGCCCTCAACGTCAAGCTCTTCGACCCCGGGGCGTTGGCGGGGGCGGTCTTCATCGCCGACGGCAGCGTGGACATCAGCGACTACTTCATCAAGGCGTTGAAGTCGAAGCCCTCCGGGCCGAAGGGGCTCGCGGCGCCGGCCGTCAACGTCCCCGCCGCGACGGTGGCCCTCATCGACACCGAAGCCTTCGGCCGCGAGCGGGCGGGCGTCACGAGTCTCGTCAAGGCTTTCGGCAGGGTCACACAGGAGTTCGCGCCGCGCAAGGCGGAGATACAGAAGCTCCGCGAGGAGTCGGAGGCGGCCTCGGGGGAGCGGCGGGAGAAGCTTGAGGCCGAAGTCAAGAAGAGGCAGGAGGCCGCCCAGGCGGCGCTCGACAAACGGGTCAAGGAGTTGACCGGCCCCGTCTACGAAGAGATCGGGAGGGCTTTGATGTCTTTCTGTAAGAAGAACGGCCTCACCTTCGTCTTCGACCTCAGCAAGTTGGAGAAGGACGACACGCTCCCGCCGTTCGACCTGCCCCTCCCGGCCGACGCGCCCGACGTGACGGAGGCTTTCATCTCGGCCTACAACCGGGGCGAGCTGAAACCCTGATTTTCGGAAAATCGTTGCGCCGGCCGGCCGCGGCGGGGCATTATCTACGGCGGTCGCTCCCGACGGATTCCTCGGAAGGCGTTGACGAACCGTGCGGGGGCTGAGAAAACAAGACGGAGGCCACCTCGTTGAAAGTACGAATCACACTCGCCGCTCTCTTCCTCTGCCTGCTGCCCCTGGCCGCCCACGCCGACCCGGTCATCATCACCGGCGGTCAATTCGTCAGCACCGGCTTGGCCGGGCCGACGGCCATCAACATCTCCGGCCAGAACTTCAGCTTCAACTCGGCCAACATCTCCGAGTCGCAGCTCGCCGGCGCGAGGCTGTTTGCCGGCGGCTCGGCGCGCACGCTGGGCGGCACGCAATTCTTCGGCGACCGGGGCAGCCTCTGCTTCAGCGGGACTTGCTACAATCAGGACAACACCGTCACAGGCCCCGACGGCGTCCACGCGCGTTTAGTCATCGACGCCGGCTCCTTCACTTTCCCGCAGCTCAACCCCGGCGACCCGACCACCTACACCCTGACCGTGCCCTTCACCCTGACGGGCACGGTCTCCGGCTCCAGGTTCGACGGGACGGGCGGGACGAGCCTCTTCGTCATGGGGCAGGGCGAGATAACTTTTACGTATGACGTCTTCTTCCTCGGCACCCAGACGAATTACAACTTCCGCCACTTCGAGGCCAACTTCACAGACCCCACCCCGGAGCCCGCCACGCTCCTGCTGCTCACGACCGGCCTGGCGGGGGTGGCCGCCGCGCGAAGGCGCCGGCGCGCTTAGGCCCGTCTCCACACGTCCCGACCGCCGCCGCGAAGGTGCTCTGGCGTAAACCCATGCTCAAGATCAAAGGGCTGAAGAAGACCTACGGGAACCGGATTCAGGCCCTGAAGGGGATCGACCTCGAAGTCGGCGCGGGGATGTTCGGCCTGCTCGGCCCGAACGGCGCGGGCAAGACGACGCTGATGAAAATCCTGGCGACGCTGCTCGAACCCGACGAGGGCGCGGCCGAGTTGAACGGCATCGACCTCCTGGCGCAGAAGGGCCGGGCGCGCCGCGTGCTCGGGTACCTGCCGCAGGAGTTCGGGCTCTACCCGACGCTGACCGCGGAGCAGACGCTCGACTACTTCTGCAAGCTCAAGGGCGTCACCGACGCACGCGAGCGCGCATCACTCATCGGCGCGCTGTTGGAGAGGGTCAACCTCACCTCGGCCCGTGCGCAGAAGGTAGGCGGTTTCTCGGGCGGGATGCGGCAGCGGCTCGGCATCGCGCAGGCGCTCATCGGCCGGCCGCGGCTCATCATCGTGGACGAGCCGACGGCCGGGCTCGATCCGGAGGAGCGCGTCCGCTTCCACAACCTGCTCTCCGAGACGGCGAGCGAAACGGCCGTCGTCATCCTCTCGACCCACATCGTCTCCGACGTGTCGAACCTGTGCGGCCGCATGGCCGTCATCCGCAAGGGCGAAATCCTCGCCTCGTGCACGCCGCGGGAGGCGGTCGGGCGGTTGGACGGCTCGGTCTGGGAGGCGTCGGTGCCGCGCGAAACGGTCGCGTCCTTCAAGTCGCGCTTCGAGGTCATCTCCTCGCAGACGTTCGACGGGCGGGCGCGCCTGCGCGTGTTGGCCGCAGGCGGGGCGCCGGGCGAGGAGTTCGCCCCCTCGACCCCGACTCTCGAAGACTACTACTTCAGCGTCGTCAGCCGGACGCCGGAGGGGCTTCGGGTATGAACGCCCTCACAAGGACGCCCTTCGCCGCGGTCTTCCGGACGGAGGTGCTGCTCAACTCGAAGCGCGTCGTCCCCTACGTGATGTTGGCCCTGTTCGGCGCGAACGCCTGGCTCTGGTGGGCGAAGGGGGCGGCCAACTCCTACGGCTGGGCGACGAACGGCGACTTCTTCATCCTCAGGAACTTCATCGGCTTCTCGTTCCTGACGCTGCCGCTCTTCACCGCCCTGATGATGGGCGACCCCGTCATCCGTGACTTCCGCACGGGCGTCCACCCGCTCATCCTTTCAAAGCCGGTCGGCCGCGCCGCCTACCTGCTCGGGAAGTTCTTCGGCAACTACTTCGTGCTCTTCTGCTGCCAGGCCGTCTTCGCCCTGGCGCTCGTCCTGTTTCAGGCGTTCCGCCCGGCGGGGATGGTCGTACTGCCCGCGCGCGTGACGCCGTTCATCCTGCACTTCCTGATGCTGGTCGTCGTCTCGCACGTGCTCCTCGGCGCGGTCTACTTCACCGTCGGGACGCTGACGCGCAGCCCGAAACTCGTCTACGGCCTCGGCGTCCTCTTCTACCCGGCCTACATCATCTTTCAAGTCCTGTTGAAGCCGCTCCCCTCCGTCTGGCGGGTCAGGCTCGACCCGCTGCTGATGAACTGGCCGGACATCGTCCAGCGCGCGCGCGGGGCGGAGTGGGCCGACGCCGCTTCGATCAACCGGCTCACCTTCAGCTACGGCCCGGACTTAATCATCAACCGCGTGCTGGTGCTCCTCGTCGCCGCGGCCAGCCTGACGATTCTCTACTTCCGCTTCAAACGCTCCGAGCCTTCACAAGCCGAAGGCGCGGCGACGCTCCTCGACCTCTCGGGCGACAGGGGGCTGCTCTTCGGCGGGGCGGACGCCGCCCACATACGGGTGCAGCGGACAGCCCCGAGGGCTTTGACGCTCCCGCCGGTCGGGGTCGCGGAAGAAGGGGCGGGGACGTACTTCGGGCAGTTGATCGCGGCGCTCGGCGTGGAGTTCCGTCTGCTGCGCGCCGAGCGCGGACTGATCGTGCTGGCGCCGCTGGCCGTCGCCTTCTCGGTGTTGGAGCTGTTCTTCCGCGTCAACCCGGAGGGCTCCTACTCGGGCGCCTACGCGGGCAGCACCGCGAAGTCCTCCCTGCTCTTCCTCATCGCCCTCGTCGTCTTCTACACTGGCGAGGCGATGCACCGCGACCGCGAGGTGAGAATCGAGCCCGTGCTGTGGAGCGTCCCGGCCCCGAACTTCGTCCTGCTGCTCTCGAAGTTCTTCGCGACGCTCCTGATGTGCGTCTCGCTCGTCGCGCTCACGGGGCTGACGGCCTGCTTGATACAGCTCTTGAAGGGGGAGACGCCCGTCGAGCCTTCCGCCTACCTCTCCGTCTACGGCTGGATTCTGCTCCCGAGCGTCGCCCTCTCGGCGGCCCTCTCCGTCGCGCTCAACGTCCTGCTGCGCGACAAGTACGTCGCTTACGCGGTGAGCTTCGCCGCCGTCGGCGGGCTCTTCTACCTCTACACGCAGGGCTACAACCACTGGCTCTACAACCCCGTGCTCTACGGCCTCTGGACTTACGCCGACCTGGCGGGAACGTCCGGCCCGCGCGCGCCCATCCTGACGCACAGGGTCTACTGCCTCGCGCTCACCTGCGTGTCGCTCGGGCTCGCGCACCTCTACTTCCCGCGCCGTTTGGAGAGGGGGCTTGAGGGCGAGGGGCCGCTCGGCAGCAACGGCTGGTCGATCCTTTTGACCTGCGTTGCGCTCGTCGTCGCCGTCGTCGCGGGCGTGCTGCTCCTGTAGCGGGTTGCAGTTGAGCGAGGCCACAACGATTTGATTAGCGGGGGCTCTATGGGTGCAGTTAAAAGGGTTCTACTGCTGGCGCTCTACGTGACGGTGTCGGCCCAATGCAGCGCCGCCCAGAGCGCGGGCGGCGTCGCCCCTCCGCAGACAGGGGCGTGGGTGGATGTCGGAGGGCGCCGCTTGTACATTAACTGCTCGGGCGACAGCGCCGGGGGCGGCCCCACGGTCATCCTGGAGGCGGGGTTCGGCAACTATTCTTCGACCTGGAACCGCGTCCAGCCGGAGGTGGCGAAGTTCGCCCGCGTCTGCTCGTACGACCGGGCCGGCCTCGGCGGGAGCGACCCGGCCCCGACGCCCCGCACCGTCGTGGCTTTCACCGAAGACCTGCACGCGCTTCTGTCGAACGCGAAGGTGCCCGGCCCGTACGTCCTGGTCGGGCACTCGCTCGGCGGCATCCTGGCCCGTCTCTACGCCAGTTATTACCCGGCCGAAGTGGCCGGCATGGTTTTGGTCGATTCGACGCACGAGGACGAGCCCGACCGCGGGCTGGCTCTGATACCTCCCGAGACGTTCAAGGCGATGCTGAAGCAGGCCCGGCCCGAAGACCTTGTCGTCCGCAATCCAAACGAGAGCCTCGACCAATGCTCGCTGAGGGGTCTGATGGACGCGCTGAACTGGCACGGAGACATCCCGCTGGTCGTGCTGACTCAAGGGCTGCCCTACAGGCCTGAGGATTATTCGAACCCGTCGCTGGCCCCCAGGTACTACCAACTCCACCTGGAGATGCAGAGAGACCTCGTGCGGCGCTCGCCGCGGGGCAGGCAAGTCCTGGCCGGGAAGAGCGGCCATTTCATACACCAGGATCAGCCGGAGCTGGTCATCAAAGCGATCCGCGAGGTATCGGAAGAGGTCAAGTCCAAAGACCGCCGCGGACGCAGGTAGCGCGCTCGCGGGTTGCGCCAACGGAAGGGTCAAGTGATGAACATTGCGGGCTTGAGTCACTTCAACATTACGGCCCCGCGCGAGTTGCTCGAAAGGGTCAGAGACTTTTACGTCGAGGTCTTGGGGCTCGCCGTCGGGGAGAGGCCGAATTTCATGCGTGAAGGGTTCTGGCTGTACGCCGGGCCGGAGCCCATCGTCCACCTGACCGCCTGCGGCGCCGACGACCCGAGGGCCGGGGGCGGCCACGGGCCGAGCTTCTTCGACCACGTGGCCTTCAACTGTAGCGGGCTGCCGTCGGCGCTCGAACGCCTCCGGCGCTCCGGCGTCCCGTACGAGCTGGCCGAGGTGCCCTCGATGGGGCAGGTACAAATCTTCCTCCGCGACCCGGCGGGCGTGGGCGTCGAGCTGAACTTCGTGGGCGAACGCCCGGCGTAACACCGCTTTAACTGAGGACGCCCCTGCTTCGTGCGTGTGGCCGGTTGATGAGTATGATTAGAAAACTCGCCGTCGCTTCCTGTCTCACACTCTCTTTGCTGGCCCCCGCCCTGTGCCAGACCACCGCCCCGCCCGTGCAGAAGCAGCGGGAAGAGCCTGAAGGGAATGACGTGGTGCGGATCACGTCCAACCTGGTGCAGGTCGATGCGGTCGTGACGGTCGCCGACGGGCGGCAGGTCAAGGGCCTGACGGCCGACGATTTTGAAATCCGCGAGGACGGGCGCCCGAAGCAGATCACGAGCTTCTCCTACGTCGAGCTATACCCCGGCACGCCCGCCTCGTCGGCCGCGAAGGGCGGCGCGCCGCAACCCGTGGCAACGCGAGACGCGGCGCCGCCGCCGGTGCGCCTCAGCGCCGATAAAGTACGGCGCACGGTCGCACTGGTCGTGGACGACGCGTACATGTCTTTCGGCAGTTTCGGCGCCGTGCGCGACACGCTCAAGAAGTTCGTCGCCGAAAGGTACGAGCCGAACGACCTCGTCGGCGTCTTCCGCACGGGCGGGGGCGGCGTGTTCCAGCAGTTCACCTCCGACCGGAGCCAGCTCGCGCTCGCCGTGCGCCGGCTCGACTGGCGTCCGGGCGACCACCCGGTTGACATCTTCGAGCCGGCGCGGCGCGACTTCGAGACGATCAACCGGCCCAAGCCGACGGATGAGCATGACACGCCAGACGCGCCCGCCCCCGCCGCCGCCGAGGAGATGACGCGCCGTGCGCGCGAGCGCGCCCAATACTTCCGCGTGGAGCCCGACGATCCGCCCGTCATCACGACGCTGCGCTTCCTGCTCCACGACATGCGCGCCCTGCCGGGGCGCAAGGCCGTCGTGGTCTTCTCCGACGGGCTGTCGCTCGCCGCGGGCGACGGGGATGCAACCAGCCGGCGGGCCGAGCAGCTCCGGCGGCTGGCCGATTACGCGAACCGCTCGGGCGTGGCTATCTACACCGTGGACGCGCGCGGGCTCGCCAACCCCGACTTCATCGGGGCCGACGAAGACGTTGACCCGAATCGCACGAGCGAGCTGCGCGCGGGACGCGCGACGAGCCTCTGGGAGTCGAAGTACGGTCTGAACTACCTGGCCGAGGAGACGGGCGGCACCTTCACGCGCAACAACAACGATCTGGACACCGGGCTGCGGCGCGCCTTCGAGGAGCAGCGCGGCTACTACCTGCTCGGCTACCGCCCGTCCGACGACGCGTTCGAGGGCGGCGTCCGCCGCTTCCGCAAGCTCGAAGTCTCGGTCAAGCGTCCGGGCCTGCGCGTGCGCTCGCGCAAGGGCTTCCTCGACATCTCCGACGACGTTTTGGCCCCGCCGCGGCGCACGGCGACGGGCGACAGCCAGCTGTACGCCGCGCTCGCTTCGCCGCTGGCCGCGCCCGAAGTGTCCCTGCGCCTCACCCCCTTTGTCGAACAGGACGGCGACGCCGGCCCCTCCCTGCGCGTTCTGCTGCACATCGACGCCTCCGGCCTCACCTTCACCGACGAGGCCGACGGCTGGAAGCGCCTGACGTTGGACGTGGCCGCCGTCACCTTCGGCGAGGACGGCCGCGTGGCGAACGAGTTCACGCGCACGCACACAGTCCGCGTCGGCCCCGAGACGCTCGCGCTCGTCAAGCGGGGCGGGCTCGTCTACGCGGCGGGCGTGCCGCTGCGTTCCCCGGGCGCGTACCAGTTACGCGTGGCGGTGCGCGACGGGGCCTCGAAGAGGCTCGGCTCCGCGAGCCAGTTCGTAGAGGTTCCGGACTTGAAGAGCGGGGCGTTCGCGCTCTCGGCGCTTGTCCTGTCCGAGGAGACGCCGGGCGGCGTGCAGGAGCTTCCGCCCGCCGCGGCGGCCGAGGCCGCGCTCTCGCCCGTCCAGTCGCCTTCGAACCCGGCGGTACGCCGCTTCCTCCCCGGCGCGGCGCTCCACTACACCTACCAGATTCACAACGCGCGGCCCGACGCCGCGACGAAGCGCCCGCAACTAACGACGCAGGTGCGCCTCTTCCACGACGGCCAACAGGTGTTCGCCGGCCCGGAGAAGCCCTTCGACCCGGGGCCGCAGGCGGACACGAAGACACTCCGGGACGACGGCCTGCTCCGCCTTGGCGCGGACGCGGCGCCCGGCGAATACGTCCTGCAAATAACGGTCACGGAGAAGTCCGGCGGCGGCAAGTCTCGCGCGGCAACACAGTGGATAGACTTCGAGATCGCCAAGTAAGTCCCTGCCTTCTCGGCGCGGCGAGCAGATACCCTCCCCGCGTGGGAGAGCGTGTTGCACTTAGTCTCTGACTCCGCAAAATCTAACGACGGCATGCGCCCGGCCGCCGGCACGCCGCCTGTCATGTAAATCAATCTTGCGGGCCGGCGGGTGATGCAGGCGTCAACTCACTCCCGAATCTTCACTGCGTCTGCTTCTCTAATTTTCTGAGGATGCGGGCGGCCTGGTTGCGGCCGACGAGGGGGACGCGCTCGCTTTCGACTCACAAAAATGCTTTGCGCGTAGGCGGGGCCGTGCTATCGTGCGGCCGTCTAAACCAATCCGGGCGGGCTGCGAAAGGCTTGCCCGGCCTCTCGACAACGCTCAGAGCCGCGCGGCCGCCTCAAACCTACAAGCGCCGCGCAGGGAGAAATCAGACATGCAGGAAAATCGTGTCAGCGCAGTCCTCGGCGAGGCCGAGCGTCAAGCCGTCTTCGCCGCCATCGAGACCATCCGCAAGAAACTCCCTTTCCTGATCGACCTGACGCCCGAGGAGCGCCGCGCGCTCCCGCGGTACGGGGACAAGAGCCGCGGCTTCATCGAGCAGGCGCTCCAGGTCGCCGAGCAGAACCCGGGCGTCCTCCCATCAACCTTCGACGTGGGGGAGATGCGTAACGACTTGGAGCTGCTCACCGCACTCTCCTCCGTCCAGACCGGCCTCGCGCAGCTCATGGAGTTGGTGGACGATACGGTCTTGGCCGCCGGCAGCGACGCTTACGCCGCGGCGCTCATCGTCTACCAGTTCGCGCGCGCCGCCGGGAAGGGCTCGGCGCTCGACGCCGCGCTTGAGGGCTTGGCGCAACACTTCGCACGCAAGTCGCGCAGCAAACCGGCCCCCAAGTCCTAGACGCTACCTTTCACCCTCCGAGGCCCGGCGCCCGCTCTCCGAAGTGAAACGCCGAGCCTCGGAGGCCCAACTTTCACCCTTTTTAGCTGAAAATTACTCTCTGAGGCCGAAAATTGCTCCCCGGAGAAGGAACATTCCTCCTCCGAGGAGCAACTTTTCTCCTTCGAGGAGGAATGTTCCTCCTCGAAGAAGGAATGTTTCTCCTCCGAGGAGGAATGTTTCTCCTCCGAGGAGGAATGTTTCTCCTTCGAGGAGGAATGCTCCTCCCTCCCGAAGGAATGTTCCTCCTCAAAGGAGGAACATTCCTTCTTCAAGAAGGAAAATTCCTCCCACGGGAAGGAAATTTCCTCCTTCGAGGAGAAAATTTCGTCCCCGTAGGCGGGCGTTCGGTCATTTTGCTCGAAGTGTTGACCTCCGGCAGGGATGAAGGGCTTCCGGTCTACTTCGCTCGTCCCGCGGCCTCCCTTCCCGTGTTCGACCCGCCACCGGGGCGGCCGTCACCTCCGCACGCCCTCTCTTTCAGGCCATCATTGACCAGACGGGCGGCGGGGCGCATTATGCCCCCGCGCCCGGGGCACCGCCCGTGAAGGATTCGGCTCTTCACGCGCCATTACGGAGTCAGGCCGAATCATTCGGCACAATAGTAGTTGGGCGCTTGCCTAAATAAAAGTATTGCCATTTACAAAACCAGTGTATAGAATGCGCCCGCTTTAAGCTCCTTCGGAACTTACTAGCTGTTACTCACGCACGGGCAGCTTAATTCTCATCTGTCGGAGGAAACCATGAATCACAAAGCAAATGCTACATGTAAGAATGGTCACTCATTTGAGTTCGGCTCATGCGGTGCTCCCATCAGCAAACTTTTCGGGGGTACGAAGCCATGCGGCTGCAATGCATTTGAGCAAACTTATGGTGATGGAAGAACAACAACGGTGTCCTTTGGTAATGAGCCTTGGGTAGAGGCTCGATGTTTGAAATGCCACGTTGTTCATACCAGCCGAACCTGCCCGACCTGCGGCGACGCTGTACCTGTTTCTGCGTTTAAGAAGAAAGGTCTTTGGGCGAAACTCGGTTAAACAAAAGGATGTGCAGTAATGAAGTATAAAGTTGAAGACTTACAGATTTATACCACTCCTAAGGCCGAAAAGATTTTCGAGTTTCCCGGATTTCAATATGTAGAGTTTGAATATCCAGGAATAGTTAGAACGCTACTTTTTGGCGATTGTGTCCGGAGTAGGGGGCATAGCGGAGGTGACTATTACCAAGTGGTCGGCAGAATCTACAAGTCTGCTGATCCTCAAGCGACCGACGAAAAACACGTCGGAAAACTTTACGTTAGCGTCTATGACCATCCGTATGCTACGCGGTTTGAGTCTATGGTTGAGAGATTAGAGTGGTATCCCGATGGCTCTTT
Source organism: Acidobacteriota bacterium (assembly GCA_019242475.1). GTDB lineage: Bacteria > Acidobacteriota > Blastocatellia > Pyrinomonadales > Pyrinomonadaceae > QHXN01. Next base: position 34,280 of record JAFAVK010000045.1, on the reverse strand, counting down.
CGATCTGATAGAGCCAAACGGTAAAAGAACTAAATTTCATCGCCCACAGGGATTCTGAATAAACGCTTCTGAAGGGAGAAAGCACCGTGTCCGAATGTAAAGGCTGTAACGGAACAGGCAAATGCTCGAAGTGTCATGGGAAAGGAAAATCAGAGCATATGTTCACCTCTTATACATGCTCCAAGTGTGGCGGTACTGGTAATTGTACAGTCTGTAAGGGTAAAGGCAGGACATAAGCCAACCACCGGCCTAACAAGCAACCCGCGAACACTCACGCTATAACCACGCCGCGCCCAACAACGGCACGCACCCGACCGCCGACACGACGCCTCTCATCTTCAGCAAGGGGTTGGCGGGCGTTAATTCACCCCGAGACCTTCACTGAGTCTGCTTCTCTAATTTTTTGAGGATGCGGGCGGCCTGGTTGCGGCCGACGAGGGGGACGCGCTCGTCTTCGGTCAGTTCGCGGATGAGGGGGAGGAGCTGCTGGCGGTCGGAGAGGTAGTCGCGCTCGATGAGGGTGTCGAGCTTGTTGATGAGCTTGGGGGTGTCGAGCGGCTGGCTCTCGCGGGCGATCTCAAGCTCGAAGACGAGGATGGACTGCTCGGTCGCCTTGCGGTACTCCTCGGCGAGCCCCTGCGCCTCCTTGTCCTGGCTGTAGTTGAACTCGGCCGTGCGCTCGCGCCCGCCCTTCCGCATCGACAGCTTCGTCTGGCCCATGCTCGGGTAGGTGCGCTCGCCCTGGTAGTTGGCCTGCGAGTCGAGGAACCGGAGCGCCTCCCAGTGCCCGCGCACGCGCGCGAGCGCGGCGGGCGACAGCTCGAAGGGCTCGGTGATCTGCTCGGCGTCGGAGCGGCGCTCGAAGCGTATCTGGCCGCGCCCCGCGTCGTCGTGCTCGATGTGGACGAAGTAGACGAAGAAGTCGGGCTGCTTGAACTCGTAAGTATAGTGCGCGGCGTTCGGGTCTTCCTTCGGCTTCGCCGGCACGCCCGCGCGCACCGACGCCGGCACGCCTTCACTTCCCTGTTTGTCCTCGGGCCGCTGCGAGACCTTCTTCGGCTCGGCCTGCTGCACCGCGGGCGTCGGCGTCGGCCGGGGCGTCGCCTTGCGCGACGACTGCGCCCCAGCGGGGAAGGCCGCGCCCGTCGAGACGAGCGCGGCCGCGAACGCGAAAGTTAAAACCCGACCCCTCATGCTCACTCGAACCTCACGGAGACGAGGCGCGAGATGCCCGCCTCCTCCATCGTCACGCCGTAGAGCGCGCGCGCCATCTCCATCGTCCGCTTGTTGTGCGTGATGACGAGGAACTGCGTCTCCTGAGACATCTCCCTGATCTTCGCCGTGAAGCGGCCGACGTTGGCCTCGTCGAGCGGCGCGTCCACCTCGTCGAGCAGGCAGAAGGGCGACGGGCGGAAGCGGAAGACGGCGAGCACGAGCGCGAGCGCCGCCATCGCCTTCTCGCCGCCCGAGAGCAGCAAAACGTTCTGCAAGCGCTTGCCCGGCGGCTGCGCCACGAGGTCGATGCCCGACTCCAACACGTCGTCGGCGTCGAGCATGCTCATCTCGCCGCGGCCGCCGCCGAAGAGCTCGAGGAAGAACTGCCCGAAGTTGCGGTTGATCTCCTCGAAGGCGTGGCGGAAGCGCTCGCGCGAGCGCTTCTTGATCTCGCGCAGCGCCTCCTCGGTCGAATGAATCCCGTCGGTGATGTCCTGCCGCTGCGCGGTGAGGAACGTCAGACGCTCCTCATTCTCGGCCAGCTCTTCGAGCGCCATCATGTTGACGGCGCCGAACGACTCCACGCGCGCGCGCAGCTCTTCGAGACGGGCGCGCGAGGCTTCGAGGTCGAAGCCCTCCTCGGCCGGGTGCTCGGCCGCGACCTCTTCGAGCGACTGGTTCAGCTCGCTCACGCACGACTCGCGCACGAAGTTGAGGCGCGCGGCCGCCTCCGCCCTTTGCACTTCGAGCGCCGCGCGCGAATCCCTCGCCGCCGAAGCCTGCTGGTGCAGCTCCGTCACTTCGAACGTCAGGACGTCGGCGCGCTCGCGCGACTCCGCGAGGCGTGCCGCGGCCTCCCCGACCCTTCGTTCCAGCGCAGCACGTTCGTCCTCGGAGCCGGCCGAAGAGGCTTCGAGTTCACCGAGCGAGCGGCGCAGCGCTTCGAGCCGGCCTTCGGCCTCCGCCGCCTCCTGCTCGTGCCGTTCGAGCCGCGACTGTAGCTCGGCGGCCTCCGACTCCATCCGGCGCAGCTCGGCGGCCGCCGCGCGCCGACGCTCCGCCGCGGCCGCGGCCTGCGCGCGCTGTGCGCCCAGGTTCTCGCCCTCGGCCGCGGACGCGCGCCGCGCCTCGGTCAAGGCTTCGGCGGCCTCGGAGACGGCGCGCTGCGACGCGGCGCGTGACTCCTGCGCGGCCTCAAGCTCCGCGACCTGGCGCGCGCGGCGCTCCTCGACCTCGCGGCGCTCTTCGGCCAGCCGCGCGGCGTCGTCGCCGACGACGCGCATGTGGCGCTCGGCGCGTTCAATCTCGTGCTTGAGCTGCGAGGCGCTCACCTCGCGCGCGACGTGCTCGCGCTCCTCGCGCCCAATCTCGTCGTTGAGCAGGACGAAGGCGTCCTCCAACTCCGACAGGCGGCCCCGCGCGCCCTGCGCCGCCTCGTCCGCGAAGACGAGGTCTGCTTCCAGTCCGACCATGCGCAGCTCAAGCTCGCGCATCTCGCGCTTGAAGGCGAGGAGCCCCGAGCCCTCCTCCGAGACCGGGTGCCCGCCCGCCGCGATGAGTTGGCCCGCCACGACCCACTCGCCCGCGGCCGTCACGCACATCTCGCCGGTGGGGAGCGTCAAGAGCATCGCGCGCTCAAGGTCGGCCGCGACGCGCGCGTTCATCTCACGCGCGAGCGTGCGCGACAAGACCGCGCCGATCTCGCGCGGCGCGCCGAGCAGATTGCCGACCCTCGTCTCTTCATTAACGGCCGAGGCAACTCCGTCGCTCGTCTCGTCCAACTCGGCCGAGCCGCCTTGCAGCCCCGCGACGAGGAAGGTCGCGCGGCCGGCGTTCGTCGCCTGAAGCCAGGCGGCGGCGCGCACGGCGTCGTCCGGCGTCGGCACGATGACCGATTGCAGGTAAGGCCCGAACACGCTCTCGACGGCGCGCTCCCAGCGCGGCTCGACGCGCAGCACGTCGGCCACCGTGGCGACGACGTGGAAGTCGCGCGCCGGGTCGCCTTCGGCCGGCGTGAAGATGCGCCGGACGGACTGCGAGTAGAGCGAGTGCTGCGTGTCGATCTCGTTGAGCGTGTCCAGGCGATGGCGGACGCGCGCCGACTCGTCGCGCGCGCGCGCGTGCTCGGCCGCGGCGGCGGCCACCTCCGCGCGCGCGTCCGACAGAGCGCGCGTGCGCGCCTCGCGCTCCGCGTAGAGCGCGTCGAGGTGCGCGCGCGCCGCGGCGATCTCGCCCTGTAGCTTCTCCGCCTCGGCCTTCGCCTGCTCGTGCGCCTGCGCCGCCCGCTCGCCCTCGCGCGCGAGCCCCTCGGCCTGCGCCGCGAGTTTGTCCAGAACCGTTTCGAGCTGGCGCCCGATTTCGGCAAGTCGCTCGGCCGCGGCCGTGTGCGTCAGAAGCTCCGCGCGCGCCGACTCAATCGCGGCCTCGGCTTCGATCACTTCATCGGTACGACGCGCGTACGCGGCCTCGGCCTCTTCGAGTTGGCGGGCGCTCTGCTCGCTCGCCTCGCGCATCTGCACGTCACGGAGGACGAGCGATTCGCTCTCGGCCGTCACCGACGTGAGGCGCGCGCCGACCGCCTCCGCCTCGCGCCGCACCTCGGCCAGACGCTTTTCGAGCGACGCAATCTGCTCGCCCTGGTACGCGCGCTCGCGCTCGCGGCGGTCGAACCTGAGCGCCGACTCGGAGACGGCCGCGCGGGCCTCGGACAACTCCTCCTCGCGGCTCCGGGCCTCGGTCGTCGCGCGCCGCGCCTCCTCCTCGCGCTCCTCGAGCTCCTGCGCGAGCCGCTCGACCTCCTCGTTGGCCGACTCCAAACCTTCGCGCAGCCGTTCGAGCCGCGAGTTCAAATCGCGCTCGTCGGCCGCGTAGACCTTCCGCAGAAGCTCGCGCAGTTCCTCGCGAATCTGGTGGTAGCGGCGCGCCTTCGCGGCCTGCCGGCGGAGGCTGCCGACCTGCCGCTCGATCTCGTTGATGATGTCGGAGACGCGGTTGAGGTTCGAGCGCGCGGCTTCGAGGCGGGCCTCCGCCGCGCGCTGGCGCACGCGGAACTTGGTGATGCCCGCGGCCTCTTCGATGAGCGTGCGGCGATCCATCGGCTTGGCCGAGAGGATTTGGCCGATGCGCCCCTGCTCGATGATGGCGTAGTGCGCGCCCGAGAGGCCCGTGCCGGAGAAGAGGTCTTGGATGTCGCGCAGGCGGCAGACGCGCCCGTTCAAAAGGTATTCGCTCTCGCCGTCGCGGTAGAGGCGGCGCGTGACCGAGACGCTCTCGCCCGGCGCGAAGTCGAGCGCGAGGCGGCGCGGGCGCCAGTGTCGCTTGTGGTGCGCGCGCCCTTTCGGCGCGGGCACGGCTGCCGCGTTGTCAGGCGTGACGACGGCGAGCGCCTGAGTCCCCTCGCCTTCAACTGCCGCTACGGTCTCGGCCTGCACGGCTTCGGCCGTCGTGCTTCCACCAGCAGCAACCGGCGCGACGCCGTCGCCGTTCGGCGCAGCGGCTTCGGTCTGCGGCGCGAGCGCTTCGAGTTCGGGGGAGAGTCTCTCTTCGACGACGCCGGCCTGGTCGTCCAGCTCTTCGAGCGTCGCGTCGATGTCCTCGATGTCCGGCTCTTCCTCGACCGTCTCGTCGCGCACCATGTGGAGCACGACCTCGGCCATCCCCGAAGGCTGACGGTTCTTCGCGCCCTGGAAGATAACGTCCTTCATCTCGCCGCCGCGGAGGTTCTTCACCTTCTGCTCGCCGAGCACCCAAGAGATGGCGTCGGCGACGTTCGACTTGCCGCAGCCGTTGGGGCCGACAATCGCGGTGATGCCGTTGCCTGTGAAGACGAGGTCTGTGTAGTCGGCGAAGGACTTGAAGCCGGTGATTTCGAGGCGTTGGAGTTTGAACATGCTGCGCGTTTTGGCCTTAACTGGATGCCCCGGGACACACAGTCCCTAGAGCCTGTGCGGGAGAGGCACACTATATGTTGACCTGCGAACGTTGTCAAACCGAAACATTAACCGGCGCGCCGTTACTCGTTGGCGGGAAAGCGGGTTAGCCCACACGCCGCAAAAAGCCGGCGCGGCGCCGACGGTGTTTGACCGCCCGCGCCGCGCCGGGAAGAGATTGAGAGTCGGCCTATTCGGACAGCATGAGTCTCAACATCTGCGGGTCGTAGAGCACGGGCGCGGCGCGCGCCAACTCCCGCGCCCAGTAGCCGCCGAAGCGCCCCTGCTGCACCGGCCCCTGCTGGTTGCCCTGGTCGGTCGAGCCCGCGAACCGCCCGCGGTATTCGAGCGACTCGATGAAGGCCCTGACCATCTCGGCGCGGCGGACGCGTGCGAGCGCCACCGTCTCGTCGCGGACGTTCTCGCCCGGCTGGCTGAAACTATTCATCTTGTTCAGCCAGAAGTCGTAGCCCGAGAAGTTGTTGTCCGGCGCGTCGTCCGGGTTCCGACGCAGGTAGCCGTAGTACTGCATCAGCACGAACGACGGGTTGTAGAGCACCGTAAAGACCGAGTCGCTGTCGGACACCGACTTCAAGGCCGCCGCGCGGCCGGCCGCGTCGCCGGAGCCGTAAGCCGAGATGGCCGCGTTGCGCTCGGCCGTGGAGGGCGTCGCGCCCGCGTTCGAGAAGAGCTTGTCCACGTACGCGGCCGCCGCCATCCCCTGCGGGAACTGCGCGACGAACTCGGCGCGCGTGACGAACTCCTCGACGTACGCCTGCTTGTTGGCGTCGAGCTGCTGCTGGAAGCCGGTCTGCCCGACGATGACGCCGTTGCTGATCTGGCGCTGGTCGCGCAGGAAGACGGTGTAGCGCGGCGTGCTCTTCGCGTTGCCGAACGCCGCCTTGTGCGCGCGGATGACGAAGTAGCCGGTCTGCTGGAACTCGATGGATAAGAAGAACGCGGTCGAAACGTCCTGCCGGTGCTCGACGCGGCACTGCGCGTTGTTGCCGCAGTTCTCGATGTTCTGCGTCCAGAAGTCCTCGCCCGACTGGTCACTCTGCCGGTAGAGGAAGTCGTGGTAGTGCGTGCAGACGAAGATGCGCGAGTCGTCAATCGGGTTCCCCGCCGTCTCCGGCGTGTCGTCCAGGATTCGGAGCTGCGCGTTGTTGGGCGTGCCGAGCGTCCCGTTCTGCGGGTTCTGGAGGACGAGCGTCGCGTTCTCGATCCCCTCGTTGTAGGAGTCCTCGTTGATGAGCACCTGGAAGACCTTCTGCGTCTCGCCCGGCTCAAAGACGAGGCGGCCGACGACGTAGGTGTAGTCGCCCCGCTGCGTGGCGGAGCCGTTGTTGCTGCCGATGTCCACCGAAGAGCGCTGGCCCGTGTCGCCCGCGCGCAGGACGGTCACGTTGACCGCGACGCAGTCCTCCTGGGCGGGGTAGGTGGCCGAGCTGAACTGGAAGATCGGCAGCGGCGTCGGGGTCGGGTTGGGCGTGGGCGTCGCCGAGGGCGTCGGTGTCGCCGAAGGAGTCGGCGTCGCGCTCGGGGTCGGGGTCGCCGAAGGCGTCGGCGTCGCCGAAGGCGTCGGCGTCGGAGAGGGCGTCGGGGTCGGCGTGGGCACCGCCGCGCACCCGCTGCCGGAGGCGCAGGAGCCGAAGGTGAACTCCGTCCCGCCGCGCGTGCTGTCGCGCTTGCCGTTGACGTTACTCGTGAAAGCCTGGCCGCGCAGGCCCGCCAGCACCGAGCCGGCCCCGATGGCGCCCTTCGACGCGAAGGCGTTGAGCTGGCTCAGGGCCACCTTGATGGTGATGGTGCCCGCGGCCGTGTCGAACGCGCCGCAGTCGGCCGTGCCGCGCTGCGTGTAGGTCAGAGAGCCGTCGGAGTTGCGGACGGCGGTGCCCCAGGTGAAATCGCCCGAGGGGTTGGAGTCGGTGTTCGCGCGGAAGTAGAACTGGTCGCCGCGGTCGGAGACGGCGAAGCTGTAGTCGCCGGTCGGACTCAGGCCCGCGCCGGGCGCGTTGGCCGTGAAGTTCATCCGCCAGTTCGAGGCCGGCGGCACGACCGCGAGGTTCGAGACCTTCATCGTCGCGACGATGAACGGGGCGCCGCCCGCGTCCGTCTCGCAGGAATATTTAATCGAGACGATGTCGAGCGGGTCGTCGGTGTTCGTGCGGACGAGCAGCGCGTCGGCCACGTCGTCGCGGAAGTCGGTCACCTGCGCGCCCGCCTGGCCGGTCACGTCCGAGGCGAGCGGGTACGGCCCCGGCTGCGCGGCGGGCGTCGGGCCGGGGTTGGGCACGTTGGTCTTGCCCTCGCCGATGATGCGCGGCCCGGAAATCTGGCGCGAGATGTAGGTGTGGCCGTCGAAGTCGTTGTGGTCGTCGGTGTAGGCGACGACGGCCGCGCCGGTCGGGTCGAACGAGACCTGGAAGTAGTCGAGCAGGTTGCGGTTGGCGTTGCCGAGCGTGCCGCCCTCGCTGATGTTGGCGCCGTGGATGAAGTGGTCGCTGATCTTCGCCTGGCGGAAGGTCGGCGTGTCGGCGTTGGCGTTGAAGGACTGGGCGTAGAAGACGTTCCAGTTGGCGGTGTCGTCGTTCTGTGCGGCGGTCGTGCCGTACCAGACGACGCCGACCGAGCCCTCGGTCGGGCCGGTCTCGATCCACGGGAAGACGCTGGTCTTCGTCTCCGCGCCGTTCGAGACGCGCACCGGCGCGCTCCACGTCACGCCCTTGTCGGTCGAGTGCACGAGGTAGATGTCGTGGTCGTTCGAGTAGGCGGCGTAGACGGTGCCGTTGGGCGTGCCGTCCTCGGCCACCTTGACGACGAAGAAGAGGTGGGCGACGCCGTTCGGGTCGGAGGCCGCCTGCACGCAGGTGTAGGCGACGGGCGCGAGGCCGGGCACGGGCGGGTCGCCGTGGCAGACCTGGCCCGAGCTGCCGCTGATGTAGACGGTGCCGGTCTTCTGGTTCACGTCGATGTAGCCGGCCTGCCCGATGGAGCCCGCGGTCGTCGCCGGGCCGAAGGTCAGGCCGCCGTCGTCCGAGCGCTGTATCTGCGAGACGGCCGGCGCGAGCGTGCGGTAGAAGATGTAGACGGTGTTGTTGCCGAGGAACTCCTCCCACTGGCGGTCGTCGGCCGGGATGCCGCCCGAGGCGTTGCCGAGGTTGTTCTTGGAGAACGTCTGCCCGCGGTCGGTGGACTTCTGCGTCGAGATGTTGGCCGCGATGAGGCTCGAACCGGCGAGCGTCGGCGGGTCTGTGATGTTGCCGGTGGTCGGGTCGGGGCGCCCGACGGCGAGGTCAACGTCGCCGCCGCCGTCGCCGCCGAGGTCGGTCTGGTTGGTCGGGCTGAAGGCGTCGGGCTGGCCGCGGTAGACCCAGTTACGCAGGTAGCCGTCGAAATTCGGGTTGGCCGCGTTGCCGACGACGGGCCGCAGGTCGTTGTACCAGAGGTCAACGCCGGCGGGGAAGCCGCGGATGCCGGCGGCGTAGAAGTTCCCCTGCACGTCGGTGCGGCTCGAAGGCTCGCCGTCGGCCTCGGCGACCGGCGCCTTGACGGCGACGCTCGGGCTGAAGGTGATGCCGCCCGAGACGTAGTTGGCCGTGCGCGCGGTGGCGACGCTGGCGACGCTGAAGGTGCCCTGCGGCGGGTCGGCCGTCGAGGTGCCCGGCGGGGCGTTGTAGTAGATGACGCGCACCTTGTAGTCGCCGACGCCGCTCGCGGTCGGGTCGATCTGCGCGTGCTCCTCGGTCAGGACGGCGTTGGTCGCGCCGTTGCCGGAGCTGGAGACCATCGTGCCCGTGCACTTCCCCGTCGCCGGGCACGTCCCGCCCTTGTAGATGGCGAGGTCGTAGTCGTTCGAGGGCGAAGTCCAGGAGAGGTCAACGTGGATGACCTTGCCGGTGTAGACGCCGGGCAGGACGGTGAGCGTGAACGTGTCGCAGCTCGTCCCTTCGACGCAGCCGTTCTCGCCGTCGAGCGGGTCGGTGGAGGCGGTGGCGCCGCCGGCGGCGTTGCCCGTCCACTTGCCGTTGGCCGGCAAGACCGGGCCGGTCGGCCCGACCGTCCCCGACGTGGGGTTGGCCGCCTTCGCCACGCGGACGGTGCGCGTCCCCGGGGAGAGGAAGAGCAGCGCCGCGACCGCGGCGGCTACGAATGCCGCTAGTAACACGAGGCGCGCCGAGGCGCGCCTCGTGAGCCCGAAGCTTAACTTCTTCACCCCGCCGAGCAAGCGGTGGGGCCTGCCTTGCAGAGTCCCTGAGGACTCTTCGCCTCTTAGTCTCATAGCAATAACGCTCCTTAGTTTTATCTCAGACGGGAGCGCGCCGCGGCCGTGGGCAAGTGTGGCCGGGCGCGGTGCCTCGGGGCAGCCGGGCAAGATGGGCTGCGCCCCAGGCGACTGCGCGACGGGGGTACGTGCTCTTTCGGACTGTCGGGTTTTTAGGGGATGCGGAGAGTTTTATACCACAGCGGCGGGGCGTAGCGCACCTGAAAAAAGACGGGGAGATGGGGAGACGGGGAGACGGGGAGAAGATCGTTCAACACCCCGTCTCCCCGTCTCCCCATCTCCCCGTCATCACTTGGACGCGAGGTCGCGGCGCACGAAGAGGACGAGGTTGACGCCGGGGCGCAGCGGGTAGATGCCGCCGACGCGCGTGTAGGTGCCGCCGGCCACGCGCTCGAGCTGCGGCAGTTGGTCTTCGCGGCCGATGATGGCGAGCGTCTTCTGCGGGTCGTAGTAAGAGGCGAGCTGCCCCTCGTAGCCCGCGTTCGGGTTGTCGCGGAAGTACCAGGGCGAGGGCCAGTATTCGGGCGAGGCCGTGGCGACGCCGGGCTGCTTCGTGCCGGCGCGCGCGCCCGCGCGCTCGATCTCGCGGACGAGGTCTTGGAACTCGCGCCGCGTCTGCGAGTAGACGTAAGGGTGGCGGTCGTCGTCGTACTCGACGAAGTTGATGACGTACGTGTGGTAGAGGCCGAAGGAGGCGGCGGTCGCCGCCAGCACCGCCGCCGCGCGCAAGCTCTTCGCCGGCACGCGCGACACGGACGCGCCGAACGCCTGCACGAGATAGCCCGCGGCGACGGCCAGCGGCACGAGGAAGCTCAGGACGAGCCACGGCGTCTTGTAGCTGATGACCGAATAGGCGACGAGCAGCCCGAAGCCCCACGCCGCGAAGAAGACGGCGAAGCGGTTGAGCCTCCGCTCGAAGAGCGCCACCAGCGCGCCGAACGTGCCGAGGACGAGGACGGCCGCGTCCTCCTGCACGAGCCACTCGACGTACGTGTACCAGGGCTTGGCGTGGAACTCGCTCATGCCCGTCTTCCGCCAGACGGCGAAGGCTTTAAACGAATCCGCGACGCCCTGCCAGTGCGTGAAGAACGAGGAGTAGAAGGCGACCCAGATGAACGCGAAGAGCACGACGGCGAGGGCGAGGGCGGTAGGCATCGCCCTGCCCGCGATCAGGCCGCCGAAACCGCCCACGCCCCTGTCGCCCCACAGACTCGCGAAGCCGCCTTCCGGCTCGACGGCCGCGCTCGCGTACCTGTTTCGTCCGCCGCCGCCGTGGATGCGCTCCCACAGCACGGCCGTCAGCCACGCCAGCCCGAGCGTGCCCGCCGAGATGAAGGCCGTCTCCTTCGTCGCGAACATCAGCGCGGCCGAGGCCGACGCCAACAGCAGGTCGGACGGCGCTCCCGTCTCGCGGAAGCGCAGCGCGCAGACGACGAGCCCCAGCGTGAAGAAGACGAAGGGCGTCTCGTGGATGAAGTAGCGCGAGTAGAAGACGCAGGCGGGCGAGACCGCCACGAGCAGCGCCGCGACGAGCGCCGCGACCGCCCCCACGTAGCGGCGCAGCGCGAGCACGAGCCACACGACCCCGACGCCGAAGAGCGAGGGGACGAGCCGGATGACGACGGTGTGCAGCCCCGTGAGCGCGACGAAGGGGAGCGTCAGGTAGTAGAGCGTCGGGCCGTGGTAGTTCTCCGGGTCGTAGGCGTAGTGCCCCTGCCGCAGGAGGTTCGTCAGGAAGAAGCCGTTGACGCCCTCGTCGTGGTGCAAGGGCTTCAGGTCGAGCGCGTAGACCCTGAGCACGAGCGCCACGAGCAGGATCGCGGCGGCCGCGTAGAGCCACGCGCGCTCGGGGATGTCGAAGGCCGACGCGGGCTCGGGCGGCGCCGGCCCGCGGCGCCCGGTCTCTTCCGACGCCCGGCGCTTCTGCGCAGAGGAGGTCGCGCCCCATTCGTCGCGGCCCTTCTTACGGTTTCGTTTTGTAGAGGCGGTAGGCACCTGCTTCCCCAACCTTCCTGTATCTCGCGAAGAAGGACTCGTTGACGCTGAGGCCGTACTTGCGCAGCTCCTCGCGCTCAAGCGGGCCGACGACGACGTACTCGATGCCGTCACGTTGGATGAGCGCGTCCGCGTCGGCCGCGCCCGTGTAGATACGTTTCAGGTCGGCCTCGCGCGGCCCGTAGTCGATGCCGTGCGACCAGACGTGGCCCGTGTATCCGAGGAAGGTTCTGCGGCCCGTCAGGTAGACCGGGTCATTATAAGTCGGCGCGTGGAGAATCAAAGAGCGCGGGGCGGTCTGTTGCTTGATGACCTCGGCGAAGGCCAGGCCGTCCGGGTCGAACGAGCGCCGCTCGACCGCGCCCGAGGCCGCGCGCCACACGTCGAGCCCGCCCGCCGCCGTCTGCATCAAGAGTAAACCGACGGCCGCCGCGCGCCACGCGCCTCTGCGCCGCCACAGGCGCGCGAGCACGAGCGCCACCAGCGGCGCCGAGGCGATCCACCAGTAGAGCAGAATCTTGATGTTGTCCCACACCCACGGCGCCATCCGGTAGACGTTCGGCACGACGAAGCAGAGCGCGAACGGCAGGTAGAAGAAGAGGAGCCGCCTGCTCACGCCCGCCCCGCGCCACGCGAGCGCCGCGACGAGCAAAGGGATGAAGACCGCCGTGTTCTTGATCCAGAACCAGACGACGTTCGTCTCGCCGTGCGCCCAGCCGAACTCCCAGCCGAAGAACTGCCCGGCCCGGACGGCCGAGTCGCGCGTGGCAAAGAACATCTGCGGCAGCGCCAGCACGGAGGCCGCCGCCGCGAACACGACCCACGGCCGCCACACCGCCCACACCCGCGCCCACGCGGGGCCCTCGGCCTGAGCCCCCTGACTCACTAACAACAGCGTCGCCGCGCCCTGCGCGAGCGCCATGCACGCCCCCATCAACATCATCACGACGAAGCTGTGCGCGTGCACCAGCGGCAGAAGCCCCGCCACGACGCCCGCCGCTATCATCTGCCGCAAGGCAAAAGGCGAAAGGCAAAAGGCGAAAGTGTTGTCGCCGGCGGCATCTTCATCTTCAACGGCACCCTTTGTTGATGCCACGCGCGCCGTCTTTCCCTTCCCCTTAAACTTCTTCTTCCCGACCCGACGGCTTTCAATCGCCGCCGCGCCTTCATCACTTCCCTCTTTTGCCTTTTGCCTTTCGCCTTCTGCCTTCTCACTCGCCTGCCACCACAGCGTCCACACGACGAGCGCGAGGGCGACGCCGAGCAGGATGCTGCGCTGCGTGACGAAGAGCGCGGTGACGGCGTTGCCCCACTCGAAGCCTGGGTAGGCCCGCGTGTAGTCGTGCCCCAGGCTGCCGAGCGTCGCGAAGACGCCCTGCCCGCTCGACGCCGCCTCCTTGAGGAAGACCAGCCAGCCGAAGCCGCCGCTCAGGAGCACGAGCGCCGGCACCAGCAGCGCGGCCAGCCGCTCGCGCGTCTGCTTCAGCGCCCAGCGGTGCAAAAGCCCGACGAGCGACATGATCATCGCGAAGTTCTGCCAGAAGAGCGCGCCTTCGAGCGTCGCGCCCGCGCGCACGAACATCGCCGCCGCGAAGTCCACGACGAACGGGTAGGTCAGCCGCACGCCCGCGAACTCGGGGTGCTGCGGCGGGAAGTTCTCGCCCTGCGTGAAGCCCGTCACGACGGCGAGGTGGAAGGGCATGTCGCCGATGTTCGTGTCCACGCCCGTGAAGATGCCCTCCGGCGTCTGGTACATCGCGTGCGCGTACACGAACCAGAAGAGCAGCGCCGTCACCGCGTAAAAGACGAGCACGCCCGCCCCGCCCTTCCCCGCCAGCGCACGACCGACCGCGCCCGAGCCCTCTTTCAAGTCGGCGGCCACGCGCCCGCGCCAACCCCCACGCAACAACAGAAGCAGCGGCGAGCCGCAGACCACGCCGGCCAGCGCGAGCGCCGCCGGCCCCATCCCGAGCAGCGACGCGAACACAAAGCCGACCAGCCCCAACACCGCGAACCCCAGGCACACGCCCGCGCACAGGCGCGACCAGACGTTGGCGTCGCGGTCGTAGGAGTAGGTCAGCACGGTCGCGCCCGCGGTCGCCGCGAGCGCCAGCAGGAGTGCGAAAGGCATAAGGCGCGGGGGACTTGACTTGAACTGGAAAGACGCCGCGATTATACGCGAACACCGTCCGGCACGTGCAAAGTCGGGCGGGGTTTATTCGTTCCCGGGCTCTTGTACCACTTGCAAGGTTGAGAGGACTAAGCCCCTCTGCTGGACAACCAGAACGCGTAGATGTTTAGATGTTCGACCAAAGCTTTACACAGGAATCCGAACTATGCTCCGTGCAGGCATCGTCGGGCTGCCGAACGTCGGCAAGTCCACACTCTTCAACGCGCTCACCGCGCAGTCGTCGGCGCTCGCCGCCAACTACCCCTTCGCCACCATCGAGCCCAACGTCGGCGTCGTCCCCGTCCCCGACGCGCGCCTCGAACCCCTGGCAAAGATCGTCAAGACGACGACCATCGTCCCGGCCACGGTCGAGTTCGTGGACATCGCCGGCCTCGTCCGCGGCGCGTCGAAGGGCGAGGGCCTGGGCAACCAGTTCCTCGCCAACATCCGCGAGACCGACGCCGTCGTCCACGTCGTCCGCTGCTTCGAGGACGAGAACGTCCACCACGTCGAAGGCGACGTAGACCCGCGCCGCGACATCGACACCATCCAGGTCGAGCTGGCCCTCGCAGACCTCTCGACGGTCGAGCGCCGCCGCGAGCGCGCGCAGAAGTCGGCCAAGGGCGGCGACAAGACCGCTAAGACGGAAATCGAAGTCGCCGACAAGCTGCTCGCCGTCCTCTCCGACGGTAAGCCCGCGCGCACGGCCGACCTCGGCGACGACGAGCGAACGGTCGCGCGCGGCTTCTTCCTCCTCACCTCGAAGCCGACCATCTACGCCGCCAACGTGGACGAGGCGACGCTCGCCGACCCCGAGTCAAACCCGCACGTCCGGGCCGTGCATGAAATTGCTTTGGCCGAGTCAGCCGAGTACGTCCCCATCTGCGCGCAGCTCGAAGCCGAGTTGGTCGCGCTCGTGCCCGAAGAGCGCAAGAGCTACCTCGCCGAGCTGGGCGTGGATTCGAGCGGCGTTGACCGTCTCATCCAGAGCGCCTACCGTCTGCTCGGCCTGATGTCCTTCCTGACGGCGGGCGAGAAGGAGGTGCGCGCCTGGACTGTCCCGCGCGGCACGCGCGCCCCGCAGGCCGCCGGCACCATCCATTCCGACATCGAGCGCGGCTTCATCCGCGCCGAGATCGTCTCCTACGAAGACCTCACCCGCGCGGGCTCCTACGCCGCCGCCCGCGAGCAGGGGCTCCTCCGCCTCGAAGGCAAAGAGTACGTCATGCAGGAGGGCGACGTTGTCCACTTCCGCTTCAACGTCTGAGGCTCGGACTTTCTAACTAAAAGGAGATTAAGGTGACATCTTCATTCCCCGGCCCTGCTTCGCGGCTCGCGCGCCGCGGACGGCTTCTCTCCGTTGCTTTCATGCTTCTCGGCGGCCTCGCGTTGTTGCTGAACGCGGCCGGCGTGGCGCGCGCGCAGGCGGCGCCGTCGGCCGATATCAACGTCACCAAGTCCGGCGACGAGGCGGCCCCCTTGGGCGGCACGATCAGCTACACCCTGGCCGTCAACAACGGCGGGCCGGACACGGCCACCAACGTGGTGCTCACCGACCCCATCCCCGCGCACACGACCTTCGTGAGCGCGACCTCGCCCACGGGCACGGTGGACTTCTCCAACAACACGGTGACCGTCACCTTCGACTCGCTCACCCCCTGCGCGGGCGACCCGCCCGTCTGCCAGACCGGCACCGTCAAGCTCGTCGTGTCGGTCAACGCCGACACGCCGCGCGGCACCGTCGTCAGCAACACCGTCACGGGCACCGCGGCCACGCCCGACCCGAACCCCGACAACAACTCCGCGACCGCGCTCACCGTCGTCATCGGCCCGTTCGCCGGCGACCTGCTCATCTCGGAGTTCCGCCTGCGCGGCCCCGCCGGCGCGACCGACGAGTACGTCGAAATCTACAACAACACCGACTCGCCCCACTTCGTCCAGGCCCCGGACGGCTCGGCCGGCTACTCTGTGGCGGCCTCGGACGGCGTCATCCGCTGCACGATTCCGAACAGCACCGTCATCCCATCGCACGGACACTACCTCTGCGTCAACAGCGCGGGCTACTCGCTCGCCTCTTATCCGGCCGGCGAGACTTCGACCGCGACCGGCGACGCGACCTACACCCTCGACATCCCGGACAACGCCGGCATCGCCCTCTTCCGCACGGCCGACGTGAAGAACTTCAACACCGACACGCGGCTCGACGCCGTCGGCTCGACGAGCGAGGCGAACACGCTCTACAAGGAGGGGGCGGGCTACCCCGCGCTCTCGCCGCTCGGCCTGGACTACGCCTTCTACCGCGACAACTGCGGCAAGGCCGGCTCAATCACGGTCTTCGGCCCCTGCCCGACGGCCGGGGCGCCGAAGGACACGAACGACAACGCCGTGGACTTCGTCTTCGTGTCGCCGGACGGCAACTCCTCCGGCGCGGGGGCGCGGCTCGGCGCGCCGGGGCCGGAGAACCTTTCGAGCCCCATCCAGCGCAACTCCTCGTTCGCCGTCGATCTGCTCGACCCGTGCGTCAGCTCCACCAGCCCGCCGAACCGCGTGCGCAGCTTCACCTCAGACCCCGCAAACAACTCGACCTTCGGCACGCTCGACATCCGCCGCACGGTGACGAACCACACGGGCCAGGACGTGACGCGCCTCCGCTGGCGCATCGTCGATATCACGACCACACCCGCGCCCCCCGGCATCGCCGACCTGCGCGCGATGAGTTCGACGCCGGTCGTCGTCACGGTTGACCGCGCGCCCTGCGGCACGGCCACGTCGGACGTCACCGTGCAGGGGACGACGCTGGAGCAGCCGCCGTTGCAGACGGGCGGTGGCGGCTTCAACTCCACGCTCTCCTCCGGCACGGTCACGCTCGACACGCCGCTCGCCGACAGCGCGAGCCTCGACGTGCACTTCCTGCTCGGCATCCAGCAGACGGGCAACTTCAAATTCTTCGTCAACATCGAGGCGCTCACGCGCGACGCCGTGATTATCATCCCGCCCGAGGAGACGCTGCCGCTGAAGCCTTCGCCGGGGGCGCCGTTCGGGCCGTCGGTGCGTCCGCGCAAAGGCGTGATCGCGCTGCCCTCCGATGGGGAGAAGGTCGCGCCGCCCGCCCAGGCGCCCGGGGCCGTGAGCGTCCCGCCCGCCCAGGCGAGCAAGGGCGTGACCGCGCAGCCCGCCCGGCCGAAGGGCGTCAGTAAGGTTCGACGCGATGTGGATTCAAGGGAGTTTTAAATGAGCTGCCCCGTCTCTCAATGGGAAGGCTTCGGCCGGGGTGCGTAGGGCGTCCGAGGCATTGTAGACGCGCGCGCCCCCGTCAGACACAAAGAGGCCGGCGCGCCGGGTTGTTAGCCCGGCGCGCCGGCCTCTTCTCTTCACCCCTCGCTACTTGAGCAGTGCGCGGACGCCCGCGAGCACGAGGTAGATGACGGCGAGCGTGACGGCCACCTTGATGAGCAGGACGGCCAGCTTGATGGCGGCCACTAAAGCGATCCCGGCCGCCGCGAAGACGAGCGGAACGACCACGACGATGACGAACAATCCCAGGAGGATGATTCCGACGATGCGGATTATATCTTTCGCTTCTTTCATAAGTTCACCTCTAACATCCGCCGCTTTTTTTGATTGCTGGACGACCGCGGGCGGCTTCTTCTCCGCCTCCCTATACGACCGCCGGCGGGGGCGCGTTCCGTCCAAGATTTTACACCTTTCGTCAACTCCGTGTCTCACATTTTTGTCACCGCGCCCGCGCCAACGCCGCGCCCGTTTGTGCTAAGCTTTCCGCAGTTCTCCCGAGTTCTCCCGAACAAAATTCGAACGTCGAGACGGAGTGTGTGAGCCATGCCGAGCCGCGCGGGTGAGAGCCTCTTCGCAGACGAGCCGGAGGCCGAAGACCGGCCGGACGCGCTGGCGCCGCTGGCCGAGCGGATGCGGCCGCGCACGCTCGAAGAGTTCGTCGGGCAGCGGCACCTCGTCGGCGAGGGGCGCGTGCTGCGGCGCGTGATCGAGGGCGGGGGCCTGCTGCCCTCTCTGATTCTGTGGGGCGGGCCGGGCACGGGCAAGACGACGCTGGCGCGCCTGCTGGCGAGCCGGAGCGGCGCGCGCTTCGTGGCGCTCTCGGCCGTCTTCTCGGGCGTCAAGGAGGTGCGCGCGGCCATCGCGGAGGCGCGCGAGGAGAAACGTCGCGGCCGCCGCACGACGCTCTTCATCGACGAGATACACCGCTTCAACAAGGCGCAGCAGGACGCTTTGCTGCCCGCGGTCGAGGACGGCACCGTGACGCTCATCGGCGCGACGACCGAGAACCCCTCGTTCGAAGTCATCGGCGCGCTGCTCTCGCGCAGCCGCGTGCTCACGCTCGAACCTCTGGGCGAGGAGGACGTGGTCGCCCTGCTCCGGCGCGCGCTCGAAGACGAGGAGCGCGGGCTGGCAGGTCTTAAACCTAAAGTCTCCGACGAGCTGCTCGCGCGCATCGCGCACGCCTCGGGTGGCGACGCGCGCGTCGCACTGACCGCGCTCGAAGCGGCGGTCGAGGCGACCGAGCCGGACAAAAAGGGCGCGCGCGTCGTCAAAGAGGAGACCGTCGTCGAGGCTTTGGGCCGCGCGCGCTACGCGTACGACAAGGGCGGCGAGGAGCACTACAACCTCGCCTCCGCGCTCATCAAGTCCCTGCGCAACTCGGACGTGAACGCCGGCCTCTACTGGCTCGCGCGGCTCATCGAGGGCGGCGCCGACCCCGTCTTCATCGCGCGCCGCCTCTGCATCCTCGCCTCCGAGGACGTGGGGCTCGCAGACCCGCAGGCGATGGTGCAGGCGGCCGCGGCGGCGCAGATCACGCAGCTCATCGGCCTGCCCGAGGCGCTCTACCCGCTCTCGCAGGCCACGATCTACCTCGCGCGCGCGCCCAAGTCGAACGGCGTCAAGCGCGCCTACATGGCCGCGGCCGGGGACGCCTCCGAGACGGCGCGCGAGCCCGTGCCGCTCCACCTGCGCAACGCCGTTACGCCCCTCATGAAGCGGCAGGGCTACGGCCGCGGCTACCGCTACGCGCACGACGACCCCGCGGCCAGCCGCGAGATGGCCTGCCTGCCCGAGGGATTGCAAGGGAGAAAGTATTGGGAGGGGGAAGGAAACGATGAATGATGAGTGATGAACGATGAATGAAAGGCAGCTTGCTTTTGATTCATCATTCATCACTCATCACTCGTCATTACAGTCATGAGGAAGACTGACAAGGAGTTGGCGTTTCTGCACGACCTGTACGTGGCGACCGACTGGGGCGAGCGGTTCGCGGAGCTGTTGGACGAGCACGTCGCGCTGCCGAAGGAGGGGCGGGCGCTCTACGTCGGGTCGGGGACGGGCGGCCACGCGCTGGCTTTGGCCGCGCGCGGCGGGGCGGCCTTGGAGGTGGTCGGCGTCGAGGAGAGCGAGGAGCAGGTGGAGCTTGCGCGCGCGAAGGTCGCGTCGGTCGAGGGCGCGGGCGTCGATTTCCGCCACGCGCAGCTCGAAGACCTCGCGTTCGAGGACGAGCAGTTCGACCTCGTCGTCGGCGACGCATCGCTCGTCGCGCCGGAGCGTCTGCCCGAGGTGCTGGCCGAGATGGTGCGCGTGGCCGCGCCGGGCGCGACCGTCTCTCTGAGCGTCGCGTCGTCTTCGAGCTTCGGCGAGTTCTTCTCGGTCTTCTGGGAGGCCCTGGCGGGCGCGGGCTACGCCGAAGCAGCGGCGGGCGTCGGCTCGCTCATCGCGGAGCTGCCGACCGTCTCGGACGTGGAGACGCTGGCGCGGCGCGAGGCGCTCGAAGAGGTCAAGTCCTGGACGCAGGTCGAGGAGTTCGACTTCCCCACGGGGCGCGAGTTCCTCGACGCGCCGCTCGTCCAGGACTTCCTGCTCGACCGCTGGCTCGACTCGCTGCCCGGCGAGGAGGCGCGCGCGAACGTGTTGGAAGAGGTCGCACGCATCATCGACGACGACCGCCACGAGGGCGACTTCTCGCTCTCAGTCAAGGCGACGATAGTCGTCGGGCGCAAGGTCGGCTAGGGCAACGACCTGTCGCCGACAGACGGGGGCCGCCTTCACTTCCGAGAAGCTGAAGGCGGCCCCTTCAATTTCGCCGCCGCGACCGGCGCGGCCTTGCCCCGCCCCGTGGCTGTTCAGGTGCGGGGCGTCGCCTCGCCGCTCTCGGCGCGCCTCTGGGCGGCGCGGCGGCGGGCCTCTTCGAACAGCGCCTCGTCGTCAACCTCCGAGAGCGAGGCCCGCGGCGCGTTGCCCGCCGCCCGCAGTTGCTTCTCGCGGCGCGCCGCCTCTTCACGTTCGTCCTCTTCCAGACCTTCACGGAAGGCACGCTTGCTCTGCGCCAACGACTTGGCGAGTTGCGGGAGTTTGGAGCTGCCGAATAAAAGAATGATGACGCCGATAATAAGGACCCACTCTATCGGGTTAAGCCCACCGAACAACAATATATGACTCATCAGAACGACTCCTTCACGCCGACTGACGGCGGCTAATTTATTAAGACCCGGCCGGGTGCGTCAGAATGCGTAAATGCCCGCGGCACGCGCCCGACATCTCACGATCCGCTCCCGTCGCCGTTGTCCGACTCGTAGAAAAGGTACTTGCGCCAGGTCTCGTCCGCGCGCCCGATGAAGCGCATGATCTGGCGGTTGACGTGCAGCGAGAAGGCGCGCGGCCGCCGGATGAGGTGCATCCGCGCCTCCTCGGGCGTCCGGCTCCCCTTCTGGTGGTTGCAGCGCTTGCAGCACGCGACCAGATTATCCCACGTACTCTCGCCCCCGCGCGAGCGCGGGAAGACGTGGTCGAGCGTCAGCTCCGACGGCGAGAACTGCCGGCCGCAGTACTGGCAGGTCGAGTGGTCGCGCAGCAGGATGTTCTTGCGCGAGAGCGAGCGGCTCTTATAAGGGATGTGGATGTACTCGACGAGGCGGATGACCGAGGGGGCGTGCATCGTGATGCGCGCCGAGTGGAGCATGTGGCCGTTGTGCTCCTCCATCCGGGCAATGCCCTTGAAGATCATCACGACGGCGCGGCGCTCGGTGCAGACGTTCACCGGCTCGAAAGAGGCGTTCAGGACTAAAACACGTCCAGTCATCTTGAATCGAGATATTACGTGAAAAGACCGTGAACCGTAAACCGCAAACCGTGACGGGCGCGTGAACCGTGAACCGTAAACCGTGACAGGTCAAAGCCAGTTCTTACTTATCACGATTTACGGTTCACGGTTCACGCGCCTTTAAATCTGTCCGTCGCGCTGACCAGCTCGTGGATGATGCCGGGCTCGGTGACGGAGTGGCCGGCGTCGGGGACGACGCGGAAGTCGGCCTCGGGCCAGGCTTTGTGCAGCTCCCAGGCGCTCTTGATGGGGCAGACCACGTCGTAGCGCCCCTGGACGATGACGGCCGGGATGTGGCGAATCTTGCCGACGTTCTCGATGAGGTAGTTGGCGGTCGGGAAGAAGGCGTTATTCCTGAAGTAGTGGCACTCGATGCGCGCGAAGGCGAGCGCGAACTCGGGGTCGGCGAACTTCTCGATGGAGGCGTAGTCGAAGAAGAGCTTCGAAGTGCTGCCCTCCCACACGCTCCACGCGCGCGCGGCCTCCAAACGCACGGCCTCGTCCTCGCTCGTCAGCCGGCGGTAGTACGCGCTCACGAAGTCGCCGCGCTCCCCCTCGGGGATGACCTTCTCGTACTCCTCCCACACGTCCGGGAAAATCCAGCTCGCGCCCTCCTGGTAGAACCAGCGGATCTCCTGCGGCCGGCAGAGGAAGATGCCGCGCAGGGTCAGGGAGCGCACGCGCTCGGGGTGCGTCTCGGCGTAGGCGAGCGCGAGCGTGCTCCCCCACGACCCGCCGAAGACGTGCCAGGCGTCGAGGCCGAGGTGCGTGCGCAGCTTCTCCATGTCCTCGACCAAGTCCCAGGTCGTGTTCCCCTCCAGCTCCGCGTGCGGCGTGCTCTGCCCCGAGCCGCGCTGGTCGAAGAGGACGACGCGGTAGCTGGCCGGGTCGAAGTAGCGCCGGTAGTCTGAGACGATGCCGCCGCCCGGGCCGCCGTGCAGGAAGACGGCCGGCTGCCCCGCGGGGTCTCCGCACTGCTCGTAATAGACGTTGTGGACGGGCGAGACCTGGAGCCGCCCGGTGTCGTAGGGCTCGACGGGGGGATAGAGTTCTCTCATGCCGGCCATCATACAAAGATTGCCGGTCGCAGGCCAGAAGGGGCCGGGCCGCCCGCGCGGGAAGCTGACCGCTTATCACTTTCGAGCGGCAGTTGTGGCTTTCTCTAACCAACGAAAGCTATCCGAAAGGATAGCCGTCTATCTGAAGGGATAGCTAGACACACGCGAGCCTCAATGTCTTCTTCAGAGTTTTTTTTATCCACCTGACGAAAAAGATTGCGAAATCACATCTTTTTTGCGCATTTAAATCATCGCCCCAATCGGCATGGGTTTTGCCTCATAGAAGCATGCATGAGCCGACTTCTAATCGGGGCGGGATAGCTCCGTTCACCGAAATTTCTCAAGTTCATTGCCGTTCGACGGCTAGTCAAGGCTTTCAACTGAAAGAACCCACCCTGTTGAGTCTCTGTGGCCTACTTCTCACAGGAGAGAAAGCACCATGAGTAGTAACTCACTACAAATTGCAGAGAGTGCGCCGACAGCTCCGGCAGCGCGCGCGCCGAAAACTCCGAGGAACTCATCACGAATTCCAAAGTTGATGAGTGTTCTAAATTCAAAGGCTATTATTGCTCTTATAACGAGTATAACCAGTATCGCTGTCACCCTTGTAGGCACGGTAGCCGGCTTGCATTCGGGAAATAGTTCAACCTCGCCGGATAAGAAACTGACCATCAGTGGAACAATTAAGAGTAGCGATGGGAAGCAGACGCTCGAAGGGCTTGAGGTCTTTTTTCTACCTGAGGGCAACAGTCTACTGACAACAACGACAGTTGATGGAGGGGAATTTCATAAAGAATTGCCTCTCGGAAAATATTCAATCGTCGTGCGAGAGTCGATCAATGGGATGAGCAGTAAAGTCTTACTTTCTGAAGACAAAACCAAGGCCGAATTGAAGAAATTGGAGGGGGCCATAGTCAACTACAGCATAGATCGCCAGTAGACAACTCATAAGGGATTATGCAAATAGAAAAGGAGCCATCCATGAAAAGCAGACTCATTGTTCGGACACTCCTGGCGGCCACTTTGCTGGCAATGGTTTTCGCTATTGCCGTAAGTGCCCAATCCGACGACCGATACATGGAAGGGATCGTACAATCCCCAAACGGCGCGCTGTTCTCTTCCGTGTGGGTGATTGTTGCCCAGAACGGCGGTGAGAAAGGCAGATCGCTCACGGGAGATGATGGTAGGTATTACATCAACAATTTAAATGACGGGGCGTATGACCTCGCGGTCTATAGAGGCAACAGCCTGTTGAAAGAAGAACAAGTTAATCTACGAGCGGATAGCAGACGACACGACATCTTGATCAGGTGAATGCCGTGATGTGTAAAACTCTAAACTTGATCTATCAGACAGCGCGCTTTAATTACGGACTTGCCGGATAGTATCAGCCACCACGCTAAAATCAGCGCGAGTGAAATATGTGATGCTGCGCGCCAATAGACCTGCTGCCCCGGTAGAGAAGTTATGCTTCGACGCCTTAACTTCGATCACAGACGATGAGTCCTTCCTTATTCCTCTCTCAAAAGTGATAAGCGGTCAGCGCGGGAAGTTCTTGACAACCACGGGGCTTCGCGTAGAATAGCCGCCTCCGAACAAGGGTTTCGTCTTCCGCCAACTCCCACGCGCTCGCCTCCGCCTCGTCCCGCGGGCGCCTCAAACGCCCTACACAACCACGACCTCACCAAAGGTCTGGAGGAGACAACATGAGAAACAGAAGAATCACAGCCGTCGGGCTCGTCCTCGTCCTGTCGCTGGCCTCTATGTCCTTCAAGTGCGGCGGCGGCGGCTGCGCCGACAACAGCCCACTCTGCACCTCGGCCAGGGCCGCCGACACCATCGCCAAGTCGATCAGCGAGATGATCACGGTCAAGCGCGAGTTGGCGAAGCAGGGCAAGCTCACCAGGGACGAAGACTTGAAGCTCACGCAGATGCTGCTCAGGCTCAACACCGCGGACAAGGTGTTCGTCAAGCGGCTCGACTCCCTGAACGCGGCCCCCGACGCCCCGACCAAGCAGCAGCTCCTGAGCCTTTTCAACAACGTGACGGCGGCACTCGACGACCTGAACACGAACGGGGTGCTCGGCGTCCAGGACGCGGACGCGCGCAACCGGCTGGCGACCATCATCACGGCCATCAGGGCTTCCGTGGATATCATCCTGCCCTTCCTGAAATCGTGAGGGGCGGGGACGCGGCGGTGCCGGGTGACCCGCGCCAATCATTCAGAACACAACCCCGAGAGGTGACACCATGGATTTCGTGCTCCTGATCTCGCAACTCCTGACCGTGCTGAAGACCGTCAAGCCGGGGCTCGGCGGCGACGCCACCCTCCTCGCAACCGCGGTAGCCAACATCATCGCCTACATCCAGCAGCAGAACGGCCTGACGACCGAGCAGATACTCAAGCGCGCCGGCGCCCAACTCGACGTCAACGAGGTGGAGTTGCTGAAAGACCTCGCGAGCCTTCAAGGCGGGGGCGGCACGTCCTCCGGCGGCCCCGGCTCCGGCTCCGGGGGCGCGGGCGGCGCAGGCGGCTCGGGCGGGGGTGCCGGCGGTACGGGCGGCGCGCACTAGACGGCCTCACGCGGCGCGCGCGGCGGTGAGGACGAAGACCGCCCGCGCGCCCGCGTCGAGCAGCGGGCGCGCGCAGGCCGAGGCGGTGGCGCCCGTCGTGAACACGTCGTCCACGAGCAGGACGCTCTCGCCGCGGACGAGGCGGGGGCGCGCGACGGCAAAGGCGCCGGCGACGCTCTCGCGGCGCGCGCGGGCGTCCAGCCCCGCGCGGTGGCGCTCGCTGTGCGCGAGGCGTGCGAGGCTCCACGTATCGAGCGGCAGCCCCGTGCCCTCGGCGACCGCGGACGCGAGCAGGGTCGCCTGGTTGAAGCCTCGCTCGCGCTCGCGCGCGGGGTGGAGCGGGACAGGGACGACGAGCGTCGCGGTGTCGAGCGGCTTGCGGCGCGCCGCCTCGCGGAGCATGCGTGCGAGCCGCGGGGGCACGAAGGGGTCGCGCTTGAGGCCGAGCACGGCCGCGCGCAGGGCACCCTCGTAGAGGCCGCAGGCGCGCGCCGCGTCGAACTCCTCCGATTCGCAGCGCCGGCAGCGGACGGACGGCCGAACCTCTTCCGGCACCTCCCCGCCCGCCGGCCTCCCGCACTTCCAGCAGAGAGTCTCGCCACCCTCGAAGAGGCGCGTCGCGCCCCAGCACGCGGCGCACGCGGGCCAGTCCGCGCGCCGCTCGACGCCCCGCACGCCGCACGCGGCGCACGCCTGCGGGTAGACGAGCGCGAGCGCCGCGTCGAGGAGCCCGTCCAGAGTGTTCGTGAGCCTCGCCATAAAACGACCGCGTGTGCTCGGCCTGGCGGGGCGGAGGGAAGGCGTCGGAAAGTTTCGCCGTAATCTATCACAAAAGCGAAGCCCCCGGCGCCGGGAATCTCCGACGCCGGGGGCTTCGCTCGAATAAAGTGCTATTAGTCTTCGTCCTCGTTGAGCAGGCCGCGCTCCTGGAGGTCTTGACACTTGAGGCAGTAGCGCGTCCACGGCACCGCGTCCAGGCGCTTCTCGGCGACGGGCTCGCCGCAGTTGACGCACTCGCCGTACTCGCCGCCCTCGACCCGCTCCAAAGCCTCGTCGATGAGCTGGAGGAGCTTCCGGTCGTTGGCCGACATCGAGATCAGAAGCTCCTTCGTGTAGGCGTTGGCCGCCATGTCGGCCGGGTCTTGCGTGGCTTCGAGGTCGCGCTCGCGGCTCGACATCTCGGCCTCGGTCACCTGGCTGAAGAGCGACTCGCGGCGCGCGAGCAGGCGGTCGCGGTACGACTTGGTCTTCCTCTTATCCATTCCGTTGCATGCTCCTTCTGTAACCCTGCTTGTTCTTAAACCGTGTGTATACGATTCTCGCGGGCCGCGGTTTCAAAAACGCCCCGCCGAACTTTCACTTCTGATAGGGCAGCCCGCGCGCAATGGTGTAAGCGCGGTAGAGCTGCTCCGCCAGGACGACGCGCGCCATCTCGTGCGTCAGCGTCAGGCGCGAGAGCGACCAGCGCACCTGCGCGCGCCGCCGCACCTCCTCCGAGACGCCGAGGTGTCCGCCCACTACGAACGCCACCTCCTTGACCGAGCGCCCCTCCCACTCTTCGACCCGCGCGGCCAGCTCCTCCGAACTCCAAACCGTCTTGCCCGACACGTCGAGGAGAATCGTCAGAGCATCAGATGCCAGAGCACCCAGTACGCGTTTGCCCTCCTCCTCCAGGCACGCCCGCGGGTCTTCCGCGTTGGACTCGCGCAGCTCCGTCACCTCGCAGCGGACGAAACGCGAGAGCCGCTTCAGGTACTCGCCGGCGAGCGCCCGCAAGTGCGCGTCGCGCGTCTTCCCCACCCAGATGAGTCGCAGCCGCATAAGAGCAGACGTAAGTCGCTAGCCGTCAGTTACAGGCTTTTCACTTACGTCAGGCGCCCGGCGCCCGGCGCCCGCCTCCTGCCGCGCGAGCCTCTCGTAAAGGTTCTTCCGGCTGATGCCGAGCACTCGCGCCGCCTCCGACTTGTTGCCGCGCGAGGCGGCGAGCACCTCGCGGATGTACTCGTCTTCCAGTTCGGCGAGCGTCGGCCGGCGCGCGCGCCGCGCGCCGAGGGCCGCGGCCGCCAGCACCGCCTCCGGCAAGTCCTTCGCGCCGACCTCGCGGCCGTCCGAGACGATGACGGCGCGCTCGACCACGTTCGCCAGCTCGCGGACGTTCCCCGGGAAGGCGTACAGCCCGAGCGCCGCGAGCGCGCCCGAGTCGAAGCGTCGCGCGGGGCGGCCGTGCTTGGCGGCGTAGGCCGCGAGGAACGTCTCGGCCAGAGGCCCCACGTCCTCGCGCCGCTCGCGCAACGGCGGAACGTGTATGCGCACGACGTTGAGGCGGTAGAAGAGGTCTTCGCGGAACGCGCGGCGGCGCACCGCGTCGTCCAGGTCAACGTTCGTCAGCGCGACGAGGCGCGCGTCAACCCTCACCGTCCGGCGCCCGCCGAGCCGCTCGAACTCGCGCCGCTCGATGACCCGCAAGAGCTTCGCCTGCGCGTCGCGCGGCAGGTGCGCGATCTCGTCGAGCACGAGCGTGCCCTTGTGCGCCGCTTCGAGCCGGCCGGGCTTCGCGGCGGTCGCGCCCGTGAAGGCCCCGCGCTCGAAGCCGAACAGCTCCGCCTCCAGCAGTTCGGCCGGGAGCGCCGCGCAGTCGATCCTGACGAACGGCCCCGCCGCGCGCGGGCTCTGCGCGTGGAGGAAGGATGCGAGCGCGTCTTTCCCCGCCCCCGACTCGCCCGTGACGAGGACGTTGGCGTCCGTCGCGGCCACGCGTTCGGCGAGGCGGACGGCCTCGCGCATCGCCTCCGAACGCGCGACCAGCTCGATCATCTCTCGTCTCTCAAAGAGCCCTCGCCCGCGCCGGCCGCCAAGTCGGGCGGGAGCGGCACGCGCGCCGCGTCGCGCCACAGGCGTTCGAGATCGTAGAAGCGGCGCGACTTCTCCTCGAAGACGTGGAAGATGAAGTCGCCGTAGTCGAGCAGAACCCACTCGGCCGAGTTGTAGCCCTCGACGCGCGCGGGCCGCACGTTCAGGTGCTTGCGCAGCTGCTCCTGCACCTCGTCGGCGACGGCCTGCACCTGCCGCACGTTCGTGCCGCTGGCGATGACGAAGTAGTCGGTGAAGCTCGCCACCTCGCGCAGGTCGAGGACGACGAGGTCGTGCGCCTTCTTCTCGCCCGCCGCGTGCAGCGCGAGCCGCACGCGCTCGTCGAGTTCCGCGGGCGAAGGCTGTGCGGCCTCGGCCTGCGTTCCCTGCCCGCTCTCCTCAGTGAGTTTTCTTGATTCCGGCATCGGAGAATTCTGTCCCATCCGTCTCCCTGTAAAGCCCGTACTTCCTGATGTACTCGGCCACCGCGGGCGCGACGAGCGCGCCCAGACTCTCCCAGTCGCCGCGCGCGACCGCGGCCCTCACGTCCGTCGCCGCCGCTCGGATGTTGGCCGCGTCGGTCAGGTAGACGCGCGGCGCCCCGTCCTTCTTCAGCTCCTCCTCGACGCCCCCGCCCGCCAAACCGCGCACGTCAACGATTCTCTCCCGCACCGCGTCGGTCACGTGGCCCGTGGGCAGCTCGTAGCCGGGCCGCGTCACGACCAACTGGTCGGTCAGCCCGAGCACGCGCTCCCACTCGCGCCACGTCGTGATCTCCTCCCAAGAGTCCGCGCCCATGACGAAGAAGAGGCGCGCCGTCTCGCCCAGCGCCTCGCGGAAGCTCGTCAGCGTCTCGACCGTGTAGGGCTTCTCCGGCGCGTTCACCTCGGCGGCCGAGACGCGGAAGAGTCGCTCGTCCTGCGTGGCGAGGGCGAGCATCGCGTAACGGTCGAGCGCGGGGCTCACGCGGCGGTCGCGCTTGTGCGGCGCCACGTAGGCCGGGACGAAGACGAACTCGTCGAGGGCGAACAGCTCCGTCAGGTTCCGCGCCACCGCCTCGTGCCCGACGTGCACGGGGTCGAACGTCCCGCCGTAGACGGCGATGCGCCTGCACCGCCTCGTCATTCGAAGTCGCTCATCAGCGTCTCGCGCGTCTCGATGACGGGCGCGCGCCCGATCTCTTCAAGCTTCGCCGCGGCCGCGCGCACAAGCTCCTTCACGCCGCGGTTCGTCACCGAGGAGATTTCGAAGAACTCTCGGCCGTCGGCTGCCGCCCGCTCCCTCAAACGTCCCAGCCTTTCGGGCTCGTCGAGCGCGTCGAGCTTCGTCGCCACCACGAACTGCGGTCGCCCCGCCAACTCCGGGTCGTACGCGGCCAGCTCGCGGTTGATGACCTCGTAGTCCGAGACCGGGTCGCGCCCCGACAGGGACGAAACGTCCACCAGGTGGAGCAGCAGCCGCGTGCGCTCGACGTGGCGCAGGAAGCGGTCGCCCAAGCCCGCCCCGCCGTGCGCACCCTCGATGAGCCCGGGGATGTCCGCGACGACGAACGTGCGGTACTCGCCGAGGTCTACGACGCCGAGGTGCGGCTCCAAAGTCGTGAACGGATAGTCCGCCACCTTCGGCTTCGCCGCGGAGATGGTCGAAATCAACGTAGACTTCCCCGCGTTCGGGAAGCCGACCAGCCCCACGTCCGCGAGCAGCTTCAGCTCCAACTGAAGCTCGCGCTCTTCGCCCGGGCTTCCCTCCTGGTGGTAGCGCGGCGCGCGGTTGGTCGAGGACGTGAAGTGCGCGTTGCCGAAGCCGCCGCGCCCGCCCTTCGCCGCGGGCCAACGCTGCCCGTCCTCGGCGATGTCAACCAGCAGCTCGCCCGTCTCCACGTCCACGACCTGCGTGCCGACGGGCACGCGCACCACAACGTCCTCGCCCTCGCGCCCCGAGCGGTTCGAGCCCTCGCCGTGCCGGCCGCGGTCGGCCGTGTGCTCGGGGTTGTAGCGCAGGTGCAAGAGCGTGTTCAGCGAAGCGTCGCCTACCAGCCACACGTCGCCGCCGCGACCGCCGTCGCCGCCCGAAGGCCCCCCGCGCGGCACGAACTTCTCGCGGCGGAAGGCCGTCACGCCGTTCCCGCCGTGCCCCCCCCGCACCCTGATCTTCGCCCGGTCAATAAACACTTAAATCAAAAATGAGAACGACGCCCGGCGCCGCGAGTGTCGGACTCGGCGCGGGCGTCGCATCAGAAGCAACCCGGCGGTTGTTCGGACTGCCTTAGGCGGTGGCCGCCGGCGTCGCTTCGGCGGGCGCGGCCTGTGCCGGGTAGACGCTGATGTACTTGCCCTGCCGGCCCTTGTCCTCGAACTTGACGACGCCGTCGATGAGCGCGAACAGCGTGTCGTCCTTGCCGCGGCCGACGTTCTTGCCCGGCTTCCACTTCGTCCCGCGCTGCCGCGCGAGGATGTTGCCGCCGAGGACTGACTCGCCGCCGAACTTCTTCAGGCCGAGTCGCTGCGAGTGCGAGTCGCGGCCGTTGCGCGATGAACCGACGCCCTTCTTATGTGCCATTGTCTTAAACTCCTAAGTGATGAATGCTGAATGATGAGTGATGAATATGAAGCGGCTCGCGCCTTTAATTCATCATTCCGCATTCATCATTCATCATTACCCTATTGAGTCAATCTTGACGGTCGTGTAGTTCTGCCGGTGGCCCTGGGTGCGCTTGTACTGCTTGCGGCGCTTCTTCTTGAAGACAATCACCTTGGTGCCGCGGCCGTGGTCAACGACGGTGCCGGAAACCTTCGCGCCCTCGACCGCCGGGGCGCCGAGGAGCACGCCGGCCTCGCCGCCGCCGATGACGAGCGCTTCCAACTCGACCGTGTCGCCGGCCTGCGCGTCGAGCGTCGGCACCCGCACGGTGCCGCCCTCCTCGACGCGGAACTGCTTGCCGCCGGAACGTATGATTGCGTAAGCCATTTCTCTCAATCCTCCCACACACAGACGGCCCTGGCCGCCCCAGAAAAGTCCTTCATTATAAAGACGATACCCGCCCTCGTCAAACGGCGGGAACGCCTTTTTCGCGCCCCTTTGCGGGCAACCTCAGTCGCCCACGGAGGCGGCCGAAACGCCCTGATTTTTACGCCGCTCGAAGAACTGCTCCATGAAGCGCGTCGAGTACTCGCCGGCGCGGAAGTATGGGTCTTCCATGATGGCGCGGTGGAGCGGGATCGTCGTCTTGATGCCCTCGACGACCATCACTTCGAGCGCGCGACGCATGCGCGCAATCGCCACCTCGCGCGTGCGCGCGTGCACGATGAGCTTGGCGATGAGCGAGTCGTAGTAGGGCGGCACGAAGTAACCGTTGTAGGCCGCGGTGTCTAAACGCACGCCCGGCCCGCCCGGCGCGTTGTAGGCCGTAATCCTCCCGGGCGAGGGCGCGAACGTCTCGGGGTCTTCGGCGTTGATGCGGCACTCGATGGAGTGGCCGTTGAAGTTGACATCCGACTGCTGGTACCAGAGCGGGTCGCCCTGCGCGACGAAAATCTGGTTGCGCACGATGTCGGCCAGCGTGATCATCTCGGTCACGGGGTGCTCGACCTGGATGCGCGTGTTCATCTCCATGAAGTAGAACTGGCCGTCCTCGTCGAGGAGAAACTCGATGGTGCCCGCGCTCGAATAGCCGACGCGCTTGCACGCCTCGACCGCGGCCGAGCCCATCCGCTCGCGCAGCTCCTGCGTGAGCACCGGCGACGGCGCCTCTTCGATGAGCTTCTGGTGACGACGTTGAATCGAGCAGTCGCGCTCGCCGAGGTGGATGCAGTGGCCGTACTCGTCGGCGAGGACTTGAATCTCGATGTGGCGCGGGTTCTCGACGTACTTCTCGACGTAGATGTCGCCGTTCTTGAAAGCGGCCGCCGCCTCGGTCGCGGCCGTGCGCATGGCGGGGCCGAGTTCCTCCTCGCGGTGGACGATGCGCATCCCACGCCCGCCGCCGCCGGCCGCGGCCTTGATGATGACCGGGTAGCCGATCTCGCGCGCGAGCACCGTCGCCTCTTCTTCAGACTTCAAGGGGTCGGGGCTGCCCGCCAGGACGGGGAGGCCCGCCTCCTTCATCGCGCGGCGCGCCTCGACCTTGTCGCCCATCATGCGGATGACGTCGGGGCGCGGGCCGATGAACTTGATGTTGCACGCCTCGCAGATTTCGGCGAACTGCGCCGACTCGGCGAGGAAGCCGTAGCCGGGGTGGATGGCGTCCACGTCCGTGATCTCGGCGGCGGCGATGACCGAGGGGATGTTGAGGTAGCTCTGCTGCGAGGTCGGGCCGCCGATGCAGACGGCCTCGTCGGCGAAGCGGACGTGCAGAGAGTCGCGGTCGGCCGTCGAGTGGACGGCGACCGTCTGGATGCCCATCTCCTTGCACGTCCAGATGATGCGGCACGCGATCTCGCCGCGGTTCGCGATCAGGATTTTGCGGAATCTTCTCATAACGATAGAGGTCGGAGGTCGGAGGTCAGAGGCCAGTGAAGAACAGGCAAATTGTCTTTTACTGACCTCTGACCTCCGACCTCCGACCTCTTACTTTTTGACCCCGAACAGCGGCTGGCCGTACTCGACCGGCTGGCCGTTCTCGACGTAGATTTTGGCGACGGTGCCCGTGGTCTCGGCCTGGATTTCGTTCATCAGCTTCATCGCCTCGATGATGCAGACGACCGAGTCGGGCTCGACCTGCGAGCCGACCTTGATGAAGGGGTCGGCGGTGGGCGACGCCGCGCGGTAGAACGTGCCGACGATGGGCGAGATGATGACGTGCAGCTCCTCTTCGGGCGCCTCCGCGGGCGCGGCGGCCGCAGCCGTTTGCGCGGACTCCGTCGCCGCGGGCGCCGCCTGCGTGTTGGCCGCGGGCGGGACGGCCTGCGCGGCCGCCTGCATCGCCGCGGCGGGCGCGGCGGGCGGCGGGGCGGCGGCGACCGTCGGCGCGGGGTTGCGGCTGAGGCGGATGCGTATGTCCGCGTTCTCGAACTCGAAGTCGGTCAGGCCGTGCGCCGTGAAGAGTTCGGTCAGCTCGCGCAGCTCTTCCATGTTGAGCGCGGCGTCGCCGCGGCGCGGGGCGGAGCCCTGCTGCTGCTGCGGCCGCCCCTGCTGCTCGTGGCGTCCGCCGCCGCTGCGGCTCCGACGGCCGCGGCCGTGGCGGGCGCCGCGCTCGGCGCCCGCGCCCTCGGCCTGCTGCTGCTGCGCGGCGGCCGTGCCCGTGCCGGCGTCGCCCGCGCCCGGCCGCGCCTGATTCTCGTCGCTCGTGCTCATCTTCTGCCTCCGGAGTCAGCGCACCGGCGAACGGGCCGGCGCAAGAGAAAAGCCCCTCCGACGCTTGCCGAGCGAGGCGGGCGTGTGGGGCTTCTCCGAACTAAGGGCCGTCGGGCTCTCTTCTGCGTCGCGCGCCGGTAAAGCTTCTGGCGTCCTGGTCGCGGCGCGCGCCGGCCCTCCCGCTTTGACTACTCCGTCTCCTGCTCGGCCGCGGTCGATTCGGTTTTCTTCGAGCGGCGCCCGCCGCCGGACGCCTTCTTCGTAGACTCGGCCGAAGAGGTCTCGGCCTTGCCCCCGGCCTTCGCGGACTTCTTCTTGCCGGCCGACTTGGCCTTCTTCGAGTCGAGCGCCTCGCGCTCGCGCGGGTTATCGACCAGCTCGATGATAGCCAGCTCGGCGTTGTCACCGTCGCGGCGGCCGAGGCGGATGATGCGCGTGTAGCCGCCCGGCCGCTCGGCGTAGCGCTGCCCCAGCTCGCCGAAGAGGCGCTTGAGGGCGGCGACGCCCGCCGTGCGCGGTATCTCGGCCTGCTTGCGCCCGCGGGCCGCGTCCTCGGAGCGGCGCGTGTTGCCCGCGTGAAAGAAGCCGGCGGCCTGGCGGCGGAGGTGGAGCGTCTGCGCGGCCGCGTCGTCGCCCGTCAGAGCGCCCGCGCGCTTCGCCAGGGTGATGACGCGCTCGACGAAGGGGCGCAGCTCCTTCGCCTTCGGCACGGTCGTGATGATGCGCTCGTCGCGCGCGTTGATCAGCGAGGTCGCGAGGTTGCGGAGCATCGACATGCGGTGCTCACTCGTCCTCCCGAGTTTCCTGTGTGCATTCAAGTGTCGCATGACAAATTCCTAAATGATGAATGATGAATGATGAATGATGAATCTGACGCGGCTTGAGTCTATAAATTCATCACTCCGCATTCATCATTCATCATTTCATTTACTCCTCGTCGTCCTCGTCGTCCGCGAACTCGCTGAGGTCGATGTCCGAGCCGCCGGAGCCGGGGATGGGGTTGCCCTGCTCGTCGAAGGCCATGCCGAAGTCGAGCCCCATGCCGTGCAGAATCTCCTTGATCTCGTTCAAGGACTTCTTGCCGAAGTTCTTCGTCGCGAGCATCTCGCGCTCCGAGCGCTGGACGAGGTCGCGGATGGTGCGGATGTTGGCGTTCTTCAGGCAGTTGTACGACCTGACCGACAGCTCCAGCTCGTCCACCGAGCGGTCGAGCACGTCGTTGCGCGGGAGCGGCGGACGCTCGATGTTCTGGTAGGCGAACTCGTCGGTGTCCTCCTCGAAGTTGATGAAGATCTGCATGTGATCCTTAATCAACTTCGCCGCCAGGCCGATGGCGTCGTCCGGCTTGACCGAGCCGTCCGTCCAGACCTCGATGGTCAGCTTGTCGAACTCGGTGTTCTGCCCGAGGCGCGCGGCCTCGACCGTGTAGTTCACTTTCTTGACCGGCGTGTGCACCGAGTCAATCGGGATGTAGCCGAGGCTCAAGTCCTCGTCGAAGTTGCGCTCGGCGGTGACGTAGCCGCGGCCGCGCTTGAGGCGCATCTCGATGGTGAGCGAGCCGCCCTCGCTGACGGTCGCGATGTAGACGTTCTGGTCGAGTATCTCCACGTCGCCGTCGGCCTCGATGTCGGCCGAGGTGACCTCGCCCGCGCCGTCGCGGTGGATGGTGAGGGTCTTGGCCTCGGTGCCGTGGAGCTTGAACGGAATCTGCTTCAGGTTGAGGATGACGTCGGTCGCGTCCTCGACCACGCCGCGGATCGAAGAGAACTCGTGCTCGACGCCCTCGATC
>JAFAVK010000138.1 GCA_019242475.1 Acidobacteriota bacterium | reverse complement strand
CGCAGTGGGCAGAGAGGAGGCGACGGACGCGGGACGCGGGGTGGTGAACTGAGGGAAGCGAGGCTCTCATCATTCAACAGTCAGCGTCCCGCGCCCGCCGCCTCCGAAAGCGAGGTCTCGATGAGGACGAGTAGTTGGAAGGGCGCGGCCCGCGCCGCATGTCTCGTGTTCGCGCTCGCGCTCGCGGGCCAAATGGCCGCTGCTACGGCCGCGCGAACCTCGCGCGCGGCCGGCGCGTCGAGGCCCTGCACGCGGGAGACCGTCGTGCGCGGGCAGCGGCTCGTCACGTTGGGCGGCTACGAGCTCAACGTCACCTTCACGACCGGCGGCCGCCTCGTCTGCTTCGACATCACGGACGCGCCGCCCGCATGAATTTCACATCCGCGTGCGCGCGCGTGCGCGTGGCGAGTTTTGTCAGGCTTGCTCTCGTAAGAGATTAATACTCGCACGCGCGCGCACGCGGTACTTAAACCTCGGCCGCCTCTCTCGCCCCTCAAGGTATCAGGACAATCTTCCCGAGCGCGCCCGGCTTCAAGACCTCTTCGTGCGCGCGCGCGGCCTCCGCGAGCGGCAGCTCGCGGCCGACGACGGGCCGCAGCGTCCCCGACTCAAGCCCCGCGCCTACCGCCGCGTGAATCGACTCTAACTCGTGCGGCGAAGTGTTGAAGAGCGTCATGCCCAGGATGGCCGCGTCGCGCGTCATCGCGAGGCGCGGGTTAATCTCGACGGCCCCGCGCGAGCCTATAACGACGACGCGCCCGCCCTTCGCCACGACGCCGAGGTCTCTGTTCAAATTCACGTTCGCCAGCATTTCGAGAATCACGTCGGGTCCGCGCCCGCCCGTCAACTCGGTCAGCTCTTCGAGATAATTTTCGGAGTGGTGGTCCAGCACGTGATGCGCGCCCTGCTCCGACGCGTGCGCCCTTCCCTCTTCAGTCCCGGCCGTGCCTATGACTTTGAAGCCCGCCGCGCGCGCCAACTGCAACGCGGCCGTGCCGACGCCGCCGCTCGCGCCGTGCACGAAGACGGTCTCGCCCGGCCTGGCATTCGCGCGGTTGAAGAGCGCGCGGTACGCCGTCACGTAAGGCGTGAACACGGCCGCGCCCTGCGCGAAGGTGACGCGCTCGGGGAGCGCATGACACTGCGACTCTTCGCAGAGCGCGAGCTCGGCGTAAGTGCCGGTCAGGCTCCCCGCCGTGTAGACCCTCTGCCCCGCGGAGAAGCGCGTGACGCCCTCGCCCGCGGCCTCGACCTCGCCCGCCGCGTCGAGCCCCGGCGTGTAAGGGAGCTTGGGCTTGACCGCGTGCACGCCGCTCCTGATGTACGTGTCAACGGGGTTCACGCCCGCCGCGCGCACGCGCACGAGCACCTGCCCCGCCGCGGGCGAAGGCTCCGGCACGTCTTCAACCTTCAACACGTCAGGCCCGCCGAACTCGTGAATGCGAATCGCCTTCATCGTCTCTTCCCTCACTCGCCTTTAAAAGCGGCGGCGTGGTCGCGTGCGAATTGGTCGAACGGCGTGGGCTCTGTTTGGCCGACGCGACGGACGGCGTCCGTCACCCCGGCGGCGTGGCCGGCGGCGAAGATTTCGTTCAAACGTTCGAGCGCCGAGACCAGCCACTCGGGCAGGCCCGCGCCGAGCGCGCCCGCGCGGAACTGCTCGGGCGAGATGGGGACGTAGTTGATGCTTCGGCCCGTCGCCTCCGAGAGCTTCGCCGCGACTTCGTGGTACGACAAAGCCTCGGGGCCGGTCAGGACGTAGGTCTGCCCCTCGTGCCCGTCCTCTGTGAGCGTGCGGGCGGCGACGGCCGCGATGTCGCGCGCGTCGATGAAGCTGGCGCGCGCGTCGCCGACCGGCTGGAAGATGCTGCCCGTCGAAGCGATCTGCCCCGCCTGCCCGAGCAGGTTCTGCATGAAGAAGTTCGGCCGAAGGATCGTCCACTTGAGGCCGGAGGACTTCAGCAAGTTCTCCGACTGGCCGTGCCACTTGCCGAAGCCTTCGGGCGCGTCCGCGTCGGCGCCGACGGCCGAGAGCTTGACGACGTGCCGGACGCCCGCGGCGGCGGCGGCCAGGATGAACTCGCGTTGATGCGTGACCGTGTCGGGCGTGGGCGGCGTGAGCAGCAGCGCGCGCTCGACGCCTTCGAGCGCCGGGCCGAGCGTCTCGGGCTTTTCGAAGTCGCCCGCGACCGCCTCGAAGCCGGCCTCGCGGATGAAGTCCGCGCGCGCCGGGTCGCGCACGAGCGCGCGCACGTCCCGCGCCCCGAGCCTGCGCAACTCTGCAACGACTTCCCTGCCCGTCGTCCCCGTCGCTCCCGTGATGAGAATCATCGTTCGTCTCCCGAGTTGATGGAAAAGGCAAGAGGCCAGTCAGGAGGCAAACTCCTAACTAGCCTCTGAACTCTGAACTCCGACCACTAGCCGATGAGCGGCGCGCCGTCGTAGACGACCGCCCAGCCGTTCTTCCGGCTGGTGGCGAGGCTGCGCGCGTACCAACGGCGCGCCTCCTCCTCCGACTCGTAGCGGCGCAGGGAGGGGAGGCTCTGGCGCGGGTCGTAGCGGACGAGCTGGCCGCCGTCGGGCGCGGCCTTCAAAGAGAGCAGCGCCAGCATGTCATTCTTCTGGAGGACGGCCGTGCGGACGACCGTCGCGCCGTCGTCTTCGCCCCCCTCGTCCTCTTCTTCGTCGTCGAACTCGTAGTCGTCCTCCTCCTCGAGGAACTCGGCCGGCTCGCCGTCCGACTCGTCGTCAACGTCGATCATCTCGTCAAAAAAGTCGTTGTGGTCTTTCATGTCCGAATCCGTTTCTCCGATAACGTATTTCCCGTGACGGATGAGGTTACTTGTGCAGCCTTGTCCGAAAACGCGTGGGCGTATATTACACTCTCGCGGGACGGCGGACAACGGCCGGCGGGGAGGAAAGATGGACGGCTTTGTGCTCTCGATTGACCAGGGGACGACGGGGACGACGGCCCTCGTCTTCGACCAGGATTGCCGCGTGCGCGGCCGCGGCTACTCGGAGTTCACGCAGCACTACCCGCGCCCCGGCTGGGTCGAACACGACGCGGACGAAATCTGGCGCGTGAGCCTCGGGGCGGTGGCCGACGCTTTGAAAGCGGCCGGCGTCGAGGCGCGGAGCCTGCGCGCCGTCGGCATCACGAACCAGCGCGAGACGGTCGTCGCGTGGGAGCGCTCGACCTCGCGTCCCGTCGCGCGTGCCGTCGTCTGGCAGGACAGGCGGACGGCCGCCATGTGCGACGAGCTGAAGGCGCGCGGGCTGGAAGATTCGATTCGCGCGAAGACGGGCCTCGTGCTCGACCCTTACTTCTCGGGCACGAAGCTGCGCTGGCTGCTCGACCACACGGAGGGCTTACGCGGGCGCGCGGCGGGCGGGGAAGTCGCCTTCGGCACCGTTGACTCGTGGCTCGTCTGGAAGCTGACCGGCGGGCGCGCGCACGTCACAGACCCTTCGAACGCCTCGCGCACGCTCCTCTACGACATCAGACGGCTCGTGTGGGACGAAGAGCTGCTCGCCCTCTTCGACGTGCCGCGCGCGGCGCTGCCCGAAGTCTTGCCTTCGTCCTTCGTCTACGGCCACACAGACCCGGCCGCCTTCTTCGGCGCGCGCGTGCCCGTCGCGGGGCTCGCGGGCGACCAGCAGGCAGCGCTCTTCGGCCAAGCCTGCTACGAGCCGGGCGCGGCGAAGAACACGTACGGCACGGGCTCCTTCCTGCTGATGAACACGGGCGCCGCGCCCGTCGCGAGCCGCGCCGGACTTTTGACGACGGTCGCGTGGCAATTAGATAAAGAGCCCGCGGAGTACGCGCTCGAAGGCTCGATCTTCGTCACGGGCGCGGCCGTGCAGTGGCTCCGCGACGGGCTCGGCATCATCGAGAGCGCGGACGAGACCGAGGCGCTCGCGCGTTCGCTCGACTCGAACGAGGGCGTCTACTTCGTCCCCGCTCTGGCGGGCCTGGGTGCGCCGCACTGGGACGCTTACGCGCGCGGCGCGGTCGTCGGCCTGACGCGCGGCACGACCCGCGCGCACCTCGCGCGCGCCGCGCTCGAAGCCATGTGCTACCAGACGCGCGACGTGGCCTCTGTGATGGAGCGCGACTCGGGCGTGCCCTTAAAAGACCTGCGCGTTGACGGCGGGGCGGTCTGCAACGGGTTCCTCATGCAGTTTCAGGCGGACATCCTCGGCGTCGCGGTCGAGGTGCCAGAGGTCACAGAGACGACGGCCGCGGGCGCGGCCTACCTCGCCGGGCTCGCCGTCGGCTTCTGGCAAGACCGCCGCGAGATCGCCGCGCGCTGGCGCGTCGCGCGCCGCTACGAGCCGCGGATGCCCGACGACGAACGCGAACGCCTCCACCGCCGCTGGCTCCGCGCCGTCGAACGCGCGAAGGGTTGGGAGCGTGAGGAGGAATGAAGAAGTGATGAGTGATGAATGATGAATAAAGAGCACGCCGCTTCTCATTCATCATTCATCACTCATCATTCATCACTTCACCTCTGCGGCGCGGCGGCGCGCGATGTATGTCGTGACCTGCGCGACGAGGAAGTGCCAGGCGGTGACGGCGAGGAAGATGAAGAAGGTGACGATGAGGCCGTAGTCGCCGACCTGGTTGAAGGCCGCCTGCCCCGGCGCGCGCGGCGCGCTCAGCGCCGAAGCGATAACGTAGGAGAGCGCGTAGAGGGTGAAGGCGACGAGGGGCGAGGCGAGCAGGCCCCACATGCTCGTGCGCCCGCGGCGGCCGAGCCACTTGCCGAGCTTCCAGCCCGCGAACGCGGCGGGCGCCGTGAACAAAGCCCCGAGGATGAGCAGCGCCGTCCAGAAGACTCCCGGGTCGTAGAGAGTTTTCTCGTTCGTCTGCGCGGTGACGGCGAGTGTGTCCGCGGGCAGCCCGTCCCAGTGAGCGACCAGTGCGTCGCCCTCGCGCCGCATCTCGGGCCGCGACGCAGCGCTCCAGCCCGCGGGCAGCAGCACCTTCGCGTCCAACCCGCCGAAGCCCGCCCACTCGCGCGCGGGCGAAAGCACGTAGCCGAGCTGCCAGTAGACGGCGTCAGACCTCGCGTCGGCATAGGCGCCCGGCCGCGCTTCGTAGCGCACGCGCAGCTCGTGCCGCCCGGGCGTGAGCGTGACGCGGAACGAGAGCGTCCCGTCGCCTTCGGACTTGAAAGGGAGTTCGCCCTGCCCCGGCTTAAGTCCCGGCGTCGTGGACGGCGGCGCCCAGGCCGCGGGGAGCCCGGTCTCGTCCGCGGCGGCGCTCGCCTCCACGGGCCGCCCGTCGAGCCACACGCCGCGCTCCGCCTCCGGTTGCCCCGGGACGGGCGACCACTTATAGCCCTTCCAGACCCAGGCCGCGCCCGGCCGCATCGACGCGGCGACGAAGACGAGTTCGAGATTGTGCTCGCCCGCGTCGTTGTTAACGACGTACGTCGCCTCGACCACGGCGGGGCGCCGCTCCTTCAGCGGCCGCATGTCCAGCACAAGCGTCTCGCTCAGGATGCGCTCGGACTTCAGCCCGCCCGCGGGCTCGCGCGGGGCGTCGCCGGGGCGCGAGGCTGGCTGGCGCTCGGCCATGTTGGCCCGAGCGCCCGCGGCGGCCGAGAGGAGCAGGAGCAACGTGACGGCGAGTGCCGCCGCCCTGTTGATGAAAGCTTCGAATCGTGCCCTGTGCAAGATAAAGGCTCCGGTCTGTTTCTAGTAAACTGAAGTTGAGACGGCCGGCCGAGGATAAAGGCTCGCGCGCGGCTTCTCAAGCGTCAACGATGCGGGAACGAGTCCTACAAGAGATTTCGGGTGAGTCATTCGACGCCGTCGTCGTCGGCGCCGGTGTGAACGGGTGCGGGGTGGCGCGCGACGCGGCGATGCGGGGCTTGCGCGTGCTTCTGCTCGACAAGGGCGACCTCGCGGCGGGGACGACCGCCAGCTCGACGCGCCTGATTCACGGCGGGCTGCGCTACCTCGAACACGGCGAGGTCGGGCTCGTGCGCGAGTCTCTGCGCGAGCGCGAGACGCTTTTGCGCAAGGTCGCCCCGCACCTCATCCGCCCGCTCCC
Source organism: Acidobacteriota bacterium (assembly GCA_019242475.1). GTDB lineage: Bacteria > Acidobacteriota > Blastocatellia > Pyrinomonadales > Pyrinomonadaceae > QHXN01. The sequence goes on along the minus strand of JAFAVK010000138.1, from coordinate 76,943 downwards.
GCTGCTCGTCCCCGTCTACGCGGGGCGGCGGCGGGGACGCCTCACCATCCGCGCCGGGATGCTCGCCTACGACCTGCTCTCTTCGTCCAAGTCGCTCCCGCGCCACCGGATGCTCTCGCCGTCCGAAGCGCTCGGGCACGCGCCCGGACTTAACTCCGAGGGCCTGCGCGGCGCTGCGCTCTTCTACGACGCGCAGGCCGAGTACGCCGAACGCCTCGCGGTCGAGAACGCGCTCGACGCACGCGCGCGCGGCGCACACGTCCTAACGTACGCGCGCGTCGAGCGCTTGATGGTCGAAGGCGGCGCCGTGCGCGGCGTCGTCTTCAAAGACCTCCTCGGCGGCGGGACGCAAGAGGCGCGTGCGGCGGTCGTCCTCAACGCCGCCGGCCCCTGGGTTGACGAGGTACTGGAAGGCTCGCCCGCGGGGGGCGAGAAATTGATCGGCGGGACGAAGGGCAGCCACGTCGTCGTTCGTGCCTTCAAAGGTGCGCCGCGCGCGGCCGTCTACGCCGAGGCCGCCGAAGACGGCCGCCCCTTCTTCGTCGTGCCCTGGGACGAGAAGCTCTTGATTGGGACGACCGACGAGCGTTACGTGGGCGACCTCGACCGCGTCGAGGCGGACGAGAGCGAAGTCGAATATCTCGTGCGCGAGACGAACCGCGTCTTGCCCTCGGCCCGTCTCACGCGAGCGGACGTGCTCTACACCTACTCGGGCGTGCGCCCGCTCCCGTACGTCGCCGAAGGGCGGGAGGGCGGCATCACCCGCCGACACTTCATCAGACCCGCGAGCGTGCGCGGCCTCTTCTCAATCGTCGGCGGCAAGCTCACGACCTACCGCGCGCTGGCCGAAGGCGCGGTCGATTTAATCTTCCGCGCGCTCGGCAGGAATCCCCCGCCCTGCGAGACCGCCGACGTGCCGCTGCCCGGCGCCGCCGTCGAAGACTTCGAGCAATTCAAGCATGACTTCGCCGCGCGGAGCACGCTCCCGCCCGTTAGCACCGCGAGGCTCCTGAAGGTCTACGGCGCGCGGGCGTCGGAAGTCCTGCGGCTCGCGCAGACGGACGCGGAACTCTCTCAGGTCATCAGCGAAGAGACCGGCTCAATCGGCGCGGAGGTCGTCCACGCCTTCCGCGAGGAGTTGGCCGAGACGCTCGCCGACTGCCTGATGCGCCGCACGATGGTCGGGCTCAACAGTGAGCTCGGGCTCGACGCCCTGGACGGTGCCGCGCGCCTTGCACAGAAGTTCTTAGGCTGGGATGAAGGACGCGCCTCGGGTGAGGTCGAGGCTTATCGAAAGTACGTCGAGCGTTTTAAGCCACCAGCCGGTGCGCCTGTTCGAGGCGGCGGGAGCCTGACGTAGCCGGTCTGTGCGACGTGCGCGTGTGGCGCGGGAGGCGGACGTTCTCGAAGTAGTCGAGCGCGGCGACGCGCAGGCCGATGTCGCGGCCGAGTCGCTCGCTCATGAACCACTTGTGTTCGAGCACGCGCGGCCACTCGGCGCGCGCCTCGGCCGGCCGGAGCTTCACGCCGGCCAACTCCTTCAGAACCTTCTGCTCCTCGCACGCGGCCTCGCCGCCGGCCTTCTCAATCACGTAATCCAGTCTGAACGGTATCATCTTAAATTCCCCCTTCTGTAAAGCGGCCCGACGGCCGCGACGTTAAATGCCCCCTTGTCTGTGTCGCGCAGGTTCGACGCGAAATGATAGGCACGCCTTTGCCCCCGCGTCTAACGCATTGTGTTCATCGGGCGGATTAACTATATTCATCCACATTTCCCCGAAAGGCGTAAACGATGGAGCTGTCGCAGTTAAGAACTTTCCGCGAGGTCGCCGAGGCGCTCTCGTTCACACGCGCGGCACAGAAACTTAACATGACGCAGTCGGCCGTCAGCCACCAGATCAAGGCGCTGGAGCGCGAGCTGGGCGAGCCGCTCTTCATCCGCGCCAAGCGCGGCGTCCGCCTCTCCGACGCCGGCCAGCTCGCGCTCTCCTACGCCGAGCGCATCCTCGAAGAGGCCGACGCCCTGCGCGAGCGCATCCGCGGCGACGAGCACGAGCCGCGCGGCCGCGTCCGCGCCGCCGCCGCCACGCAAGCTTTCGTCCACCTCTTCGCGCGCCTCTTCGAGTCGTTCATGCGCGACCACGACCGCGTCGAACTCTCCTTCCGCACGACCGTCAGCACCGAGCAGACCGTGGCCGACATCCTCAACGGCGCGGCCGACGTGGGCTTCGCCTCGCTCCCCGTCTACTCGCCCGCGCTGCAAGTGACCGAGCTGTTCGAGGACGAGCTGGGCGTGGTCGTCGGCGCGCGCCACAGGCTCGCCAAGCAAAGAGAGACGAGCGTCGTCGAGATGCGCCGCGAGCGCTTCATCCTCTTCGAGCAGGGCGCGTCGATCCGCCGCGCGACCGACGCCTTCTTCAAGCGCGTTGACCTGAGCCCCGACCTCGCGCTCGAATCGAACGACACCTACTTCATCAAGCTCATGGTCGAGCACGGCCTCGGCGTCTCGGTCATGCCCTCGTGGGCCGTGCGCGAGGAGGTCGAGGCCGGCCGCCTCAGTTGGCTGCGCGTCGCCGGCCACCACCTCCAGCGCGCCGTCGCCGTCATCGCCCTCGGCCGCTTCCAACCCTCGCCGACGCGCGCCTTCATCGAATACATCCTCGAACACCGCGAGCGATTGCAAGAGGCCGCCCGGCCGTTTTGAAGGAGATGTCAGATGCTAGATGTTAGATGCTAGTAGGAGAGTCGATCTCTTGACTAGCATCTAACATCTAGCATCTGACATCTCCTTCTCATCTGACATCTTCTAAAATTTTCCCCTCCCCTTCTCCAACCGTCGGGCGACGAGTCCGCATCACACGGGCACAACTTAGAGGAGGGAACGTCGATGTTACGGAGGTCTGCCCCTGCCCTTCTGGGCCTCTTCGTGTGCCTGCTAGCCGCCCACCTTTCGAGCGCGGCCCCCGCCTTCCGCTTAGACGAGTCACGCGTCAGGCTCTCGCTCGACTCCGACCCGGCGCGCGCCCGCGTCGAGGTCGAGAACGGGACGGGGCGTGACCTCCCCGCGCGCCTGCGCGTCGAGTTGGTAGACCCGCACGACAAGGTGCGCGCCGCGGCCGCGACCGACGTGCGTCTGCGCCGCGGCCCGAACGCCCTGGACGTGGCGCTCGAATTCCATTACGCCGAGTTGTCCGACGCAGAGCGCAAAGAGTTCCCCTGGTATCGCCTGCGCTACAGCGTCGCCCCGACATCGGCAACGACGGACGCGCCGCCCGCCCTCGAAGGCGTCGCCTCCCTCTCCGAGGTCGCGCCCGACCTCTTCGAGCTGAGCGTCATCTCCGCCCCGGCCGCGCGCCCCGGCTCGCACTACATGGCGCGCGCGCGCACGGCCAACCCCGTCAACGCTCGCCCGCTCAAGGGCGTCGCCGTCGAAGCCAAGATGACCTTCGAGGAGAAGGGCGACAAGAAGACCGCCCTCAAGGCTTCGGGCACGACCGACGGCGAAGGCTTCGTCACGCTCGACTTCGAATTGCCGCGCGGGCTCCACCCCTCTGACGACGAGGCGGAGCTGGAGGTCACGGCGCGCCGCGGCGTCCTCGTCGAGCAGGCCGAGGCGGAAGTCTCCGTCGAGGAGAAGCCGCGCGTCCTCCTCACCACCGACAAACCGCTCTACCAGCCCGGCCAGACCGTCCACATGCGCGCGCTCGTCTTCGACCAGAGCGGCCACGCGCTCGAAGGCGAGGAGGTCACCTTCAAGGTCGAGGACGAGGATGACTCCACGGCCTTCAGCGCCGACCTCAAGACCTCGCGCTTCGGCGTCGCCGCGGCCGACTGGCGCGTGCCCGAGAGCACGAAGCTCGGCAGCTACACGCTCAAGCTTGAGATGGATGACAAGTACGACATCGACTACGGCGCGCGCACGGACTTCCGCCTCAGTCGCTACGACCTGCCGAACTTCTCCGTCACCGCGAAGGCCGACCGCCCTTACTACCTCGCCGGGGAGAGCCCTTCGGTCGAGGTGCGCGCCGACTACCTCTTCGGCCAGCCGGTCAAGCGCGGCCGCGTGCGCGTCGTGCGCCAGACCGAGCGGCGCTGGAACTACAAGGAGCAGAAGTACGAGACCGAGGAGCATCCGGCCGTCGAGGGCGAGCTGAGGGAAGGGGTTTACGTCGCGCGCCTCGACCTCAAGGACGAGTACAAGGAGCTGGCCGAGTCCGGCTACGAGCGCTTCCGCGACCTCGACTTCGCCGCCTACGTCACCGACCCCACGACCAAACGCACCGAGCAGCGCCGCTTCGAACTGCGCCTGACGAAAGACCCCGTGCATCTCTACGTCAGCGAGGGACGCTACCGCCAGGCGAAGGGGCTCCCCGTGGCCTTCTACCTCGCCACCTTCTACGCCGACGGCACGCCGGCCGAGTGCGACGTGACCATCTACGAGGAGGGCGCGACCGAGACCAGGCGCGGCGAGGACGGGCGCGTCCACGAGGTGACGGACGCCGACCGCGTGCTCGTCAACGTGCACACGAACCGCTACGGCGTGGCGAAGGTCTCGGGGCCGGCCGTGCGCCGCGACGAGACGCGGCAGAACATCCCCCTGCGCTTCGTCGCGCGCGACCGCTCGGGGCGGGCCGGCCACCACAGCGAAGACTTCTGGCTCGGCTACTACCGCAGCGAGGTGCCCGAGATTCGCGTCGAGACGGACAAAACCATCTACGCCCCGGGCGAGCCCGTCAGGGTCGAGCTGTCTTCCGACGCCGAGCGCATGGCCGTCGTGGTTGACGCGGTCTCCGAGGGGCGCGTGCTCTACTCGCGCTCGGCCAGGCTCTCGGGCGGGCGCGCCGCGCTCGTCATCCCGACCGGCCCCGAGTTCGCGGGCGTCGTCTCCGTCACCGCGACGAGCGCGGCGCCGACTAAAGGCGGGGACGAAGGCTCTTTCGCCAACGGCGCGCGCACGGTCGTCTTCCCGCGCGACCGCGAGCTGAAGCTCGACGTGAAGCTCTCGCAGAAGAGCTTCCGGCCGGGCGAGGAGGCGGGCGCGCAGTTCGCCGTGCGCACGGCCGACGGGCGGCGCGCGGCGGGCGCGCTCGGCGTCGTCGTCTTCGACAAGGCCGTCGAGGAGCGCGCGCGCACCGACGGCGAGGCCGGGCGCGGCTTCGGCTTCGGCAATTCATTCATCGACTACTGGTACGGCTACTGGAACATCGCGGGCGTCACGCGCCGCGACGTGGAGCGGCTCGACCCGGCGCGCACGCGGCCCGAGGGCTTCGACGTGGCCGCCGAGATGCTCTACAACAACGAGCGCCCCGAAGACTTCCACCGCGTGACGACGGGGACGAACTTCGAGCGCGAGCAGTCGCGCGTCTTCGCCGACCTCGTCGCGGCCGAGCTGAAGCCGCTCACGGATGCCCTGAACACGTATTACGCGGGCTCGCTCATGTACCCGACCGGCGAGACCGCGCTCGTCCAAATACTCGCGCCCAGAGGCGTTGACTTCAAGGCGCTGCGCGACCCGTGGGGCCAGCCCTTCCGGCCGCGCTTCTCGGTCGTGCGCGTGAGTGACCGGCTCGAACTTCTGAGCAGCGGCGCCGACAAGCTCCCCGACACCGACGACGACTTCGTCGCCGCGACCTTCAACCGTCCCTACTTCCGCAAGACGGGCGAGGCCATCGACCGCGCCGCCGCCGCGTACCACAAGCGCACCGGCGGCTTCATACGCGACCTCGCCACTTTGCGCGAGGAGCTGCGCAACGAAAAAGTTGGCGGCGACGCCCTGCTCGACCCGTGGGGCCAGCCCTACCGCTTCCACTTCGAGACGAGCGGCACGCACAACGTCATCATCGTCGAGAGCAGCGGCCCCGACCGCGTCTTCGCGCCGTCGCGCGGCGCCTCCGGCTCCGACGACTTCGACGTGTGGAACCTCCTGACCGACTACTTCAAGGAGTCGCGCGAGGCCCTGGACGGGGCGCTCGAAAAGAACGCGCGCGAGGGGCGCGCCTTCCCGCGCACGCGCGCGGAGCTGGCCTCGGCGCTGGCGAACTCTTCGCTCAGCCTCGACGGCTTGCGCGACGGCTGGGGCCGCCCCGTCTACGTGACCTTCTCGACGTTGTCCAGATTCACCGACCGCGTCGAGGTCACGGCCCGCGGCGCCGACCTCTTGAAGCGTTCGGCGCGGCCCGTGACGCAGACCGTCCGCACGCTCACGCTACGCAGCGCCGGCCCGGACGGGCGCGAGGGCACGCCCGACGACTTCACGCTCGCGTACCACACCAGCATCGGCGACGAGCAGACGGCGCAGGACGCGGCGCCCGTGCCGGCCGCGCAGACCACGACCTTCTCGGGCGGCACCGGCGCCATCACGGGGACGGTGCTTGATCCGAACGGCGCCGCCATCGCCCACGCGAAGGTCGTCGCCAAGCACGGCTTCGTCGAGTTCGAGGCCAGCGCGGAGACGAACGACGAGGGCGTCTACCTCCTGCGCAACCTGCCTTCGGGCGTCTACACGGTGACGTTCAACGCGGACGGCTTCTCGCAGATGACGATAGAGGCCGTCCGCGTCATCTCTTCGAACCTGACGAAGCTGGACGCCAGCATGGCCCCGGCCGCCATGACGGAGACCGTGACGGTGACGGCCGGGGACAGCTCGACGCAGACGAGCACACAGTTCTCGGCCACCGTCGTTAAGTCCGAGGGCGGGCCGGTCGTGCAGGCGCCGCTCTCGACGCCGCGGCTGCGCGAGTTCTTCCCGGAGACTCTGGTCTGGAGCCCGGAGCTTGAGACGGCGGGCGACGGCACCGCGCGCCTCAACTTCAAGCTCGCCGACAACATCACGACGTGGAAGATGTCGGTCATCGCCTCGACCGAGGACGGGCGGCTCGGCACGGCCGAGCAGGAGTTCCTCTCCTTCCAGCCCTTCTTCGTCGAGCACGACCCGCCGCGCGTGCTGACGGAGGGTGACGAAATCTCCCTGCCCGTCGTGCTGCGCAACTACCTCTCGAAGCCGCAGGGCGTGGACGTGGAGATGAAGCCCGAGAGCTGGTTCGCGCTCTCGGGCGCCTCGCGGCAGCGCGCCGAGGTGCCCGCGGGCGACGCCGCGCGCCCCACGTTTGATTTCCGCGCCGTCGCCTCCGTCAACGACGGCAAGCAGCGCGTGACGGCGCTCGGCGCGGACGCGAGCGATGCCATCGAGAAGCCCGTCACCGTCCACCCCGACGGCGAGGAGCGCTCGTTGACGGACGGCACGCTCCTGACCGACGCGGGCGCGCTCGCCGTCAACGTCCCCGCGGACGCCCTGCGCGGGTCTCTGCGCGGCGAGCTGAAGGTCTACCCGAACCTGACGGCGCACGTGCTCGAAGGCGTCGAGGCGATCATGTCGCGGCCGTACGGCTGCGCCGAGCAGACCATCTCTTCGGCCTACCCGAGCGTCCTCGTGCTCAACTACTCCGAGAGGCTGAAGGGCGGCGGGCTTGACCCCGCAGTCGTCGTGCGCGCGCGCAAGTACGCGCAGCTCGGCTACGAGCGCCTGCTCGGCTACCGCGCGCCGGGCGGCGGCTTCACCTACTGGGGTCGCGGCGAGGCAGACCTTGCGCTCACGGCCTACGCCCTGCGCTTCCTGACGGACGTGAGCCGCGTCATCGAAGTTGACCAGAACGTTATCGCCGAGACGCGCGACTGGCTCGTCAAGCAGCAACGGCCGGACGGGAGCTGGCCCGCGCACACCTGGGGCGACCACGAAGACAAGATGCGGACGGCGCTCACGACCGTCTTCATCGCACGCGTCCTTGCCGCCACGCAGAAGACCGAGTCGGTCGAGCGCGCCCCCGTCGCACGACAGACTCCCGCGCCGACCGCTCCCACTCAAACCACCCCGGCGAAGGCCGACGCCGCGAAGGAGCAGGCGACGCCGCTCAAGCGCGCGCTCGCCTACGCCGCGGCGCGCGCCGAAGAGGCGGACGAGCCGTACCTCGTCGCCTCGCTCGCGCTGGCCGCGGCGGACGCGGGCGAGACGGCGCTCGCCGCGCGCGAGGCCGCGCGCTTGCGCGCGCTCGCGCACGAAGAGGGCGCGGGCACCTACTGGGCGCTCGAAACCAACACGCCCTTCTACGGCTGGGGCCTCGCCGGCCGCGTCGAGACGACCGCGCTCGCCGTCCAGGCGCTCAACCGTTCGTGCGGGATGCCGGACGCGGGCTGCGGGTCGAAGGACGTGTTGGTCGAACGCGGGCTCGACTTCCTGCTGCGCAAGAAAGATCGCTACGGCGTGTGGTACTCGACGCAGGCCACGATCAACGTCTTCGACGCGCTCCTCTCGGCGGTCGCGGCGCGCGGCGGCGCGGGCGGCGCGCAGGAAGCAGACGTGGCCGAGGTCTTCGTCAACGGCCGCAGCGCGGGCCGGCTCACGCTGCCCCCGCCGGACAGACTGACCGGCCCGCTCACGCTCGACCTCACGCCCTTCCTCGCGGCGGGCGGCAACCGCGTCGAGCTGAAGCGTCGGGCACAGGCGACGAACGCGCAGGCGCAACTCGTCACGACCTTCTACGTCCCCTGGGGGGCGCGTGCGGGTGGCGGCGAGTCGGCCGAAGGCACGGAGGCACAGAAGCGCGGCGCGGCGTCGGCGCTCAAGCTGTCGGTCGGCTACGACCACACCGACGCGGGCGTGAGCGAGGAGGTGACGTGCAGCGTGTCGGCCGAGCGCGTCGGCCACATGGGCTACGGCATGCTGCTGGCCGAGGTCGGGCTCCCGCCGGGCGCGGACGTTGACCGCGCGTCGCTCGAACGCGCGGCGGCGGAGTCCGACTGGTCGCTCGACAGCTACGACGTGCTGCCCGACCGCCTCGTCGTCTACCTCTGGCCGCGGGGCGGCGGCACGCGCTTCAAGTTCAAGTTCCGCCCGCGCTACGGCCTCAAAGCCCTGACCGCGCCCTCGCAGCTCTACGACTACTACAACCCCGAAGCGCGCACCGTCGTTGCCCCGACGAGGTTCGTGGTACGATGAAGGTTAAGTGAAGAATGATGAGTGATGGATGATGAATCTCGCAACGAGGTCATATTCATCACTCATCATTCATCACTCATCATTCATTTGGGAGGACGAAGATGCGTCTCACAGAGATGGTCTCGTGCGCCGGTTGAGCGGCTAAGCTCGCGCCGCGCGAACTCGCTCAAGTTTTGGGCGGGCTGGACATTCCCCGCGACCCGAACCTGATTGTCGGCATCGAGACGGCCGACGACGCGGGGGTTTACCGTCTCTCGGACACGCTCGCCCTCGTCCAGACCGTGGACTTCTTCACGCCCATCGTTGACGACCCGTTCGACTACGGGCGCATCAGCGCGCTCAACTCCATCAACGACGTGTGGGCGATGGGCGGGACGCCCGTCACCGCGCTCGCCGTCACCTGCTTCCCGAAGAAGGGCGTCGATTTCTCCATCCTCGGCGAGATCATGCGCGGCGGCTTGCAGGTCTTGACGGAGAACGGCGTGGCGCTCGTCGGCGGCCACAGCGTGGACAACCAGCAGATCATGTTCGGCTACGCCGTGACGGGCGTCATCGACCCCGCGCGCGTCGTCACCAACCGCGGGGCGCGCCCCGGCGACGCGCTCCTTTTGACGAAGGCGATAGGGACGGGGGTCGTCTCCACCGGCATCAAGTTCGGCAAGGCGCCGGAGGAGGTGACGCGCGCGTCGCTGGAGACGATGCTGCTCTCGGGGCGCGAGGCCGCGCGTTTGATGACGGAGGCGGGCGCTTCGGCGGCGACCGACGTGACGGGCTTCGCGCTGCTCGGCCACGCGTGGGAGATGGCGCGCGCGAGCGGCGTGACGCTGGAGATCGATGCGTCGAGCGTGCCCCTCATCCGCGGCGCGCGGGAGCTGGCCGCTGCGGGGATGTTGACGAGCGGAGACAAGTCGAACCGGGCTTACGTCGGCGAGGACGTGACGCTCGGCGAAGGGGTCGGCAAAGAACTCGCTTCCCTGCTCTTCGACCCGCAGACGGCCGGCGGCCTGCTCATCTCCGTCGCGCGCGAGCGCGCCGACGAACTGCTCGCCTCACTGCGCGAGCGCTACCCCGACGCCTCACTCATCGGCCGCGTCGAAGGGCGCGGCCCGCACCTCATCCGTGTCGGCTGAGACTAATTTTTGCTGTAGATGATTGTCGGCGCCGCCGCGAAGCCCTTGCGGGGCGGCGGGGACGGGAGGCCGCCGAGGAGGCTCTGCGCGAGGTTGAGCTGCGCAAACGTGCGCGCCTCGGGCCGCCGGAACTTCCGGGCGGCGTCGGCGGCGCGCTCGAAGTCTTTGCGCGCGAGCAGCGCCAGAGACTGCGCGCACTGGTTGATGAGGTCGTTCCAGATGTAGCCGCCCTGCGGCTTCAGCTCGCCCTCCTTGAAAGCCTCCTGGCCGAAGCCGTCGAGCACCTCGGCCGCGTCCAGCAGCGTGTCGAGCCGCCCGACGGCCGACTCCACCACCTCGAACGCGGCGTCCGAATCGAACTGCGCGTAGGCGTTGGCGACTTGCAGGCGGTAGGCGAACTGCGGCTGGCCGTGCATCTGCGTCTCGACGAGCCCGCGCGCCTCCTCCAGGACTTGCCGCGCCGTCTCCGCGTCGCCGGCCGCCGCGGCCCGCCCCGCGATCTGCAAGAGGGCCTGCGCGCGCTCCTCGGGCGTCTTCAGCCGCGCCGCCGTCTGTCGCGCCTCCGCGTAGCCGCCCTGCTGCACGGCGCGCCACTGCCCGCGCCGCTCCAACTCCCGCAGCGCCTGCGCGCGCTGCTGCGGGTTCGCGACGTTCTCAAGAATCTGCCGCGCCCGCTCCGAGTCGTTCCCGTCGTTGTAAGCCTTCCACGCCGCGTTCGTGTAGAGCTGGTCGCGCACCTCCGCGGGCGCCTTCCGCGCGGCCTCAAGCAGCGCCTCGACCGTCCCCGTGTTCATAACTTCCCGGTAGGGTCTCATCTGCTGCTCGTAAGGGTTGAAGCTGCGCCCCATCTCGTCGGCCTTGCGGCGCAGCGCCGCGGCGCGCGCGGGCGCGGACTTCTCCAGCTCGGGCAGGAGCGTCTGGAAGGCGTAGAAGAGATTGTAGCCGCCGCCCTGGCTCGGCACGCCGGCCGCGACCGCCGTCAAAACCTTCTCGACCAGCTCGCGGCGCGTCTGCTCGTCCAGCAGAGGGGCGCCGGAGTCGGGCACGACCCTCCCCACCGAGACCACCTCCGGCCCGTCCACGACCGTGACCGGCGGCGGGTTATCTGCCGGGCGCGTCAACACGAGGAGCTGCTGCGCGACCGAGCCCGCATCGCCCTGGCCCCGCAGGTCTTCGGGGCGGAGCCTGTGGACGATGTCCGCGGCCAGCTTCGAGGCCGAGGCCGGCTCCTGTGCCCTCAACTGGTTCACCACGCCGAGCAGCGAGACGGTGACGCCCTTGTCCAGGCTCTCCTCGGCGAGCTTCAGAGCCCTCTGCGGCTCCTGCGCCGCGATGTTGGCGACGACGCTCATCTCAAGCGCCTGCTCCTGCGAAGGCTGTGCGTAGCCGGCCGCGACCAGCGCCTCGCCGTAGGTCGGCCGCGTCGCGCGCAGGAATTCGAGCGCGAGGTTCGCGTCGAACGGCGACGCGGCGTTGACCATCTCGGCGCGGAACTGCGTGACGGCCTGCGCGGCGTTGTAGAACTGCGGGTCTTCCGGGTCGATGGCGGCGTTCAGCTCGGCGACGCCGTCGGCCGCCGCCTTGAAGGCCGCGCGCGCCGCCTTCGCGTCGCGGGGCCAGAGCAGACGCGCGGCCGCCGCCTGCGCGCGCACGCGGTTCTCCAAAACCTTGAGAGATTGCGCCTCGGTCAGCGCGTCTTCGACGAGCCCGAGCGCCTTGCGCTCAAGCTCCGCGCGCTCGCGCTCGGCCGCGGCCGCGTCGGGGGCCGCCTTAAACGGGGTCTGCGCCGCCGCCGCGTGCGCGTGAAGGAGCAGTGCGAGTAAGAGGGGCGGCAAAAGGGACTTCATGGAGAGCCTCCGCGCTTGTTCTTCGTCGAAAGGGGCTGGGGGGATTTTCGTTCAAGGACTCCGCACGAGCACGCCCCCTGAACGTGCCGGGGGGCGCCTGCTTGCTTTCACACTCCGATGCCTTCGGCGCGCGCGAAGGATGCACGCCCCCGCTCGCCCGCCTCGTTTGACAGCCCCTTGGCTCTACGGTAACTTAAACGGCGCCGTTATCAACGACGAAATCATTCAAGTCCCGTTCGTCTAGTGGCCTAGGACACCGCCCTTTCACGGCGGTAACACGGGTTCGAGTCCCGTACGGGACGCCACATCTTATCAAAGGTTTACAGCTACCTTAATGGTAGCTGTTTTCCTTTTGGACACTTTCGAGGACACCTTCACGCTGTCCGTGTCTTTCAACGTGTCACGTTGAATGGTTTAAGCCGCTACCGTATTGCACGATAGCGGCTAGCCTGTTTTTCACATAGCTAACCATCGCTATGTGTGACACCTTCAACCAACAGCCAATAGTTTGCTTTACATTTCCAAAGGGTTAAAGGAAGCAATTCCTTGCGGAAATTTACTCCGCAATGTCCCTGCCAATTCCGTGGAGCACCAAGATTAAACTTAGCACAGATGGGGACACCTTTAGCGTCTACGCCGGGAAATACCCTTTCAACTGTCCCCGGCTTAATCAAAGCATTAGAGCAATGACCACAGAACGAATCTGCGGAATGCTCCCCTGTCGAGTTAATGAAGATAGCGCGGCCTGCGCCAGAAGTATCTTTAGGCGGCACGAGTCCTCCTGTAATTCCCACCTACAATCAGGTGACAGGCGGACTCGATTTTTGTTAAATGGAGTCAGCCCAACTGACTGCTTGCTCAGTCGGTGGGGTTAGTTACCCGTAGGTGCTCGTAACACTTACGGGTAACGCTTCGCAGAAAGTTTGCCAGATTTAGCAAACTTTCTCAAGCGTCGTGTTCAATTTTTTTGTGAGGGTCTACCCATTTTGGGCTTACGGTTAGAAATGTAATCTTTTACTTCTTGCCGCGTCACCAACCATGCCCCCGCCGTCTTTCGTGCATGGAGCAATCCGTCAGCAGCGGCCTTGCTGAGTGTACGGCGTGGTATACCAAATTCTTCCGCGGCTTCACCTAACCCGATAAGCTCGTCATCACGATTCATACTCATTAAACGACTAATCTAGGGCACAGGGTGTTAATTAACTGATTCAGCCTCGAATATAAAGTCTTCACCTAAGATCAGCTTATCAACTTCCCTCCGCGCTTCATCAACCACACTCTCTGCACGTTGTAGCTTCTGCCGAACAGTTTGTCGCCGGTTTTTAATCTCTGCGGAGATTTTAATTTGCTCATCGAAAGGGACAAGAGGCACTTCTATCTCTGAGAAATCATGTTTTAGCAGTCGCGGCAATGCGCTTCCGGTCGTTGCATGCTTGGTTTGGGCGACTACTAAGGGACTGAGAAGGTAGTATGTCAGAAATAATTCATCAAATGATTTGTCAGGCCGAAACACATAAAACTCCGTAGAGCAAAGCCCTTCGGACATATCTTCATCAGCACAATAAACCTTATTAAGATAAGGGCGCAGCCTACCGAACAATACATCGCCTTTCTCAAAGATATTTGACTGACTGGCTACGTCGTCGCGGGTAACGAGGGTATTACCTAGAAGCTCTCCTGAGTGGGACTGTACATTCGCTAAGCTTAAATAGTTGAAGGTAGAGTCAGAATAGTCTTGGGGTGCAACTCGCCGCTCCGAAAAAGTTACAATCTTTCCTAACGGCTTACGCTGGAAAGATAAGTGTCTAATCGCCTCAATCGCCTCAAATCGTTCAGGACTATAGTATTCAGGATCATCCCGGCGCTTCAATTTTGATAACGACATCTTAAGCCTTAGCTGATGTGCCTTGATCTCTAAACTTGCCCCTAAACGCCCAAGCACGTACTCACTTATTCCACGCCCAAGCTCCTCGGCTTCTTGAATAAGATTCTGCCTTTCACTATAAGCAGACTGCATGATTTCGCTTATTTGCGATTGAGCGCTGGATGAAAGTTTGGGAACTTGAATTTCCTTGATACGTTCAAGGCTTAACTTAGCTTGAACAGCCCCGCCCTTTAACCATTCAATGTAAGCCTGTCCGAACCCGCTGGCGAAGTAAGCCGCAACATAGTCGGGCAGATAGTCAGGGTCGAACACACGTACCTTTGCCATATTCTCGTTGAAATTACACCGTTCAAGTGATTCGCGGAGCATCCCGATTGCTCCGATTGTTCCCGCTATTGAAATTACAATATCGTTCTCTTGAAGCTGGTAGTTGGCAATAATCTGATGCGTTTGCTCATCCACATAAACCACATCTGTTAAGTCAATAGAGCCAGACTCAGGATGTATGTCACAAGTTCGGATGTAAGGGACACCTGTTCCGTCTTCATTTTCATAATATGGAGTATTAGCTGGTAGTCGCTTTCCGCCACGAACGTGAGCAAACTTTGCGACAGGCTCAAGTGGATAGTGGCAGCGCGAGTTTAACAACTCAATTCGCTTGACAGCCGGAGAGTAAAATTCTTCTACGGTATTGCGGCGGTGAAGCAGTTCTGATCCTTTAACTTTCCCCGACTCCATTATGTCAGCCTCCACCCTAAGTCCATTTGTGCATGAAAGTCCTCTATAATTTCATCAATTTCATCTTTGGCCTTCATAGTCCAGAACTTATTTTCGTCGTCAGCGTCGATACGACGAGCGACGCATTTTGGACAATTATGATCCGAGCCTTTGGCGTCATAGCCAATATCGTCAACCCGTGCCATGTAAACATCGTAGTCTTGAGAATCATCCCACTGAGGGGTCTTTTTCTCGAATAGGGCTACGGACGCTTTTACTCCCGCCCCGAACGGCATGAAGGTATGTGCAGGCAGGCTGACTACCGCGCGCAAGATAGCGTTCTCTCGATACCAATTGCGAATGACTCGCGTGTTGCTGTTAGCCAGTACACCATCAGGAAGAATAATTGCCATCCGGCCACCAATAACCTTCCCGCTTGGCAAGGTCACTTCACTTGCCAACATATCTAAACATCGATCTATAGCTAGGACTTGTTTTTCTTCTGACTTGACGGTTGTAACTCGTCCCCCACGCTGCCGCCGAGTTATGCGGAATAGCTCTAAGGTATGCTCATCTTTTATCGGAGCACCAAATGGCGGGTTCGTAGCAATAGCTGTCAATCCACCGGGACGGAAGCCGTGTGCCCGTGGCATATCTCCTAACTGCTGAATATTAGTAAGTGAATCATTCTGCCGCGCATCAATAAACTCATCATCATGCAACCTTGCATTCTGTTGAGCGATGCGAACAAGCTTGCGGCTAATGTCAACACCAAAAAGATGAGTAGTCGCAAAGCCATGCATATCTTCCGGCTTAGCTATGCCAGTTCGGCGCGCACGGACATACTCTAGAGCCATTGTGAGCATGCGCCCGCTACCGCAAAAAGGGTCTCCGATGTAATCGGTTTCATTTGGCGCAAGCAAACCGATCATCAAACGGACAACCGGCTCAGGGGTAAAGTATTGCCCTAAGCCCTTCCGAAATGTTGTGCTCAGATATTTTTCAAACACACGCCCGCGAAGGTCTGAGGGCGTTTCAAGAATGCTATAAGGCGCTAGTTGGCGCACGACCTTATAAATTGTGGACGGCTTGAGGCTTATGTGCTCGTTCTCGTAAACCAGCCGTGAGCCATCAGCACGCCCAAGTTGGATCATTTTATCCTTATCTGCTTTAACAGCCTCTTCAAAGGCTGAGATAACGTTAGAGGCTAATTGGTCAGGGTCTTCTTTAAATCGTTCAGCGTTGAAGATAAATGATTGAGGGATATTCGTTCGCTTAGCTTCTTCAACTGTCTTACGCTCATCATATTCTTTAACGTAAAGAAGTTTTACTAATTCGTCCACGCAATCATCCGGATTTAACCCATCTTCACTCCATAAAGTTTTGTGCAGCCCGTCTCTTTCATTCCCGAGAACGCTTCTGAATGTTGTAGTTGAAAATGGAGTAAGCCCTGTCTTTAGTTCTCCACCACTTGGCACAGGTGCAATTAAGTCTTGCGACACGTCCCCTTTACCATAAGATGTGCCAGAGTACCGGGCTATATCATCAACAGGAACAACTTCGCGGGGGTTATGAGATTTCTTGTACCAATGCAACTCCCGCCCGTTTGATATGCCCCCAAAAATAACTGACCACTCGGCTGAAACATTGCCCTTCATTTGATTCCATTTGCTTTCAATAGACGTGTTAGGCTCAGCGCATTCGATAAAAATGTAAGGATGACGGCGAGAGTTCTTTATAACAATGTCAGCAAAAGCTCTATTCTGCTCGCTCCCGAAACGTACTTCCTGCTCAATCTCGATAAGTCCGCCTTCATGTACCTCTTCCGCAGGAAATCCGTACTCAGTTACTAGAGTATGAAGCACAAGTTGTCTTACAGGTTCTTCCTGTGCGTTTTTATTTTTGACTCGCTCCCAAAAAAAGTACCCGCTAAACGGGACTACCAATCCGTTTTCTCTTTGTACTGGGCGAAACGGTATTTTCTTGAACTCTAAAGCGCGCATAACTTTCCCCCTACCTTTTGTCTTTAGTGGTCGAACGTTCTGTTCAGGAGTAAGTGAGTCCCGGCAATTTCTAAATAGCAGACGGGATACTAACACGGGTAAGCCAGTAGCATGAAAATTGATGTACCGCTGGTAAGTCCGCTGAGATTATACTCACAATTATTATGGATAAGTTTAAAGAGCAAAATGGCAAAAGAACTACTCTTACGGCCTCCGAATTATTACAGGTGGAGGCTATTGTCAGTGAATTTCTTTCGTTGCATCCCTTTATAACAAACCGAACACTCCGTTCAATAGCAGATATTAATTATGACCAAGCAATTTATTTTTTCAACTCAATGGTTGAGAATCAGAGGCTTCAAAGAGTCGGCAAGGGTAGCGGCACTAAATATACACTTATAAAGTGAGGCGTCGCTTGCTCCTCTCTATTCTTTCGTCTCTTTGATGATGCTACGCAAGCGCTTCTCCCGTGGCGTTCTCTTGTCGGCTAGGTTCTTATGCCTTTTCAGCAACATGTAGCCCAAGTTTTGATGCGTCAGCCCTAGAATCCTCGCCGCCCGTGTCACACTCCCCCCGGCTTCTGCTAAAGCCTGCTCTATCAATCTCGCTTCGTACTCCCGCACGGCGCTGTAAAAAGAAAAATTCTTGTCGCGCAGTTCCAGCCCCGATAGCCTCTTAACAACTATGCGAGCGCACGCGCGCAGACGGATTATGTCTTCCGCGTCCTGAGTGCCTTTTAGAAGTTCGTCGGCGCGCGTGAACACCTTAACCAAATCGGACTCCGAAAGCCGCCGCGTCTTCCCGTGCTCCTCTATCAGCGTCAACGCCGCCAGCCCTGCCCGCGCGAGTGCGCCTGAGTCCTGCGCTACCTCCATCGCTTGACGGAGGATGTTGACGGAGTTCTCAAACGCCCCGATCCGTGCCCACACTACACCTTGAAGCGTGAGTGCGTTAGCCAATAACGCCGACTCGCCGCCCTGCTCGAAAGTCTTAATCACTCCCACGAGGATACGGTCTGCTTCACGGTATTTCTTTTCCGCGACTAGGACGCGCGCCCGTGTCTCGTCCACCTGCGCTAGATTGCCCGCGTCCTTGAGCTTGGTGAAGATTAGCTGAGCGCGATCTAACGATTCATGCGCCTCCTTGTAACGCCCTAGCCTGTAGAACGTCATTGCAAGATTATTCAGGTTCGTCGCGCAGTATCTTTCATGCCCTGCCTGTTCATAGTGATGTATAGCAGCAGTAAATTCGATGATTGCTCTATCTGAGTAATCCGTATTCCCTTCAATCAGGGCAAGCCTTATCAGAATTAAGGCCATTTGCCCGTGCCATCTGCCTTTGAGCGCATCACCAGCGGAGTTAAAGACCGGCTCAGCCTCTTTCAAGATGCTTAGCGCCTCGTAATACCTGTTCTCCCATATTTCGACCAGCGTTCTCCTGATAAGGATTTTAGCCTTTAGGTCGAGGTCGGAGCCGGTCAGGGGCTTTAGCGCCTCACGCATTACCAAGCGGGACTCGTCATAAGCGCCCAGCCGCCAATAACACATGCCTAACTCGTACTGAGCCTCCGACGCCTTAGAGAGCATCCCCTGTGCGCGAAACTTACGCTCCGCTTCCGAGAGCATATCTTTCGCCTGCTCCTGCGCGCCTGAGACGTTGCGTGCGCTGCCGAGCCAGCCCGTAAGCGTTCCACATTGAAGCAACACTTCGGCCTCTATAGCGGGCGGCAGGTTGCTTACTGCTGGCCTCTGCCCGACGCCTAGCCACAACCCGCCTAGAGCCTCGCGCGCCGCCTCGTACTGCCCTTTGTGTATGAAGTCTGCGGCCACACGGCAGCGCAACAAAACACGTTCATTCTCGGTCAGAGAAGGGTTATCTAGTTCCTTAAGCTGCTCGTCTGTTAAATTCATGTGAGGCAAGCCTTTCTTCGCTTATGTGGAAATCCTTGCGTAAGCGAAAACGCCACCGGAACTTAGCGATTCCGGCGGCGACGTTGCACAACCCCTCATATAGCGAAAGGTGTAAGGAAATGAGTAAAGCTATCCCCGCTTCCGTTCTGGTTCTACTACTGGCCTGCTCTGCGCGAGCCGACTGGATGCCGAACGGTTCACCTGCGCCGCCACCATCACAACCGGCGAGCGCCTTTCAAGAGCCGACCACAGGCGGCGAAGTATCTACTGACAAGACGCCTGACGACGCGACGGCAATCTGGACACAGGCCGCGCTGGAACTGCTCGCGGTCTTGCCGTCCCTGTTCTAAGTCGCGCGCCGTCACGGGCGGGGCAAAGCTGCCTTCGGGTGGCGCGATATTCGTGTGCCTATTCTGTTCTGAGCGTCGGAAAGCGGAGGCGACGCCCACGCGCCGGAGATTAACGCTCTGCCGATTTTATTGCAACAGAAATTTTTATCTGTAGGCAGCGGGCGAGGCAAAGAAGCGTAAGACTCCTGTCGCTGAAGGTACTTCTAAACGCTTGAAGATGCGGGTGTCGGGCGACCTCATAGCCTCTCCAATTATGGAATTTTTTTGATTTCAACAGCATGTTGCATATAACTTGCTGATTAATAAAGGGATGTCTGATTCATGTTGTCGAACATGGTGCTGAATGTGCTGTAAAAATTCACTATAGGGTTTACGGCTGATATGACATCAACCGTATACCTTCTTCCCACTCCTAGATCGTATTTCAACCATTAGCGTACCGCCGGGGAAGTAGAACGACTCGTCTGCCGGGTGGATCGTAACGTCAAGGTCATACTTCTGACTCAGGCTCAATAGCTCTTGCATGTCAGGCAGGCGCAGCGCGTAAGGCTGAGAGATATACACTGCTGGCTCGCCGTCACGTAGCCAGAAACTCGTATGATCCCCGCCGGGGGCGCTGCAAGGGATGCCATCGTATCTAATACCCTCGCACTTCTCGCCCAAAAGGGTAGCAATACATCCGTGTCGCTTGCTTTTGGTTAGCCCGTTGCTCCCTGCCCATTGTTCAAGCCTGATGTCCCAAGTAGCCTCGGCATGTGCGAGTTTGGCCTTGTCAAGACCTTCTTCCTCTGCAAGCTCCCGTAAAGCCTTCAGAGCGGCTTTATATCGCGCGCTCCGTTCTGATGAGTTGAATCTAGCTATCCCTTCCATCGTGTCTCGCATAACTTTCCCCTTTTGCGTTTTCCGCATCTTCTTAACCTTCCCTTTCATGTCCGTTCTGGACGGATGGACACATTGGACACGATATTTCGTATAAAGCTATATGAGAGAGAATCTTTAAGCTCATATCGAAACTCATGTCCAATGTGTCCAATGCGTCCTAAGCAGCCTTGTACTTGCTGTTTCCCTTGATTGCTGACGATAGCTCAAGACCTTTCCAGCAGCGGAAACCCTTAACCTTGTCCGGGGTAAATCCGCGCTCCTGCAATCTCTGGCCGAACGCCTTCTGCGTGATAGTCCTCTCACCCGTTCGCTCACACCATTCTTTGTACTCCTCATAGAGCATTCCAGCTTGTTCGTGAGCGTTAGGAGAGATGAGACAGCAATCGGATAAAAACTGCGCGAAAGTGTCCATCTCTGCGCGGTAGCCCTCAGTTGCATTTCTCACCTCATCTGGCACACCCAAACCCTCTTTATTCCATTCCAGACAGCCGCGTACAGCCCAAGCCAAGATGCCGGGGAGTTCCTTACGCAACTTCCTTCCGAGTTGCTTGTCTTGTTTTTCAGGCGAGATGCGGACTTCAAACGGGATCAGCTTGATACGATCCCATATACCTTTGTCAGTACCCTTGATGACAGGCTTATGGTTTGTCGCCAGCCATATCTTAAATTCCGGCACAAACTCGAACCATTCGCCCCTCATAAATCGTGCGCTGATGGTGTCACCGCCAGTCAGGTCTTTAATCAGAGCCTCTGACAGCCGCTTACCTTCGTCTGTCTCCGACGCCGAAACAAAGCGGGCGCTTTTCAACCGGGCAACGTCGTTAGGTATCGCACCGTCACGCTTCATCATCAACGTTTCAGTAGGCGTCCGCATCGCATACTCCCCAAGTATCGAGCGGATGACTTCGAGAAACGTGCTTTTGCCGTTCGCACCCATCCCGTAGAGGATGAATAGGCTTCGCTCGCCAATATCCCCGGTGAGCGAATACCCGAACGCCCGTTGAAGGAAGGTGCTAAGCCGCTTGTTACCCGCCATGATTGAATCAAGAAAGCTAAGCCACACCGGACAGGCGGCGTTTTGATCGTACTCGACCGGCGCAACCTTCGTATGCAACTGTTCCGGGCTGTGTGGATGTAGGATGCCGGTTTGTAAATCCAGAACGCCATTAGAGCAATTGAGCATGTGCGGCTTGGCGTCCAACTCGTCAGGTGTCACGGCAACTCCCGGCTCAGATGCGGCCAGCTTAATCATCGCCCTGATCCGTACTTCGGACTCGCTCATTCTGGCGAAGCGTGCGATTTCCTTGCGCGCTTCCGGCTCGTGTATCTGCGAAGCCTCAGCGTATAGATTACGAACCGTATCTTTGGCGCGTCGTACGATCTCTCCGCTATCATCCTTCTGCCAGCACTTGCCGTCCCATATCAGCCACTTATTCCAAGCGTGACAGAAGCGAAGTCCTACACCATGACGCTGCACTATGCGTTGCGCGTTTCCGTAGTCTGTCAAAGGGAATAGTGTGGTTTCAGATGTAGGATCGTACCGCAAACAGCTTTGCACGATGGCGCGGACTTCAGACTCGTCAAGCGGGGTAATGCAGCGGGTAGCATTCTCCTCAATCAGAGTCTTGTAAATGGCAGTCTCGTTAGCGCCGTTATGCCGTAGCGCGCATCCCATGCGGAACAGCGCACTATTTCTTTGTCCTTCTGGGATTGAAGCTATGTTGTCGAACTTAGCGTTTTCCGGCACTCGGATCAGTGGCTCAAGCGCCATCATATTCACTACCGTAGCCGGTTTCGCTGCCAAGCCGTAAGCCCGCGCCAGATCGCTAAGCGTATAGGGGTCAGTTTCGAGGACTTGGAGAATTTTAGTCTCTATACACTTGCCATGTTTACGGTTTGGGTACGGTACTAACCGCAAGATGCGGGCTTCATCCGTCGCCACGGCAATATCGGCTTTGTGTTCCGCAAAGTGTGAGCGAATTGCGCGCTGTACGCCCGCCCATGTTGCTTTATCGGTATTCGGTTCGATGAACCAAATTGGATGCAACCCATATCCTGAGAAGACAATGAGATGAGGTTGAATCGGCGCATTGCGGAGAGCGTTCAGCGCGGCATCTAAGATACCCCCGCCCTCAACATCTCCATATTTCTCAAGATGAAGGTCAAGGTCGGCATAGCAGGTAGTCAGAATCTTAACGTCTTCTTTTGTGCCGCGCCTCTGTGACCTCGCGTTATAGGCGACGTAGATTTCGCCGCCTTCCGCATTTACCTCGTCAGCCCACCCAAGAACTGAATTAACATCATCCTCCCTAGCATCAACGGAGAAGAACCTTGTGCCCCGTGAAGCGCCACCCCTCATCAATCCGCGGACTTCAATAAAACCCTCTCGCGCATGTTTGCGGATAATGTTTAAATGAAGCCGGGCAATCTCTTGTCTAGCGTCTTTTCCTTCGTGAATCTCGTTCATTTTTCACCCTTCAAGAAAGCTAATGGTCGTCGGAGATTTCTCACCGACGACCACTAAGCTAGCAAAGGTTAAGAAGGGTTACAGGCGCTTTTTAATTGGCACTATGAACGTCCGCCAGTAGAAGATATTTTGAGGGACATTCAATTATGTCATTCAATATCCCTCGCTTTTTCTGCTTCCCGTCGTGCTTCTTTTAGGACTCTTTTCAGGTATTCACTACCATGCACGCCAAATTGTATAGCACTAAGCTCTAAAGCTGTATCGGAAGGTTTTATACCTTGAAGGTTCAACCGCTTAATCACACTGTCCGGCAAGTCAGGGTGAGCAGCTTTAACGATCTCAGGCCAGTTTCGCCGCTTCTGGTTATCCTTATAAGCACGTTTAGCGTCCTTCACTTGAGATAGAATTTGATTGTATAGCTTCAAGAACTCCGCGCGAGTTTCTGGCGTCCATTTCCCTACACTACCGCCGCGCCCTACTTTTAAATTCAGGCTCTCTATAATCGCCTGTTTCTCTATGCTCTGGATAAGATCAATCCAGTCCAGAATCAATTTCTTGTGCGCTCTCGGATTTCGCGCTTCATGCGAACGTAATGCAAAAAAGCGCCCCCGCTGGAACACCTTAGCAATCGCGTTATACTGCGCGTCTTGAATATGTTCCGACACATACTTAAAAAGCGCATTCAACTCCTTAAGTGAAGCCGGCGTAACCGGGAATGTTTCTACAAGCGGTTCAAAGCTTTTCCCATCGCTGCGTATGTCAGCCTCAACCACTATTTCCGCTCTGCGTGTGATTTTTGAACTGACGGAATCTTCCCCGAAAGGTTCCGCCGAGATAGTGATTTCCGAGCAGTGTTGGATTTTTGGCGGCAGTCCTATTTTGCCTTTCATTTTATCCACCTGAAAACAAAAATTTCGGCTCACCTGCGCGTAAAATATTACGCGACTGTACTCACATAAGCTAAATGTGAGTTGGCGAGCCGAGGGCTTTAGTTTATCAGGTCAACTATCTCGCTGGTGCTTTGCGGTTCACTTGCCAGCGCGTTGAACGTCTCAAAGATTGCCGCCGCCTGAGCCGTTGCCTCTGCGTCCGCAGACAAATACCTGTATGTAGTCTGAGGTTGTGAGTGACCTAGTATGCGCCCGACCATGTGAAGAGGCATTTGACCTTTGACAAGCCTTGTGGCGGCGGTATGGCGAAGCGAATGCAGGGTTATCCCGTGCGGGCTACCGTAAGTGATTCCGGCCGCCTTACACGCCTTTGCGAACGCCCTGTGAACCGTTCTACTCGTCTCAAACACGCAGGCGTCCAGCTCTTTTGATGAGGTTTCATAAAGCGCCGAAAGCGTTTGAAACATTCGCTCCGTCATGCAGATTTGCCGCGCCTTTAGGGTCTTAGTGGTCATGCATTCGATTGTGAGAGTGCGCGTAATAAAGCAGACGGAGCGCCAACGTAGATGCTTCGCCAATTCTGACTTTCTCGCGCCTGTATCAAGCAGACAGACAATAAGCGGAAGCAAATGTTTTGATTGAGACTTCACACAAGCGGTGAGTAGTCTTTGCTCATCGGTAACACTCAAGATTTGTTCGCGCCGCCTCTCGGAAGCAGGTGAAATCAACGGCTCACCCATGTTGAACGGGCTGCGTGGAATCCAGCCCTCGCGCACCCCTATTCCGAGGATGCGACGTAACACCCCTAGCTCACGGTTCATTGTGGCAATCGTCGGCGGGCGTTTGTAGTGAGTAGGTTCTTTTAGCCGCATCATGTAGTAGGAGCGAATGTCGCTGTATGTGATCTCTCGCAGCCGCCGCTTGCCGAAATACTCTCGGAAGCGGACTAAACAATCCTGTGCTCGCCTTACGTCGCGCAAACCAGCTACTTTCTTCCCATCAACGTACTCGGCTGGCTTGCAATAATGATTCTGGTAGAAGTCGGCCAAGTCATTGAAAATCAGCTTGGATGCGTCAAGCGATTTGCTACCTTCCGCGTCTAATTCCCGCAGGATGCTTTTGAGGATTTCCTTAGCATCTCGCTTGTCTTTCGCGCGCCGTTTGACGTTGCGGCGTTTTCCGGTTGAATCTGTTATCGTGGTACGCGCATACCATGTACCGGTTTTGTCTTTGAATGTATAGCCGCTTCTCTCGTTTGCCATCGTCCGTGTCTCCGTTTTTCGAGGACACGTTGAAGGACACTTTGGGGCGTGGAAGGTGTTCTTTTAAGTGTTGGCGTACCGATTTTATTGGGCTTTTCCATAGGAATCTTGCCCTTTCACGGCGGTAACACGGGTTCGAGTCCCGTACGGGACGCCACATCTTACAGTCACCCCCGCGGTGGCTGTTTTCTTTTTTATGATAAATGAAGGCGTGCCGCACCGGGAGTTGGCCGAACGCATCGAGAGACTCGCCGGGGCACGGGTCGAGTCGTACCGCCGGGTGGAGGGCGGTTACACCGTTGCGCTGCGGCTTTTGTGCAGGACGGGCGGCGGCGGCAGCTTCTTCGCCAAAGTCGGCACGACGCCGTTGACGCGCGCGGCCCTGCGCCGCGAGATACACGTCTACGAACGGCTGCGCGGCGACTTCATGCCGCGCCTCCTGGCGTCGGAGGATGACGAGTCCGACCCCGTCCTCCTCATCGAAGACCTCTCCGAACATTACTGGCCGCCGCCGTGGGGCGGGCGGCAGATAGAGTTGACTTTGGCGCAGCTCGACGCGCTGCACGGCACGAAGGCCCCTTTCGAGACGTACGCGCAGGTGCACGGGGCGGGCGTGCCGAACTGGCTCGTGGTCGCCGAAGACCCGGCGCCTTTTCTGTCGCTCGGGTTTGCGGACGCGAACTGGCTCGGGGCGACACTCCCCACCCTCATCGAAGTCGAAGAGAGCTGCCCCACCGCGGGCGAGAGTTTGACGCACTGGGACTTGCGCAGCGACAACATCTGCCTCAAGGACGGGCGCGCCGTCTTCGTCGATTGGAACGGCGCCTGTCTGTCGAACCCGCGACTCGACCTCGGCTTCTGGCTCCCGAGCCTCGCCTACGAGAGCGGGGTCGAGCCCGAAGAGATTCTGCCGGACGCGCCGGAGGTCGCGGCCCGCGTCTCCGGCTACTTCGCCTCGCGCGCCGGCCTGCCCGGGATCGGCGACGCCCCGCGCGTGCGCGCGGTGCAGCGGCGGCAATTGGAGACGGCGCTGCCCTGGGCCGTGCGTGCGTTGGGCCTGCCGCCTCTGGCCGGCAAAAGAATGGTCTGACGGAAGAGGCTTCGTGGTTACATGAAAGCCGACAGCTCGGCTTTACAACACCTCGTCAGGGAGTTACATACAAGGCCGAATCATCCGGCACGACGGCAGTCAGTTTGCACCCGCTCGACAGGAGGGAGAGAGATGAAACGCGTCGTAGTCTTCGCGGCCCTGCTGGCCGTCAGTTTCTGGGCCGTGGCCTCTTCGGATGGCTCGCGGCAATCCTCCCGGCGCGAAAGAAAGACGATCATCATTCGGGTGACCTCTTCCGACCCGCAGGAGCCTTTGGAGTTTGTCGCCTCCTACCTGTTGGTGACGAGTGAGAGCCCGCTCGTCAACGTCGCGGAGAAGACGCCTTTCGAGGTGAAGGCCGAGTCGAATTTCGTGGCGGGCATCTTCCGCAAGAAGGCGGGGAGCGGCGCGTTGCAGGTGGCCGTCTCGACGAGTTCGGACGGTCAGGAAGAGGAGAAGCAGGCGGAGGGCGGCGGCGACATCGTCATCATCGGCACACAGCCGGAGCATAACCACCGCATCGTCGCGCAGGCCCTCAGTCAGAGGTAAGCGGGCGTGGCGGGCGCAACCCAACGGCGTAGTCGGCGCCTGCTCCGCCCCGAAGAACACCACGCCAAAGACAAAAGATAGAGGACGCGTGCCCGACGACCGGGAGCTGTTGAACTTGCACGCGCGCGCGTTGTTCACGCACGACGCACGCGGGCGGCTCCTGTCCGTCAACGAGCCCTGGCCGGGCGCAGCCGCCGCGCCGCGCCTCTTCTTCGGCCGGACGCGCGCGGGGAATCTCTGGCGTCTTCGCGCCGACCTGCCCGACGCGCTCGCCGCGGAGTTGGAGGCGCTCTGCGCGGACGAGCCGAAGGGCGCGGAGTTAGTTGACGTGCCCCGACACGCCGACGCGTACGTGCGGCTGCTCGGGGCACACGCGCCCGTGCGCGGCATCGAGGCGGGGCCGGCCTACCGCTTCGAAGAGTGCCCCGAGCCTTCGAGAGCCGTCCTCGCTGTCACGGAGGCGAACGCGGAGGTTTTGCGCGGCGGCTTCGAGGATTTTTTGGAAGAGCTTCCCTTCGCGCAGCCCTTCGTCGCCGTCGTGGAAGAGGGGCGCGCGGTCTCCGTCTGCCGCAGTGTGCGCGTCACGCAGGCCGCGCACGAGGCGGGCGTCGAGACGCTGCCCGGCTTCCGCGGCAAGGGCTACGCGCCGGACGTGACGGCCGGCTGGGCGCGTCTCGTCCGCTCCAAGGGCGCCGCGCCCCTCTACAGCACCTCCCGGGAGAACACGGCCTCGCAATCGGTCGCACGCAAGCTGTGCCTCGTCCAGTACGCCACGGACTTTCACGTTACCTGACGGAAGTTTCGGCCGCCGTGATGGCGGTCGTCCTCATTTTCTGTATAATCGGTTCCACCCCTGAAGTTCTCCCTTCGCCCCCTTCGTTCATCCCGACCGGATAAGTGTGTTTATGCCTAGTGAGAGCCCGCTAGAGGAACAGCCTCACGCCGAAGCAGAGAGAGAGCAGCCCACAGACTTCCGCAGCGCGGAGCTGGCGCAGGCGCGTCTCGCCGCCATCGTCGAGTCGGCGGAGGACGCCGTCATCAGCAAGACGCTGGAAGGCGTCATCACGACCTGGAACAAGGGGGCCGCGCGCATCTTCGGCTACACGGCCGAGGAGGCCATCGGCCAGCCCGTCACCATCCTCTTCCCCGAAGACCACATCGACGAGGAGCCGGCCATCCTCGCGCGCATCCGCGCGGGCGAGCGCATCGAGCACTACGAGACTGTGCGCCGCCACAAGGACGGCACGCTCATCGACATCTCCCTGACGGTCTCGCCCATCCGCGACAGCAAGGGAACCATCGTCGGCGCGTCGAAGATCGCGCGCGACATCACCGAGCAGCGGCGCGCGCAGCGCGAACTCGACGAGAGCGCGACGCGCCTCAGCCTCGCCATGGCCGCCGCGCGCATGGGCGACTGGAACTGGGACGCGGTCACGGACGCGGTCACGCTCTCCGAGACCGCTGCCGAAATCTTCGGCCTGCGGCCGGAAGAGTCCGTCACCTGGGCGGCGATGCGCGAACTTCTCCACCCGGACGACCGCGAGCCCGCGCGAACCGCTGTCCAAGAGTCCCTGGCCGCGCGCGGCGACTACGACATCGAGTACCGCGTGGCGAAGGGGAACGGTTCTTACCACTGGGTGCTCGCGCGGGGCCGCGGCCTCTACGCCGAGGACGGCCGCGTGCTCGGCATGCTCGGCGTCGTGCAGGACATCGACGAGCGGAAGACGACCGAGGAGGCCCTGCGCGACCAGACCGAGGCGCTCGCCGTCATCAACGAGTTGGGCCAGGTCATCTCCGCGGAGCTAGACCTCCACCGCATGGTGCAGGCCGTCACCGACGCCGCGACCGAGCTGACCAGCGCGCGCTTCGGCTCCTTCTTCTATAACGTGCTCAACGAAGAGGGCGCGTCCTACATGCTCTACACGCTCTCCGGCGTCCCCCGCGAGGCGTTCGCACACTTCCCGATGCCGCGCGCGACAGACCTCTTCGGCCCGACTTTCCGCGGCGAGGGCGTCGTCCTCATCGACGACGTGAAGCAAGACCCGCGCTACGGGAAGAACTCGCCCTACTACGGCATGCCCGAGGGGCATCTGCCCGTCGTCAGCTACCTCGCGGTGCCCGTCGTCTCGCGCTCGGGCGGAGTCCTGGGCGGTCTCTTCTTCGGCTCGCCGAAGCCGGGCGTCTTCAACGAGCGTCACGCGCGCATCGTCGGGGGCCTGGCCGCGCAGGCCGCGGTCGCCATGGACAACGCGCGCCTCTACGAGTCCGCGCAGCGCGCGCGCGACGAGGCCGAGCGCCTGTACCGCGAGGCGCAGGAGTCGAGCCGCCTGAAGGACGAATTCCTGGCGACGGTCTCGCACGAGCTGCGGACGCCCCTCACCGCCATCCTCGGGTGGGCACACATGCTCCGCACGGGGCAGTTCAACGACGAGTCGGCCCGCCGCGCTTTCGAAACGGTCGAGCGCAACGCGCGCGCGCAGGCGCAGCTCATCGACGACCTCCTCGACGTGTCGCGCATCATCACCGGCAAGCTCCGCATCGACGTGCGCCCCATCGACCCGAACACCTTCATCGAGGCCGCGGTCGAGGCCGTCCGCCCCGCGGCCGAGGCCAAGGGCGTCCGCTTGCAGAAAGTCCTG
Organism: Acidobacteriota bacterium; assembly: GCA_019242475.1. Classification (GTDB taxonomy): domain Bacteria; phylum Acidobacteriota; class Blastocatellia; order Pyrinomonadales; family Pyrinomonadaceae; genus QHXN01. The sequence goes on along the minus strand of JAFAVK010000138.1, from coordinate 48,330 downwards.
GACACCGGCACGGTCACCGTCTCCGGCGACCCCGTCCGGCTGCAGCAGGTCGTCTGGAACCTGCTCTCGAACGCCATCAAGTTCACCCCGCGCGGCGGGCGCGTGCAGGTCAGGCTGGAGCGCGTGAACTCGCACGTCGAGGTGGCCGTCAGCGACACCGGAAGCGGAATCCCCGCGGAGTTTCTGCCGCACGTCTTCGACCGCTTCCGGCAGGCCGACCAGAAGACCACGCGCCAGCACGGGGGGATGGGACTCGGGCTCGCCATCGCCCGGCACCTCGTCGAGCTGCACGGCGGCACCGTCCGCGCCGAGAGCGCGGGCGAGGGGCAGGGCGCGACCTTCACGGTGCTGCTCCCCGTGGCGCCCGTCTACCAGGCGGGGGAGGAGAGCGTGCGCGTCCACCCGGCGGCGCGGAGCACGCTCCCCAGCTTCGAGCTGTTCGACCGGCTCGACGGCGTGAAGGTGCTCGTGGTGGACGACGAGCCGGACACGCGCGAGATGCTGAAGGCGGGGCTCGGGCAGTGCGGCGCGTCGGTCTTCGTCGCCGCCTCCGCGGCCGAGGCTCTGGAGGAGATCGAGAAGTCCGCGCCCGACCTCATCATCAGCGACATCGGGATGCCCGGCGAGGACGGCTACGAGCTGATGAAGCGCGTGCGGAAGCTCCCGCCGGAGCGTGGCGGACGCGTGCCGGCGATTGCGCTGACGGCCTACGCGCGCGTCGAAGACCGCATGCAGGCGCTCAGGGTCGGCTACCAGATGCACGTGCCGAAGCCGGTCGAGCTGGCCGAGCTGGCGGCCGTCGCCGCGAGCCTCGCCCGCCGCGGCGTGTGACAAGGGGAGTTCTGAATGGCTGTGGATGTCATCAAGCGGAACAACGTCAAGGTCTCGGGCCGCGGCACGCGCCCTATTGTCTTCGCGCACGGGTTCGGGTGCGACCAGAACATGTGGCGCTTCGTCGCGCCCGCGTTTGAAGAGGACTACCGCGTCGTCCTCTTCGACTACGTCGGCTCGGGCAAGTCCGACCTGCGCGCCTACGACCCCGCGCGGTATTCGACCCTGCAAGGCTACGCGCAGGACGTGCTCGACGTGTGCGCGGCGCTCCGCCTGCGCGAAGTGATCTTGGTCGGCCACTCGGTCAGCTCCGTCGTCGGCCTGCTCGCTTCCATCAGGGAGCCGCGGCTCTTCTCGCGCGTCGTGATGGTCGGCCCCTCGCCGTGCTACATCAACGACCCGCCGGACTACCGCGGCGGCTTCGAGCGCGCGGACATCCAGGGGCTGCTCGAGCTGATGGAGCACAACTACATCGGCTGGGCCAGCTTCCTCGCCCCCGTCGTCACGAAGAACCCGGAGCGGCCCGAGCTGGCGCGCGAGCTGGAAGAGAGCTTCTGCTCCACCGACCCGCGCGTCGCGCGCCGCTTCGCGGAGGCGACCTTCCTCTCCGACAACCGCGCAGACCTCCCGCGCGTGAGCGTGCCCTCGCTCATCATGCAGTGCTCCGAGGACGCCATCGCGCCCGCGGAGGTGGGCGAGTACCTCGCGCGCCACCTGCCGCACAGCGCCCTGCGCCTGCTTGAGGCCACCGGCCACTGCCCGCACATGAGCCACCCCGAAGAGACCATCCGCGTCATCAAGGAGTACCTGGGTGGCGGCAACTAAGTCCGAGCCCGCGCCGAGAACGGTTCGCATGGACGAGCTGCTGAACAGAGCGCCGTGCGGCTTCCTTTCGCTCGCCGACGACGGCCTCGTGCTGGCCGTCAACGCGACGCTGCTCGGCTGGCTCGGGTACGAGGAGGGCGAGGTGGCCGGCCGCCACTTCGAGACGCTGCTCCCGCCCGGCGGGCGCCTCTTCTACCAGAGCTACTTCTTCCCCCTGCTCAAGCTGCGAGACCGCGCCGAGGAGGTCTACCTCTCCCTGCGCGCGCGCGACGGCGGCGAGGTGCCCGTGCTCGCCAACGCGGCCCGCCGGGAGCGCGCCGGCGCCGTCGTCAACGACTGCGTCTTCGTCCCCATGCGGCAGCGCCGCCGCTTCGAGGACGAGCTGCTCACGGCCAAGCGCGAGGCCGAGGAGGCGAACCGCCTCAAGGACGAGTTGATCGAAGACCTCTCGACGCCGGTCATCACGGTCGCCGAGGGCGTGCTGCTCGCGCCCGTCATCGGCAGCCTCACCCGCGAGCGCGCCGACCGCCTGACGGCCGCCCTGCTCGCCGCCGTCTTCGAGCGCCGCCCGCGCGTCGTCCTCCTCGACGTGACCGGCGCGCGCAACCTCGGCGCCGACGTGGTGCAGCACCTCACGCACGCGGCCGCGGCCGTCCGCCTGTTGGGCGCCGGGTGCGTTTTGACCGGCATCGGCGCCGCGGTCGCGCGCACGCTCGTCTCGGCGGGCGCAGACCTCTCCGGCGTCGAGGTGCGCCGGACGCTGGCCGACGGCCTCCGCTTCGTGTACGAGCTGCCGGCGAAGAAGTAGGAACGGCGCCCCCGCGCGGGCGTGAAATGAGTTCGGGCGGTCAACCGACGGGCCGCCCCGCGCGTCTAACTCCGGCGGGACATTTCCGGCCTCCGGAGACTTCCCGGCCGCCCCGCGCGCTTTTGAGGTTGAGGCGTTTGCTGTAGAATTGTCGCCGTCCGATTCTTAGACCCGACGGTTGAGCGCGGGCGTTTTCCGGGACGCTCCTTCGGGTGTGCATTCGAGCGAGGCCGCCGACGCCGTGGGTTTTTAACCGGGAGCGCCGACGGCCTCTCGCTTTTGTAGACTTTAAGGTGATTTCGATGTTCAGACGCTCCGCCGCCGCCCTCCTCGCAGTCCTCGCGCTCGTCGCAGCGCTCGCGCCAGCGCGCGCCAACGCGCAGGGCTTGAGCGACGTGGTGCTCATCATCCCGTTCGAGAACACTTCCTCGAACCGCGAGGCCAACTGGGTCGGCGAGAGTTTCGCCGACCAGCTCTCGGAACTGCTCGGCGCGCACGGCCTGCGCGTCGTCTCCTCGGACGCGCGCGAGCTGGCCTACGCGCGCCTGCGGCTGCCGCTCACGGTCATCCCCTCGCGCGCCACGGCGATCAAGCTCGCGCAGGAGGCGGGCGCGACGATGGTCGTCCTCGGCAACTACGAGGTCTCGCCGCGCGACGAGAAGACCGTCGCGGAGGTGCGCGGCTCCGCCCGCATCGTCCGCGTCAACGAGGGGCGCATCGCCGGCAAGCAGATGGCCGACGGCCGCTGGGCCACCCACGAGTTCTTCTTCGGCGACGCGCTGACGAACCTCCAGAGCGTGCAGGGCAAACTCGCTTACCAGATTCTCTACGAGCAGGACGACAAGCTGCCCTTCTCGCAGAACCTCATCGTCGAGCAGGCGACGAAGGTGCCGCCCAAGGCTTTCGAGGCGTACGTCAAGGGCGCGATGCTCCCGAACAACAACCCCGACAAGCCCGCCTACCTACAGAACGCGATGCGCGAGTATGAGAAGGCCAACCCCGGCTCCGTCTACAAGCAGGCGGCCTTCGAGCTGGGGCAACTCTTCTACGCGCAGGGCGACGGGAAGAAGGCGGCCGAGAACTACTCGCTGCTCCAGCCCGCGGACGCGCACTACGCCGAGGCCGCCTTCTACGCCGCGCTCGCCTACGAGCGCGCGGGCGAGTTGCAGAGCGCGCTCGACGTGCTGCTCCCGCTCTCGACCCGCGCCCCTTTGACGAGCATCTACAACAACGCCGGCGCCATCTCGACCAAGGCGGCCATCGCCGAGAAGAACCCCGACAAGCGCGCGGCGCTTCTGAAGCAGGCGACCAACTTCCTCAGCCGCGCCGTCGAGAGCGCGCCCGAGGACTCGCGCGAGGGGCCGACCGTCCGCTACAACTACGCCTACGCGCTCGCGCTGGAGGGCAAGTACCCGGAGGCGGCCGAGCAGCTCCGCGCGGTCGTCAAGGTGAGCCCGCGCCACGCCGAGGCCCTCTTCCTCCTCGCCAAGATGCTGGAGAAGACGGGCCAGGCCGAGGCCGCCGCCGCCAACGACAACGAGGCGCGCAAGCTCCTCGCCTCCTACGGCAAGGCGCAGACCGAGTGGGAGCAGTCGCAGACCGTCTCGCAGCTCTCCGTCCACCTCAGCGGCAGCTTCGACCACGCCGACTACGTGGCCTCGCAGCAGCCCGCGACGCCCGCGCCGGGCGCGAGCGCGCAGGACTTGCTCTCCAAAGCGCGCGACCTCTACACGGCCGGCCACGACGACGAGGCGCTGATGGAGCTGCGCAACGTCGTCCGCGTCGAGCCGATGAACGCCGAGGCGTACCTGCTCACGGGGCGCATCTACATGCGCCGCGGCGAGCTGGCCCCGGCCATCAGCCAGCTCAAGGCTTCGATCTTCTGGGACACCGAGCACAAGCTCATCGACGCGCACATCCTGCTCGGGCGCATCTTCCTTGAGCGCGGTGACCGCGCGCAGGCGACCGCCTACATGCAGAGCGCCGTCCAGATCGACCCGAACAACCAGGAGGCCATCGCCCTCCAGCGCGAGCTGCAAGTCGGCATCAAGTAATTTTTGACTTTAGATTTTTGAGTTGCGATTGAGGGCGGCGGATGACGAGAGGCACCTTGTCATCCGCCGCCCTCGCCCTTTTAACTCCGCACACGTCCTGACGAAGATGAGCGCGCTCGTCATCTCTCTGCTCGTACTCTCGGCGCCCGCCGTCGCGCTCGCGGCCTACGTCGTCCACGCCTCACGACAGCAGAAGTATTCGCGCCTGCCCTTGAACCTCGTCGGGCGCGTCGCGTCGGTCGAGCGCACACTTGAACCGGAGGGGTTCGTGTTAATCGAGGGCGAGTTGTGGCGCGCGCGCGCGCGCGGCGGAGAAGCGGTCGTACGAGGCGGCTTGAACGTGCGGGTGGTCGGCGCGGGCGGCTGCGTGCTGTTGGTCGAGCCGCTCGAACGGGCGCGGCCGTCTTCCAGAAACGAGGGGGCGGCTTTCCTGGAAGAGTCCGGTGCGGCCTCCTCTGTGGCACGCGAACTGCTTTAGAGAATGTCGGCAAGCACGGAGGAAGTTAAACCGTGACCCCGCCGCCATCACTTCTCTGAGCGTGGCCTGCCGCTACGCCAGCCGCCCGCCGAGCGTCCCTACAAATCTCCTACCTATCAAGAACCTGGCCTCCCGGCCGGGTTCTCTCGCTTTTGGGGCAAACTTTTCCCGGACTCGAAATTCCCCGCGTTTTTCCGCACGGTCGGGACTGTCAACCCGCGGCGACAGGCTGTCAACCGCAGCCCCGCCCGCTGTCACTCGACGGCAACAGGGGGATACGCGCACATGTCATTTCGACAAAAATTGTCACCAGAGGGGTGACGTTTTACGTCGTTCTGACCGCCGACTCCCGACGATTTGCCGCAGCGCTTTACCCATTTCAGAAAATTTTTCGCATCACGTTTAACGTCCTGCGGCGGAGCCCGAACGCGGTGACGCGCGTCAAAGCCTCTGCTAAACTCGCGGCGTGCGGGAGACGACTTCAACTGACGCGGGGGCGCGTGCGCGCGGGAGCCAACGGCTTCGGCGCGCACGCGCCCTCACGCCGGCGCCGGCCGAAATCATCTGCGCCATCGCCTCCGCACTCCTCCTCGTCTTCGCCTTCCCTGACTTCGGCGCGTGGCCGCTCGCGTGGGTCGCGCTCGTCCCGCTGCTCTTCAACGTCGCACGCAGGCCGCGCCCGGTTCAGTCTTTCCTCTCGGGCTGGCTCGCCGGGACGATCTTCTTTTACGTCTCCTGCCACTGGCTGACCTACCCGATGATCCGTTACGCGGGGATACCCGCGCCGCTGGCCTACTTGCTTCTGCTGCCACCGGCCGCGGCGGGCGGCATCTTCCCCGCCCTCGCCGCGCTTGGGGTGTCGCGCCTGTGCGCGCGGTTTGGAGCGGCCGCGCTCCTGCTCGCGCCCGCTCTGTGGGTCGCGTGCGAGTGGGCGAGGCTCGGCGTCATCGGGCAGCTCTGGAACGCCGTCGGCTACTCGCAGGCGTTCGAGCCCGCGCTCATCCAGTCGGCGCGCTTCGGCGGCGTCTACGCCGTGAGTTTCCTCGTCGTGGCCTTTAACGCCGCCGTCGCTTACGCCCTGGTTAAGAGGAGCGTGAGCGGCGCGCTCGTCTCGCTCGCCGCGGCCGCGTGCGTGGCGCTGGCCGTCTACGGCGCGTCGTTGACGAGAGTGCCGGGGACTGAGCGCGCGCCGTCCGCGCTCGTCGTCGCCGTGCAGCCGAACGTCATCCCGGACTTCGAACGAAGTGAAGACGAATACGACGCGCTCCGCCGCCGGCACTTCGAGCTGAGCGACGAGGGACTGCGCGCGGCCGGCGCGCCTGACGATGAGAGGCCGCGGGTCGTGGTCTGGCCCGAGTCGCCGATGAACTTCTCGCTCGACCGGGATCGAAAGTTCCGCGAGGAGTTGACGCAGTACGTCGGCAGCCGGCGCGTCTCCCTGCTCTTCAACTCGCTTGAGCCGGCGACGGGCGGGGGCGGCTACAACGCGGCGGTGCTCGTGAACGAAAAAGGTCTGCCCGCCGCGCAGTATGATAAGATTCGCCTGATGCCGTTCGGCGAGTACGTGCCGCTGCCGCGCTGGTTGCCCGGCGCGGGGATGCTCAGCGGCGTCGTCGGCGACTTCACGCCGGGCGAGCACTACACGCTGATTCCGTTAGGCCCGAACGAGGGGGCGCCGCGCGCGGGCGCTTTCATCTGCCTTGAGTCGGCGTACCCCGATATCACGCGCCGGCTCACGCTCGAGGGCGCGGACGTGCTCATCGAGATGACGAACGACGCGTACCAGGGCAACACGTCGATCCTGAGGCAGCACCTCTCGAACGCCGTCTTCCGCGCGGTCGAGACCGGCCGTCCGCTCCTGCGCGTCACCAACACGGGGGTGGGCGCGCGCATCGACGAGCGCGGTGCGGTCTCTGACGAGACCGGCAGGTTCGTCGAGGCCGTGCGCGCGTGGCCGGTCGCGCGCTCCGTTGGCGGGAGGAGTTTTTACGTCGAGCACGGCGACGCGTTCGCCGCCGCCTGCTCCCTCCTGGGCCTCGCGTGCGTCGCGCTGACATTCAGGAGAAGAAGGAAGCTTCAACAATTTTAAGGTGAGATCGTCGGGAGGTTGAATGTCGAGAGCTTTGCAGTTGAGTGACAGCGAAGACCGGGACTTGCGCCTGCGCGCCGACGGGCTGCGCACGCGCGTCGAACAGCTCGGGAGGTTTCTTTGATGTAGCGGCGAAGCGCGAGGAGTTGGGAAGGCTCGAAGCGCGCGCGTCGGAGCCCGACTTCTGGAACGACCAGGAGAACGCGCAGAAGGTCTTGCAACAACGCAGCCGCATCGAGCGCGTTGTCAAAAGGCAGGAAGGGTTCGAGTCATCGGTCGCCGACGCCGAGGTGCTCTTTGAATTCGCGGCCGAGGACGAGGGGAGCGCGAAGGAGCTGCGCGCGCTGGTCGAGCGGCTCGAACTGGAAGTCTCCGAGGCCGAGACTGAGATGCTGCTCTCGGGCCAGCACGACGCGCTCAACGCCATCTGCTCCATCCAATCGGGCGCGGGCGGCACCGACGCGCAGGACTGGGCCGAGATGCTTTTGAAGATGTACCTGAAGTGGGCCGAGCGGCGCGGCTTCAAGGCCGAGGTGCTCGATTTGCAACCGGGGCAGGAGGCCGGCATCAAGAGCGCGACCTTCCGCGTCGAGGGCGAATACGCCTACGGGCTGCTCTCGGCCGAGGCCGGCGTCCACCGCCTCGTCCGCATCTCGCCCTTCGGCACGGGCACGCGCGAGACCTCTTTCGCCTCGCTCTTCGTCTCGCCGGAGATCGACGAGAACATCGAGGTCGAGATCAACGAGAAGGACTTGCGGGTTGACACCTACCGCTCGACCGGCGCGGGCGGCCAGCACATCAACACGACCGACTCGGCCGTGCGCATCACGCACCTGCCGACGGGCATCGTCGTCGCGTGCCAGAACCAGCGCTCGCAGCACCAGAACCGCGCGGTGGCGATGCAGGTCTTGCGCTCACGGCTTTACGAGTTGGAGCTTGAGAAGCGCCGGGCCGAGACGGCCGCGCTCGAAGCGAACAAGGCCGACATCTCCTTCGGCTCGCAGATCCGCAACTACGTGCTCGCGCCCTACCGCATGGTCAAGGACGCGCGCACCAAGGTCGAGCGCGGCGACGTGGACGCCGTGCTCAACGGCGACATCGACGACTTCATCAAGGCGTACCTGCTCGCGCGCCGCGCGGCTTGAAACTTTGAGCGGCCGGATGTTTCTCGTGGAAAGAGGATGAGACTTTCGGTTATCCTCCTCCTGCTCTTGACAGCGCCCGCGCCCCGGGCGGACGCCGCGGCGGCGAAGAAGGCCGAGGCCGACCGCGCGTGGCCCTCCTTCTACGCAGCCTTCCGCGGCGCCGTGAGGAGGCGCGACCGCGAAGCGCTCAGGAGGATGATGCCCGCCGAGTTCGACTACTCGGACGACGGCGGTGATGACGACGGCGACGGCGACTCGCGCGACGAAGCCTTCGGGCGTTGGGACGAAAGTCGCGGCCGCGGCTGGAAGGTTTTCGAAAGGCTCCTGCGCGGCGGTGCCGTTCCGGGCGAGGGCCGGTTGGGCTCTCACAACGGCACGCCGCAACGTGTTGCCCCCCCGGCAATCAACAAACGCGTCAACGTAGTGAGCGGACGCATCGCGTGGTACGCCGTCTTCGAGTTCCGCGAAGACCGACGGTGGTATTGTACCGTCTTCAAGGAATGCTGCGACTGAGGGCGTCGGCGCGCGTGAAAACCGGAGTGAGCAATGGCAACTGCACAGATTGAAGCGCGGTTGAAGGCGGGCGGCACCGCCGCGCCGCGCAACACGCGGCGCAACGAGATCGTCGCCATCGCGCTGTTCGCGCTGAGCGCGCTGATGACGCTCTGCCTCGTCTCGTACAGCCCGAACGACCCCTCGTGGGTCTCGGCCGGGGCGGCGGGCGCGCGCAACTGGACGGGAAGCGTCGGGGCGAACGTCGCCGCGGCGCTCTTCCAGACGTTCGGGCTGGCCGCCGCGCTGCTGCCGCTGCTCCTGGTCGCCGCCGCGTGGCGGCGTTTTCGTACCCGCAGGATTCACGCGCCCCTCTCGCGCGTCATCGGCCTGGCGGCGCTCACGCTCGCCGCCGCGTCGCTGCTCGCGCTCTACGTCTCGGAGCCGCTCTTCGACCGCAGCTTCAACGCGGGCGGCTTCGTCGGCGTCCTCGTCGCCGAGAGCCTGAAGGGCGTGCTCAACACGGTGGGCGCGACCGTGTTGCTCGCGGCCGCGGCCGCGGTCGGGCTCCTGCTCGCCACCAACTTCTCCTTCGTCTCCGCCTACGAGCGCACCGCGGCGGCGGTCATGAACCCCTCGGGCACCTTCCGCAAGACCTTCGAGCGCTTCCAGGCGTGGCGCGCCGCGCGCCGCCAGCAGGCGCTCGCGCGCGCCGAAGAGCGGCGTGCGTCCGTCGCCGCGCGCGAGGCGGAGGAGCAGGCCGCCGCGCAGGCGGCCGCGAACGCTGCTGCCGCCGCGGCCGCCGACTGGGGCGCGACGACGAGCACGCCCAAACGCGGCGCCAAGGCCGAGCCCGGCCCCGCCGCCGCCATCAAGCGGAACGCCGCGGCCGCCGCCACGGTCGGAGAGAAGCCCACGCGCGAGGATGAGATACGCGCGCAGCTCGCGCAGGCCGAGGCCGAGCTGGCCTCAATCACCATCCAGCCCGCCTCCGACACGCCGCCGCCCGCCGCGACCCGCAGGAAGGAGCGCGACGGGGCCGAGGTGACGACTGCGCGCCGCGTCTCCGCCTCGGCGGAGGCCGCGGAGGAGTCCGCGCCGCGCAGGCCCGCCGCGCGACCCGTAGCGCCCGACGTGACCGAGATGATGTCCACCGCGGCCGTCGTCCGCACCGAGCCGGGCGACGAGTCGGAGGAGATGCCCTTCGAGCGCAACACGCCGCCGACCGTGCGGGAGACGGCGCACGCGCCCGCGCGCCCCACGAAGGCCGTGGCCGCGGCGATGCTCGACTACGTCTACCCCGCGCCGGAGTACCTCAACCCCGCGCCGCCGCGCCGCGAGCAGGCCGACGAGGAGCTGCTCCAGATCGCGCAGCGCGTCGCGGAGAAGTGCAAGGAGTTCAACGTGACGGGGCAGATCAAGCACATCTGCCCCGGCCCGGTCGTCACCACCTACGAGTTCAAGCCAGACCCCGGCGTCAAGTATTCGCGCGTCACGGGGCTCGTGGACGACCTCTGCATCGCGCTCGAAGCGGAGTCCATCCGCATCGACCGCCTGCCCGGCAAGCCGCACGTCGGCATCGAGGTGCCGAACCCCGAGCGCGAGACCATCTTCATGCGCGAGGTGCTTGAGTCGCGCCAGTTCCGCGAGTCGGAGTCGAAACTCACGCTCGCGCTCGGCAAGACCATCGACGGCATCAACTACACGGCCGACCTCACGCGCATGCCGCACCTGCTCATCGCCGGCGCGACCGGCACGGGCAAGTCCGTCTGCCTGAACTCGCTCGTCGTCTCGATTCTTTATAAGGCGCGGCCCGACGAGGTGAAGTTCATCATGATCGACCCGAAGCGGCTTGAGTTGGGCCTCTACGCGGACATCCCGCACCTCGCCACGCCCATCATCACCGAGCCGAAGAAGGCGGCGAATGCCCTGAAGTGGGCCGTCGCGCAGATGGAGCAGCGTTACAAGCAGCTCGCGCAGTGGGGCGTGCGCAACATCGACGGCTACAACACGGAGGCGGAGCGCCGCAACGACGTGCTCGACTACGACGACGAGGGGCAGCCGCACAAGAAGCTGCCCTACATCGTCATCATCATCGACGAGCTGGCCGACCTGATGATGACCTGCGGCGCCGACGTGGAGGAGGCCATCACCCGCCTCGCGCAGATGGCGCGCGCCGTCGGCATCCACCTCGTCCTCGCCACGCAGCGCCCCTCGGTCGATGTCATCACCGGCTTGATTAAGGCGAACTTCCCCTCGCGCATCGCCTTCCGCGTCTCGCAGAAGGTTGACTCGCGCACCATCATCGACGCCAACGGCGCCGAGCAACTGCTCGGCCGCGGCGACATGCTCTTCCTCCCGCCGGGCACCTCGCGGCTGCTGCGCGTCCACGGCGCCTACCTCGACGAGAACGAGGTCGCCAAGATCGTCGCGCACATCAAGACGCAGGGCGGCGCGCCCGTCTACGACGAGACCATCACGCAGTCTGACGAGGAATCCGCGAACGGCGAGGGCGGCTCGGGCGAGCGCGACGAGCTGTTCGAGCAGGCGCTCCGCATCTGCTGCGAGATGAAGCGCGCCTCGACCTCCGTCCTGCAACGCCGCCTGCGCATCGGCTACGGCCGCGCGGCCGCCATCCTCGACGGGCTCGAACGCGAAGGCTTCATCGGCGCGGCCGACGGCGCGCGTCCCCGCCCCGTCCTCGCACGCGCCTTCGAGACCGTCAACCACTGGGACGACTTGCAGGAGAACAGCGCGGAGGAGTTTTGAAGGAACGATGAAGTAGGAACGCTGAACGATGAACTGTAAGGCAAAAGGCTTTCAGTTCATCGTTCCTGATTTATCCTTCTCATCGTTTTTGTTAACTTTTACGCCGACCATGCTTGCTCTCTTTTGAGAACAAGCTTTCGACAACTTTTCCACAGTTTCTGTGGAAAACCCTGTGAAAAAGTCGCGTTTTCAGGTTACAAGTTCCTGACAAATTTAGACTTCTAGCATTTTGCACAAAAACGCGGCAGACTTTACGGAGCTTTTGCAGAAACGGGCCGCGCGCATGGTGCCAACCCTCTTCCGGAAGTTCCTCGGGCGTATCATCCTGTGCTGCCTGACCGCCGCGGCGGCGCCCTCCTGCGTCAAATTGCCACGCCGCGCAGACGGCGGCGGCTCACAACAAATACACGCACAACAGACGCCGCCGGAGACGCCGCCTGTCTCCATCAACGAAGCCTCGCGTGAGGAGTTGGAGAAGCTGCCGGGCATCGGCCCCGCGCTCGCCGCGCGCATCGTCGAGCACCGCGAGCGCTTCGGCCGTTTCCGGCGCGCGGAGCACCTCCTGCTCGTGCGCGGCATCAGCGAGCGCCGCTTCCTCAAACTGCGCCCCTACGTCACCGCCGAAGTGAACGCCCCTTGAAGGAGCTTGGAGAATTAAGGACTGCCGCGCGCGGAATCTTCGACGACGCGCTCGCCGCGGTTGACGCGCGCCGCGCCGTGCACGACGCGGTCGAGTTCGACGGCGCGACGCTTCGCGTCGGCGGCGCCCGTTTCGATTTGCGCGGCAACGCGTCGAGAGTCTACTCGGTGGCGCTGGGGAAGGCCGCGGCCGCGATGGCCTCGGCCCTCGACGGGCGGCTCGGGCGTGCGCTCGCGGCCGGCGTGCTCTCGGCCCCCCGTTCCGACTTCGAGCTGTCGGAGCGCTGGCGCGTCTACGAGGGCGGGCACCCGCTGCCGAACGCGGACAGCCTCGCGGCGGCGCGCGCCGCGTTCGAGCTTCTGCGCGCGGCAGACGACGCGGAGGCGCTGGTCGTCTTTCTCGTCTCGGGCGGCGGGTCGGCGATGTTGGAACTCCCGCGCGACGAACGCCTGACGCTCGAAGAGCTGCGCGCGGCGAACGGCGTGCTCGTCTCGTGCGGCGCGCCCATCGACGAGGTGAACGCGGTGCGGCGCGCGCTCTCGGCCGTGAAGGGCGGCGGCCTCGCCTCACGCGCGCCCCGCGCCACGCAAATCACGCTCGTCGTCTCGGACGTTGCAACGGGCCGCGCCTTCGACGTGGCCTCCGGCCCGACCCTCGCGGCCCCGCCCGACGCGCACGACGTTGCTGAGATCGTCTCGCGCTACGAGCTGGCTTCTAAACTTCCCGCCGCCGTCCTCCGCGCCGTTGAAGAAGCAGTCACACATGGCCCCGCACAGACGCCGCCCGAAGAACGAAGGACGTTCCAAGTGCTGCTCGACAACGAGCGCGCGTGCGCGGCCGCCGTGCGCGCGGCGCGCGGGCTTGGCTTCGCCGTCGAGTTCGCGCGGGACGTTGTCGAGCAGAACGTCGGGGAGGGCGCGGCCCGACTCGTCTCAAGGCTCGCCTCACTTTACGCGCGCGAGGGCGGGCGCGCCGTGTGCCTGATCTCGGGCGGCGAATTCTCTTGCCCCGTGCGCGGGGGCGGGACGGGCGGGCGCAACTCGGAGACGGCGCTGCGCGTCGCCTTCGAACTTGAGAAGGTCTCGGAGGAACGTCGCGCGGGGCTCCTCCCAAAGCACGCGGTCGCGCTCTGCGCCGGGACGGACGGCATCGACGGCAACAGCCCCGCCGCCGGCGCGCTGGCCGACGAGACGACCAACGCGCGCGCCCGAACGCGCGGGCTGGACGCGCGGAAGTTCCTTGACGAGAGCGACGCCTACACCCTCTTCGACCAACTCGGCGACGCGATTATCACCGGCGCGACGGGCACGAACGTCCGCGACGTGCGCATCCTCCTGGCAGTTTGATTTGAACTTTCAGATTTGAAATTCTGTACTGCCCTCCCCTCGACCGTCACGGCCTCACGAACGTCTCCACCTTTAAATCTTCGCCGTCGGTTGAGACGGTGACCATGCCGCGCTCGGCCGTGGTCAGGATTTGTGCGCCCGCGTCGCGCCAGCGCGCGAGGACTTCGGCATGCGGGTGACCGTAGGGCGAGTTGCGCGCGACGGAGACGACGGCGAACGCGGGACGGGTCGCGGCGACGAAGGCGTCGGTCGAGGAGGTGCGGCTGCCGTGGTGCGCGACCTTGAGCGCGTCGGCGCGGAGGTCGTCGCCCGCCGAAAGGAGCGCGTGCTCCGTGCGCGACTCGATGTCTCCGGTGAGCAGGAACGTGCGGCGGCCGTAGCGCAGGCGCAGCACGACCGAGTCGTCGTTCGCGGAGGTCGCCCCCTTCGACCCGGCATTCCCGGCGGGCGACGGCCAGAGCACTTCGACTTCGACCGCGCCGAAGCGCAGGCGGTCGCCGCGCGCGACGACGGAGACGGGCACGCCCTCTTCGCGCGCGGTCTGGGAGAAGCGTGCGAACTCCTCGTCGAAGGGCGGCGTGCGGCCGACGAGGGCGGCGCGGGGGTCGAAGCTTTTGAGTACGTCGTTCAGGCCGTCGATGTGGTCGGCGTCGGCGTGCGTCGCCAGCACGTAGTCGAGTCGCGACAAGCCTCTCCACCAGAGGTATTCGGAGACGGCCGCTTCGCCGACGCCGCGCGAGTCGGGCTCGAACTCTTCCGCCTCGTCTTCGTCGTCGCGCGGCGCGCGGAAGCCGGGGCGGCCGCCGCCGTCCACGAGTAGCGTCGAGCCGTCGGGCATCGTGACGAGCGCCGAGTCGCCCTGCCCCACGTCGATGAAGTCCACGCGCAGGCGGCCGTCAGCGCGCGGCGCGCTCAAAGGGTGCGCGACGATGACGAAGGCCGTCGCGGCGGAGACACAACCCGCGCCCTTCAAAAGTCGCGCACGCCTTGGCCCGGTTCGTGAGCGCGGCGGCCCGGCCAGCGGGCGCCAGCGCAGGGACGCGCGTGCGAGCAGGAGCAGCGGCGCGTAGTGGAGCGCGTAGACGGACGAAGCCGCGCCCGTATATGTGGGGAGTCGGAAGGCCGCGACGCCCGCGCGCGCGAAGGGGTCAACGCCGTGAATGAGGAGGTAGGTCGAAAACTCCGTGAGGCGAATGAAGGGCGCGGCGAGTGTCGCGCTCAACCCTGAGAGCGCCAACGCGGCCAGCGCGGCGAAGGCATGCGCGACGAGGAGCGCGCCGGCGAAGAGGTTGAGCACGAGCGAGGCGAGCGAGAGGCGGTGGAAGTAGACGGCCTGCGGCGGCAGGAGGACGATTTGCACGGCGGCCGTCGTCAACACCGCGGCGGAGGCGAAGCGCAGCGCGGGCTGCAAACGCCAGCGTTCGAGCTTCGACGCCGGGGGCGTCTTGAACAGTTCGTAGCTGTGCGAGGCCCGGGCCGTCTCGCGCCGCCAGGCGCGCTCGCGCCAGTAGAGCGTCTCGGCCAGTGCGCGGAGCCAGGCGGGGCACGCGGGCGGGTAGGGCGTCGCGCGCGTCGGGCGCCACTCGCCGACGGCCTTGAAGTTGGCAAGCAGCGGCAGCGCGAAGGCCAGCACGGCGAGCACGGAGAGGAACGTCAGTTGGAACGAAGGGTCGAGAAGGTTTGAGGGCCGCCAGGCGAGCAGCACGAGCGCGGCACCGCCGGTCGCGTTGAGCGCGCCCGAGCGGCGGCCGAGCGCGGGCGCGAGCGCCGCCAGCGTGAAGGTGAGTGCCGCGCGCACGACCGAGGCTTCGGCGCCGACGCCGAAGGTGTAAGCCCACACGCACGCGACCGAAGCGGCCCAGCGCGCAAAGGGTCGGCGCGTGAGCCTGCGCGCGGCCGCCCAGACGAGCCCGCCGAGGAAGGCGATGTGGAGGCCGCTGATGACGAGCGCGTGGATGGTGCCGCCTTCGCGGAAGCGCTCGGCCGCTTCGCGCGAGAGGCCGAAGCGGTTGCCGAGCACGGCGGCCTTGAAGACGCCGGCCGCGTCCTTCGAGAAGGAGGCGTCGGCCTTTCTGACGAGAGCCGCGCGCCACCCGTCGAGCAGGGCGAGCGGGACAAAGACGGTCTCGTCGTCGAGGCGCTCGACGAGAAGCGCGCTCTTGAGCGTCCCGCGCGCGTCCACGTCGCGCACGTCGAGGTATTCGCCGAAGGGCCGCGCGCCGGGGTTTCGATACTTCTCTTCGCGCGTGAGCACCGCCGCCACGCGCACGCGCGCCCCGCGCCGCAGCTCAAGCGAGTCGTAAGAGACGGCCGCGCGGGCGTCGCGCACGGGCGCGAACAGCTCGACGCGCCCGCCGCATGAAGTCTCGACGGACTTGTGCCGCGCGGCCTCGACGCGCAGCGAGAGCAGAAGGCCGTCGGGCGCGATCTCCGGCGCGCGTTCGAGCACGCCGGTCAACTCGACGGGCTCGCCCGGGGCAATCCGGCCGCTCTCGTAGAGGCCGCGCAGCCGCGTCTCGCCGCTTGAATCTTTTAACTCGACGGACGACAGCACTGCGCCCGCGCAGGCGAAGGCGAGCACGACGAGGCGGGCGGCTGCTTCTTTCCTCTTAAACGCGGCGAAGAAGGCTAAAGCGGAAGTGAGCGCGGCGAGCGTGACGCAGGCGGACGGGGGCGCGTGGGCGAGCCGCGCGAGCAGGACGCCCGCGGCAAAAGCCGCGGCGAGGACGACGAGCGGGTGCTCGCTGAAGTTCGACGTGGGAGGGCTCCCGGACATAGGCTTCGACGTTTGCAACGCCGGAGCTTTGGCGGAAGCTCAAGCACATCTGCGTCAATCGCCGCTGACGCGGCGGACTATTGCACGATCTTCAACTACTTCCCTTGCAGCAGAGCGGTCGCGCGGTCGATCTCGGCGGCGGCGCGTTCGAGGGTCGCGGAGACTACGGCGACCTGTTCGGCGGCCTCCGCCCAGTTGTGCTGCTCGACGGCCTCGCGCACGCCGGGCAGCGTCTTGACGCCGTAGCCGGTGTAGAAGCCGGGCGCGTACACCTGGTGCTTGAACCAGGGGCGGCGCGGCAGCCCCGCCTCGCGCGTCATCGAGCGCTCGAAGTTCATGAGAATCTGGTCGAGCCGCGCCTGCACGTCGGTTGATGAAGTCAGGCGGGCCTGAACGTCCTGCGAGTCGAAGGCCGCCTGGTAGTTCTTCGCGCTCTCCTGAAGCTTCGCGAGCGCGCGTTGCAAAGGCGCGAGGTCGGGCGCCGCGGCGGGGAGCGTTTCCTCCTTCGGGAGGACGTAGGTCTCGGTCGGGTCGTAGACGGCTTTGTAAGTCCCTTCGGAGAGCATGCGGTTGCGCTCGGCGATCTCGTTGCGCGTGTCTTCGGCGAGCTTCGTCACCTCCTTGACGTAGCGCGCGACGGTGTCGGCGAAGTTGCCGAAGTTGAGGGGCAGCGTGTCGGCCTCCGCGAAGCGGAGCACGAGGCGGCCGCCCACTTGCGCGAGCGCGACGCCGTAGTCGAAGTTGGGGTCGCCGAAGCGCGTGTAATGGTCGAACGAGTCGTAGACGGAGTGGTAGGAGCCGCCGTTGTCCTCGCCGCCGAAGCCGATGTTGAGCGAGGCGACGCCGAGGTGTTGCAGGAACGGCGTGTAGTCCGAGCCCGACCCGAGTGCGGAGATGCGCAGGTCTTCGCGCTCGCGCGCCTCCTTACGCTCGTCGGCGCTCCCCTCCAAAATCCTCGACGCGCGCTCGCGCTCCCAGACGGTAATCTTCTTCTCCGGGTCGGTCACGTCGCGCGCCACCTCGTTGACGAACTTCTCCAGGGTGTGCGAGCCGCCGACGCCGAGAAAGCCGCGGCCGTTCGTGTCGGAGTTGACGTAGAGGACGGCGTGCCTTTGCAGTTCTTCGGCGTGCGTCTCGGCCCACTCGGTCGAGCCGAGCAGGCCCGGCTCCTCGCCGTCCCACGCGCAGTAGATGATGGTGCGCTTCGGACGCCAGCCCGACTTCGCCAGCTCGCCCACGGCGCGCGCCTCTTCTAAAAGCGCGACCAGGCCGCTCACGGGGTCGTTGGCGCCGTTGACCCAGGCGTCGTGGTGGTTGCCGCGCACGACCCACTCGTCCGCGCGCTCGCCGCCCTTCAGGCGCGCGATCACGTCGTAGATTGTTTTAGTGTCCCAGTTGAATTCGAGCTTGAGATGCACCGTCGCGGGGCCGGGGCCGAGGTGGTACGTCACGGGGAGCGCCCCGCGCCACGCCTCGGGCGCGACCGCCCCGCCGAGCGCGCGCAGGAGCGGCTGCGCGTCGCCGTAGGAGATGGGCATCACGGGAATCTTCGTCAGGGTCGGCGCGCTCTTGAGGTCGAGCCGCTTCGCGCCTTTGACCGCGCCGACGCCGGGCGTCAAAGGGTCGCCGGGGAAGAGCGGCATGTCCGCGACCGAGCCGCGCTGCGCGCCCCACTCGTTGCGGTAGGCGCCTTTAGGATAAACGTCGCCCTGGAAGTACCCGTCGTCGCGCGGGTCGGAGTAGATGAGGCACCCGACCGCGCCGTGCTCGGCCGCCACCTTCGGCTTGATGCCGCGCCACGAGCCGCCGTAGCGGGCGAGGACGATCTTCCCCTTCACGTCGATGCCGCGCCGCTCAAGCTCCTCGTAGTCGCGCGGCACGCCGTAGTTGACGTAGACGAGCTGCCCCGTCACGTCGCCGTCAATCGAGTAGGCGTTGTAGACGGGAAGCTGCTCCGCAGCCTGCCCCGAGGTCGCGTCCTCCTTCAACGCCGGCTCGGCGAGCCGCGCCGCGTACGAGAAGTATTCGGGCGCGGTCAGCTCAAGCACGCGCGTCTTCGGCGTCGGGAAGAGCACGTCGAAGGTCTCGATCTGCGCGTCGTAGCCCCACGAGCGGAAGAGGCCCGCGATGAACTCCGCGTTATCCTTGTCGTAAGCCGAGCCGACGTGGTGCGGGCGCGCGGAGAGCCTGCGCATCCACTCGCGCAGGCTCTCCCTCTTCAGCAGCGCGTCGAAGCGCGCTTCGAGCGCGCGCTGCTGTCCGGCGCGCGCGGGCGTAAAGCCCGACAGAGGCTTCCCGCCCTGCGGCGGCGCGGCCTGCGCGGATATAACCGTGCAAAGCAGAAACGTTGCAGCGAGAGGGCGCAGACGAGACAGACGCATCGAGACCTCCGTTAAAATTTCGGCTGGGATGAATGACCTGCGGCGTCAGGACTTTATTACACGGCGCGCGGCATGACAAGAAGGATTCGTGTACAATCCGGCCGAAGCGAGGCCGCAAGTGATTCAAGCGTCTCCCGCCCTCCGCGGCCCCCGCAAGCTCGACGCGAGGAGTTAAGTCATGCCGCTCCGACTGCCGCTCAAGGTACTCACGCTCTGCCTGCTCATCCTTCCCACGACGGCCGCGGCGCAGTTGCCGCAGACTTCTAAACAGGAGTCCGAGGAGGAGAAGGCGAAGGCGCGCAAGGAGCTGGAGCGGAAGGCGCTCGCGCTGCTCGACGAGACGGTGGAAGGGGTGGCGGTGCTCAAGCTGGCCGAGAACCGCGTGGCCGTGCGCGTGCAGGCCGCAGACCTCCTCTGGCCGCGTGACGAGAAGCGCGCGCGCTCACTCTTCCGCGAGGCCGCGGCCGACCTCGCCGCCTTGAAGCCCGCCGACCCCAGCCGCGGCGGCCGCGACTACTGGATGGCCGCGCAGCTCCGTTCGCAACTGCTCTACACCGCCGCCGAGCGCGACGCGCAGTTCGCGCTCGAACTGCTGCGCGACTCGCGCCCCGCCGCCGCGGACGGCCCGAACGCGGGCGACCCCGACGGCGAACTGAGGCTGGAGCAGTCGCTCACGGCGCTCGCGGCCGAGTCCGACCCGAAGGCGGCGATGCGCCTGGCCGAAGAGAGTCTGAGCAAGGGCGTCACCTACGGCGTCCTCAGCCTGCTCGAACGGCTGCGCCGGAAGGACTCGGAGGCGGCGACGAAGCTCGCCGGCAAGATCGTCGAGAAGCTGCACGGCGAGACGCTGGGCGTCGGGCAGGAGCCCTGGATGGTCGGCGTCTCCCTGCTCAACAGCGTCCTCTTGCCGCAGTCGGGAGAGCAGCTCACCTACTACAACAACATCCCCGTGCCCGCCGCGCGCGCGGCCGAGCGGCCGAAGCCGCTCGTCATGGAGGACTCGGACGTGCGCGACCTGGCCGACCTCGTCGCGTCGGCCGCGCTCAAGGAGTCGCCGGGCAACGGCACGTTCGGGCTGTTGATGTCGATCCGCCCGCTCATGCCGGAGCTGGAGAAGCGCGTGCCCGCGCGCGCCGCGCAGCTCAAGCTGAAGCTCGCCGAGATGGACAAGCTGCTCGACCCGCGCGCGCGGGCCTGGGAGCAGTACGACGCCGTCATGAGCAAGCCGCCCGACGCCATGCTCGAAGAGGCCGCGAAGGCGCCCGCCGAGATGCGCAACCAGATATACATGGCCGCCGCCGCGAAGCTCTTCAACGCCGGCGACGCCGAGCGCGCGCGCGCGATAGCGACGGAGAACCTGCGCGGGCAGGAGCGCGAGCAGGTGCTCGCCTACCTCGACAACGCGGAGGTCGCGCGCGCCGTCGAGAAGGGGAACACGGACGACGCGCGCGCCGTCGTCTCGCGCGTCAAGTCGAAGGAGCGGCGCGCCTCCGCGCTGGCTAACCTGGCGACCGTCTACGCCGCGAAGGGCGACAAGAAGACCGCGGGCGGGCTCCTGGAAGAGGCGCGCGGCCTGCTCGACCGCCAGCCCGACAACGAGCGCGAGGTCGAGGCGCTGCTGGAAGTGGCGCGCGCCTACGCCCTGGTCGAGCCGGCGAAGACCTTCGAGCTGATCGAGCCGCTCATCGACCAGGCGAACGAGATGATGTCGGCGGCGGCGCTGCTTGAGAAGTTCGGCGCCGGGGGCGGCACGTTCCGCAAGGGCGAGATGCTGCTCGGCCCCGGCATGGGCGAGCTGGGCGCCACCTACGCCCGCCACGTCAGGGCGCTCGCCGAGCTGGCGCGCGTGGACTTCGACCGCACGCGCCAGACCGCCGACCGCTTCAACCGCGACGAGGCGCGACTGATGGCCCGCCTCCTCATCGCCCGCAGCGTCCTCAACGACCACCCCGACCCCGCCCCCAACACGCCCGGCGGCATCGGCATCGGCACGGGCGGCGGCGTCATCGTCTCGCACTGAGCCCGCTTGATAAGACACTCAAAGGCACTCCTCGGCATGCATTAACATGGATAGCGATAACCCACGTCTACTTCGCGTGTTTCTGTGCCACGCCTCCGGAGATAAACCGGCCGTCCGCACTCTTTACCGAAAACTGCGCAGTGATAACGTACTGCCCTGGCTCGACGAAGAGAATCTCCTGCCGGGACAGGATTGGGCACAGGAAATTTCGAGAGCGGTGCGTAACAGCGACGCGGTAATAGTCTGCCTCTCACGAGCATCGATTAATAAGAGCGGTTACGTCCAGAAGGAGATCAGATATGCCTTGGATGTTGCCGACGAGCAGCCGGAAAGCGCGATATTCATTGTTCCCCTCAAGCTGGAAGAGTGCGATGTACCCGAACGTCTGCGACGTTGGCATTGGGTAAACTTATTCGCGGAAAAGGGCTACCAAAAATTGACTGAGGCGTTAAGGGCGCGCGCCGCTGCGCTCAATCTACACCCGGAGCAGGGGCTGGCACGGCGCGACGAAGCCCGCCCGAGGCCCGACGATGTCCGCCGGCGAGGGCCGCTGGGTAAGAGCGCGCCCCTCGACCCCGTAAAAGGGGTTGAGTACGGAATCCTCGGAACGTGTCTTCATGGGACAAGCAGGGTCGCCTTCGCCCCGCATGGGTTTATGCTCGCTTCCGGCGGCGGCGGTTACGCCGAGAGAGGCGCCGTCTGTACGTGGGACATCAGAACGAAACAGATGCAGCTTCTCGGGCGGTGTGACGGTAAGGTCTCGGGCGTTGCCTTCTCGCCGAATGGGAAGACTGTCGCGTCAGCAAGCTACGACAATACGGTGCGACTTTGGGATATCGCGACATCCGAGATGCGCATCCTGGGGACGGTCGGACATCAGGCGACCTCGGTGGACTTCTCGCCGGACGGGAGACATCTGGTTGTGGCAAGCCGCGAGTTCAAGTTTCGCGTCTGGGACGTTCAAACAGATCAGGTTCGTATATTCGAAGATAAATTCTCAAATAATAGAGTTCATAGCGCGATGTTCTCACCCGACGGCAAAAGCATTGCCTCGGGAGGGTACGATAAAAAGGTTAGCATCTGGGACGTTCGAACCGGGAAGGTTCAGGAGTTGGGTCAGGGCGGCGGGAGCATCTGGTCGGTTGCCTTCTCGCCGGACGGTAATTCGGTGGCCTCGGCGGGGGACGAAAAACCCATCCGCATCTGGGACGTCAAGACCAGACGGATGCGCGTCCTGGGAGAATGTGACGAGTCGGTGGACAGCGTTGTCTTCTCTCCCGATGGTAAGTGGGTGGCCTCGGGAAGTAGAGACAATGTGGTTCGTCTCTGGAACGTCGCTTCGGGGCGGGTGTACATCTTAGGAAGATGCGATGCCTACGTCACGTCCGTCGCCTTCTCTTCGGGCGGCAAGATTCTCGCCTCCGGCAGCTACGACAACACCGTCCGGCTGTGGGATACCGAGGCGATATGGCCGACGCCGAGCGTCGCGGGTAATACGGCGTTCAAGCTCGTGGGATATCGAAAGGCTTCCGTAGTTCAACTTGTGGGGTCGTTCAACAGGTGGCAGCAGGAGCAACTGACATTCGCTGACATAAACGGCGAGTGGGTGTGTCGAATCAATCTGGCGCCCGGCCGGTACACATACAAATTTATTGTAGACGGGGAGTGGATGACCGACCCGGACAACTCTCAGAAGGAGACTGATCGCGACGGTAACGTGAATTCCGTGCTGATAGTAAGGCCGTAATTAACGTCCAGACTCGTCTCCGGGACTGAGGCGCGGGCTGGGGCGCTAGTCGCCGCAGGCCGTGGGCTGTTCGGGCTCCGCCTTACGGGTCAGGCGGACGGGGGCGGCGTCGATCATGTCGAGGCCGCGGACGGTCTCGAAGCCGGGGACGATCTCGCCGCCGAAGGGCTTCATCCCTTTGGGGTCGCGCCGGCGGCCGGTGAAGTCGAGGTAGAGGCGCCTGCGCAGGAGGCTTTCGGGGGCGCCGGCGAAGCGGAAGAGCGGGTACTTGATGCCCGTCCCGAAGAGCCTCCGGCCGAGCATCGAGTAGTAGAGCGGGACGCCCGCCGCGAACTTGTAGCGCGAGCGGAACTTCATGTTGCCGCTGTGCCAGCACTCGACGTTGTACTTCCAGCAGGTGAAGAAGAACTCCCACTGGAGGTCGGTCATCTCGATGAGCTTCGCGCCGTCGCGCCGGCCCATGCGCGTGTTCTCCAAGGGCACGAACCACGTCGGCACGAACATCCCCTTCGCGTCGCGCAGCTCGTAGAGCAGGTCGAGCGACTGCCGCGTGTCCTTGTCGGTCTCGCCCGGCAGGCCGATGATGAAGGTGCAGAACGGGTACCAGTTGTGCCGGTTCAGAATCTCCATCCCCTTCAAGACCACGTCGCGCCACTGGTGTGCCTTGTAGGGGTACGCCTTGCCCTTCATGAACTGCTCGAAGAGGCGCGGGCTCCCGGTCTCCAGGCCGATGATGGGGTCGGCGACCCGCTTCCCGGGGTCGGTCGAGTCGGGGTGCGTGACGTGCGAGAAGGGGACGACGTGCGGCGTCAGCCTCTCGATGATCGAAGGGTCGCGCACGACCGGCGCCATCGTGATGTGCGAGGTCTGGACGGTCTCGATGCCGGGGACGGCCTTGACGCTCCGGAAAAGCTCGACGAGCGCCGGGACGTTCGGCGTGAAGTTCGGGAACTGCTCATAGAGGAACATGTCCTCGGAGGCGAGCATGACCTCGGTCGCGCCCTCGCGCGCGTTGACCTCCGCGGAGGCCAGGATGTGCGCGAGCGGGAAGGAGCGCCCGACCTTCGTCGCGGGCGAGCAGAACTGGCAGCCGCGGCCGCACCCGCGCGTGATCTCGACGACGCCGAAGGTCGAGCGGTGGCGGACGACGGGAATCTCCTCGACCGCGGGCTGCGTGTCTTTAGGGAGCTTGACGATGCGCGGGAGGGTCGGGTCGCCGGCGATGATGCGGCGGAACAGCTCGCCGAAGACGCGCTCGATCTCGCCGTCAATGAGGTAGTCGATGCGAAACTCGTCGAGGCGCCCCGCCTTCTCCAACTGCCACGCGCCGGGGCCGCCGACGACGACCTTCGGCTTGTACCGCTCGATGACCGGGTGCGTGACGATGCGGATGAACTCGGCGGCGTTCAAAGGCATCAGGTTCTCGCCCGCGAGCTTGGAATAAACGTCCGTCGCGTAGGAGATGCCGAGCGGGTTGTGCGCGTGGACGGCGACGACCTTCGTCTCCGGGCCGACGAAGCGTTCGAGGTTCTCGGCGTAACAGGTGACGACCTCGCGCTCGTCGTACTCGCGCAGCAGCAGCGTCTCGACCATGCGCAAGCCGTTCGGGACGTACTTCGCGCGCCCGTCCGGCCAGGACTCGTTCCGGAGGGCCGCCTGGTTGATGAAGGTCTTGCTGTACTTATAGGGGATGGTGGCCGAGAGCATCTGCTGCCAGATGCTGTGGCGCCACTCACTCGCCTCCGTGTTCGAGGCGGTCAGGACGAAAAGGGGGGAGTCCATACGCGATCACCTGTCCTCACAAATATTCCGGCTGAACGCGAGGGTCGGGATCACCAGCAGGGAGACGGCACGATTCTAACATCTGTGCGGAACCAGACAAGAAAGTTTTGTGTACCGACGGGTTAGTTTTGTTCTCGGGAGCCCGCCCGGAGGTGGACGACCGTTTCGACGTGGTGTGTTTGGGGAAACATGTCGAAGGCGCGGAGGGAGTCGAGGCGGTAGCCGGCGTCGAGGAGGAGGCGGAGGTCGCGGGCGAGGGTGGCGGGGTCGCAGGAGACGTAGGAGACGTGCGCGGGCTTGAGAGCGATGATGCCGCGGACGGCTTCGGGCTCGGCGCCGGCGCGGGGCGGGTCGAGGAGGACGAAGTCGGCGCGGCCGAGTTCGTCCGCGTGGCGCGCGAGCCAAGCGCCGACGGCGGAGGTCTCGACGCGCGCGTTCGTGAGTGAGGCGCCCGCGAGGTTGCGGCGGGCGTAGACGGCCGCGGCGGGGTTGCCCTCGACGGCGACGACCCTTCGGAAGCGGCGCGCGAGCGGGAGCGTGAAGAGGCCGACGCCGCTGTAGAGGTCGAGCGCGGTCTCGCCGCCGTCCGCGGTGCCGCGCAGCCCCTCCGCGACGAGCGGCGCGAGCAGCGCGTGGTTGATCTGGAAGAAGCAGCCGGCGTCGAAGCGGTAGGTCTCGCCGTCGATGCGGCGCAACTGCTCGCGCCCGTCTTCGGGCTCGACCGAAGGCGCGAGCGCGACGCCTTCGTCGCCCGCGACCGCCTCGAACTCCGCGGCCTGCGGCAGAGCCCCTTCCGCCAACAGCTCCCGCAGACGTGTCAAACGTTCGGCCACGGGCGGCGCGGCCACGGGGCAGTCGGCCACGTCGCAGACGCGGTGCGAGCCGCGCTCGTAGTAGCCGAGGTGTCGGCGCAGAGCGTCGTGCTGCCAGCGCGCGCGCGAGCGGTAGCGCCAGACCTCGGGCGAGGGCACGACTTCAATCTCGGCGGGCGGCTCGGCGTGCGCCACGCGGCGCAGGCAGTCGCGGATGATCTCGGCCTTGGCGGCGAGCTGCGCGTCGTAGGTCAACTGCTGGAAGTCGCAGCCGCCGCAGCGCCCGAAGTATGGGCAGGGCGGCTCGGCGCGCACCGGCGAAGGTTCGAGCACCTCGACGATGGAGGCGAAGGCCGCGCGCCCTTTGGTCGATTCGACCCGGACGCGCGCGAGGTCGCCCGGCGCGGCCAGGGAGACGAAGACGGTCAGCCCCTCTGCGTGCGCGAGCCCGACGCCGCCCGGCAGGATGCGCTCGACCCTCACGTCGAGCAGCGCCCCCGCGCGCAGGCGCCCGCCCGCCCCTGCGTCCGCCTCGCGCCGCGGCCGACGAAAACGACTCTTCATTTAGAAAACCCGTGAACCGTGAACCGTGAACCGTGACAAGAGAAGACGTGCTTTAATCTTGTCACGGTTTACGGTTCACGGTTCACGCTTTCAGTACGGATACTGTTGCTGCTGCCCCGGCGTGTAGGGCGGCTGGTCGCCCCAGTTCGGCGCGGGCGGGGCGAAGCCGGCGCCGCCGTCCATGTTTTCGAGTTCGAGTTCGAGCCCGCCGACGACCCCGGCCGCGACGTTGTAGACGAGGCCGCCGATGATGCCGCCGATGAAGCCGATGACGCCGTAGAAGATCGGGATGGCGACCATCATCACGAGCCCGATGGCGAGGGTGCTCCCGCCGGCCATGCCCGAGTCGCGCCCGCCGCCGGCCATCATCGCGCCGCCGAGCACTATGAAGATCAGGCCGTAGATGACGCCGAAGATCAGGCCCACGGCGGCCAGCGTGATCGAATACATCTTGGCGCAGGAGAAGACGCCCACGCGCTTGATTTGAACTTTCGCCATCCGGATGCTCCTTCACCCCCCGGGGGAATTTTGGTTTAGAGGTAGAACAGGCTGAGGCGCGGGACGCCGTTCGCCTCGCGCAGTGACTTCGCCAGAAGATTGTCGAGCGTCTGCTCGTAGGTGGCGCGCTCCATCCGCGCCTTGTAGGGGCGCAGCTGCTCCGCGGCCTCGGCGCGCGCCGCCCCGACCTCTTCGTCCGACAGCGCCGAGCGCAGCGCGCGGTCGATCAAGGACTCCAAGTCCGTGAGCGAGCTTTCCAGCAGCTCCGCGTCCGGCCGCGCCGCGCGTTCGAAGTCTTCGGCCAACTCGCCCAGGCGCGCCGCCGCGCGCGCGAGCGCCTCGGTCAGGGCATCTTCGCCCGCGCCGCTTCTCTTCCCCAGCGCGCGCGCCAGCCCGTCTCGACACTCGGACAGGTGCGCGGCGATGACCTCGCGCGGGAAAGGGAGCCCGCGGCCCCCTTCGTCAGACGCCCCGGCCGCGCCGCCCTCCGCCGCCGACTCGCCCGCGGGGACGTGCGCGCCGGTCTGCGATTCGAGCCACTCGGCGAACTGTGCCCGCACCTCCTCGTCGCAGTAGAAGAGCGTCTTGACGGTGCGCTTGCGCGGCTTCGATTCGTAGGAGTCGAATGACTTCTCGATGCCGCGCAGCGCGACGTGCAAAGGCACGCCCAGTTCCTTCCAGGTCGTCATGAGTGCCCAGTCCATCGGGCTCAGGAGCAGGTGCCGCCCGCGCCGCCGGATGAAGGCGTCCTCGATCTCTGTGAAGTAGTTGAAGTAGTTCAGGGGCGCCCGCCCACCCGTCTCGACGGCGGCGCGCGCCGCCTCCGCCCTGTTCGTCATCGGTTCGCGTGCGGAAAGTTCTTCAGAAGGATTTCGGAAGCTGCCTCAGACCCGGCCTGCCGGGAAAGAATGAACAGGCGGCGGGGAATAGTCAAGGAACCGCTTTCAGTTTTCAGTAAGGATAAGCCTCTTGCTGAAAACTGAAAACTGCCCTCACTCCGCAATGATCTGAATGTTCGTCTTGATCTCCCTGCACTCGGAGGAGTGAATCCAGCGGGCGACGTAGGCGGCGAAGCCGTAGAGCGGGTAGAGCGTCTGGCCGACGACGGCCGTCTCGGCGTCGCGCTTGGCGATGAGGTGTTCCCGGTTCGCTTCCCCGGCGGCGACCAACTGCTCGGCGAAGAGCCACGCGAGGTCGCGCGCCGCGCCCATCCCGAAGCCGAAGAGCTGGTCTTCGAGGTGCGGCGCGAAGAAGGTCAGGCGTTGCGCGCGGTTGAAGCGCGGGCAGATTTGCCCCAGCTCAAGCTCGACGACGCCGAGGAGGCGGCCGAGGAGTTCGTTGATTTTTATGAAGTCGGGCTTGAGCGACTGAAGCTCCTGCGGCGTCGGCGCGACCGTCGCGGCGGCGATGCCGAGGTCGAGGTTGATGTGCGCGTTCATGCCGAGCATGAGGTGCTGCACGACGAGCAGGCCGGGGTCTTCGAGCCATTTGAAGGCGACGCGCCACGAGGCGGTCGGCTCGCGCCCTTCGCTGTAGGCGTCCCACGCGGCGAGGAAGCGGCCGGCGAAGATTACGTCGAGCCGCTCCATGCGCGGGTTGTCCTGGAACACGTCGCCGGCGACGAGCGCGTGCCGCACGTTCGACGTGACGCGCTCGTAGAGCGCCGCGAAGTAGCCGATCCGTTTCTGCCCGCGCAGCGCCTCGTCGATGATGCGTTCGAGCCGCGCAATAATCTCTTCGATGGTCTGAGGAGGCATGCGTTATAGATTTGAAATTTCAAATTTGAAATCACCCCTGCTGATTCCTCTCGTACAGCAGGCGCAGGCCGTCGAGCGTGAGCGTCTGGTCAACCTCGTCGATGAATTCGGAGGCCGTCGCAATCAAAGGCGCGAGTCCGCCCGTGGCGACGACGCGCGGCCGTCTGCCCAGCTCTTCAATCATCCGGCGCAGGATGCCGTCCACGAGCCCCGCGTAGCCGTAGTAAAGCCCGGACTGGATGGCCGAGACCGTGGAAGTGCCGATGGCTTTGTGCGGGCGCTCGATGCCGACGCGCGGCAGGCGCGCGGCGCGGGCGAAGAGCGCGTCGGTCGAGATGGAGATGCCGGGCGTGATGACGCCGCCTAAATACCGCCCCCCGTCTTCGATAACTTCGAAGTTGGTCGCCGTGCCGAAGTCCACGACGATGCAGGGCGTGCCGTACTTGTGCATCGCGGCGACGGCGTCGCAGATGCGGTCGGCGCCCACGTCCGACGGCGGGTCGTAGAGGATCGTGAGCCCCGTGTCCACCGCGTCGTCGATGAAGAGCGGCGTGAGGTGAAAGTAGACCTCCGACATGCGCTTCAGCGTGTAGTTGAGCTGCGGCACGACCGAGGCGACGGCGACGGCGTTGATGGCCTTGAAGTCGAGCCCGGCGAAGGCGAAGAGGTTGCGCGCGTGCACGCCGTACTCGTCCACCGTCCGCGCGCGCTCCGTCGTCAGGCGCCAGTGCCACGCCAGCCGCTCCCCCTCGAACACGCCCAGCGAAGTGTTCGTGTTCCCTACGTCAACGACAAGCAGCATGCAGTTTACCCTCTTATACCGACGTGCGAATCGAAACAAAGCCGCCCACCGCCGGGAGCGCGGGCATCCTTGCCCGCCATGAGCGCGTCAGCGCGAAAGCAGTCAGACTGTACACCTCAACGTCGAGGCATGGCGCTCGACGGCTAAGCGTGCTTGGGCACGCTTTGGTGGGCAGGGATGCCCGCGCTCCCGGCGTTAAGCCGCCTTATCTCATCTCTCAAGTCGGTATAAGAATTTCTTCAATCGCGTCGGCCGCGGCGGATGCGCCGTTCTCCGAGCGTATCTGCTCACCGATTGCCGCGGCGCGCGTAGTGTAACTCGCTTCCGAGAGCAGCGCGCTTAATTCTTTCGCCGCCGACGCCGCGCCGTACTTGGCGCGCGGGAGGACGCGGCCGGCGCCGACGCGCGCGACGCGCGAGCCGTTGTCGAACTGGTCGTGGCTGAAGGGGACGATTAACGAAGGGATGCCCGCGCGCAGCCCCTGGGCGGTCGTGCCGATGCCGCCCTGGTGGACGATGGCGCGCGCGCGCGGCAGCAGCGCGCCGTAGGGCGCGTAGTCGAAGGCGGCCGCCCACTCGGGCAGGTCGGCGGGGCGATTCCACGGCTCCCCCGTCAAGAGCAGCGCGCGGGCGCCCGACGCGCGGGCCGCTCCGAGCGACTCGCGGTAGAAATCTTCGGCGATGTAGATGGCCGAAGAGCCGAGCGTGAAGACGACGGGCGGCTCGCCCGCGTCCAGGAACTTCAGCAGCGCCGGGTCGAGACGCTCCTCGTCGCCGGGGCGGTCGCGCCGGTCGTAGAAGCAGAAGCCCGTGACGCGCGTCTGCGGCGGCCAGTCGGGCTGCGGCTTTGCAATCGCGGACGAGAAGAGCGCGAGTACGCGCAGCGGCGAGTGCTGCCCTTCGAGCATCGGGTTGCCGCCGCGCTTGAGGCCCAACTCCGCGCGCAGTTTGTAGACGGGCGCGGCCATCTGGTCGAGCTTCAGGCGCCCGACGCGCATCGCGGCGCGCGACACCGAAGGGTGCAGCTTGAGCACGCGGTAGAGCCAGGGCATCTGCGGGAAGACCGGCGGGTCGTAGTTGGAGAACATCGAGATGGGCGCGAGCACGGACGAGACCCACTTGATGCCGGTCTTCTCGACGAGCGGCGGGCCGGCGAGCGAGAGCACGTGCGTGACGATCAAGTCCGCGTCGCGCGTGGCCTCAAGGAGCGCGTCGTACATGCCGCGCAGGTGCGGGTTGATGAACTGCGTGAAGACGCGCTCCGGCCCCTTCTTCGTGTCCACCAGCTCCGCGATCATCCGCGTGACCTCTTCGGGCCGGTCGTAGCCCGGCAAGTCCGGCGGCACCGGATGAATCTCCAGCCCGAGCGCGTCGGTCTTCTCCCGGTAAATCTCCGACGTGGCGATGACGGGCCGGTGCCCGCGCCGCTTCAACTCCAAAGCGATGGCGACGTACGGGTGTACGTCGCCGAAAGAACCGAACGTCGAGATGACAATCTTCTTCATAAGCACAGAACCGCGGGCGTCGGCGAACGGGTCTCGCTACGATTAAAGAGAAATTAACAGGGACGGACAGGATAATTCAGGATAAGGCGATTCCAAATTCCAACACCCTGCGCGTCCTGTCCATCCCCGTTAATCCCCTCCTCCGCCATACGCACCCGCTCGCCGACGACTGCGGTTCTGCTGTTTCGTGTTTACGGCTGCGGCGCCGGGGCACCGGTAATTCAAACCGCCCGCCTCAGGTCTGACCGCGGGCCTTTTTTCTCGTCTTTAAAACCCTTAATCCGATGAGCACGAAGATCGTCAAAGATATCCCCGAAATTATTCTGGCCCAGGGGCCGTGGATCGTTCCGCCTCTTCTACCGACAAGGTATAAATTCCCGGTGAGGAGCCCGACGACGGCGGAGACGCAGTAAAGGAAGAGGGGGAAGACAAAAAGGGCGACCAGGCAGCCGACGTAGAGACGCTGAGTCCCTGCCGGTTTGGGAATCGCTTGCCTCGCCTGTGCCGACGACTCCGGCTGGGTCGTGGATGTAAGTCCCTGGTGAAGGTGCCACTGGATGCCCTCCAGCCACTTGCTCATCTGGCGGTCGTAGTAGCCGCCGACATCGAACAGCATGAATCCGAGCGGGCCGGCCCGCTCCACCAGAAGCGTGACGGCCACCTTCGTGCCGAATGGGGCCGGCTCGATCCGGAACTTTGCCGTCGCCGCGTGCGAAGCGCTGTGCCCCCTCGCCTCGAAGCCGTCCGAAGTGTCCGCGAGCTGCCACCCGGCAAGTGATTCGGCGGCGAACGAGCGAGCGGCTTCAAAGACGAGGTCGCGCTGCGCTTGAAAGACGGCCTCTCGCTCAAAGTGCTTGTTTTTCCAATCCATATTCGTAAGCGCGCGAGAGGCCGAAGTTTGTCACACACTGAACGCACGGGTTGCCGACCTTCGTGCCGGCAATCGCGCGCATGCGCTCGTCAGGCGTCCGGCGCGCGCCTGTCAATCAACAACGCCTTGAGGGCACAGACCAGCGCGGCCCCGACCAACAGAATGCGCGCGTAATTGCCGTACGCCCATTCTATTGCGGCCTTCTCAAGCGTCTCCGGCGGCGTGTGCAAAGGGTCGCCGAACAGTATGGCGTTGCGGGGGTAATGGAAGGTAAAAGTGATCACGTCGCCCGCGACGATTAAGACCAGTGCGGGAATGAGCCACCACCTTCGGCCGGCGGGGCGCTTCCAGCCGAGCACCAGCGAGACGAGGATTGAGAGCTGCGTTAAAGGCGCGATTACGCGGAAGAAGTTGCCCGGATTCGCCACCGCCATAAACTGGCGCAGGTGTTCGACGGATTGAGGCAGGCCGACGCGGAAGTTCGGGGCCAGCACGATGGAGTCATACAGAGAGCCGCCGAAGAGGGCACCGGCGGAGATTACTGCGAGGCAGAGTATGACCTCTTTTATCTTCGACATCTCACCTCCGTTGCTGGCTTCTAACGCCCGGCACCACCCGCCCGGGCGTCGGAAGCTACTCGACTGGCAGCGTGTCGCGGCCCGGGTGCGTGCCGTTGTCGGGCGGCGTCAGAAGCGAGCGTAACGCACGCCGGGGTCTATAATTCCGGTCTGGAGATTATCGAGCGAGGCGACTCCCGCCGCCCGTATGACTTCGGGGAAGACCGTCTCGTTGAGTAACTCGGCGTCGGCGTACCAGCCGACTTCGATGATTCCCTCTTCGACGGCGCCAGCGGTGCGGGACGCGGCCCCGCCGACATACTTACACAGATACCAGACCTTCACCATTTGATATCTGGTGGCGCGTAAGTTCTCGATCATCACGGCCGCCCTGGCCTCACATTTAACGCCCGTCTCCTCTTCCACCTCTCTCTCCGCGGCGGACGAGAGTGACTCCCCATCCTCGATGGCGCCTCCGGGGGCGACGAGATAGGTGCCCTCCTCGCCTCGATACCTCACCAGTAGTATCTTCCCGTCTTCGATAACAAGCCCGCCGGCGGCTATTCTGTGCTCACATGGCATCGCATTCCCCACTGAAGTTAAGCGGGCCTCACGTTAAGTAGGCGTACCACGAGCCGCCGGTAAAGACGCCCCTTGCGGGCGCATCCGTTTTTATTCCCGCCGGATTAACGCGACCGCTGCTGGATGATTTCAGCTATCGCGCGCAGGGCCTGATTGACCGCCTCGGAGTCCGGGAATACCTTCGCCACGTCCGGGTCGAGGAGCACAACGTTCGTCCCCTCGGCATACTGCTTCGCGTACTTCCCGATCACGCCCTGGCTGAAGTCATACTCGTCTAACATCTCGGCCTCTTCTTTATTCTGTTCCTCGCTCATAATCTTTCCTCTCGCGTGGCATCGCCTTCCGCGCGCTGATGATTCTGACGGATTCTCCGCGGTGGGTATGCACCACTACTAAGGTGCGCCCCGCCGACGACTCGCCGACGATGATGAACCGCCCTTCATCACGCGAGTGTAAAGGATCGGGGATCGTCCTCGACAGTGGGTCGGCGAACACGGTTGACGCTTCCGAGAAAGAGACCCCGTGCTTCGCGAGATTCCCCGAAGCTTTCCCCTCATCCCACTCGAACGATAGGCTCATCACTCCGAATATACGATGGATTGGGTGAAGGAGGAAGGCATCTAACGCCCGACATCACCCGCCGCCCCGCATCTCTGAAGGAATTTGAAATGCAGCGTGTCGGCGGTCGGGTGCATGCCGTTGTTGGGCGGCGCATCTGACGTGAGCATTCAATGTACGTCTCGGTTTGCTTTACTCCATTACTTCGGAGGGGCATAACGCAAAGTGCCATACATTTTTGACTGTTCTCCAACAGGCGCTGGCTTGCGGAACTTAGCTTTACGCGCTGCCTCAATAGCAGCTTTAATAAAGGGATAATCAGATGGCGAATACGCGCCTATATTCGCTTGTGTTAAAATAACATTGCCATCCTCATCAACAACAACATCAACATAAATCTGATTAAGGCTACGAGTCTTAGTTACTCCATCTGGATAGAGTGGATCAGGTTTATCAATTGTTTTGTCATCAATATAGCCGGAAAAAGGCATAGCCACTTTTGTAAGCAGTTTCATTTTCGATTGCCACTCTATAGCCTCCAAACGGAAAAAATCCTCATATTCTGCGGTTTGGACAGTCTTATTTGTTTCACGTTCATTCTTAGAAGCATCTTCGACTTTCGAGTCTGTTTTATAAGGTGTAGCTATTGGACTAGGCAAAGTAGGTGATGATTGCTTAACAGGAAATACTTCAGAAGGGGCTGATTTTTCAAGTCCAATAAACCGACGAAGTTCGGGTAATAGAATCGCCGATATCAAAGCAACAAAAGCAATCGTTAAACTAATCAAGCCGATTTTGTCTGTTCGAGTCCATTCTTTTCCTGACATACGACTTATCCAATTATTAAATTTCTGAAGTTGAGCTGCCAAGCAATCTATTCAGAAGCGAAGCCGCCCAACACATATTAGACATACTACAAGCCGCCGGTAAATACGCCCATTCGGGCGTATTTGTTTTTATTCCTGCCGGATAGCTGCCAAATCACGGCCGCGGTTCTGTTCCCTGACGCTCGTCACGTCCCCCGCCCTGACGGTGCGCGTTGTCCCTTCGTCCGTTTCCACGAGGAGGGCGCCGTCGGGTTCGAGGCCGCGCGTGGTGCCTTCGAAGGTCTCTTCGGCGAGCGCGACGCGGACGCGGCGGCCGTGCGCGTAGGAGGAGTGCGACTCCCATTCGCGCAGGATGCGCGCGGGGCCGTCCGGTTCGTGGAGAGTTTCGTAGAAGCTTGCGAGCGCGCGGGTGAGTGCTTCGAGAAGTTGCTCGGCGTCGGGGGCGCGGCCGGTCTGCTCTTCGACGGAGGTGGCGGCGTCGTTTATCTCCGGGGGGAACGAGCCGCGCAGGAGGTTGACGCCGACGCCGAGGACGACGGCGCGGCCGCGCGCGCTGTCGGCGGTCTCGGCGAGGATGCCGCAGAGTTTTCGCCCGCCCGCGAGCAGGTCGTTCGGCCACTTGATGTCGGCCTCAAGCCCGCACGTTTCGCCGAGCGCGTCGCGCACGGCCAGCGCGGCGGCGAGCGTGATGAGCGGCCAGGAGCGCGCGTCGAACGACGGCCGCAGCACGACGCTCAGATAAAGCCCGGCGTCTTTCGGCGAAACCCAACCGCGTTCGCGCCGGCCCCGCCCCGCGGTCTGCTCGCGCGCCAGAATGCACAGACCCTCCGGCGCGCCGAGCGCGGCCTGCCGCGCCGCCTCTGTGTTCGTCGAAGGCAGCGAGTCGAAACGCAAAATGGTCGGGGTCAGGCGCTTACTCATCCCGGCTTAGGTTTTGCTGCTATGCCCCACGGTTATTACTACGTTCCCTTTTTTGTGCCCTTGATCCACATACCTGTGGGCCTCGACGATCTGTTCCAGCGGATAGCACCTGTCTATGACCGCTCTGAAGTGGCCCTCTTCGATTATCTGTTTCAGCCGGACAAGACATTCGGCGCGCGGCCTCGGCATGCCGCCGTCCACCGAGACGTACTTCCCCCCCTGCTTTAGTGCGCTCCGACACTGTAGTTTTAACTTCGAGCTTTTCCTTCTTCCCACGGCGTCGAAAATAAAGTCATAAAGCTCTCCACCGCTAACAGAATCCTCCCTGGTGTAATCAATCACTTTGTCGGCGCCCAGGGATTTCACTAACGCCAGATTCGTCGTGCTGCAAACGGCCGTGACCTCCGCGCCCAAATACTTTGCGAGCTGCAACGCGGTCGTCCCGATGGCCCCGGACGCTCCGTAGACCAGAACTTTCTGTCCGCTTCGGATATTCCCTTTGTCTATAAAGTGCGACCCTATCAGTGCGCCGTAAGGGACTGCGGCGGCCTCCTCGTAGCTCATCGTGGCCGGTTTGAGTGCCAGGCAGCCGGTCAACGTCGCCGCCTCCCGCATACACGCATACTCGGCGTATGCGCCGAGCCGCAGCCCGGTCATGCCGTAAACCTGTTCGCCTTCCCTCAAATGCTTTACGCCTTTGCCGAGGGCTTCAACGTCTCCGGCCACGACTGCCCCCCAGACGGGTCTTCTCGGTTTTTTAAAACCCGCCGCCAGCCCACGCGCGAGCGACATAATGACGGGCAAGTCGGAGCGGCGCATGAGGCAGTCGCTCGCCGTTACCGACGAGGCGTGGATTTTGATGAGGACTTCATTATTTTTCGGCGCGGGTTTTTCCACCTCTTCGAGTTGAAGAACCTCCGGCGGCCCGTACCTCGTGCAGACAACTGCTCTCATAAGCATCCCCACAAGGTTACTTTCTTCGGCCTGAAACTCAGGCGGGTGCCGGAGAAGATTCAAACGCGAAGACGTGCCAGACCTGCCCGCCTTTGTCGAGTTGAACCGGCTCGATTGTTTCGCCGAGGAACTCTTCGACGGCGCGCCGCCAGAACTCCTTCGCCTTCCGGTTCCGATCCAGCACGCGCACCTCCCAACTGCCCGGGAACTTTCTCCAAACCTCGCGCGCCGCCGCCGTCCCGACCCCTTGCCTGCGCAGGCCGCGGACGACGAAGAACTCCGCCATGTCCCAAACGTCCGCGCCGCCGGAAAGCTCGGAGCCCCTGTGCACGAAGGCGAAGCCGGCCAGACATTCGCCGGCCTTGATGATGAAGGGGTGGCGCCCCGGCTCTTCCCAGTAGGTGTGAAGATGTTCGTAGCCGAAACGGCCGTCGGGGCCGAGCGTCAGCTCGACGAACTCGCTGAAGTCGTGCGAGTACAGTTCGAACAGGTTGGCTAAGACGGGCTCCTGTTCCGGCGGCGCCGCGAAGACCTTGACCTCCAACGACGAAGTTGTGCGGGAGTTTGTCATAACTTCGTTTGCACCGACTATCTTCTCCGCAGAGTTTAAAGAACCGGCGGGCGGCGGCTACGTCCTGCGGCCGGCCTCGTCTTCGTCGAGGAGGCGCGTGGTGCTCTCGGTGACGCTGGGCGGGGCGGCCATGTCACTGGTCTGCGCGCCGGGTTTGGCGTAGACGTTGGCGGGGACGGCGCGCGCGGGCGGCAGTTCCGCGGCGCGTTCCCTTTCGCGCGGGAGTTCGGCGGGCTGCTTCGAAGTCTTCCCGGCGGGCGCGTGCTCTTCGAGCAGAAAGCCGTAGAGCATGCGCATCACGCCGACGGTGATGATGAGCCCGGCGAAGAGGAGGACGGGGAGGAAGTCGTCTTTAATCGTCGAGAGGATGGCGACGATGACGAAGAAGAAGACGCCGCCCGCGGTAATCATCAGACCTTTGCGCATCCCGCGCTGGCGCGGCGTGAGGCCGACGTTCGCCCGCGCCGACTCCGGCTGCGCGCTGCCGTCGCCGGCCGCGACGAGCCCGGCCGCCGCGTCGAGCGGCAGCCCGCAGCGCGAGCAGAAACGAACCTCTTCGGCGGCCTGCTGGCCGCAACGCGGACAGAACATGCGTCCCCCTCGCGGAAGAATGAAGTAACGTGGATGGACAGGATTGACGGGATAAGGCTTTGAGATTTCAAATCTGAAATTGCTTTACCCTGTCAATCCTGTCCATCCACGTTACTTCCCTCTGACACAGTACGCGCTCAGGAGGGTTGAGGTTGCGGGGCGCTGTCGGTCGTCTGTGGCTGGATGCGGTAGCGGAGGAGGCCGCCGCAGCCGCCGACCTCTTCGAGCAGCGCCGGGTCTTCGATGAAGGTGATGCGTGCGCCGGTCTGGCGCGCGCGCGCGACGAGGTCGGCGGCGACGATGACCGAGTCGGGCTCGATGTTGGCGACGGCGCCGTCCTGCCCGCCGACGACCGGCTCGACGACTTCGGCGTCCGAAAGAATCGCCACGTCCTCGCGGTCGCCCTCGACGTGCTGCTGCTGCGCGGCGATGACGAGTTCTTCCACCTGCCCCATCGCGAGCGCCTCTAACGTGTCGGTCGAGCCGACGACGGCGAGGCCGCCCGCGCGGTACTGGTTGAGCAGCTCCTCGACCTTGTCCTGGTCGCTCACCACGTCGTGCTCGCGCATGGCCGCCAGGGACTCCGCGAGAATCTCGTGCTCGGGCGCGTTGATGTCGAGGCTGAGCACGTCAACAATCTTGTCGGCGACCGCCTTCGGGAACTGCTCCCTGAGCTTGGGGATGATGACCTCGTCGCCGGCGAGGATGATGTGCTCGATGCCGTCCTCGCGCACGATCTGTTCGAGCTGGTCGGCGACCTCCCTGGCGTGCTGTTGGTGGTACTGTTCGAGGTGGCGCTGGTAGCGCATCTGCGACCAGCCGCCGACCTTCGTGCCCTTCGTCTTGACGTTCTTAATCTCGTCGGAAGAGAGCGCCTTGCCGCGGCCGAAGACGAAGAGGCGCGCGCGGTTTGTGTCGGCGACGAGCACGGCGTAGCGCGGGTACTGATCCATCAGGCGCGCGAGCGGGTAGAGGTGCGGCTGGTTGTAGATGTAGAGCCGGTGGTTCTCAATCGGCGCGACGGCCTGCACCGCCTGGAAGAAACCGTCCGCCCCGGCGCAGGCGAAGACGGCGACGCCGTTCGTCTCGGGGCGCAGCTCGTCGCGCAGGTACTCGTTGACGCGCTCCACGTCGCGCTCGAAGCTCTCGCGCTCGGGCGTGTGCGCCTTGAAGGTGCGCGCGCGCTCCGAGAACTCTTTGCGCAGGAAGCGCTCGAAGTCCTGCCGGCCGTGCTCGTTGGCCTGCGCGTTCAGGTAGAGGCTCAGGACGGGGAGCCCCACGGGCTCGAACGCCGCCAACCTGTCGATGATCTGCTCCAAAGTATTGCTCTCGGCTGCACCACTCTCTGCCATTCTCTTCTCTCCCCCTTGGCTCAAAAATGTCTGTCAAGCAACGCGAACTGAGACGCAGGGCGCACACCGCGCGTCCACGTCTTCGGATGAAATACTGTTGCGGGGGAATCGTTGCCGCGATATTAGCACGCGCCCGGCTCGCGCTCCAATTTCTTCGATAAAAAGCGGCGACAGACGGCGCGCGCTTGCGCTACAATCGCCGGAGCCAAGCAACTTAAACTGAATCTCCCCGCTGTCGAAAGTCTTCCAACTATGCTCCGCCGGAGGTCTGCGATGAGACTGTTTCGCCGCCTGCTCGTGCCCGCGCTCGTGCTCCTGCCGATGCTTTCCATGCTGCTCCTGTCGTGCGCGACGCAGCCCAACGGGGATGCGCCGGCCTCCGCGCCGACGCAGGCCGAGGCCGAGAAGTTCATGGCCGACGCCGAGGCGCGTTTGAAAGACCTCGGGCTGCGGGCGCAGCGCGCGGGTTGGGTGCAGAGCACCTTTATCACCGACGACACGGAGGCGCTGAACGCCGACGCCAACAAGGACTACATCGCCGCCGTCACCGAGCTGGCCGAGAAGGCGCGCCGCTTCGACCAGTTGCAGAAGCCCGAGGCGCTCGCGCGCAAGTTCGCGCTCCTCAAGCTCGCGCTCGTGCTCCCCGCGCCCGCCGACCCCGCCGAGCGCGACGAGCTGACGAAGATCGCCGCCTCGATGGAGGGCGACTATGGCAAGGGCAAGTGGTGCCCCGACGGCGAGCAGGGCAAGTGCCTCACGCTCGACGACATGGAGCCGATACTTGCGAAGAGCCGCGACCCCGAGGAGCTGAAGCGCATCTGGACGGGCTGGCACACCGTCTCGCCGCCCTACCGACAACGTTACGCCCGCTTCGTGGAGCTTTCGAACAAGGGCGCGAAGGAGATGGGATTCAAGGACGTGGGCGCGATGTGGCGCTCGAACTTCGACATGCCGCCCGACGAGTTCGCCGCCGAGATGGAGAGGCTCTGGCAGCAGGTCAGGCCGCTCTACAACTCGCTCTACATCTACACGCGCGCGAAGCTCAACCAGAAGTACGGCGACGCGGTCGTGCCGAAGAACGGGCTCATCCCCGCGCATCTGCTCGGCAACATGTGGAGCCAGGAGTGGGAGAACATCTACGACGTGCTCGCGCCGCCCGCCGCCGACCCCGGCTACGATCTGACGGAGATTCTCAAGCGGCGCAACACAGACCCCAAGCAGCTCGTCCGCTACGGCGAGGGCTTCTTCACCTCGCTCGGCTTCGAGCCGCTGCCCCCGACCTTTTGGGAGCGCTCGCTCTTCGTGAAGCCGGCCGACCACGAGGTCGTCTGCCACGCCAGCGCGTGGGACATCGACGCGCAGAAGGACGTGCGCCTCAAGATGTGCATCCAGATCAACGACGTGGACTTCCAGACCGTCCACCACGAGCTGGGGCATAACTACTACCAGATGGCCTACGCCCCGCAGCCCTACCTCTTCCAGGACAGCGCCAACGAGGGCTTCCACGAGGCCATCGGCGACACTATCGCGCTCTCGGTCACGCCCGAATATCTCAAGCAGCTCGGCTTCATCGACCGCGTGCCCGACGAGAGCGCGGACGTCGGGCTCCTCCTGAAGAGCGCGCTCGCCAAAGTCTCCTTCCTGCCCTTCGGCTACCTGGTTGACCAGTGGCGCTGGAAGGTCTTCTCGGGCGAGGTGGGGCCGGGCGACTACAATAAAGCCTGGTGGGACTTGCGCGCGAAGTACCAGGGCATCGCCCCGCCCGCCGCGCGCAGCGAGCAGGACTTCGACGCGGGCGCGAAGTACCACGTCGCGGCCAACACGCCGTACGCGCGCTACTTCCTCGCGGCCATCCTCCAGTTCCAGTTCCACCGCGCGATGTGCCGGCAGGCGAACTTCCAGGGGCCGCTCCACCGCTGCTCGGTCTACAACAACAAGGAGGTCGGCGCGCGCCTGAAGAAGATGCTGGAGATGGGGCGGAGCCGCCCGTGGCCCGAGGCTTTGAAGGAGTTGACCGGCGAGGACAGGATGGACGCCACCGCCATCATCGACTACTACGCGCCGCTCAAGGCGTGGCTCGACGAGCAGAACAAGCAGCTCGCGCCCGAGGCCGTCGCCGCCGCGAATCCCTGGTAGACGGAATCCCCGGGAGCGCGGGCATCCTGCCCGCCATGAGCGCGCAGCGCGAATAAGAGAAGCGCCGTCACTCGACGCTTGAGTGACGG
This sequence comes from Acidobacteriota bacterium, assembly GCA_019242475.1. Classification (GTDB taxonomy): domain Bacteria; phylum Acidobacteriota; class Blastocatellia; order Pyrinomonadales; family Pyrinomonadaceae; genus QHXN01. The sequence continues at coordinate 8,201 of JAFAVK010000138.1, read as the reverse complement.
CGCTTCACGGCTAAGCGTGCTTTCGCACGCTTTGGCGGGCAGGATGCCCGCGCTCCCGGCTTCACCCCAACATCCCGCGCACCTTACCTTCCGGCGTATACCCGGGGAAGACCTTCTTGAGATCAACGGCGCCGAGGTGCTTCGACACCACCTCGCCGAACACGTCGCGGAAGTCGGTCGTCAGGGCGAGGTCGCGCCCCTCGTAGAGCTGTTCGTCCTTGAGCCCGGGCCACTGGCCGTAGACCTTGCCGCCGCGCACCGCGCCGCCGATGACGAACATCGCGTTGGCGTGGCCGTGGTCGGTGCCGCCGGTGCCGTTCTGCCGGACGGTGCGCCCGAACTCGCTCATCGTCAGCACCACCACGTCCTGCATCCGCGCCGGCCCCAGGTCGGTGACGAGCGCGTAGAGCCCCTGCGCGAACTGGCCGAGCAGGTTCGCCAACTGCCCGCGCGCGCCGCCCTGCCCGCGGTGCGTGTCCCAGCCGCCCACGTCGGTGAAGGCTACTTCCAAACCGACGCCCGCCTTGACGAGCTGCGCGATCTGCCTCAAGGCGTTGCCGAACTCGCCGTTCGGGTACTGCGCGCCGTTCTCAGGCTTGTACTGCGCCGGGTTCACCTGCTTCAGGAAGTTGACCGCCTCGAACGTCTCCTTGCCTGTCCCGCGCAGCACGTCGTTGACGCCCTGCTCGTACAAGCCCTCGAAGCCGCCCTGCACGCCGGCCGTGTAGGCGCCCGCGCGAATCTGGAAGTCCGAGAGGTTGCGCATGGCGACGGCCCCGGCGCGCCCCTGCAACGCGCGCGGCAGGTTCTGCGTCATCGAGATGGCGCGGAACGGCGTCGCCTTCGGGTCGGGGCGCGTCTGCATGTAGCGGTTGAGCCAGCCGTCCTGCGTGGACTTGACGCCGGGCGTCGCCGACTCCATGTAGTCCTGCGCGTCGAAGTGCGAGCGCGTGTTGTCGGGCGAGCCGACCGCGTCCACGACGGCCAGGCGCTTCTCGTCCCACAGGGGCTTGAGCGGCGCCAGCGCCGGGTGCAGCCCGAAGAAGCCGTCGAGGTCAACGGCCGAGTCACCCCCCGCCTTGCCCGGCTGCGCAATTGCAATCTGCGGTCTCAAATCGTAGTAGCTGCGCTCGCCGTGCGGCACGACCACGTTCAAGCCGTCCACCGCCCCGCGCTGGAAGATCGTGATGAGCGTCTTGCGCCGCCCGTTCGGCGCGGCCGACACGCCCTGCGCTTCGACCACGCGCCTCAGAAACGACGGCGCCGCGCCCACCAGACCGACGCTCGCCAGCGCCAGCCCGCTGCTCTTCAAAAAGAACCTGCGATTCTGATTCATGACTTCACCTACTGCCTCTGAAACTCCGGCGAGCCGATGACGAGCGCGGCGATGCGCGCGACCTCGGGGTTGCCGACCGTGGCGCCGGCCTGCTGACGCTCGCGGCGCGCGGCCCGCACGTTCTTCTCCTTCGTCTCCTCGTCGGCGGGCGCGGACGTGATGGGCGCGTCCGTCTGCGCCGTCAGCTGCTTCATCAAGACCTCGCGGCTCCTGGGCGAGATGTCCCCTTGCAGCGCGACGTTGAGGAAGCGTTCGACGACCGCCTTCTGGTCAACGGCCCGACTGCTCACGGCCTCGTCGCCGACGAAGTGCGTGAGGTCAACGCGCGCGCCGGGGATGCGGTTCGAGACGAGCGCGAGCGAGAAGTTGAGGCGCTCCAGCAGCGCGCCCGTGTTGACCCAGTACGAAGCCTCGTCCGGGTAGCCCGTCGGCGCTTGATAGCCGTAGAGCGGCTCGCCCATGCGCGCGACCCACTGGATGAGCGCGGGGCGCACCTCCACGTCCGCGCCGAGCGTCCGCAGCGCGCTCACCGTCAGCTCGAACGGCGTCTTGATCTTCGCGCGCCGCGCCTCCGAAGAGTTGAACTCGGGCGAGTTGAAGAGGGCGCGCAGCGTCGTCTTGATGTCGCCGTGCGAGTTGTGGAACGCGTCGGCCACGCGCCTGACGAGCGCCGGGTCGGGCTCGTCGGAGACGAACTTGCGGACGAGCTTCGTCGCGATGAACTTCGCGGTCGAGGGGTGGTTGACGAGGATGTCCAGCACCTTCCGCCCGTCGTCCTGGCCCCCGCCCGCGGGAATCTTGACGCCGAGCACGGTCTTCTCGCCGTCGTCGTGCATGCGCGGCGCGAAGTAGAAGGTGCCGGCGCGGCTGTCGCCCGAGTCGTCGCCGTAGATGCCGCCGCCGCGCGGCTGGAAGATCGTCCAGCCCGTGAAGGCGCGCGCCACCTCCTGCACGTCCTTCTGCGTGTAGCCGCCCTCGACGCCGAGCGTGTGCAGCTCCATCAGCTCGCGCGCGTAGTTCTCGTTGATGCCGCGGCGCATGCGCTGCTGCTGTGGCGGGCGTGGCGGCTGCTGCGCCGTCATCTGGCCTGCGCCCTGCTGCTGTTGCTGCTGCTCGCGCTGCATCTGCCTTTGCCGCGCCTCGCCCTGTCGCATGCGCCGGCCGCCGAAGACGCCGCCGGGCCGCATCGGCCCCGCGCCGTCCGCGTCCATCTGCTGGCGCCGCCGGAGCATGCCGCGCTGCGCCTGCGCGTTCGGGCTCACGCTCTGGAAGTTGTCGAGGTAGAAGAGCATCGCCGGGCTCTTCGCCGTCGCTTCCAGAAGGTCTCGGAAGTTGCCGAGGGCGTTCGGGCGGATCACGTCGCGGTCGTAAGAGGTCAGGAACCAGCGGTCGGCCCCCTTCTGCGCGAAGACGTTGAAGTGGTTCGTCCAGAAGTCAACCATCACCTCCTGCAACTGCCGCTCGCTGTAGACGGCGCGCAGGATGCGCGCGGCGTCCAGCTCGTACAGGATGCGCTGCGGACTTTCGAGCCCCTGCTCGCGCATGTACTTCGCGAGCGCCTGCCGGTAGGCGCGCTTCTGCGGGTCTTGCTCGTCCTGCGCGGCGCCCGGCCCCTGCCCCGGCGCGGGCGGGCGCATCGCCTCGGCGATGGCCTTCTCGGCGTCTGCGTTCTGGCCGTCGGCGTTCACCTGCGCGGGGCTGTTCGGCTGCGCGGTGCCATTCTGCTGCCCCTGGTTACGTTGGCGGACAAGCCCGGCCAGCTCGGGCGGCAGCTCGCCCGCGCGTTCGAGCCGGCGCAGGAGCTGCCCGGGCTGCGGGTACTTCGCCAGCAGCTCGCCGTTCGACAGTCCGAGCGTCGGGAAGTTGCGTAGCCGCGCCTCAAGGGCCGAGTCGTCTATCTTCGAAGGGTTGAGCTGCTGCTCGATGTAAGCATCCACGCCCATCTTGCGCACGCGCTCGACATCGCCCGGCGCCGCGCCGAAGGCGAGCCGGTTGAGCACGTGCACGACGCGCTGCTCCTCGGTCAACTTCTGCGCGCCGGCCTTCTGCGCGACGCCGACAAGAAGGTTGTTCGAGACGAGCGCCAGCGTGGCGACGAGCGCGAAGGCGCGCGCCGTGCGTCGGCGGGCCGACCTGATGAATCTCATAACTGCTCCGGTTTCGCTCAAGATTGACTGTTTTCCGGGCCTTTCCGGCCTCCAACTTTGATGAATCCCGACGGCTTTAAGACGCACGCGGCCGGGCGCTGGTCGGAAAATTTTCCGCGCGGGGGATGAGTTATTTTACTCGCGAGTCGGGCGTAGCGTAAGCCGGAATTAACCACAGAGACACAGAGACACGGCTTGAAGACAATAATGCTTCAAGCCGTGTCTCTGTGTCGAACTGCCCTGCCCGCGACCGTCAAGCCAAGGGTTCATGCGCCCCGCGCTCACGCTCCCTCTCGACCAACAGCCGTCGCAGAATCTTCCCCGAAGGCGACTTCGGTATCTGCGGGACAAACTCCACGCGCCGCACCTTCTTGTACGGCGCGACGTGCGCGGCGACGAAGCTCAGCACCTCCGCCTCGGTCAGGCCGTGCCCTTCCTTCACGACGACGAACGCCTTCGGCACCTCGCCCGCCTCTTCGTCGGGGCTCGGGATGACGGCCGCGTCGGCCACCGAACGGTGAGTCAGCAGCAGCGCCTCCAACTCGGCCGGCGCGACCTGAAACGCCTTGTACTTGATCAGCTCCTTCGCGCGGTCAACGATGTAGAAGAAGCCCTCCTCGTCCGCGTAGGCCACGTCGCCGGTGTGCAGCCACCCGTCGGCGTCCACGGTCTGCGCGGTCGCCTCGGGGCGCCCGAGGTAGCCCTTCATCACCTGCGGCCCGCGCACGTGTATCTCGCCGCGCTCGCCCATCCCCACCTCCACGCCCGTCTCGACCGAGACGAGTTTGCACTCCATGTTCGGCACGCACAGGCCGACCGAGCCCGGCCGGTTCCGCTCCCACGTCGTGAGGTGCGTGACGGGGCTCGCCTCCGTCATCCCGTAGCCCTGGATAATCGTGCACCCGAGCCGTTCGGAGCACTCGCGCGACTGCTCCGCGCCGAGCGGCGCCGCGCCCGAGAAGACCGTCCTCAGCGCGGAGAGGTCGTAGGCGTCAACCAGGGGACTCTTCGAGAGCGCGAGCACAATCGGCGGCACGATGTGCGCGAGCGAGACGCGGTAGTCCTGCATCACGCGCAGCAACTGCTCGAAGTCGAAGCGCGGCAGCGTGACGAGCGTCGAGCCGCAGCGCAGCCCGTGGTTCATGATGACCGACAGGCCGTAGATGTGGAAGAGCGGCAGCACGCAGACGAGCGTCTCGTCGCGCCAGTCGTGCCCCGTCCCTCTTATCTGCGCGAGGTTGGCGACGAGGTTGCGGTGCGTCAGCATCACGCCCTTGCAGACGCCCGTCGTCCCGCTCGAATAGGGGAGCACGACGAGGTCTTCCGCCGTGTTGATTTCGACCTCCGGCAGCTCGTCCGCGCCGCCTTCGAGCAGCGCGGCGAAAGGCGTCGCCCCCTCAGCCTCGCCGAAGACGAAAAACTCTCTCAACCCCTTCCCTTCCGACGCCTCGCGCGCGCGTTCGAGGAGAGGCGGGACGGTGACGAGCCACTTCGCGCCGGAGTCCGAGAGCTGCTTCGCCAGTTCCTCGGCCGTGTACATCGGGTTGGCCGGCGTGACGACGCCGCCGAGCGTCGCGACCGCGTGGAAGGCGACGACGTACTCGGGCAGGTTCGGGCTGAAGAGCGCCAGCACGTCGCCCTTCTCGAAGCCGCGCCGCGCGAGCCCGGCCGCCGCCGCGCGCACCGCGGACGCCAACTGCGCGTAGGTCAGCACGCGCCCGCTCACGCCGTCGATGAGCGCCGGCCTCTCGGCGTGCTCACCTACGTCGCCGAAGACGAACTCTGTCAGCGGGACTTCCGGGATTTCTACGTCGGGGAAAGGGCTGCGGAAGATCATGGTTGGCGAATAGTAAATGGTGAATGGTAAATGGTGAATAGCCGGCGCGCTTTGCGCGGCCCAACCTCAAACGGCTGAGCCTCGGGCTACCCGCATCCATTTACTATCTACGGTTAACTATTCACTAATGGATGCGGTAGGCGCGGCCGCCGACCACGACGGTGACTTCGCCGCCGATGGCCTCCGCGACGCGGCCGACCTCGGGCACGTCGGCGACGAGGGCGCGGAAGGACTCCGTGCCGCGGCGCACGCCGGTCGAGGGCATGGAAGGTTTGTAGTTAACGTCAACCCACGCGTTGCCGTCGCGGCGGAAGCGGTGCCCGGCGGCCGCGCGCGTGTCGCCGCTGCGGACGGTCTCGTCTTCGTCGGTCTTCTTCTCAGGCCGCCTCGCCGTGCGCACGCTGCCCAGGGCGTCCGAACGGGAGCCGGCGCGCTCGCGGTCTGACTCCTTCGCAGGTGCCGAGGCGGCGGCATTTCCCCCGCCGTAATTGCCCGAAGCGCTGTTGTCGGCCGCGCGCTTCTCGTTGCGCGCGCCGCCGTCGGGCATCTGCACCTGGTTCATGCGCGACTGCGCGACGCGGCCGCGCTGCGCCGCCGCGTCATTCGTGGCGAGGTTATCATCCGTGGGCTCGGACTGGCGCGCCGACTTGTCCCTGCTCTCCGACTTCTCTCCGCTGTCCTTCCTCGCGACCTCGCCCTCTTCCGTCGTGACGGGCTTCGGCGCAGACTTGCTCATCTCGGCCGGGCCTTCGGCCGCGGCGGCGGGAGTGGCCGGAGGAGGCGGAGGCGGAGCAGCCGCCGTCGAGGGCTGGTCTTCCGCCTTGACAGGCTCGGCCTCCGAACTCTTCGCGTCGGCCGCGCCGTGCCCTCTCGGTTCGTTCGGCGGCACGGCGGCCGCGGGCGCCTCACTCGACGTCGCGCTGGTATTCGCGTTGGCAAAGCCCGACAGGTTGGCGTTCGCGCTGCTCGCCGCCGAGCCCGCGGTGACACTCGGTTCACTCTGCGCAGCGCTGTCCTGGCGACTCACATTCCTCGCCATCTCGGTGGCGCCGCGTCTGTTCGAGCGCAGCGCGACGTAGGAGACGACCCCGACGAGTGAGAGCGCGAGCACGGGCACGGCGAAGCGCATCACGCGCGGCGCGAAGAGCGAAGCAAGGAGCGCACGCCACGCGGGCGTGCGCTCCGATTCGACCGGGACGGTCGCAGGGACTGCTTGATCTTTGACTTCGGCGTCCGCGCGCGCCGAGGGCACGAGGCTAATAACTATTCCACGGCAGCTTTCGCAGTCGGCGAGGTGCGAGGCGGCGGCGAGGCGTGCCGCGGCCGGCAGCGCGCCTTCGGCGAAGGCGCCCAGCTCGTCCGCGTCGAGGTGCGCGCCGCGCGAGCCGTCGCCCGCGCCGTCGCCCCACAAGCGCGACTCCGCCGTCCCGCGCGCGCGGCGCCGGAGCAGCGAGTCGATCTCTCTGTCGAAGCCTTCTTTCATCTCAAACGTGCCGGCCGAGAACTAGCCTCGCGCCTCGTCCGATGTCTGAACGCATGTGCGCCGCAAACTTGCGCCGCTCAAGGCCGTTACCTCTTCTCGCCCGAAGTTCATTCGTACAACTCTTCGCGCTTCTCGACGGCCGGGCCGGGCGCGAGCATCGCACGCAGGTCTGCGTCGGTCTGCGCGTACGCCGTGTCGGCCAGTGCGCGCGCGACCTCTTCGCGCGTCCAGCGCCGTTCGCCCGTGAGCAGAGCCTCGACACGCTTTCTGACCTCCGCGTGCACGCGCGTGAGCCTGCGGCTCGCCGTCGCCTCGTGGACGCCGAGCACGGCGCCCGCCTCCTTCAGCTTCAAACCGTCGAAGTAGTAGAGGCGCACGAGCAGACGGTCTTCCGCGTCGAGCCCCCGGAGCGCGCGCGCGAGCGCCTCCTCGACGGCGCGCGCCGCGTCCGACTCCGCGAGTGCGCTCTCGGGGTCGAGCGGCGCGGCGGGCCGCCAGCCGTCCTGCTCGTGCGAGTCCGCGGCGGCGCGGTCGAACTCCGAAGGCTCCTCGGTCTGAACCAGGCGCGACGTGCGCCTGTGTCTATCGACGGCCAACTGCCCCACGACCGCGCGCAGCCAGCCGCCCAGACTCCCGCAGCCCGAGTAGTATGCGAGCTTGCCCGCGGGCTTTCCGTCGGCGCGCTCGCGCAGGCCGTACAGCTCCGCCCAGACGGAGCCGGCCAGTTCTTCAGCTTCCGCCTCGCCCGGACTCGCCGAGCGCGCGGCCGAGAGCACCGTCGGCCTGTACCGTGCGACGAGGTCGTCCCACGCGGCGGCGTCCCCGCGCTCGCACGCGACGACGAGCAGCAGCTCGTCCGCGTGCAGCGCGTCGATGAACTTTTCGACCTCGCCCGCGCCGGCCTGCGGGCTGTGGCGCAGCAGGTACTTCTCGACGGTCGCGCGCACGCGCGGTGCGGCGGCGGCCACGTCGAGCGAGCGCACCTCGCCGGCGCGCGCCAGCAGTCGCTCCGCACCTTCACGCACGAGTTGTTCGAGGTCTGTCGGCATCCGAGAGTCCGGGAGCCAAGATGCCACGCCGGCCGGTGCGCCTATGCTACCACGAACCCGCCCGCGCCCGCTCAAAACTTGCCCTTTTGACACGATAAGTCAAATGATGAATGATGAGCGATGAATGATGAATTAAGAGCCGGCGCGTCGCCATATTCATCGCTCATCGTTCATCATTCATCACTTAGCTCTTATGCTCCGCGTTACCGAAATGTTCCGCTCCGTTCAGGGAGAATCGACGCACGCCGGCCGGCCGTGCGCGTTCGTGCGCCTGACGGGCTGCCCGATGCGCTGCGTCTGGTGCGACAGCGAGTACACGTTCACGGGCGGCGAGCACGTCTCGGTCGAG
>JAFAVK010000125.1 GCA_019242475.1 Acidobacteriota bacterium | reverse complement strand
ATCCACCACTTCCTGATCGTCGCCGAGGGCTTCAACGTCCCCGCGGGCGAGGTCTACCAGCCCATCGAGGGCTCGAAGGGCGAGCTGGGCGTCTACGTCAAATCCGACGGCGGCCCCAAGCCCGCGCGCGTCCACGTCCGCGGCCCGTCATTCATCAACCTCTCGGCCCTGCCCGACATGGTCAGGGGCGAGATGGTCGCCGACGTGGTCGCCGTCATCGGCTCGATAGACATCGTGCTCGGGGAAATAGACAGGTAATTTTAGATTTTTGATTTGCGATTTGGCTTTGAGACGGAAAGCCTGTATTGCCGCCGGACGCAAATCAAAAATCAAAAATCAAAAATGAGCAGTCAATTCACACCGAACAACCCGCTGCCGCAGGAGGCGAAGGTGCCGCAGGAGATCGCGGTCTTCTCCCCGGAGGTCGAGGCGGAGATGGACAGGCATTTGGCGAAGTACCCGGTCAAGCGCTCGGCCATCCTGCCGCTGATGTTCATCGTGCAGCGCGAGCGCGGCGGCTACCTCGACCCGCCGGGCGTGGCTTACCTGGCCGACCGCCTCGGCGTGCGCATCACCGACATCTGGGAGGTCGCGACCTTCTACTCGATGATCAACACCGAGCCGGTCGGTAAGTATCACCTGCAAGTTTGCAAGACGCTCTCGTGCAAGATCATGGGCGCGGGGCGCGTCACGGCGAAGTGCACGGAGCGGCTCGGCATCAAGCCGGGCCAGACGACCGAGGACGGCATGTTCTCTCTCTCCGAAGTCGAGTGCCTCGGCTCCTGCGGCACGGCGCCGATGATGCAGATCGGCTTCGACTACTACGAGAACCTGACCGACGAGAAGGTTGACGAGATTATTAACAAGTGCCAGGGCGGCGAGCTGTCGAACGGCGTCCGCTGAAGAAGATTATGTTTATCGGTGCAATTGGCTGCGAGCCTTTACAACTGCGGCGGGTGCTTTTGGACAACTCCGCGTCGCTCGAAGTGTACCGCGCGAACGGCGGGTACGAGGCGCTGCAAAAAGTCCTCAACGGCATGTCGCCCGACGACGTGATCGGCGAGGTCAAGAAGTCGGCCCTGCGCGGGCGCGGCGGCGCGGGCTTCCCGACGGGAATGAAGTGGGGCTTCGTGCCCAAAGACTCGCCGAAGCCGAAGTACGTCGTCTGCAACGCCGACGAGTCGGAGCCGGGCACCTTCAAAGACCGCTACCTGATGGAGCGCGACCCGCACATGCTCATCGAGGGCATGTTGATTGCCGCCTACGCCCTCGGCGCGCGCACCAACTACGTCTACACGCGCGGCGAGTACCGCTACCTCATCGAGATTATGGACGTGGCGCTTGCAGAGGCGCGCGCCGCCGGGCTGCTCGGCGAGAAGATTCTCGGCACCGACTTCAACTGCGAAATCTACACGCACACCGGCGCGGGCGCCTACATCTGCGGCGAGGAGACGGCGCTCCTTAATTCTCTGGAAGGCTTGCGCGGCCACCCGCGCATGAAACCTCCCTTCCCGGCGGTCGCCGGGCTCTACGGCTGCCCGACCGTCGTCAACAACGTCGAGACCCTGACGGCCGTGCCCGACATCATCAAGATGGGCGGCGAGGCTTACCAGAAGCTCGGGACGGAGAAGAGCGGCGGGACGAAGGTGTGGAGCGTCTCGGGCCACGTCAACCGGCCCGGCGTCTACGAGCTGCCGATGGGCTACGACGACATGGAGAAGTTCATCCTCGAAGACTGTCAGGGGATTCTCGGCGGCAAGCAATTGAAAGCGGTCATCCCGGGCGGCTCGAGCGTCTACATCATGCCCGCGGCGGACATCGTGGGGAAGGACGTGCGGATGGACTACGAAGGGCTGGTCGCGGCTGGCTCGTCGGTCGGCTCGGGCGGCTTCATCGTGATGGACGAGACCGTTGACATCTTCGAGTCCACGAAGAACCTGACCGAGTTCTACAAGCACGAGTCCTGCGGCTGGTGCACGCCCTGCCGGGAGGGCACCGACTGGCTGGTCAAAGTCTTCAAGCGCATCGAGTCCGGCGAGGGCCGGCCCGACGACGCGCAGCTCCTCCTCGACATCGTGGACAACATCGAGGGCAAATCCTTCTGCCCGCTCGGCGACGCCGCGTCGTGGCCCATCCAGTCGGCCATCAAGAAGTTCCCCGAAGACTTCCGCCGCAAGGTCTTGAACGGCAACGGCCACGTCAAGGACGGCCTGCCGACCGCCTGAACTGATAAGAGAAGATGAGAAGACTCATTCGCATAATCGCCCTCATGGGCTGTCTTGCCACGGCGGTCGCCGTGCCCGCGGGTGGGGCGACGGCGGCGTTTCAATGCCGCGGCACAGACCGGAACGTACAGAAGCAGGTTCGGTTCGCGCGCGGCCGCACGACCGCCGTCATCAAGGACACCGTTCGGCTTTGCACCGCGCACGAGTACTACCTGCGCGCGACGGGCGGCCAGACGATGACGGTTCACCTCGCGGCCGGCAGCAAGACAAGCTTCTCCATCTACGCCCCGACGGGCGACATCATCGAGGGCGCGGACGGCGTCAAGGACTGGAGCGGCAGCCTGCCCGAGACGGGTCAGTACATTATCCACGTCGGCACCGACGCGACGGCCGCCTACACGCTCGAAGTCACCATCAGGTGAGCGACTTTGGTTTAAGCAAATGCCAGCAGAATTGATAAAGGTCACAGTCAACGGCCAGGAGTTGCAGGTCGAGAAGGGCGCGCGGCTCATCGACGTGTGCCGGGAGAACGGGCACTCGATCCCGTCCTTCTGCTACTACGCAGACCTCGCGCTCCAGGCTTCGTGCCGGATGTGCCTCGTCCGCATCGAGAAGATGCCGAAGCTCCAGACCTCCTGCACCATCACCTGCACGGACGGGATGGTGGTGACGACGCAGTCTGAGGAGATCGAGAAGGCACAGCGCGGGATGGTCGAGTTCCTTTTGGCGAACCACCCGCTCGACTGCCCCGTCTGCGACCGCGGCGGCGAGTGCGAGTTGCAGGAGATGGTCTTCG
>JAFAVK010000108.1 GCA_019242475.1 Acidobacteriota bacterium | reverse complement strand
CTCGACGCCCTCGATCTTGACGGCGGTGATGGCCGCGCCCTCGATGGAAGAGAGCAGCGCGCGGCGCAGGGAGTTACCGATGGTCGTGCCGAAGCCGCGCTCGAACGGCTGCGCGGAGAAGCGCCCGTAGCGCTCGGTCAGCGTCTCGCCCTCGACGGCGAGGCGGCGCGGCATCTGAAAACCCGTCCAGAGGTTGTGTTGATCCATTGCCATAGTCGAAAACCTTCGTATGAAAAGTGGCAACCAAATGCGTGTAGGCGACACGCGCCCGCGGCCTCTCTTTAAAAAGCCTCGGTGCGCGCGCCGCCGGGGACGCTTCGCGTTACTTGCTGTAAAGCTCGACGATGAGCTGCTCGTTGATGGAGCGATCCACGTCGTCGCGGACGGGCAGCGTCACGACGCGCGCGCTCATCTCGGCGCCGTCGGCCGGCGCGATCCAGTTCGGGCGGCCGCGCCCGCCGGCCGTCTGCCAGGCGCCCTCGACGTGGGCGTTGTGGCGGCTCGCCTCCTTGATGGAGACGGTGTCGCCGGCCTTGACCTGGAAACTGGGGATGTCAACCTTGCGCCCGTTGACCTCGACGTGCCCGTGGTTGACGAGTTGGCGCGCCTGGCGCCGCGAGGTGGCGAAGCCCGCGCGGTAGACCGCGTTGTCGAGCCGGCGCTCCAGCAGCGAAAGCAGGTTCTCGCCCGTGATGCCCTTCATGCGCGCCGCGCGCTCGAAGTAGTTGCGGAACTGCCCTTCGAGCACGAAGTAGATGCGCTTGACCTTCTGCTTCTCGCGGAGCTGGAGCCCGTATCCTTGCAGCGCCTTGCCGCGGCGCATCGAGTTGCCGTGCTGCCCCGGCGGCTGCGTGCCGCGCTTCTCAATCGGGCACGACGGCTTGAAACAGCGGTCGCCCTTCAGAAACAACTTCGCGCCTTCGCGGCGGCACAGACGGCACACCGCACTACGATACCTAGCCACTCTATTTTCGCCTCCGGTCTAAATGTCAGACGGAAAAGTTTACAGACCGCGCGCCGACACGGCGCGCAGGCCCTTCGTCCTTTAGGTTAATTAGCTGTTAGCTGTTGGCTTTTAGCCAGAACAGGTTGGCTAAAAGCCAACAGCTGCGAACTAAACTCTGCGCCGCTTCGGCGGGCGGCAGCCGTTGTGGGGGATGGGCGTCGTGTCGCGGATCGTGGTGACGCGGATGCCCGCCGAGTTGATCGCGCGGATGGCCGACTCGCGGCCGCCGCCCGGGCCCTTGACGTGCACCTCGGCCTGCTGCATGCCGACCTCTTTGGCCTTGTTCGCGGCCTCGTAGGCGGCCTGCTGCGCGGCGAAGGGCGTGCCCTTGCGCGAACCGCGGAAGCCGCGCGCGCCCGAGCTGGACTGCGCGACCAGGTTCCCCTCCGTGTCCGTGATCGAGATCAGCGTGTTGTTGAACGACGCCGCGATGTGCACGATCCCCACGGGGATGTTCTTCTTCTCCTTCTTGCGGAAGGTCTTCTTCTTGCCGGTTGTCGCTTTTGCCATGACTCAGCTATTAGCTTTTAGCGATTAGCTGTTAGCCAAACCTAACGTAGCCAATCGTCTCGAACGTGAAAATCGTGCCGCCCGCTATAACGCCAAAGCTAATGGCTAACAGCTAACGGCTAACAGCTTTCCTACTTCTTGCCGGGCGCCTTCTTCTTGGCGACCGTCGCGCGGCGCGGCCCCTTGCGGGTGCGGGCGTTGGTGTGGGTGCGCTGGCCGCGGACGGGCAGCCCACGGCGGTGGCGCAGGCCGCGGTAGCAGCCGATGTCCATCAGCCGCTTGATGTCCATCTGGACGCGCTTGCGGAGGTCGCCCTCGACCTCGCCCTGCGTCTCGATGACCTGGCGGATGCGCCCGAGCTGCGCCTCGTCGAGGTCGCGCACGCGGAGGTCGGGGCTCACCTGCGCCTCCTGCAAAATGGAGGTCGCGCGCGAGCGGCCGATGCCGTAGATGTACGTCAGTCCGATCTCGATACGCTTGTTTACGGGGAGGTCAACGCCGACTACACGAGCCATTTCAGTTCAATCTCCGAATAGAACGGTTTCAGATAATTTCAAATTTGAGATCTCAAATTTGAAATCCTTCGATTACCCCTGGCGCTGCTTGTGCTTGGGGTTGGTGCAGATCACGCGCACCACGCCCTTGCGGTGGATGACCTTGCAGTTGTCGCACATCTTCTTGACCGAAGCCCTAACCTTCATCTCACTTCACCCCTTCCGGCGCGCGCCGGGTCA
>JAFAVK010000047.1 GCA_019242475.1 Acidobacteriota bacterium | reverse complement strand
CCTACCGCGACATGGGCGCCAAGGAGCGCAGGGAGCGGGTGGAGGAGGCGCTGCTCAAGGTGGGCATGTCGCACCGCATGAAGCACTACCCCTCGCAGCTCTCGGGCGGTCAGCAGCAGCGCGTGGCCGTGGCCCGGGCGGTGGCCGGCAACCCCTCGATCCTGCTCGCCGACGAGCCCACCGGTAACCTCGACTCGACCAACAGTAAGGCAGTGATGGAACTCCTCGGCGAGCTGCACGCGGGCGGGGCCACCATCTGCATGGTCACCCACGATCCGCGCTACGCGCGCCACGCCGGGCGTACCATCTTCCTCGCCGACGGCCGCATGGTTGACGGAGAGGGCGCGCCCATGCAGCTCGCGGAAGAAATGGTAGAGGTGGCCTGATGGATACGCTCTGGCAAGACATACGCTTCGGCGTGCGGATGCTGTGGAAGGCGCGCGGGCTGACGGCCATCGCCGTGCTGGCGCTCGCGCTCGGCATCGGCGCCAACAGCGCCATCTTCAGCGCCGTCAACGCCCTGTTGCTGCGCCCGCTCCCCTACGACAAGCCCGACCAGCTCGTCGTGCTCTGGGAGAACAACCAGCAGCTCAACCTCGAAAAGAACGAGGCCTCGCCCGCCAACTTCAACGACTGGCGTGAACAGGCCGGCTCCTTCAAGGAGCTGGCCGCCTTCATGTACGAGCCGCTGAACCTGACCAGCAAGGGCGGCGAGCCCGAGTGGGCGATGGGCTCCGACGTGACGCCCAACATGATGTCGATGCTCGGCCTCAGGCCGGCGCTCGGCCGCGCCTTCACCCCCGAGGAGGGCAAGTCCGGGGCCGACCCCGTGCTCATCATCAGCCACAGCCTCTGGCAGCGCCGCTTCGGCGGCGACCCCAGCGTCCTCGGCCAGTCGCTGACGCTCAACGGCAAGAGCTACGCCGTCGTCGGCGTGATGCCGAAGGACTTTCATTTCGACATCATCGCCACGCGCGGCTTCCAACTGCCCGTCAGCATCGACGTGTGGATGCCGCTCGCCCTCGACGGCGAGATGGCGGCCGACCGCGCCTCGCACTTCCTCAACGTGATGGGCCGGCTCAAGGACGACCGCGCCGTCACGCAGGCGCAGGCCGAGCTTGACACCATCAGCGCGCGCCTCCAGCAGAAGTACCCCGAGACGAATCAGGGGCGGCGCGTGCGCGTCGTGCCGCTCAAGGAGGAGCTGTTCGGCAACATCAGCCTCATCTTCTTCGTGCTGCTCGGCGCGGTCGGGTTCGTGCTTTTGATCGCGTGCGCCAACGTCGCGAACCTCCTGCTCGCGCGCGCGGCGGCCCGCCGTCGCGAGATGGCCGTCCGCATCGCGCTCGGGGCCGGGCGGGCGCGGCTCGCGCGGCAACTCCTCACCGAGAGCCTGCTGATGGCGCTCCTCGGCGGGGCGCTCGGCCTCGCGCTCGCCTACGCGGCGACGAACCTGCTCGTCGCGCTCGCGCCGTCGAACATTCCGCGCATCGAGACGATCGGGATCGACGCCCGCGTGCTCGGGGTGACCTTCCTCATCTCGCTCGTGACGGGATTCCTCTTCGGACTCGCGCCCGCGCTTCAGGCTTCGCAGGTCGATCTGAACGAGACGCTCAAGGAGGGCGGCAGGACGCAGGGCGCGGGCACGGCGGGCAACCGCGCGCTCAGCCTGCTGGTCGTCTCCGAGGTGGCCCTCTCGCTCGTCCTGCTCATCGGGGCCGGCCTCATGATCCGCAGCTTCGTCAGCCTGCAACAGGTTGACCCCGGCTTTAACGCGCACAACGTCCTGACGGCGTGGCTCTACCTGCCGCCGACGAAGTACGACGAAGGGCCCAAGATGCTGGCCTTCCACGAACAGTTGACCGAGCGCATCAGCCACCTGCCCGGCGTCAAGGCGGTGAGCACCGTCAGCGACCTCCCGCTCGGCGGGACGGGGATGACGATGGGCTTTCAGGTCGAGGGCAGCCCCGAGCCGCTCCCCGGCCAGAAGCCGGAGGCCAACTACCGCGTGATCGCCCCCTCCTATTTCGACGTGATGGGCGTCTCGCTGATGCGCGGCCGTGCCTTCACCGAGCAGGATCGTGACGGCTCACCCGGCGTCGTCGTCGTCAACCAGACTCTGGCCCAACGCTACTGGCCGGGGCAGGACGCCGTCGGCAAGCGCATCAGCTTCGGGGGCGCCGAGGGGCCCTGGCTGTCGGTGGTCGGCGTCGTGGCCGATGTCAAGCACCGGCAGCTCGACGCCAGGCCCGAGGTCGAGGCGTACGTGCCCTACAAGCAGAACCCCTGGCCGCTCGTCATCCTGACGGTGCGGACGGAGGGCGACCCGCTGGCACTGGCGGGGGCCGTGCGGCGCGCGGCGCGCGAGGTTGACCCCGATCAACCCGTCTTCGGCATCAAGACGATGGAGCAGCACCTCTCCGACTCGGTGGCCGCGCGGCGTCTCGCCATGACGCTCCTCGGCGGTCTGGCCGCACTGGCCCTGCTGCTCTCGACCGTCGGCATCTACGGCGTCATCTCCTACTTCGTGACGCAGCGGACGCAGGAGATCGGCATCCGCATGGCGCTCGGCGCGCGGCAGTCGGACGTGCTCCGCCTCGTCGTCGGGCGCGGTCTGCGGATGGCGGCCATCGGCGTCGTCATCGGCCTGCTGGCCGCCTTCGCGCTGACGCGGGTGATGACGAGCATCCTCTACGGGGTCGGGGCGACCGACCTCCTCACCTTCATCGCCGTCCCGTCGCTGCTCATCGCGGTGGCCCTGCTGGCGAGTTTCCTACCGGCGCGGCGCGCCACGCGGCTCGACCCGCTCAACGCGCTCCGCCACCAATAGCAAGGAGTTAAGCAATGAGGCGTTTCGTGAAGAAGCTCTCCGCGGTCTGGCTGGCCGCCGCCTGCCTCTGCCTGGCGGCGTCGGCCGCGCGGGCGCAGCAGGCCGCGGCGAAGCAGAAGCAGAAGGAGAAGGTCACAGTCACCATGAAGGACAGAATCGAGTTCGCCGAGGGCGGCACGCTCAACCTGCAAGGGACTTGGGGCGAGGTCACGGTCGAGGGCTGGGATCAGCCCTTCGTCGAGATCACGCTCGACAAGACGACGAATAAGAAGTACGCGCCGAAGAACGAGGCGCAGGCGCAGAAGGCGCTGGCGAAGTTCGGCTACACGGTGAAGAAGGACTCTGCGGCCAGCATCACGCTCGCAGGCTTCCAGCCTTCGTCCAACCTCCTGACGCGCCCCTTCGGCGGCAAGAGCGCGGTCAAGCTGGTCTACACCATCAAGGTGCCGCGCCGCAGCAACGTGAACATCGACCACAGCATGGGCGTGGTCGCGGTCAACGACGTGAGCGGCGACCTCGCCGTCAAAAACCGCATCGGCGAGGTGTCGCTCAAGCTGCCCGAGAACGGCCAGTTCACCGTCGATGCCCGCAGCAAGGTCGGCGATGTCTCTTCGTCGGCGCGCTTCCTGGGCGACAACGGCCGCGAGCACGTCGTCGGCCAAAAGCTCGTCAGCCGTCAGGACGAGCGCGAGTCACATCGCGTCTTCGTCCGCGTTCAGGTCGGGGCCATCACCGTCAGATAGTTGACCGTCAGGCAGACGCGCGGCGCGCGGGCCTTTCGACGCCCGCGCGCCGCCCCCCCCTCCGCAAGCGACCCACACCGGACACTGACAACCTTCACTCGCGGCCGAAAGCGGCTGCCGGGCGAGAGCGCGGCGGCACGCTTTTTTTCATTCGTCCGCCGAGGAATTTAAAACCATGAGACCTACCGAAGCCACCCCCCCGCGGAGCCAGGGCGGCGCGGCCGCCGCCGCCGTCTCTCTCTTAGTCATCGTCCTCTTCGCCGCCACGGCCGTCTACTTCCGGCGTCCGCCGGCCGCGGTGCCGGCCGCCGCGCCCGCCGACGAGTTCTCCGCCGGCCGCGCCATGAAGCACGTGCGCGAGTTGGCACAGGCCCCGCATCCGGTCGGCACGGCCGAGCACGCGCGCGTCGAGCAGTACCTGCGCGCGGAGTTGGCGGCCCTCGGCGTCGAGCCGCAGGTGCAGGAGACGACGGCCGTCAGCACCAGCCGCAACGCGCCCGTCTACGCCGGCACGGTTCACAACGTCCTGGCGCGGCTCGCGGGCACGGAGCACGGGCGGGCCGTGCTGCTCGTCGCGCACTACGACTCGGCCCCGGCCAGCCGCGGGGCCAACGACGACGGGGCGGGGGTCGCGGCCATGCTGGAGACGCTGCGCGCGCTCAAGGCCGGCCCGCCGCTGCGCAACGACGTGCTCTTCCTCTTCAGCGACGGCGAGGAGGTCGGCTCGCTCGGCGCGCGCGCCTTCGTCGAGCAGCACCCGTGGGCGCGGGAGGTCGCCGTCGTCGTCAACCTGGAGGCGCGCGGCAACCGCGGCCCCTCGATGATGTTCGAGACCAGTGAGGGCAACGGCTGGCTCGTCGGCCAGTTGGCCGGCGTCTCGCGCCCCTCGGCCAGCTCGCTCATGTACGAGGTCTACCGCGTGATGCCGAACGACACCGACCTGACCGTCTTTAAGAAGGCGGGCTACGCCGGCTACAACTTCGCGTACATCGACGGCCCGACCCACTACCACACCGGCCTCGACACCGCCGAGAGCGTGGATGAGGGCAGCCTGCAACAGCAGGGGGGCAACATGCTCTCGCTGGCCCGCCGACTCGGCGGAGGCGACCTCACGCAGACGAAGGCTCACGACTCCGTCTACTTCGACCTGCTCGGGCTCGGGCTCGTCCACTACCCGGGTGCGCTCACCCTGCCGCTCGCCGCCGTCGCCGCGCTCGGCTTCCTCGTCGTGCTCGTGTGGGGGCTGCGCCGCGGCACGCTCGGTGCGCTCAAGGTCGTGGGCGGCGCGCTCGCGTCGCTGGCCGCCGTCCTGCTGGCGGCCGTCGCCACCTTCGCCGCCGTCGCCCTGACGCAGGCCGTGGCCGGGGGCGCGTGGACGCCGGACGGCTACAGCTACCACTGGGGACTTTTGACGGCCGGCTTCGCGGCCGTCGCTCTGGCCGCGGCCTCGGGCGTCGTCCTGCTCTGCCGCCGCCGTCTGGGCGTGGCGAACATCGCGGCCGGGGCGTTGATCTGGTGGGCGGCGCTCGCCGTCCTGACGGCGCTCGGGATGCCGGGCGCGAGCTACCTTTTCACCTGGCCGCTGCTGTTCGCCGCGGCGGCGCTCGCCCTGACGCTCCGGCGCGCCGAAGGCGCGGGGCAGGCGGTGCGCCCCGCCCTCCTGCTTTCGCTCTGCGCCGGCCCGGCGCTCATCCTCTTCGTGCCCGTCGTCCTGCTCATCGCGGTCGCTCTGCCGCTGAGCGTCGCCTTCATCCCGGCGGTGCTGGTCGGGCTGCTGACGGCGCTGCTCGTCCCGCAGCTCGACGCGGTCGGGGCCGGCCGGCGCTGGCCGCTGCCGGCCGCCGCGCTCTGCGCCGCCGTGCTGCTCTTCGGCGTCGTCTCGGCCGCGGCCCGCCGCGAGCCGTCGGGGCCGAAGCAGAACACCCTCTTCTACGGGCTCGACGCCGACGCCGCGCGCGCCTTCTGGGCCACCGGCGACGGGCAGGCGGACGAGTGGACGGCGCAGTTCATCAACGGCTCGCGGCGCAGCACGCTGAGCGAGTTCTTCCCCTTCGGCGCGCGCGAGTTTCTGAACAGCGAGGCCCCGGTCGCGACGCTGCAGGCCCCGGCCGTCGAGGTCGCGAGCGACGCGCGTGAGGGCGACGTGCGCACGCTCCGGCTGCGCGTCACCTCGCCGCGGCAGGCGCCCGTCGTGCTCCTGAGCGCGTCCGCGCGCGTGCTCGGCGCCGAGGTCAACGGCCGCCCGGTGGACATGAAGGCGCTGCCCCCGAGCGACCGGCCGGAGAAGGGCTTCGGCCTGAACTTCTTCGGGCTGCCGGCCGAGGGCGTCGAGATCGTCCTGCGCGTCGCCGCCGCCGAGCCCCTCAACCTGCGCGTGGTTGACCGCTCCTACGCGCTGCCCGAGATACCGGGACTCGCCATGAAGGCCCGACCCGACTACATGATCTCGTCCCCCTACTCCTACAGCGACGCGACGCTCGTTAGCAAAACCTACAGCTTCTAAGACGGAGCCCACCGACAGCACCGCCGCCACGGTCAAGACGATGAGCAGCCAGACAGTCACTCTATCCGACAACTTCGACGGCCCCGGTTTCGAGCCGGCGAGCCTCGTGGAACTCCTCCGCGGGAGGGCCGCGCGCACGCCCGACCGCCTCGCCTACACCTTCCTCCTCGACGGCGAGGAGGAGGAGGCGAGCCTCACCTACGGCGAGTTAGACCGGCGCGTCCGCGGCGTCGCGGCGCGGCTCCAGGCCGAAGGGGCCGAAGGGCAGCGCATCCTGCTGCTCTACCAGCCGGGCCTCGAATTCATCGTCGGCTTCTTCGGCTGCCTCTACGCCGGGGCGGTCGCCGTCCCGACCTACCCGCCGCGCCAGAACCGCAGCCTGCTGCGCCTTCAGTCGATCATCGCGGACGCGCAGGCGCGTTTCGTCCTCACGACCTCCGCCATCCTCGCGCGCATCGAGGCCGTCCCGGAGCAGGTCGCCGCGCTCAAGCGCCTGTGCTTCGTCGCGACGGACGCGCTCGCGCCCGAGGTCGCCGACGGGTGGCGCGCGCCGCGGGTGGACGGCGAGACCCTGGCCTTCCTGCAATACACCTCCGGCTCGACGGCCGCGCCGAAGGGCGTGATGGTCACGCACGGCAACCTCCTGCATAACGAGCGGATGATTCGGGAGGGCTGCGGGCACGACGAGCACTCGACCTTCGTCGGCTGGCTGCCGCTCTACCACGACATGGGGCTCATCGGGAACGTGCTCCAGCCGCTCTACCTCGGCTCGCGCTGCGTGCTGATGTCGCCGGTCGCCTTCCTCCAGAGGCCCGCCCGCTGGCTGCAAGCCATCTCGCGCTACCGCGCGCGCACCAGCGGCGGCCCCAACTTCGCTTACAACCTCTGCGTGCGGAAGGTGACGCCGGAGGAGCGCGCCGCGCTCGACCTTTCGAGCTGGACGACGGCCTTCAACGGGGCCGAGCCCGTCCGGCGCGAGACGATGGAGGAGTTCGCCGCCGCCTTCGCCGGGTGCGGCTTCCGCCCCGAAGTCTTCTACCCCTGCTACGGGCTGGCCGAGGCGACGCTCATCGTCTCGGGCGGCGCGCCGCATGAAACGTTCGTCTCCTGCGACGTGCGCGCGTCGGAACTCGAACGCAACCGCGTCGTCGTCGAGGAGGCGGGTGCCCCGGGGGCGAGGCCGCTGGTCGGCTCGGGCCGCGCGCTGCTCGACCAGCGCGTCCGGATCGCCGACCCGGAGACGTTCGAGCGCCTCGGCGACGACGAGGTCGGCGAAATCTGGGTGCAGGGGCCGAGCGTCGCGCGCGGCTACTGGAACCGCCCCGAAGAGACCGAGAAGACCTTCGGCGCGCGCCTGAAGGGTTCGGGCGAGGGGCCGTTCCTGCGCACCGGCGATCTGGGCTTCCTCCGCGCCGGCGAACTCTACGTCACCGGCCGCCTCAAGGACTTGATTATCATCCGCGGGCGGAACCACTACCCGCAGGACATCGAGTTGACGGTCGAGCGCAGCCACGTCGCCCTGCGGCCCGGCTGCGGCGCGGCCTTCTCCATCGACGAGGGCGGCGACGAGCGGCTCGTCGTCGTGCAGGAGGTCGATCACCGGCGCGCCTTCGACGCCGCGGAGGTCGCCGAGCGCGTCCGCCAGGCGGTCGCCGAGGAGCACGAAGTGCAGGTGCACGCCGTCGCACTCATCAAGACGGGCAGCATCCCGAAGACTTCGAGCGGGAAGATTCAGCGCCACGCCTGCCGCGCGGCCTTCCTCGCTCAGAGCCTTGACGCGGTCGGCGGATGGCAGGCCGCAGAGCCTTCATCGGCGACCGCCGCAGGCACGTGTGCGGCCCCCGGCGCCGCGCGCCCCTCGACGTTCGAAGGCGTCGTCGCCTGGCTCGCCGCGCTGCTCGCCTCGAAGCTCGGCGTCGCCGCCGAGACCATCGACCCGCACTGCCCGCTCTCGCGCTACAGCATCGACTCGCTGCTCGCCGTCGAGCTGGCGCACGCCATCGAGACCGGCCTCTCCGTCAGCCTCCCGATGGTCAGCTTCCTGAACGAGACGAGCGTCGCACAACTTGCGGCGGAAATCTCCGTGCGCCCGAAGGACGCGGAGGACGCGCCGGCCGTCGCGCCCAAGGGCACGGGCGCGGAGGGAACGGCCGGCGCGTCTGCACTCTCGCGCGGGCAGAAGGGGCTCTGGTTCCTGCACGGGGTCGCGCCGGACAGTCCCGCCTACAACATCTCAAGTGCGGTGCGCGTCGCCGGCGGACTCGACGTGGCGGCACTCCGCCGCGCCTTCCAGAAGCTGGTTGACCGGCACGAGTCTCTGCGCACGACCTTCACTTCGGAGATGGGCGAGCCCGTCCGCCGCGTGAGTCCCGCGGCCGAAGTCTCTTTCGAAGCGCGGGACGCTTCCGCCCTGTGCGAAGCGGAGCTGTCGGCACGCCTCTCCGAAGAGGCGCACAGACCTTTCGACCTTGAGGCCGGGCCGCTGCTCCGCGTCCACGTCTTCGGGCGTGGGGCGGAAGGCCACGTCCTCCTGCTCGTGATGCACCACATCGTCGCCGACTTCTGGTCGGTGGGCGTGCTACTGCGTGAACTGGCGGCGCTCTACGGCGCGGAACTGTCGGGTGCGTCCGCGCCACTCGACGCGCCCGCCGCCACCTTCGACGAGTACGTCCGCCGGCAGGAGGCGCTGATGGCGAGCGCCGAGGGCGAGCGCCTCTGGTCTTACTGGGGTGAGCGGCTCTCGGGCGAGCTGCCCGCGCTCAATCTGCCGTTCAAGGGGCAGCGTCCCGCCGCGCAAACTTTCTGCGGGGCTTCGCAGACCCTCCGCGTCGGGCCGGAACTCACGCGCGCGCTCAAAGAGCTTGGCCGCGCGCACGGCGCGACACTCTACATGGTGCTGCTCGCGGCCTTCGAGACGCTTCTTTATCGCTACACGGGGCAGGAGGACATCCTCGTCGGCTCGCCCACGACCGGGCGCGCGCGCAACGAGTGGAGTGACCTCGTCGGCTACTTCGTCAACCCCGTCGTGCTGCGCTCCAACCCGTCGGCCGGCGCGAGCTTCGAGGAGTTCCTGAGCGGTGTGCGTCAGGACGTGCTCGCCGCCTTCGCGCATCAGGACTTCCCCTTCGCCACGCTGGTCGAGCGCCTGCAACCGGTACGCGACAACAGCCGGCCGCCGCTCTTTCAGGTGATGTTCGTCTTGCAGAAGGCGGGCCGGCGGGAGGAGGAAGGGCTGGCACTCTTCGCGCTCGGCGAGGGCGGCGCGCGGCTCGACCTCGGCGCGCTCTCACTCGAATCAGTCGCGCTCGAACAGCGCGTCTCGCAGTTCGACCTCACGCTCAACGTGGCCGAGGCCGAGGGGAGCCTCTTCGGCTCGCTCCAGTACAACACAGACCTCTTCGACGCGGCGACGGTCAGGCGCATGGCCGCCAACCTCGAGACGCTGCTCGCCGCCGCCGCCCAGGCCCCGGCGCTCAAGCTCTCGGAACTGCCGCTGCTCGCCGCCGCGGAGCGCGAACAGGTTCTCTGCGGCTGGAACTCGACGAGGCGCGACTACCCGACGGGCAAGTGCCTCCACCAGTTCTTCGAGGAGCAGGCCGCACGCACCCCCGACCGCATCGCCCTCATCCACGGCGACGAGCGACTTTCTTATCGTGAACTCAACGAGCGCGCCAACCGCCTCGCGCACCATCTCCGCACCCTCGGCCTCACGCCGGAGTCGCGCGTCGGCGTCATGCTCGAACGCACGCCCGACCTGCTCGTCTCACTCCTCGCCGTCCTGAAGGCCGGCGGAGCTTACGTCCCGCTCGACCCCACGTATCCGCGAGACCGCCTCGCCTTCATGCTCGAAGACGCCGCCGCCGCGGCCCTCATCACCGGGGAGTCGCTGCTCGGCCTGCTGCCCGCGCACGCCGCACAGGTCGTCAACCTCGACGCCTGGCGCGCGCAGGCCGCGATTCTGCCGCCTACGAACCCGCCCTGCGTGGCGGGTGCGCAGAACCTGGCCTACCTCATCTACACCTCCGGCTCGACCGGCAGGCCCAAGGCCGTCGCCATCGCACACTCCAGCGCCGCCACCTTCCTCCATTGGGCCGCCGAGAGCTTCACCGCCGACGAGTTAGCGGGCGTCTTGGCCTCGACCTCGGTCTGCTTCGACCTCTCGGTCTTCGAGCTGTTCGCCCCGCTCGCGGTCGGCGGCTCGGTCATCCTCGCCGACAACGCTTTGGCCCTGCCCGCCCTGCCGGCCGCCTCCGCGGTGACGCTCATCAACACCGTGCCCTCGGCCATGACCGAGCTGGTGCGGCAGCGGGCCGTCCCCGAGGGCGTGCGGGTGGTCAACCTCGCGGGCGAGGCGCTCAAGCGTTCGCTCGTCGAGTCCATCTATGACGTGAGCACAGTCCACAGGGTCGTCAACCTCTACGGCCCGTCGGAGGACACCACCTACTCCACCTTCACCGAAGTCCTGCCCGGCGAGGAGGTGACCATCGGGCGGCCGCTGGCGAACACGCGCGCCTACGTCGTGGACTCAGCGCTGCGCCCCGCCCCCGTGGGCGTCCCCGGCGAGCTGCTGCTCGGCGGCGAGGGCCTCGCCCGTGGCTACCTCAACCGCGCGGCGCTGACGGCCGAGCGGTTCATCCCCGACTCGTTCTCGGGGGAGGTCGGGGCGCGGCTCTACCGGACGGGCGACCTGGTGCGGTGGCTGGCCGACGGGCGGATAGATTTCTTAGGGCGGCTGGATCACCAGGTGAAGGTGCGGGGCTTCCGCATCGAGCTGGGTGAGATAGAGGCGGCGCTGCTCAAGCACGAGACGGTCGCCGAGGCGGTGGTGGTGGCGCGGGAGGCGGGGGCGGGTGACGTGCGCCTCGTCGCCTACCTCTCGGGCGGCGGCCACGTCCCGCCCGTCACGGAGCTGCGCGCGTACCTGAAGGAGCTGTTGCCCGAGTACATGATCCCCGTCACGTGGGTCGTGCTCGAACGGCTGCCTTTGACGCCCAACGGCAAGGTGGACAGAAAAGCTTTGCCCGCTCCCGAGGCTTCGCGCCCCGGCGACTCCGACGGCTACGTCGCGCCGCGCACGCCCGCCGAGGAGCTGCTCTGCGCCGTCTGGTCGGAGCTGCTCGGGGTCGAGCGCGTCGGCGTCGAGGACAACTTCTTCGAGCTGGGCGGCCACTCGCTGCTGGTGACGCAGGTCGTCTCGCGCGTGCGGCAGGTCTTCGAGGTCGAGCTGCCGCTGCGCTCGCTCTTCGAGTCGCCCACCGTCGCGGAGCTGTCGGCGCGCGTCGGGGCCGCGGCGGCCGACGGGCTGAGCGCCCCGCCGCCGCTCGTGAAGTTCGAGAGAGAAGGGCCTGTGCCGCTCTCGTTCGCGCAGCAGCGCCTCTGGTTCTTAGACCGTTTGGAGCCGGGGAGCGCCGCCTACAACATCCCGGCCGCCGTCCGCCTCACCGGCAGGCTCGACGTGGCCGCCCTGGAGCGGAGCCTCAAAGAGATCGTCCGCCGTCACGAGACGTTGCGCACCACCTTCGCGGAGATGGACGGCGAGCCCGCGCAGCTCATCCGCGAGGCGGCCGAGATCGCGCTCTCCGTCGTCGATCTGACGCACCTCCCCGAGCAGGAGCTTGAGGGCGAGGCCGCACGGATGGCGCAGGCCGAGGCGCGCGCCCCGTTCGACCTCTCGGCCGGGCCGCTGCTGCGGGCCACCCTTCTCCAGTTGGGCGGCGAACGGCATCAACTGCTTGTCACGATGCACCACATCGTCTCGGACGCGTGGTCGGTCGGGGTGCTTCTGCGCGAGCTGGCGGACTGCTACCGCGCGTACGCGGGCGGGGCCGCGACCTGTCTGAACGAACTCCCGATCCAGTACGCGGACTTCGCACTCTGGCAGCGCGGGTGGCTGCGCGGCGAGGTGGTGGAGCGGCAGCTCGAATACTGGATGGAGCAACTGCGTGACGCGCCCGCCGTGCTCGAACTCCCCGCCGACCGCCCGCGCCCCGCCGTGCAGACCTACAACGGGTCGTTCGAGACGCACCTCATTCGCAAGGAGCTGGCCGACTCGCTGAAGGCGCTCGCGCGCCGCGAGGGGGTGACGCTGTTCATGGCGACGCTGGCCGCTTTCAAGGTTCTGCTCCACCGCTACACGCGGCAGGAGGACATCCTCGTCGGCACGCCCATCGCCAACCGCACGCGCGGCGAGACTGAAGGACTCATCGGCTTCTTCGTCAACACGCTCGTCATGCGCACGCGCCTCGGCGGCGACCCCACCTTCCGCGGGCTGCTGTCGCAGGTACGCGAGACGGCGCTCGCCGCCTATAACTACCAAGACCTCCCCTTCGAGCGTCTGGTCGAGGCGCTGCGCCCCGAACGCAACCTCAGCCACTCGCCGCTCTTTCAGGTGATGTTTGCTTTACAGAACGCGCCTGCCGCGACACCCGCGCTCGACGGCCTCGAGGTTGACGCGCGCGAGGTCGAAACGGGGACGGCGAAGTTCGATCTCAACTTAAGCCTGACGGACGGCGAAGAAGGGCTGACGGCGAAGTTCGAGTACAACACAGACCTCTTCGACGCGGCGACGGTCAGGCGCATGGCCGCCAACTTCGAGACGCTGCTCGCCGCCGCCGCGGAGAACCCCGACTGCCGCGTGGCCGAGCTGCCGCTGCTGGCGAAGGCCGAGCACGAACAACTTCGTCAGTGGAATGCGACGAGGCGCGACTACCCGACGGGCAAGTGCCTCCACCAGTTCTTCGAGGAGCAGGCCGCACGCACCCCCGACCGCATCGCCCTCATCTATGGTGACGCGCGCCTCTCCTACCGCGAGCTGAACGAGCGCGCCAACCGCCTCGCGCACTACCTGCTCGCCCTCGGCCTCACGCCGGAGTCGCGCGTCGGCGTCATGCTCGAACGCACGCCCGACCTGCTCGTCTCGCTGCTCGCCGTCCTGAAGGCCGGCGCCGCTTACCTCCCGCTCGACCCGGCCTACCCGCGAGACCGCCTCGCCTTCATGCTCGAAGACGCCGGCGCGCTCCTGCTCACGAGCAGGGCGCTGAGCGAGGGCGTTACGGCCGCGGCCGCCGACATCATCCGCCTGGAGGAGATCGAGGAGGAGGTCTCGCGCGGCCCGGCCGTGAATCCAGTCTGCGCGGCGGGTGCGCAGAACCTGGCCTACCTCATCTACACCTCCGGCTCGACCGGCAGGCCCAAGGCCGTCGCCATCACGCACTCCAGCGCCGCCACCTTCCTCCATTGGGCCGCCGAGAGCTTCTCCGCCGACGAACTCTGCGGCGTGCTCGCCTCGACCTCGGTCTGCTTCGACCTCTCGGTCTTCGAGCTCTTCGCCCCGCTCTCGGTCGGCGGCTCGGTCGTCCTCGCCGACAACGCGCTGGCGCTCCCGACGCTGCCGGCCGCGGCTCGGGTGACGCTTATCAACACCGTGCCCTCGGCCATGACCGAGCTGGTGCGGCAAAGGGCCGTCCCAGAGGGCGTGCGGGTGGTGAACCTCGCGGGCGAGGCGCTCAAGCGCTCGCTCGTCGAATCCATCTATGAGACAGGGACGGTGGGGAAGGTCGTCAACCTCTACGGCCCGTCGGAGGACACCACCTACTCCACCTTCACCGAAGTCCTGCCCGGCGAGGAGGTGACCATCGGGCGGCCGCTGGCGAACACGCGCGCCTACGTCGTGGACTCGGCGCTGCGCCCCGCCCCCGTGGGCGTCCCCGGCGAGTTGCTGCTCGGCGGCGACGGACTCGCCCGCGGCTACCTCAACCGCCCCGCCTTGACGGCCGAGCGGTTCATCCCCGACCCGTTCTCCGGCGTGGCGGGGGCGCGGCTCTACCGGACGGGCGACCTGGTGCGGTGGCTGGCCGACGGGCGGATCGATTTCTTAGGGCGCTTTGACCATCAGGTGAAGGTGCGGGGCTTCCGCATCGAGCTGGGTGAAATAGAGGCGGCGCTGCTGCGACATCCTTCCGTCGCCGAGGCGGTGGTGGTGGCGCGGGAGGCGGGGGCGGGTGACGTGCGCCTCGTCGCCTACCTCTCGGGCGGCGGCGAGCAGGTCGCCAACGTCTCGGAGTTGCGCTCATACCTCAAGGAGAGCTTGCCTGAGCACATGATCCCTTCGCTGTTCGTGGTGCTTGAACGTCTGCCGCTGACGCCCAACGGGAAGGTGGACAGAAAAGCTTTGCCCGCGCCCGAAGCTTCACGTCCCGCGCGCGGCGAGTCTTACGTCGCGCCGCGCACGCCCGCCGAGGAGCTGCTCTGCGCCGTCTGGTCGGAGCTGCTCGGGGTCGAGCGCGTCGGCGTCGAAGACAACTTCTTCGAGCTGGGCGGCCACTCGCTGCTCGTCACGCAGGTCGTCTCGCGCGTGCGG
>JAFAVK010000036.1 GCA_019242475.1 Acidobacteriota bacterium | reverse complement strand
GCTCTGCGCCG
Organism: Acidobacteriota bacterium; assembly: GCA_019242475.1. Lineage (GTDB taxonomy): Bacteria > Acidobacteriota > Blastocatellia > Pyrinomonadales > Pyrinomonadaceae > QHXN01. The sequence continues at coordinate 3,512 of JAFAVK010000036.1, read as the reverse complement.
TCTGGTCGGAGCTGCTCGGGGTCGAGCGCGTCGGCGTCGAAGACAACTTCTTCGAGCTGGGCGGCCACTCGCTGCTCGTCACGCAGGTCGTCTCGCGCGTGCGGCAGGTCTTCGAGGTCGAGCTGCCGCTGCGCTCACTCTTCGAGTCGCCCACCGTCGCGGAGGCGGCCCTGGCTATTTCGCAGGCGCGGGAGGGCGAGAACGTGCCGCAGAGTCCGGCCATCACGCGCGTCTCGCGCCAACGCTTCGTGCTCGACAAGTCGCAGCGCGAGGCCCTTGCCGTCTAGCAGGAGGGCCGCGCCCACGCCGCCCGCCTCACACACCCCAAGAGCAGAGAGTGAAGAATGATTGACACGATAGCGCCCGAAGACATCTTTGCGTTCCCGGTCTCTTTCGCGCAGCAGCGCCTCTGGTTCCTCGACCAGTTGCAGCCCGGCAACCCGGCCTACAACATCGCCGCCGCCGTCCGCCTCACTGGACATCTCGATGTCGAGGCGTTGGAGCGGAGCCTCAACGAGATCGTCCGCCGCCACGAGGCGCTGCGCACCACCTTCGACGTGGTGGACGAGTCGCCCGTGCAACTGATTCACCCCGAGGTCAAGCTGCCGCTCCCGCTCGTCTTGCTGGAGGCGGCGACCGCGGAAGAGCGCGAGGCAGAGTTCCGCCGCCTGTCGGCCGAAGAGGCGGCGCGCCCCTTCGACCTGCGGCGCGCGCCGCTGCTGCGCACCACGCTGCTCAAGGCCGGCGCGGAGGAGCACTACCTCCTCGTCACGATGCACCACATCGTCTCCGACGGCTGGTCGGTCTGGGTCTTCGCCAAGGAGCTGACGGCGCACTACGAGGCATTTGCCGCCGGGCGCGAGCCCGAGCTGGCGGAGCTGCCCGTGCAGTACGCCGACTTCTCTCACTGGCAACGCGAGTGGCTGGCCGGCGAGCCGCTCGAACGCCAGCTCGCCTACTGGCGCGAGCAGTTGGCCGACGCGCCCGCCGTGCTCCAGCTCCCGGCAGACCGCGCGCGCCCCGTCGCGCAGACCTTCCGCGGCGAGCGCCGCTCGGCCGTGCTCAACGAAGGTCTCACGGCCGCCCTCAAAGAACTCTCGCGGCGCGAGGGCGCGACCCCCTACATGACGCTGCTCGCCGCCTTCCAGCTCCTCCTGCAACGCCTCTCGGGGCAGGAAGACATCTCGGTCGGCACGCCGGTCGCCGGCCGCACGCGCGCCGAGACCGAGGGGCTCATCGGCTTCTTCGTCAACACGCTCGTCATGCGCACGCGCCTCGGCGGCGACCCCACCTTCCGCGAGCTGCTCGGCCGCGTCCGCCAGTCGTCGCTCGACGGCTACGCCAATCAGGACGTGCCCTTCGAGAAGCTGCTGGAAGAGCTACAGCCCGAGCGCAGCCTCAGCCACTCGCCGCTCTTTCAGGTCTTCTTCAACATGCTCAACTTCCCCGACCGGAGCATCCTCCTGCCCGGTCTGGCCGCAGAGGTCATCCTGCCGCCCGAGGTCGAGGCGAAGTTTGACCTCACGCTCTACGTCGAGGAGCGTTTCAACCGCTTCCACCTCGATCTCGTCCACAACGCCGACCTCTTCGACCCGGAGCGCGCCGCCGAGATGCTTGAGCAGTACACGCACCTGCTGGCACAGGTCGCCGCAGACCCGGGGATGAAGGTCGGCCGCTTCTCGCTCGTCACCCCGCGCGCGGCCTCCGTGCTGCCCGACCCGGCCGAGCACTTCGAGCCCGAGTGGTGCGGCTCCGTCACCTCGCAGTTCTCGGCGCGGGCGGCGCGCGACCCCGAGCGGGACGCCGTCGTTGACAGGCATGAGGCGTGGAGCTACGGCGAGTTGAACAAACACGCCAACCGGCTCGCACACTACCTGATCGACTGCGGCGTCGAGCAGGGCGATACGGTCGCCGTCTTCGCGCACCGCAGCGCCCCGCTGGTCTGGGCGCTGCTCGGCACGCTCAAGGCCGGGGCCGCCTTCGTCTCGCTCGACCCGGCCTACCCGCCCGCGCGGCTGATCGATTACATGGAGATGGCGCGGCCGCGCGCCTTCATCCACGTCGAGGGCGCGGGGCCGCTCGACCCCGCGCTCGAAGAGTACGCCTCGGCGCTCACGCTGCCCTGCCGCATCCGTCTCCCTTCGGCGGCGACGGCCGCCGCCTGCGGCCTGCTGGCCGACTACCCGACCACCAACCCGCCGGTCTGGGTCGGCCCTGACGACCTCGCCTACATCTCCTTCACCTCCGGTTCGACGGGCCGCCCGAAGGGGATCATGGGCCGGCACGGCTCGCTCGCGCACTTCGCGCCGTGGGCCGAGCGCACCTTCGGGCTCAACGAGACGGAGAATTTCAGCATGCTCTCCGGCCTCTCGCACGACCCCCTCCACCGCGACATCTTTACCCCGCTCCAACTCGGGGCCTGCGTCTGCGTGCCCGACGACGAGACTTTCGCCGGGCCGGGACTGCTCGCAGGGTGGATGGAGCGCCAGCGCATCACGGTCGCCAACCTCACCCCGGCCATGGGGCAGCTCGTCTCAGAGACCGCGCCCGGCGAAGACCCGCCGCGCCTCATCCCCACGCTGCGCCACGCCTTCTACGTCGGCGACGTGCTGACCAGGCGCGACGTAGCGCGTCTGCGCCGCCGAGCCCCGCTCGCCACCTGTGTCAATCTCTACGGCGCGACCGAGACGCAACGTGCCGTCAGTTATTACGTCGTCCCCGCTTCGGGCGAGCCGTTCGGCGCCACCGAAACCCTGGCGGCGGCCGAGAAGGAGGTCGTCCCGCTCGGCCGTGGCATCAAGGAGGTGCAACTGCTCGTCCTCAACGCCGCGGGGCAGATGGCGGGCGTCGGCGAGCTGGGCGAAATCTACTTCCGCAGTCCGCACCTCGCCCTCGGCTACCTCGGCGACGAGGCGCTCACGCGCGAGCGCTTCCTCGTCAACCCTTTCACGGGCGCCGCCTCGGATCGCCTCTATCGCACGGGCGACCTCGGGCGCTACCTGCCCGACGGCGATGTCGTACCGTCGGGTCGCGCCGACCAGCAGGTCAAGATTCGCGGCTTCCGCATCGAGCTGGGCGAGATCGAGGCCGCGCTCGGCCAGCACCCTTCGATCAAAGAGGCGGTCGTCGTCGCACGTGAAGACGGCGGGGGCGAGAAGCGGCTCGTCGCATACTACACGACCCACGAAGGGCAGCCGACGGCCCCGGCCGGCGAGTTGCGCACGCACCTCAAAGTACGTCTGCCCGAGTACATGATCCCCGTCACGTGGGTCGTGCTCGAACGTCTGCCTTTGACGCCCAACGGCAAGGTGGACAGAAAAGCCCTGCCCGCTCCCGAGGCTTCGCGCCCCGGCGACTCCGACGGCTACGTCGCGCCGCGCACGCCCGCCGAGGAGCTGCTCTGCGCCGTCTGGTCGGAGCTGCTCGGGGTCGAGCGCGTCGGCGTCGAAGACAACTTCTTCGAGCTGGGCGGCCACTCGCTGCTCGTCACGCAGGTCGTCTCGCGCGTGCGG
>JAFAVK010000012.1 GCA_019242475.1 Acidobacteriota bacterium | reverse complement strand
ACATCATCCCCGAGAAGCAGTGGCCCTACTGGGCGCAGCTCGCCTACGGCGTGACGACGACGCACGACCCCTCGGCCGCCACGCAGACCGTCTTCGCGCAGAGCGAGATGGTCAAGGCGGGCGCGATGGTCGGCCCGCGCATCTTCTCGACCGGCTTCGTCCTCTACGGCGCCGAGAACCCCGAGAAGGCCGTCATCAACTCCTACGAAGACGCGCGCGCCCACCTCGAACGCCTGAAGGCGGTCGGCGCCTTCTCCGTCAAGAGCTACAACCAGCTCCGCCGGGACAACCGCCAGCGCATCATCAAGGCCGCGCGCGACCTGAACATGATGGTCGTGCCCGAGGGCGGCTCGACCTACGCGCACAACATGTCGGAGATTCTCGACGGCCACACCGGCATCGAGCACGCCGTCCCCATCGCGCCGCTTTACAAGGACGCGGTGACGCTGTTTGCAAAGAGTCACACGCAGTACACGCCGACCCTCATCGTCGGCTACGGCGGCCTGTGGGGCGAGAACTACTGGTACCAGCACACGAACGTCTACGAGAACCAGAAGCTCCTGCGCTTCACGCCGCGCGGGCACATCGACCCGCGCGCACGCCGCCGTTTGCAGGCGCCCGAGGACGACTTCTACCACTTCGAGTTGGCGAAGTCTGTGAAGGACGTGGTGCGCGCGGGCGGCAAGGCGCAGCTCGGCGCGCACGGGCAGTTGCAGGGCTTGGGCGCGCACTGGGAGCTGTGGATGCTTCAGCAGGGCGGCCTGACGCCCCTGGAGGCCCTGCGGTGCGCGACGCTCAGCGGCGCACAGTACCTCGGCCTGGACGGCGACCTCGGGTCGCTTGAGCCGGGCAAGCTCGCAGACCTCGTCGTCCTCGACAAGAACCCCCTGGACGACATCCGCAACTCCGAAGCGATCCGCTACGTCATGGCGAACGGCGTCCTCTACTCCGCGGACAACATGGACGAGGTCTACCCCGAGCAGAAGCCGCGCCCGCCCTTCTTCTGGGAGGGCCGGGAGGAAGGGAAGCTCGCGGGCAGCAATCCGTGAGAGAAAAGATGTCAGATGTCAGATGCTGGATGTTAGTAAAAGGCACTTGCCTTCACTGGCATCCAGCATCTGACATCGTCCTACCTGCTCGTCTCCCTGTCTCCGTAAGCGCCGCCGATCTGGCCGGTGCCCTGGCCGGCGACGTTGGGCTCGGTGGTGCCTTCGCCCTCGTAGTTCTCACCCGTCCGCGGCTCGCCCTCGCCCGCGTTGCCCGAGTTCGAGCCCTCGCCCGTGGACTCCTTCTTCGGGAGGCTCTCGCCGCCCTCGCGCTGTTCTGCCATCGTGCTCCTCTCCTGTCGTTCGAAAGTCTCTTTGTACGGGATGCGTGCGTCGTATGCGCCGCGCGTTGTGTGCGGGGCAAAGGCCGTGCCCCGTTCGTCGGGCGGGAACTTCGACGGCGGCGCGGCGTGTAAGAGGCACCATGCGAGAGGTCGTTTTAGAGAGCCGCGCGTGCGGGGCGTGCGGGGCGTTCGTGTCCGTGGCGCGGGAGGACGGGGCCGTGTTCGTCAACCGGCGGGGCGGAACGTTCTTCCGCGATTCGCTTGAGGCGATGCTCACGGGCGTGCCGCGCGAGCGTTCGGGGCTCGCGTACGCCGCCGGGTACGCGGGGCTGTTGTCGCTCTTCCGCTACTCCTTCGCGCCGATGTTGGCGTCGGGCTGGTGGCCGGTGTCGGTGCTGGGGTGGGGGCTCGTGCTCTTCTTCACCCTGCTGGCGCCGCTCGCGCTGGTTTTGAGCTTCGCCGCGGCCGTGTCGCTCGAACGCGCGCCGTCGAAGTCCGGGAGACTCGCGGCGCTCGTCGGCTTCTCGCTCGGCTGGGCGGGTGGCTACGAACTGCTCTTCGTGCTCGACGGCATCTGGCAGCGGCTCGCGTCGTCGCTCTGAGCTAGAAGAGGCGGCCGACGAAGCGGCAGACGAGGAAAGAGATGGCGGAGATGAAGGCCGCGAGCGGGATCGTGAGGAGCCAGGCCCAGACGATGCGGCCGGCCACGCCCCACTTGACGGCCGAGAGCCTCCGCGTCGCGCCGACGCCGACGATGGCGCCCGTGATGGTGTGCGTCGTCGAGACGGGCACGCCCGTCAGCGTCACGTAGGCGAGCGTGAGGGCCGCGCCCGTCTCGGCGCAGAAGCCGCCCACCGGCTTGAGCTTCGTGATGCGCGTGCCCATCGTGCGCACGATGCGCCAGCCGCCCGAGAGCGTCCCCAGCCCGATGGCCGCGTGCGCCGAGAGCACAACCCACAGAGGGATCGCGGGCAGCGACCCGTTCGGCCCGTAGGCGAGCAGCCCGCCGGCCGCGAGCACGGCCGTGATGATGCCCATCGTCTTCTGCGCGTCGTTGCCGCCGTGGCCGAGCGAGAAGGCGGCCGCCGAGAGGAGTTGCCCCGAGCGGAACAGGCGGTCAACGCGGTGCGGCGACCAGTTGCGGAAAATCCAGTAGACCGCGATCATCAGAATAAACCCCAGCGTCATCCCGATCAGCGGTGAGAGCACGATGAAGATGAGCACCTTCGTCCACACCTCCATCTTCAGAAGCCCCGCCACCCCGCCGTACGCCGCGATTCCCGCCCCCGCGTAGCCGCCGAGCAGCGCGTGCGAGCTTGAGGTCGGCAGCCCCAGGTACCAGGTTATTAAGTTCCAGGCCACCGCCCCGAGGAGCGCCGCCAGCAGCACGTAGAGGCGGTCGTCGGGCGCGATGAGGGTCATGTTGACGCCGTCGCCGATGGCCTTGGCGACGCGCGTCCCGTAGATAGCGAAGGCGACGAAGTTGAAGAAGGCCGCCCACGCGACCGCCACGCCCGGCGAGAGCACGCGCGTCGAGACCACCGTCGCGATGGAGTTCGCCGCGTCGTGAAACCCGTTGCTGTAGTCAAAAATCAGCGCGATGACGATGATGATGACGACGAAGGTCAGTGTGGCAGTCATGTTGTGAATGATGACTGATGACTGATGACTGATGAATGTAAAGACGCAGGCCCGTCATCAGTCATCAGTCATCAGTCATCATTTGCCTTTCACGCGTGCTTGATGATGACGGTCTCGATGATGTTGGCGGTCTGCTCGCAACGATCCACTGCGGTTTCGAGCTTGTCGTAGATGTCTTTCCAGCGGATGACGCGGATGGGGTCGGGGGTGCCCTGGAAGAGGTCGCCGATGGCCTCGTGGTAGAGGTCGTCGCCCTCGTTCTCCAGGCGGTGGATTTCGACGAGGCGGGGCGTGATGCCGGCCGGGCGCTCAAGGGTCGAGACGACCTCGTGGAGCTGGACGGCCATGCGCTGGATCACGTCGCCGAACTGGCGCGCGTAGTCGGTCGTCTCCCGCACGTTGTACATGACGACGGCGCGCGCCGCGTCGTCGATGAGATCGACGATGTCGTCGAGCGCGCCCGAGAGCATGTAGATGTCCTCGCGGTCGAAGGGGGTGATGAAGGAGGAGTTGAGCTTCTTCGAGATCGAGTGCGTCAGCTCGTCGCACTGGTGCTCGATGGCCTTGATGCTTTCGAGGTGCTTCTGGAAGTCGGCCGGCTTGCCGGCGAGCATCTCGGCGAGCTTGCTGGCCGCGTCGTAGATGTGCGAGGTCATCTGGCGGAAGAGGGCGAAATACTGCTCCTCCCTCGGAATCAGGCTGAAACGTGCCATGAACAGATTTCTCCCTGCCCGACTGCGTTACTGTTTTGGAGCGAGAGCCGCAATATAGAACAACGCCGCCGCGATGTCCATTCAGGGATGTGAACGCCGTGTTAACGGAATGTTAACTTTTCGCCGGGCGGGGCGGTTGTCGCCGCGCGCCCGTTCGTCGTATCCTCGACGCCTCGGGCCGATGAGTAGAACCCACCACGAACAGGTCGTCGAGATACTGCGCATGGAGGCCGCGGCCGTCGCCGGCACGGCCGCGCGCCTCGACCCGTCGGAGGTCGAGCGCGCCGTCGAACTGCTCGCCGCCTGCCGCGGCAAGGTCGTCGCGGTCGGCGTCGGCAAGTCCGGCCACATCGCGCAGAAGGCCGCGGCCACCTTGACGAGCACGGGCACGACGGCCGTCTTCCTTCACCCTTCGGACGCCTTGCACGGCGGCATGGGTCTGGTGACGGAGGGCGACGTGTGCCTCTTCGTCAGCAACAGCGGCGAGACGGCCGAGCTGCTGGAGCTGCTGCCCTACCTGCACGGGCGCGCGCCGGTGCTGGCCGTCGTCGGCAACACCGCGAGCGCGCTCGCGCGGCGCGCGGACGTGGTGCTCGACGCGTCGGTGGACAAGGAGGCTTGCCCCCTCAACCTCGCGCCGACGACCAGCACGACCGTCGCGCTCGCCGTCTGCGACGCGCTGGCGATGGCGCTGATGTCGGTGAAGAAGTTGACGCCCGAGGACTTCGCGCTCAACCACCCGGGCGGGCGCCTCGGCAAGCGGCTCACGGTCAAAGTCTCCGACCTGATGCACGGCGGGGAAGAGAACCCGACGGTCGGGCTCGGGGCGACGCTGCTCGAAGTGGTGCAGGCCATCGGCCGCGGCGGGCTCGGGGCCGTCAACGTGCTCGACGGCGCCGGCCGCCTGGCCGGCATCGTGACGGACGGCGACGTGCGGCGGACGTTGCAGCGCGTGCGGCTCGAAGACCTCGCGGGCCTGACGGCCGAGGGCTTCATGACGCGCGAGCCCGTCGTCGTCGGCCCCGACCTGCTCGCGCACGCCGCCCTCCAACTGATGGAGAACCGCCCCTCGCAGATCGCCGTCCTCCCCGTCGTAGACGCGGAAGGCCGCTGCGTCGGCCTCCTCCGCCTCCACGACATCGTCCGCAGCGGACTCTGAAGATGAAAACATTCGTCATACTGCTGAGCGTCTTGCTGACGTTCCCGTCGCCCTCGTTCGCGCGTGCCGAGCGTGTGACCCCGGCGGGCGAGGTGGTCGTCGTGTTGAGCGAGGAGTTCTTGAACGCGCTGCTCGTGGCAGTGGCTTCGCGGCCGGAGCCGCCGAGCTTTTCCCTCTCGAAGGGCGGCGAGGGGAAGAAGTGCGAGAGCCGCGTGCAGCTTTTGCCCGAGGCCGTCGGGGTGCGGACGGGCATCCGCTTCGCCGACGGGCGCATCACGGCGCCCGTCGCCTTCCGCGGCTCTTACGACGCGCCGCTCGTCGGCTGCCTGAAGTTCGAGGGCTGGGCCGACACGTCCTTCCAGCTCGAGTTCGACCGCGAGCGGCAGGTGCTCGCGGCGCGCGTGACCGTCCGCGATTTGAAATTGAAGAACGTCCCCACCTCGCTCGTCGGCGGCGGCCTGACCGGGCTCGTGCAGGACGCCATCGACGAGCGCGTCAACCCCGTCGAAATCCTCCGCGCCGAACAGCTCGGCGCGCGCGTCCCCGTCACGCGCACGGACGAGCTGCGCCTGCGCGCCGCCGACGTGAAGCACGAAGTGACGGGGCGCGAGCTGCGCCTCCGCATCGTCTACGAGATCGTCCTGCCCAACTGACCCGCACACTTCTTCGACGACAGACAGGAACCCCCCGCCGCGCGCGGTGTCTATTGAGACTCGCGCGCACGCGGTCTTCGGCGACGGGCTTAAAGAGCCCGGTGCAAAGCCATCCGTCCGTCAGGAGAAGGTCATGCTTCAAAGACTCGCGCCGCGGCGCGCAGCGTCAAAGGCGTCGCTCGCCTCCTTTCTGTTAATCCTGTGCGCCGTCGTGTCCGCGCAGAACGTCTCCGCGCAGGACGCGGCGCAAGGCTCGGCGCCGGGCTCGCTCAACGCGTTCGGCGCGAAGGGGCGGGCGCGCGGCCTCTGTCCCCTTAAACATACTGACCACGCCGCCGCGGGGGACGCGCGTCGGCCACGACATCTCCGTCGAGGTCTCGCTCGACGCGGGCGTCCCCGTCGAAGGGTTGAAGTCGCTTTCTCATGAAATTGACGTGGAGCGGCCGTCGCCGACGAGCGCGCGCGTGCGTTTGAAAGACCTCGCGGTCATCCCGAACAAGGACTTCCGTCTGCGCTACGACGTGGCCGGTAAGCAGATTCAGGACGCCGTGCTCACGCACCGCGACTCGCGCGGCGGCTACTTCACGCTCATTCTTCAGCCGCCGCAACGCGTGACCGTCGAGGACGTGACGCCGAAGGAGCTGGTCTTCGTCCTCGACACCTCCGGCTCGATGGATGGGTTTCCCATCGAGAAGGCGAAGGAGACGATGAGGCTCGCGCTCGACAACCTCTACCCGCAGGACACTTTCAACCTCATCACCTTCGCCGGCGACACGCACGTGCTGTTCGAAGAGCCCGTGCCCGCGACGCCCGAGAATCTTTCGAAGGCGAAACGTTTCCTACAGTCGCGCGCGGGCGACGGCGGCACGGAGATGATGGAGGCCATCAAGGCCGCGCTCGAACCCTCGGACGCGCAGGGGCACGTCCGCGTCGTCTGCTTCATGACCGACGGCGAGGTGGGCAACGACTTCGAGATCATCTCCGAGGTGCGGAAGCACCCGAACGCGCGCGTCTTCTCGTTCGGCATCGGCAGCTCGGTCAACCGCTTCCTGCTCGACAAGATGGCCGAGGAGGGGCGCGGCGAGGTCGAGTACGTCACGCTCGACGAAGACGGCTCGGCGGCCGCGCGCCGCTTCCGCGAGCGCGTGCGCAACCCCCTGCTCACGGACATCTCAATCGACTGGGGCGGCTTCCAGGTGGCGGACGTGTACCCGCGGCGTATCCCAGACCTCTTCGGCTCCGGCCCCGTCGTCGTGACCGGGCGCTACACGGCCGGCGGGCGCGGAGTGATTCGCCTGCGCGGGACGATGTCGGGTCAGGCGTTCGAGCGCGAGATCGCGGTCGAGCTGCCCGAGTCGAAGGCCGACAACGACGTGCTCGCCACGCTCTGGGCGCGCAGGCGTGTGGAAGACCTGACGAGTGAAGACTACGCGGGCACGCAGGCGGGCGAGACGCGCTACGACCTGCGCGAAGAGATCACGGGGCTCGGGCTCGAATACAGATTGTTGACGCAGTTCACCTCGTTCGTCGCCGTCGAAGAGACGACCGTCACCGACGGCGGCAAGCCGCGCCGCATCGACGTGCCCGTCGAGACGCCCGAGGGAACAGTCCCGCAGTCGGACGACGACGAAGGGGGAACTACGTTCTCCGCCCCGCTCGTTGCCAACCATCATGCCGGAGCGATTGCAACGCGGACGGAGATCGCCGTGATATCGCCTGTCACGAAGGTACGTCGGAGGATAAGAGGGGCGGGCGGCGTCGGAGGTGGGGGAGCGGGAGCCGGCGGTGCGCCGAAGGTCGAGGCGAGCGACGAGCCACTTCCGCCCCCGCCGCCGCCCGCGGCGACGCCCACGCCCCGGGAGCAGAAGTGGCAGCAGTTCCTCTTGAAGCTGCACCCGGCCGTCGCCTCCCTCGTCGAGAGGCTGCGCGAGGGGAGGGAGACGCCGTCCGAGGCCGAGGCGACGTTCGTCCGCGCAGGCAAGGCCGAGCTGCGCATCTCCCTCTCGGAGAAGTCGCCCGCCGTGCTCGAGCAACTGAAGCGTTTGGGCTTCGAGCTGATCTTCGACGCGCCTTCGTCCGGCCTCGTCGTCGGCCGACTGCCAGTCGAAAAACTCTCGGCGCTCGCAGACATCGAGGCCGTGCGCTACGTCGCGCCGGAAGAGAGCCAGGGATAAGAAGGCAAAAGGCAAAGGGCAAAAGGCAAAAGTGAGGACAGGGAGCATTCCCTTCGTCCTCACTTTTGCCTTTTGCCTTCTTTACTTCACGGCGGCGAAGCAGGCCGTGACGGGCATGTCCACAATCTCCCAGGCCGACTCGTCGCGCAGGAGCTTCGACATGAGCGCGGCGTGGAGGAGGTGGCCGCTGCGCTCCGCGCGGACGAGGCCGAGCAGCGGCATGCCGAGCAGCGCGAGGTCGCCGACGATGTCGAGGATTTTGTGGCGGACGAACTCGTCCGGGCGCCGGAGCGGCGTCTCGTTGAGCATCCCTTCGGGCGTGAGCACGATGGCGTTGTCGAGCGAGCCGCCGCGGATGAGGTTCGCGCGCCTGAGCGCCTCGATCTCCTCGGTGAAGCCGAAGGTGCGCGCCGGCGAAATCTCGCGCAGGAACGCCTCGGGGTCGAGCACGTCGAACGTCATCCGCTGCACGCCGATGAGCGGGTGCGCGAAGTCGATCATGCACTCGATCTCCCACCCTTCGAGCGGCTCGACCGACACGCGGCGCGAGCCCTGCTCGACCTCGACGCGCCGGCGCACGCGCAAAGCCCTGCGCGCCGCCGGCTGCTCGACGATCCCCGCGCGCAGAATCATCGCCGCGAAGTCGTCCGAAGAGCCGTCCATGATCGGCAGCTCAAGGTTATCGACCTCGACGTAGGCGTTATCAACCCCCAACCCCCTCAACGCGGACAGGAGGTGCTCGACCGTGGAGAGCATGACGCCCGTCCGCATCAGCGTCGTGGCGTAGGAGCAGTGGGCGATGCACTCGACCGAGGCGGGTATCTCGAAGTCGTCGAGGTCTGTGCGGACGAAGACGTGGCCCGTGTCGGGCGGCGCGGGGCGCAGGTGCAGATGCACGGGCACGGCCGTGTGGAGCCCGAGGCCGCTCGTCTCGACGGGCGCGGCGATGGTCGTCTGTTTAATCAAAGCGAGGTCTGAGACCTTTCAACTACCGGGCGCACAAGGCGCCCATTTTATGTTGGAACGCAAAATATAAGAGCAACGACCGTGCCCCCGCGTTGCACGCGAAAACCCACACACTTTCGACCGGCCCGACCCCGCCCTGTGGCGCGCGGGCGACAAACCCCGCCGCCCCCTGTGGCACCCGCGCCACACCCGTCTCACAAAACTCTTGCCCGCGCTCAGTGACGGGAGGATAATAATCCGCATCGGCTCAGAGCTAAATTTACTATGAGCACACAGACTACGGACTATCTCGACATCATCGAGCGCTTACCCGCCGGCGCAAAACTCGAACTCTTCAACATAGATTGGGAAGAGTACGAACAACTTCTGTCTCAGATGGGGGACTTTCCCGGCCACCGTCTGAGCTACGACTGCGGGAGGCTAGTTATCGTGGGGCCATTAGCCGAACATGAGGATTACAAGGATTTCATCTATAGTCTGGTTCGTCTCATCTCTTTGGAGACCGATATAGCCCTTGAGACAAGAGGCACCACGACCTTCAAGAGCAAAAAACTGTTGAAGGGTGCTGAGCCGGACACGTGCTTCTATATTCAAAGTGCATCGCAGATCATTGGAAAGCGCCGTATAAACCTCGACACGGATCCGCCGCCGGACGTAGTCGTCGAAATCGATCTCAGTAGCGGCTCGCTATACAAGTTCCCCATTTACGCCGCGCTCGGCGTGCCGGAAATCTGGCGCTATGACGGACATGCCACGCGTTTCTACAAACTCGCGGGCGAGAGCTATGAGGTGATACAGAACAGCCTCGCCTTTCCGATCCTCACGGCTGAAGACCTGACGCAATACTTGGAGCTAAGCAAGGTCAAAGGCCAGACCGTCGCTTTGAAGGCTTTCCGCCAGATGTTACGCGCGCGTGCTTCCTCCTAAAGTTGGCGGCACGCCCCGAAGCTTGTCACCCGCCGCCGTGATTCCTTATCATCGGGGCACATGCCGCCGAAAAAATCGAAGCCGAAAGAGCCGACCGAGCGGGTCTTTCTCATCGACTCGTTCTCGCACATCTTCCGCGCGTTCTTCGCGCCGATGGGGGGCCGCAGCGAGCCGCTGACGAACAGCCGCGGGCAAGTGACGCAGGCCGTCTTCGTCTTCACCAACATGCTCCGCAAGCTCCTCGCGGACGAGAAGCCGCACTACATCGCGGCCGTCTTCGAGTCGGGCGTGCCGACGTTCCGCCACGAGATGAACGTCGGCTACAAGGCCAACCGCGTCGCC
>JAFAVK010000077.1 GCA_019242475.1 Acidobacteriota bacterium | reverse complement strand
CGGGATGCACTGGTGCGCGCCGTCCTCGCAGGCGACGTGGCAGAGGTTGCACTGGATGCACTTGGCGTGGTCGATGCGCGCGACCGTCTTGTAGTTGAGGTCGAGGTTGCCCCAGTCGGTGACGCGCGGCGCGCTCGCGCCGATGAGTTCGTTGACTGACCGGAAGCCCTTCTCGTCGAGGTAGTTCGAGAGGCCGTCGATCATGTCCTCGACGATGCGGTAGCCGTAGTGCATGACGGCCGTGCAGACCTGGACGGTCGTCGCCCCGAGCGCGAGGAATTCGGCCGCGTCGCGCCACGTCGAGATGCCGCCGATGCCGGAGATGGGCACGTTAACTTCCGGGTCGCGCGCCAGCTCCGAGACCATGTTGAGCGCGATGGGCTTGACCGCCGGGCCGCAGTAGCCGCCGTGCGCGGCCAGCCCCGAGACGTTCGGGTGCGGGACGAGCGTGTCGAGGTTGACGCCGATCACCGAGTTGATGGTGTTGATGAGCGAGAGGGCGTCGGCGCCGCCGCGGACGGCCGCGCGCCCGGGCGGGTTGATGCTCGTCACGTTGGGTGTGAGCTTGACGATGACGGGAATCGTCGCCGCCTCCTTGACCCACTCCGTCACCATGCAGGTGTAGTCGGGCACCTGCCCCATCGCCGCGCCCATGCCGCGCTCGCTCATCCCGTGCGGGCAGCCGAAGTTCAGCTCGAAGCCGTCGCAGCCGGTGTCCTCCGAGCGCTCGACGATCTCGTGCCACGCCTCGCGCTTCGACTCCACCATGAGCGAGACAATGACGGCGTGCTTCGGGTACTTGCGCTTGACCTCTCTAATTTCGCGCAGGTTGACTTCGAGCGGGCGGTCTGTGATCAGCTCGATGTTGTTCAGTCCCATCATGCGCTGCGGGCCGTAATCGACCGCGGCCAGGCGCGAGCAGACGTTGCGGATGGGCTCGCCCAGGGTCTTCCACACTGCGCCGCCCCAGCCCGCGTCGAACGCGCGCTCGATCATCGAGCCCATGTTCGTCGGCGGCGCCGACGCCAGCCAGAAGGGGTTGGGCGACTTGATGCCCGCGAAGTCTACGCTCAGGTCTGCCATCGTCAACTCTCTCCTTCAACGCAAAGTGCCCCCGCCGGGGCGAAATTATTTCCCCGACGCCCAGCCGATGAAGCCCTGGACGACCCTCAGGCCCCCGAAGACGATCAGGCCCCAGGTGACGACGTAGCCGCCGCCGCGGGGCGAGGAGGCGGCCCACGCGTACGTCCCGACCGTGATGACGATGCCGACGGCCGCCATCGCCAGCCCGATAAGCATCGTCCTGAGGGATTGCTTCTTGCGGTACTCGCGGTTCTCGACCTCCGCGGCCGCGGCCGCGGCCTGCCGCGTCTGCGGGTCAATCGGGCGGTTGCAGAAGCGGCAGGAGGTGGCGTCCCTCGAGATGAACTCCTTACAGCCGGGGCATTGGAAAACGGTAGACATGGTGAGATTCCTTTCGGTCGGGGAAAAGATTGTTTGGTGCCGGGCAGGGCGCGCGCCCCGCCGAATTTTCAGTGCGCCTTGACGCCGTAAGCCCGCGCCGAGGCGGGCAGTCCGAGCAGCATGGACAGTATGAAAACTTTCCTCATCCCTTCCTCTGAGTTCAGTTACACCTGTCTTCGACCACGCGCCCGTACAGGTAGCAGCGCGAGGCGGCGATGCCGCCCTTGACGAGGTAGCCGCTCAGCCTGTCGGGCGGGCAGACCACGTCCACCTCGCCGCCGACGGTGTCGAGCCGCGCCCAGCAGAAGTCCCGGCCGGTGACGGCGTTCGTAATGATGCCGGTGTCGTTGACGTAGCCGGAGACCTCCGCGTGCGCCGACTGCAACTCGCCGCCCTCGCCGCGCTGCGGGTCGCAGATGAGCGCCGGGATGAAGTGCTTGTAGTCCCAGCAGTAGCCGTCTGCGTCGGCCGGGTACGCCTCCTCGTACGCCTCCTCGTCCTCGAACCCGGTCAGTTGGAACGAGAAGGCCGTGAGCTGGACGGTGCTCACGCGCGGCAGGCTCAGCGAGTCGTAGCGGTGGAAGTCGATGGCGTCGAAGATGAAGGGGTTGTGGCCCGCGACCCAGCCCGCGCCCTCGCAAGCCTTGCCGCGGCAGAGGAACGCGCCGTCCGAGACCACCTCATCCCGGCGCAGCGTCTTCTCGATGAGCGCGACCTTCATGCGCGTCTCCCCCGCGTAGAACGGTTTGAAGAGCATCTCCGGCTTGCCGTCCTTCACGTCCGTCCACAGCTCGACGCGTTCGCCGGCCTCCCACTTCAAGTATTTGAAGCCGCCCGCCTCGACCAACGTTCCCCGTTCGCAGATGCGATGGTAGGTCTCAAGGAGGGAGGCGGCGCCTCGCTCAGGGAACCCGACGCACGCGGCGAAAATCATAAGGGCGCTCCTTGTGAAGGGAGGAGTGACGGGGCCGCCGGCCGCGTCAGTGGGCCTTAACGTCCTGCGTCTCCTCGGCCAGCAGGACGCGGGCGCCGGCGAACTCGACGCGCTCTCCCGAGAGCGCGAGGTGGATGCCCTGGGCGGCGAGCTTGCCCATCTGCGAGGCGTCCACGGCCTCGCGCCCGCCGTTGACGCAGTCGCCGCCGGCGAAGAACTTCGGGTTCCCCGTCCGCAGCGTCTCGGGCTCGACGACGACGCGGCCCGATGTGTCCAACTCGACGCCCGGGATGGAAGAGAAGAACTCGCGCAGCTTCTGCTGTCCCGTCGCCTTGATGACCGTGTCAACGTCGATGAAGAACTCGGAGCCTTCGACGACGCGCGGGGAACGCCGCCCGGAGGCGTCCGGCTCGCCCGGCTCGGTGCGGACGCAGCGCAAGGACGCGACGCGCTGGCCGTTTTCGTCTGAAAGCACTTCGACGGGCGCGGTGTGCCAGAGGAACTCGACCGCGTCCTGCTTGGCGAGCGTGTATTCGTACTCGAAAGCCGGCATCTCCGCCTGCCCGCGGCGGTAGACGAGCAGCACACGCTCGGCCCCCAGACGGCGCGCCTGCGTCACGGCGTCGATGGCCGTGTTGCCCGCGCCGATGACGGCGACCGTGCGGCCGACCGGCACCGTCTCCCAGCGCCGAGACTTGATGCGCTCGATGACGTTGAGCGCGTCGTAGACGCCCTCCAACTCCTCGCCCGGAATGTCCAGCCGCCCCGTCTCACCGAGGCCCACGCCGAGGAAGACGCCGTCGTGCTTCGACTCAAGTTCTTCGACCGTGATGTCTTTCCCGATTTCCGTGCCGAGTCGGAACTTGACGCCGAGGCGCTCGACCTGCCGCGCCTCTTCGGCCGAGACGCGCTGCGTCATCTTGTACTCGGCCATGCCGTAGGTGTCGAGGCCGCCGGGCAGAGCCTTGCGCTCGTAGACCGTCACGTCGTAGCCGAGCCGCGCCAGGTACGTCGCGCACGAGAGCCCCGCCGGGCCGGAGCCGACGACGCCGACTGACTTGCCGTTCGGCGCGCCCGCCTTCAGAACTTCGCGCCCGGTCTTGACCGCGTAGTCGGTGGCGTAGCGCTGCAAACGCCCGATCTCGATGGGCCTTTGCATCAGCGTGTTCTCGACGCACGCGCCCTCGCACAGCACCTCGACCGGGCAGACGCGCGCGCAGGTGGCGCCGATGGGGTTGGCGTCGAAGATGACGCGCGCCGAGCCCGTGAGGTTCCCCGAAGCGATCTTCTTGATGAAGGCCGGCACGTCGATGTGCGTCGGACACGCGCGCGTGCACGGCGCGTCGAAGCAGTAGACGCACCGGTTCGCCTCGAACAGCGCCTCGGCGTCCGTCAAAGGCGGAGCGATCTCACGAAAGTTCCGCTCGATCTCCTCGTGTGGGAGTTGTGTTGTTGGAGTCGTTGACATAAGTTCAAAGTTTCAAGTTCAAGGTTCAAAGTTCAAGGCCAAAGCTTTCAACTTTGAGCCTTGAACTTTCAAACTTTGAACTTAATCTGCGACGAGCGACTGGTACGTGTCGGGCCGGCGGTCGCGGTAGAACTGCCAGGTGTTGCGGACTTCGCGGATTTTGTCTAAATCCAAATCGGCGACGACGAGGGCGTCCTGGTCGCGCGGGGCCTCGGCGATGATCTGGCCGCGCGGGTCGCAGAAGTAGC
>JAFAVK010000131.1 GCA_019242475.1 Acidobacteriota bacterium | reverse complement strand
TCAGGGAGAATCGACGCACGCCGGCCGGCCGTGCGCGTTCGTGCGCCTGACGGGCTGCCCGATGCGCTGCGTCTGGTGCGACAGCGAGTACACGTTCACGGGCGGCGAGCACGTCTCGGTCGAGGATGTGATGCGGCAGGTGCGTGCCTACGGTTGCCAGCTCGTCGAGGTGACGGGCGGCGAGCCGCTGGCACAGAAGGAGGCGCTGGTTCTCATCCGGCAACTCTGCGACGAGGGCTTCGAGGTCTTAATCGAGACGGGCGGCTTCGTCTCGACCGAGGGCGTGGACGGGCGCGCGAAGCTCATCCTCGACGTGAAGTGCCCGGCCTCGGGCGAGGCCGGGCGCAACCACTGGCCGAACCTCGGGCGCCTGCGCGCCGACCGCGACGAGGTCAAGTTCGTCGTCAAAGACCGCGCCGACTGGGAGTTCGCGCGACGGATTATTGAAGAGTACGAGCTTGAGAGCCGCGCCCTGGCAATTCTGATTTCGCCCGTCTGGGGCGAGACGGACTTGCAGGAGTTGGCCGAGCTGGTCGCCGGGAGCGGGCTCAAGAACGTCAGGATGCAGTTGCAGCTCCACAAATACATCTGGGGGCCGGAGGTGCACGGGGTCTGATGGGCGGCTCGCCGAGCGACAGGGATTTCGTTTATGAAGAGGAGCCGGAAGAACCGGCCGCCGATGAGAATGATGCGGTCGGAACGCTCGCCGTCTGCCTCGTCTCGGGCGGGATGGACTCGTGCGTGACGGCCGCCGTCGCGCGCGCGGAGAACGAAGACGTGGCCTTCCTCCACGTCACCTACGGGCAGCGCACGGCCGCGCGCGAGCGGCGCGCGTTCGAAGAGCTGGCAGATTTCTACAAAGTCTCGCGCCGCCTCGTCGTCCCGCTCGAACACCTCGCGCGCATCGGCGGCTCGTCGCTCACGGACGACTCGATTCCCGTCTCGGAAGCAGACCTCTCGTCGAAGGAGATACCGACCAGCTACGTCCCCTTCCGCAACGCGCACCTGCTCGCGGCGGCGACGAGCTGGGCCGAGGTCGTCGGAGGGACTGCCGTCTACATCGGCGCCGTCGCCGAAGACTCCTCCGGCTACCCGGACTGCCGCCCCGAATTCTACGAAGCCTTCCAGCGCGTCATCGACGTGGGCACGCGCCCCGAGACGCGCGTCCGGGTCAGGACGCCCGTCATACGGATGCGCAAGGCGGAGATCATTCGCCGCGGCCTTGGGCTGGGCGCGCCGCTCGAACTCACGTGGTCTTGCTACCGCGCGGAGGCGCTCGCGTGCGGGACTTGCGACTCGTGCGCGCTGCGCCTGCGGGCCTTCCGCGAGGCGGGCGTCGCAGACCCGATTCCTTACGCCTAGAGGCTCGCAAAGCGCCCGGTTTTGCTGCTAAAATGGCGTCCAGAAATTGAACACCGGGCAGCGACTGACAACCGACCGGGGCGCGCTCGCATCCTAAGCGCGGCCTTACGGTTCCCCTCGGAGGCGTCAGCAATCATTCAGCAGCAGGAGACCACCGAACATGCGTTCCAACCTTCTACTTCGCACGCTCTGCGCCGCGCTCCTTGTGGCCGCGTCGGCGGTCGCCGCCTCGGCGCAATCGACCCAGGTGAACGGCACGGTGACGCTCAAGCAGGCCGACGGCACCACCGTCCCCGTCGCCGGCGCGCAGATCGACATCTACCGCACCGACATCAAGTCCGAGTTCCACACCAAGACTGACAAGAAGGGCAAGTACATCCACGCCGGGCTCCCCTTCGTCGGCACCTACACGATAGTCGTCAGCGCGCCCGGCGCGGCGCCGACCTTCCTGAGCAAGCAGCGCTTCACGCAGGACACGGCGCGCGACTTCGAGCTGCGGCCCGGCGACGGCTCGCGCCCGACCCTCGAAGACACCACCAAGAGCGCGGCGGCCGGCGGCGGCGGCGGTGGCGGCACCGGCGGCGGCGCCCCCGCCCCGCACAGCGAGAGCAAGGAGGAGAAGGCCGCGCGCGAGGCGAGGGAGAAGGAGATCGCCGAGATCGAGAAGAAGAACGCGGAGATCACCAAGTCCAACGAGGTCGTCAGCCGCGTCTTCAAGGCCGGCAACGACGCGCTGTTCGCCAACCCGCCGCGGCTCGAAGAGGCCATCAGCAACTACCGCGAGGGCCTGGCCGCGCGCCCCGAAGAGGTGGCCCTGCTGACCAACCTCGCCGAGGCGCTGCGCCAGCGCGCCGACAGCCGCTACAACGCCTCCGTCAAGGAGACGAGCGCCGACGCCAAGCTCGCGGCGCAGAACGACGCCAAGAAGGACTGGGCCGAGAGCGCCGAGCTGGCCTCCAAGGCCGTCACGCTGGTCAAGGCGGCCGCCCCCTCCGGCCCGAACGTCAACGCCACCGCCTACGAGCAGAATAAGAAGGCCGCGTACTCCGTCCGCGCGCTGGCCCTGCGCCGCGTCGTCGCCAAGGTCGATTCGACGAAGGCGGCCGACGCCGTCGCCGCCAGCCAGGAGTACATGGAGATTGAGCCCGACCCGGCCAAGAAGGCCAAGATCAGGTCTGAGACCTTGCAGGCGCTCTTCGACGGCGGCGCGATTGAGCAGGCGACCGCCGAAGCGCAGAAGGTGCTCGCCGAAGACCCCGACAACCCGGACGCCAACCGCGTCCTCGGGCTCGCGCTCTTCTCGACCGGCGACAAGGCCAAGTTCCAGGAGGCGGCCAACTACCTCCAGCGCTACGTGGACAAGGCGCCGGACACAGACCCCTTGAAGCAGTCGGCCAAGGAGTCGCTCGATTACCTGAAGACGGCCGAGAACGTTAAACCCGAGAAGACGACGCCCGCGCGTCCGTCGCGCCGCCGGCCGTAAGGACGCCTTAACCCGACCCTTCTCATCAACTTAGCCGCGCCCGGCCGCCGTGCCGGGCGCGGCTTTTTGGACTCATCCTGACCGGTTCCAGATTCATCTTGACAGCCTCATAGTTAAACAGTAACATGCTTTAGGCCAACGGTGTTTTAAACCATTGGCCTTGTGCCGACGGTGCGGTCGTCGGCCTGAGCCCGAAAGTCCCTTTCGACGAAGCCGCACGCGCCCCGCCTTCTCGGTTCTTAAACACGGAACGCTCCACGATGTCAGCCAAACTCGGCGAAATCCTCGTCCGCGAAAATCTCCTGACCCCGCACCAGCTCCGCGAAGCCCTCGAATTCCAGAGGGAGCACGGGGGCCGGCTCGGCTTCAACCTGGTCAAGATGGGGC
>JAFAVK010000002.1 GCA_019242475.1 Acidobacteriota bacterium | reverse complement strand
AAGAGTTGACGACGGCCTTCTCGGGGTTCTCCGCGCCGTAGAGCACGAAGCCCGTCGAGAAGATGCGCGGGCCGACCATCGCGCCCGACTTGACCATCTCCGATTGCGCGAAGACCGTCTGCGTCGCGGCCGAAGGGTCGTGCGTCGTCGTGACGCCGTAGGCGCGGTTAGCCCAGTACGGCCACTGCTTCTCGGGGATGATGTCGAGCGTGTCGTAGGACATGTGCGAGTGCACGTCGATGAGGCCGGGGATGATCGTTTTGCCGGCAACGTCGATGCGCTTCGCGTTCGCCGGAATGGCGACGCGCGCGCCGACGGCCTTGATGCGGTTGTCCTCGACGAGCACGGTGCCCTTCTCGATCACCTCGTCGCCGCGCATGGTGACGATGCGCGCGTTGGTGAGCGCGACGACGCCGCGGGGCTTCGCGGGGTCGAAGTCGAAGCCGATGACGGTCTTCTGCGGCGCGGGCGCCTTCTCGTCCTTGGCGAGCGAGCGGAGGACGTTGTCGAGCGACTGCTCGTAGAAGTTTTCGCCGAGCGTCCACTCGACCGTCTTGCTGTCGGCAGACCAGGCGAGCCAGTCGCCGGAGGCCGTTGAGACGGGGCGGACGGGCACGCCGGTCTCCGTCGAACTCAAACGTACCGTCTTGCCGACCTTCGGGAACGGCGCGACGTAGAGCCTGTGCTGCTCCTTGAAGAAGACCCAGTTGCCGTCGGGCGAGGGCACGATCTCGGTGACGTAGTTGCCCTCGATGTGGCGCTTGAAGTCGTCGCCGTCGAGCTTGACGCTCGAAAGGTAGGTGATGAACTTCGCGGGCTCGGTCGGCCCGCCGCCGGGGCCGCCGCCGGCCTCCATGAAATAGATGCGCTCGCCGTCTTTGTCGAAGCTCAGGACGGGCATGCGCGCGTTCGTGCCGCGGCTCTGCAAGTCCATCACGTAGTTGTGCTGCCGGCCGTCCCAGTAGTGAATCTCAAACGTGGACTCGCTCGCCAAATCCTCCTCGTGGTAGACGCTGCCGCGCCCCTTGAGGTACGCGATCTTCGTCCCGTCGGGCGAGAAGACGGGGTTGGCGTACTGGTCGCCGACGGTCGTGATCTTGCGCGCGTTCGTGCCGTCGGAGTTGGCGACCCAGACCGCGCCCTTCTCCGCGTCGCTCCAGGTCACGAACGTCAACTGCTTCCCGTCCGAACTCAAAGAGGGCGCGTACTCAAGGTAGCTCGTGTTGAAGAGACGGCGCGGCGCGGCGTCTCCCTCCTTCACGTAAATCTTCCCAAGCGCGCTGTAGACGACGCGGTTCGGGCCGCGCTGTGCCCAGCGGAGGAGCCGCGCGCGGTCGTGCTCGGGCGCGACCTTGACGGGCGAGCGGACGGCCTCCGTCACCTTCTGCGAGACGTGCGCGGTGAAAGGAATCGGCGTCGCCCTCTTCGCTGCCACATCGACGCGCACGAACTTGCCCATCGCCGTGATGACGATTGAACGGCCGTCGGGCGTCCAGGCGTAGCCGGGGTAGGTGCCGTAGATGGCCCACGTCTCCTGCTGGTCGTGCGTGAGGCCGTCGTAGACGGGCCACTCGCGGCCGGTGTCGATCTCGCGCAGGAAGAGGACGGTCTTCAAGCCGACGCGGCGGATGAAGGAGAGGTATTTGCCGTCGGGCGAGACGGCCGGGCGGATGGCGCCGCCCGCGCCGCGGACGAAGGTCGAGCGGCGCCCTTTCTGCGTGTCGTAGCGGTCGATCCAGTAGATGCTGTCGTAGACGTTCTTGTTGTAGTCGAAGGCGGTGCTGGCGACGAAGTAGACGAAGCGGCCTTGCGGGTCTGCGGCGGGCTCGCCGATGTTGGCCGTCCAGTTCGGGCGCTCGGTCAACTGCACGCCCTTGCCGCCGCCGTTGACGTGGTACATCCAGATTTCGCCCGCGCCGAGCGAGCGCGTGTCCACGAAGTGTTTGCGCGTGAGGAGGTACTGCCCGTCGGGCGTCCAGCTGGGCGTGTTGAGGAGGCGCTGCGTCTCCTTCGTCACCTGCCGGCGGTTCCGGCCGTCCGCGTCCATCACCCAGATGTTGTCGCCGCCGTCGCGGTCAGAGGTGTAGGCGATGAGCTTTCCGTCGGGCGAGTAGCGCGGCTGCCACTCCCACGACGCGCCGCCGAGCAGCAGTTCCGCCTTGCCGCCCTCGACGGGCATGCGGTAGATGTCGCCGAGCAGGTCGAAGACGATGGTGCGGCCGTCGGGCGACACGTCGCAGCTCATCCAGGTGCCCTCGTCCGTGTCGAACTCGACCGTGGTCGTCGGGCCGTGGTCGCCCTCCACGTCCCACGGCTCCGTCTTCTTCGCGGACTCCTGCAACTGCTCGATCTTCTTCTGCGCGTCTTGCAGCTGCTTGTCTTTATCCTGTTGGCTCTGTGCGATGACGGGTGCAAATGAAGAGAGCACAAAGGAGAGGGTCAGGAGGAGCGCTTGGAATCTTCTGGACACAGTTTCACCTCAAGGGGGTGGATTCGGGCTTCGAGCTAATACAGGTCGCTGGAGAGAACGGCTGGCCTTACGTTCGGCCGCATTGTAGCCGTGCCCTCTCGCCCAACTCAACCCCGGCCGCCGTTTTGCTCCCGCTTCGCATCTATGCGAGAATGCCTCCCGCGCGCCTGTAGCTCAGTGGATAGAGCGCCTGTCTCCGGAACAGGAGGTCGCAAGTTCGATCCTTGCCAGGCGTATCTTATTAATTCCTCGACGTGACGCTCCCACGCGTAATCCGCCGCCCATCTCACCAACTTTGACTGGCCGTTCTTGACGGGGTTTAGTCTGAGCCGACCCTCGACGCCGTGGTTTTCCGCTGGCACGACGTATATCGCCTGCGTGGCCGGGCAATACGCGGCGAAGAAATCGACTTCGCCGTTCTTATACGGCCTGCGTGTCAGACCCGTGCCGGGTTGTCTGCGCTGGCTCTTGTAGAGCACGCACCCGTTATTCAACCAGGCCGTCTTAATCTGAATCTTGAAGAGCCTCCGGACGGCATCAACTACTAAATCGTAGCTCGCGCCCGTGCCGAAATGGATGCTCACGACGAAGCCCGCGTTGACGTAGGCGCTCGGGACTATCCCCTCACTGCCGTTGCCGCGTTCGTACTTCAGCATATTCGGTTTCACCTCTGCTAAGGGATGTGAGTGGCGGCTCTGTGTGCTTAATACCACGTCCGCATTGTCTTTCCAACTCATCCGCTCCCGCGCCAGCTCTCAACTGGCAAACCCACCCACTCCGGTTTATCATCGAAGACAACTTGTATTCATCGCAGCAGAAGAAATCGTCTGGAGGGGACATGCGTAGATTGACTACGGCCGGCCTCGTGCTGGCCTGTTTGTTGTCACAGATGCCGGCGACGCGCGCGCAGCAGGCGCAGGGCGCGCGCGTCGCGGCCGCCGCGGGGGCCGCGACCTCCGCCCGCTTCCCGGCCGAGCGCTCGGCCGCCGAGCGCATCACGGCCGAGGAGATGAAGGAGATTCTCTACACCATCGCGTCCGACGAGTTCGCGGGGCGCGACACGCCCTCGCCCGGGCTCGACAAGACCGCGCAGTTCATCGCCGACCGGCTCAAGAAGCTCAAGGTCAAGCCGGCCGGCGACAACGGCTCCTACTTCCAGCACATCGCGCTCAGCAAGACCGAGGTTGACCGCGCGCACTCGACGGCGCAGCTCGGCGCAAGCTCCTTCCGCATCGGCGTGGACTTCCTCCCCGCGGGCCGCGCGAGCGGCGATACGGAGGCCCCGCTCGTCTACGCGGGCTACGGCTGGGTCATCAAGTCCAGGAACCTCAACCCCTACGAAGGCGTAGACGTGCGCGACCGCATCGTCGTCGTCTCGGGCGACGGGGTCGCGCCGCCGCCGGGCGTCGCGGTCAACGGCCTGCGCCCGGGCGACTGGGAGAGCCCCATCAGCTACGCGCAGAAGAACGGCGCGCGCGCGCTCGTCCTCGTCCCGCGCAACTTCGACCGCTACTGGCGCTTCGGCGCGTTCCGCATCGCGCAGGCCACCTACTCCGTCCCGCGCCTCGAAGGCGCCACCTCCGACGACGAGGAGGAGGGGCAGCCCGCGGCGCCCGCGGCGGGACTCGTCTCGATCATCCCCTCCCGCGCGATGCTCGACGCGCTCTTCGCGGGCGAGCAGTTGGACGGGGCGTCCGTGCTCAGGCTCGCGCAGGCCACGACGGCCGGCGAGCACCCGAAAGCTTTCGCGCTCAAGGCGGACAAGCGTCTGCGCCTGAGCCTTAAGCTCGCGGTGACGGAGGCGAGCACGCAGAACGTCGTCGGCGTGTTGGAGGGGAAGGACTCGAAGCTCAAGCGGGAATACGTCGCGCTCGGCGCGCACTACG
Source organism: Acidobacteriota bacterium (assembly GCA_019242475.1). Classification (GTDB taxonomy): domain Bacteria; phylum Acidobacteriota; class Blastocatellia; order Pyrinomonadales; family Pyrinomonadaceae; genus QHXN01. The sequence goes on along the minus strand of JAFAVK010000002.1, from coordinate 1,137 downwards.
ACCACGTGGGCGCGAGCGCCGCCTCGGGCTGCCGCCCCGTCGGCGAGGACACCATCTGCAACGGCGCGGACGACGACGGCTCCGGCACGACCGCGCTGCTCACGATGGCCGAGGCGTTCTCGAAGGGGCCGCGTCCCCAACGCTCCATCCTCTTCGTCTGGCACGCGGGCGAGGAGAAGGGGCTGTGGGGCTCCGACTATTTCACGCACTACCCGACGGTGCCGCTGGCGCAGGTCGTCGCGCAACTCAACATCGACATGATCGGGCGGAGCAAGAAGGCGGGCGACACGAACCCCGCCAACAAGATGCTGACGGGGCCGAACGAGATTTACGTCATCGGCTCGCGCATGATGAGCACGCAGCTCGCCGACCTCAACGAGGCCGTCAACCGCGACTACCTGAACCTGAAATACAACTACCACTACGACGAGCCGAACGACCCCGAGCGCCTCTTCTACCGCAGCGACCACTTCAACTACGCGAAGCACGGCGTGCCGATCATCTTCTACTTCGACGGCGTCCACGAGGACTACCACAAGCCGACGGACAGCCCCGACAAGATCGACTACCAGAAGATGCAATCCATCGCGCGCACCGTCTTCATCCTGGCCTCGGAGCTGGCTAACGCGCCCGCGCGCCCCGTCGTGGACAGGCAGATTCCCGCGGAGAACCTGTCGCGCTGAGCGGGCCGCCCGGCCGTTTGACATCGCCTCCGCGCCTTGTGTAAGTTGTTTCGGCACGCGGGCCGGTAGCTCAGTTGGTAGAGCAGCTGACTCTTAATCAGCGGGTCACAGGTTCGAATCCTGTATCACCCACCATTATTCAAGCACTTACGAGAGAAGACGGCCAGCACGCGCGTTCGCGGGCGGGAGAGCGCGCATGAACACGACGTTCGGTTGGGCGATGGCGGCTTTCGTGGCGCTGCATGTGGGTGTGTCCGCCACCGGGCTGCGCGCGCTCATCATCTCGCGCATTGGCGAATGGCCCTATCGCGGCCTCTTTTCGCTGGCGTCGGCCGTGCTGCTGATCTGGATGATCTGGAGTTTCGCTGAACTCCGCTCTGATCCGTTCGAACCGCTGAACAGTCTTTTCTGGTGGCCGCCCCCCGCGCTTCGCCCCGTCGCCTATACGCTGATC
>JAFAVK010000139.1 GCA_019242475.1 Acidobacteriota bacterium | reverse complement strand
ACGAGGTCACGCCGAACGCGCGCTTCATCGACGACCTCGGCGCCGACTCGCTCGACACGGTCGAGCTGGTCATGCGCTTCGAGGAGGAGTTCGGCATCGAGATTCCCGACGAGGACGCCGAGAAGATTCAGAGCGTCCGCGACGCCTACAACTACATCGACCAGCACCAGGCGAAGAAGTAGTCCCGCGCCTGTGTCGTCGCGCCGGGTGCAGGCGTTGAAGTCCCCGGCGTGAGAGACGGCCGCGCTCAAGTCAGCGCGGCCGACCCGCCCCTGCGCGAGCCGTCTCGCGGGGGCGCGCGCGGCCTCTCGCGGGCCTCGCGCCGTCCGCACTCCTTCGGAGGAGCAGAAGCTTTGAAACGTCGCGTAGTCGTTACGGGCCTGGGATTGGTCACGCCCTGCGGGCACACCGTCGGCGAGACCTGGTCGGCGCTGATGTCCGGCAAGAGCGGCGTCGGCTACATCGAGAAGTTCGACACCGAGAAGTTCTCCGTCAAGATCGGCGCCGAGGTCAAAGGCTTCGACCCGCTCAAGTTCGTCGAGAAGAAGGAGGCCCGCAAGATGGGCACCTTCATCCACTTCGCCGTCGCGGCCGCCGACGAGGCGGTCTACGACGCGGGGCTCGTCGAGCGCGGGCAGAAGCTCTACGACCGCTACGGCGAGGAGACCTCCTGGCGCATCGGCACCTACATCAGCAGCGGCATCGGCGACTTCTGGGCTATCGAGCGCGAGCATTCGAAGCTCCTCGACGAAGGCCCGCACCGCGTCTCGCCCTTCTTCATCCCTTCGTCCATCGTCAACCTCGCCGCCGGGCAGGTCTCGATCCGCTTCGGCGCGAAGGGGCCGAACTCGGCGACGGCGACGGCCTGCTCGGCGGGCGCGCACGCCATCGGCGACAGCCTCAAGATCATCCAGCGCGGCGACGCCGACGTGATGATCTGCGGGGGCGCCGAGAGCGCCATCACGCCGATGTCGGTCGCCGGCTTCGCCGCGATGCGCGCGCTCTCGACCAGGAACGACGACCCGGAGCACGCCTCGCGCCCCTTCGAGCGCGACCGCGACGGCTTCATCATCGGCGAGGGCGCGGGGCTTTTGATTCTCGAAGAGCTTGAGTTCGCGAAGGCGCGCGGCGCGAAGATTTACGCGGAGCTGGTCGGCTACGGCATGACGGCCGACGCCTTCCACATCACGATGCCGGACGAGACCGCGTCGGGCGCGGTGCGCGTGATGTCGATGGCCCTGAAGGACGCGGGCGTCGCGCCGGAGCAGGTCGGCTACGTCAACGCGCACGGCACCTCGACGCCCTACAACGACAAGTTCGAGACGCTCGCCATCAAGAAGACCTTCGGCGAGCACGCCTACAAACTCGCGGTCAGCTCAACCAAGTCGATGACCGGCCACGCGCTCGGCGCCGCGGGCGGCATCGAGGCGGTCTTCTCCGTCCTCGCCATCCACGAGGGGCGGATTCCGCCGACCGTGAACTACTTCAACCCCGACCCCGACTGCGACCTCGACTACGTCCCCAACGAGCCCAGAGAGGCGCGCCTCGCCTACGCGCTCTCGAACAGCTTCGGCTTCGGCGGGACGAACGCGGCGCTGCTCTTCAAACGCTTCGAAGAATAGTATTCAGTTTTCAGTTTTTAGTTTTCAGCGAAGACAGGCTGCCGGCTAAAAACTGAAAACTGAATACTGAAAACTGCCTTTATGAAAATCGTCGTCTTAATGAAGCAAGTCCCGAACAAGGACGCCGTCCTGCGCGTGCGCGGGGACGGGAAGTGGGTGGAGGAGGGCGACCTGTCGTTCGAGGTGAACGAGTCGGACGGGTACGCGCTCGAAGAGGCTCTGCGGCTGAAGGAGAAGAAGGGCGGCGGCGAGGTCGTCGTCGTCACGCTCGGGCCGCAGCGCGCGAAGTCGGTCATCAAGGACGCGCTGGCGCGCGGCGCCGACCGGGCAATTCACGTCGTCGCGGACGACTTCGGGCAGGCCGGGCCGTTCGCCGCCGCGAAGGTTCTGGCAGAGGCCGTGCGCGGCGAGTCGCCCGATTTAGTTTTAGCCGGCCTCCAGTCCGACGATCACGGCTACGGGCAGACGGGCGTCATCGTCGCCGAACTCCTCGGCCTGCCGCACGCGACCATCGTCATCGAGGTCGATTGGTCGGGCGAGCAGCTGCGCGTGAAGCGCGAGCTGGAGAGCGGCTGGTATCAGTGGTACACGATGCAGACGCCCGCACTCCTGACCATCCAGTCGGGCATCAGCCAGATTCGCTACGCCACGCTCAAGGGCATCATGGCCGCGAAGAAGAAGGAGATTCGCGAAGTCCAGCCGGCCGTCGCCGCGGGCGAGGGCGAGTTCCAGACCGTCGAGCGCGTCTACCTCCCGCTCAAGCAGAAGCAGACGCAGTTCCTCGGCGACGGTGACGCCAAAAAGGGCGCGGCGCAACTCGCCGAGAAGCTCCGCAACGAGGCGCGAGTCATTTAGTAAATCATGAGTAACGGAATTCTCGTCTTCATCGAGCACCGGCAGGGTGCGATTAACAAAACTTCGTTCGAGGCCGTGGCCGCGGCGCAGCAGTTGGGCGCGGGCACGGGGCAGGAGGTGACGGCGGTCGTGCTCGGCGCCGACCCGCAACACGCGAACGAGGTCACGGGCTTCAAGCTGGCCGGCGTCGTGTCGGCCGAGAACCCGAAGCTCGCCGACTACACGCCCGACGCCTACGCCGACGCCTTCGAGCAGGTCGTGCGCGCGCGCAACCCCGCGTTCGTCATCTTCCCGCACACGTACCTCGTGCGCGACTTCGCGCCGAAGCTGGCCGCGCGGTTCGGCAAGGGGCTCATCAGCGATTGCATCCGCATGAAGGCGGAGGGCGGCAGCGTCGTCTTCGCGCGCCGCCTCTTCCAGGGCAAGATGGACGCGGACGTGACGGCGCGGGGCGAGGTCACGGCCTTCGCGACCTTCCAGTCGGGCGCCTACCGCGGCGACCAGGCCGAGCGCGGCGGGGGCGCCAGCGTAGAGTCCTTGCCGGTCGAGGTCGGCGAAGTCCGCATGCAGCCGGAGGCGCCTTTCCAGGAGGTGAAGCAGGCGGTCGATCTGTCGAAGACGGACGTCATCGTCGCCGTCGGCCGCGGCATCAAGAGCCAGGAGAACATCGCGCTCGCGCAGAAGCTGGCGGAGCTTTTGGGCGGGGACATCGCCGCGTCGCGCCCCATCTGCGACGCGGGGTGGCTGCCGATTGACCGGCAGATCGGCTCCTCGGGGCAGACGGTCGCGCCGAAGCTCTACATCGCGCTCGGCATCTCGGGCGCCATCCAGCACCTCGTCGGGATGAAGAACGCGGGCACCATCGTCGCCGTCAACAAAGACCCGGAGGCGCCCATCTTCGACATCGCCGACTACGGCATCGTCGGCGACCTGTTCGAGGTCGTGCCGACGTTGACGGACGAGATACAGAAGTTGAAAGGGTGAGTTGACTCCGTCTTGCGCTTGGCGGACGTTGAGTTAACCACAGAGACACAGAGGGCACGGAGGGGGCACAGAGATTTAATCCTCTGTGCCCTCTGTGTCTCTGTGGTTAAAAAACTCTCACTCAACCCGGCAGATTCTTTAAATCACTCAACACCTCATCCGGCTTCCACCCGTTGCCGCGATAAATCTTAAAAAGCTTCCCGTCAGGCGTGACGACGGCTGTTCTTAAAGAGTGGATGACCTGGTCGCCGTCGGCCTTGTAGGTCAGGCCGAAGAACTCCGCCAGGCGCCTGACCTCGGCCGGGTCTCCGGTCGCGAAATCCCAGTTGTCGAACTTGCCGCCTGTGTAAGTGCCGCCGTAGCTCTTGAGCACCGCGGGCTTGTCGTACTCCGGGTCGAGCGTCACGCTCAGGAGGTGCGCGCGCCTGCGCAGCGCCGCGTCCCCCAGGATGGCCGAGTTGAGCTGCGCGAAGTTGGCGCTCATCAGCGGGCAGTAGTCCGGCAGAGGGCAGCGCGTGTAGATGAAGGTGACGACGAGCGCGCGCCCCTTGAACTGCTTAATGCTCAGCGGCCGCCCGTCCTGGTTGAAGAGCTTCACGTCCGGCACTTCGGCGCCGGGCTGCGGCTCGGCGCCGGCGGCGGAGGGCGTGGCGGCCGGGCCGCCGGGCTGGCCCTTCGTGATGACGGGGTCTTCGAGCCAGTAGCCGTCGTCCGTGATGACGAGCGCCGCCTGCAACTGGTCGCCCGCCTCCAGCACCTTGAGCGCCTCCGCGTCGCGCAGGGGGAAGTGCATCGTCATGCCTGGCATGTAGCCCTTCACGTCCTCGTGATCGACCGTCACCTCGCCGTTCGCGCGGTCAACCGAGACGACCTTCCCCTTCAGCTCGTAACGGTGCTCGTTCGCGGGCTTCGAAGAACAGCCTTGCAGAAAGAAGGACGCGGACAGGACTGCCGCGAGTACGAAGGGAAGTCTGCGGGGGGAATGGTTCATGCGCCGATTGTGTCGCAGCCGCGCGGGCGGGCGCAACCGCGCCGCGGGTCGAAGGGGCCGCTTTCACGCGCGCCGCGGGAGATGTGCTAGGATGTCGTTCAAACTCCGATGGAAACAACGACAGCACAGGCGAGGGCGAGCAGGCTCGACGGCTCGCGCGTGGCCGCAGAGATCAAGCGCGAGGCGGCCGAAGAGGCCGGTCGCTTACTCCTCGAGCACAATGTTCGGCCGCGGCTCGTGACCGTCCTCGTCGGCGACGACCCGGCCTCCGCCGTCTACGTGCGCAACAAGGTGCGGACGTGCGAGGAGGTCGGTCTCGCCTCCGAGCACCACCACCTGCCCGCGGACACGCCCGCGGGACGCCTGCTGGAGATGGTCGCCGAGTTCAACGCGCGCGAGGACGTGGACGGCCTCCTCGTGCAGCTCCCGCTCCCGAAGCACATGGACGAGTCTGCCGTCATCGAAGCCATCGACCCTTCGAAGGACGTGGACGGCTTCCACCCCGTCTCGGTCGGCCGCATGATGCAGCGGCTCCCCACGCTCGTCTCTTGCACGCCCGCCGGCATCGTCGAGCTGCTCGTCCGCGAGGGCGTCGAAATCGGCGGCCGGCGCGCCTGCGTCGTCGGCCGGAGCAGCAACGTCGGGCGCCCCGTCGCCGAACTGCTTTTGCAAAGGGACGCGACCGTCACCATCTGCCACTCGCGCACGCAGTGCCTGCCCGAGGTGACGAGGGAGGCGGACATCCTCGTCGTCGCCATCGGCCGCGCGGGCTTCATCCGCGGCGAGCACGTCAAGCCGGGCGCGACGGTCGTCGATGTCGGGATGAATCGCCTGACGGACGCGGACGAGGTCAAAAACTTCTTCGGCGACGAGGCGCCGCGCCGTTTGGAAACTTTGAGCAAACGCGGCTACACGCTCGTCGGCGACGTGCACCCGGCCGAGGTCGAGCGCGTCGCCGGCCGGCTCACGCCCGTCCCCGGCGGCGTCGGCCTGCTCACGGTGGCGATGCTCATGAAGAACACCGTCAAGGCCGCGCGGATGCGTCGGGGGCTCTGAGAAGGCAAACTTCAAAAGGCAAAAGGCAAAAATGAAGGTGATGCGGAAATCCCTAAAAAGTTCTTCGCGCGCGACGCGTCCTCACTTTTGCCCTTTGCCTTTTGCCTTTTGCCTTTTGCCTTTCATCCTATGTTGCGAGTCGGACTGACCGGGTCGATTGGGGTTGGCAAGTCTTACGTCTCGGGCGTGCTGACGGAATTAGGTTGCCACGTCGTGGACGCAGACGTGGTGGCGCGGCGCGTGGTGGAGCCGGGGTCGGAGGGCTTGCGCAGGATCGTCGAGGCGTTCGGCGGTTGGGTCTTGAGGCCGGACGGGACGCTCGACCGGTCGGCGGTCAGCGCGGTCATCTTCAAGGACGCGGCGAAGCGCGAACTCGTCAACTCGCTGCTGCACCCGCTCATCATCGCGGAGCAGGACGAGGTGCTGCGGCGTTGGGAGCGGGAAGACCCGCGCGGCATCGGCGTGGTGGACGCCGCCCTGATGATCGAGTCGGGCGGGCACGGGCGTTTCGACCAACTGGTCGTCGTCCACTGCCGCCCGGAGGTGCAGCTCGAACGTCTGATGCGGCGCAACGGCTACACGCGCGAGGAGGCCGCCGCGCGCATCGGCGCGCAGATGCCGCAGGAGGAGAAACTGCGCTACGCCGACTTTAAGATAGACACTTCGTGCGGCTACGAGGAGACGCGCAGGCAGACCGAGGAGGTCTACGCCGAGCTGCGCGGGTTGGCCGCGGCGGAAGCCCGACCGTGAGGGAGGGCGGAGGGAGTGATGAGTGATGAGTGATGAATGAAAGGCAGCTTGTCTTTAATTCATCACTCATCACTCATCACTCAGCGTTTCAGCGATGAAGGTCGTCGGGAAAAAAATCGACGGGCGGAGGCGCGTGAGAAAGGCGCGCGGCGCGAGGCTGTGGGTGTCGGTCGTCGTGTCTTCGGCGCTGCTGCTCGGGGGCTGTTTCAAGGGGGAGAAGGGAGAGCGTTTTTACGGGAAGGTCGTGGTGCCTTCGGCGCAGGAGTTCCGTTGGAGCGACGGCGGGCTGCCGAAGGTCTTCGACCCGGCGCGCGCGGCCGCGCCGCCGGACACGGACGCGGTGCGCGCTCTCTACGAGGGGCTGACCGAGTACGAGCCGGGGAGTCTGAGCCCTGCGCCCGCGGTCGCCAGCCGCTGGGAGCCGGCCGAGGGCGGGAGGCGCTGGACGTTCCACCTGCGCGAGGGCGCGCGTTGGACGAACGGCGACCCCGTGACCGCGCAGGACTTCGTGCGCTCGTGGCAGCGCACGCTCCGCCTGGGCGAGAGCGCGCCGCACGCCGCGCTGCTTTCGAACATCGAGGGCGCGGCGGCGCTCACGACTCAACCTCTTGAGAGGGAGCCGAGCGGCCCGCCGTTCGAAGACGAAGCGGCCGCGGGAAGGCGCCCGCGCGAGGGCGAGACGGCGGCGAAGGGCTCGGGCGCGAAACAGCCCCCGCGGCCGAAGACGTTCGGCGTGGTCGCGCTCGACGCGCGGACTCTGCGCGTGACGCTCGACCGCCCCGACATGAACTTCCCGGCGCTCGTCGCGCACCCGGTCTTCCGGCCGGTTCACGAGTTGAGTCCCGAGGTCGTCCTGCCCAACCTCCTCGACGAGCAGAGGCAGAACGGCGGCGCGCTGTCGGAGCCGGGCATCGTGACCAACGGCGCCTTCAGCCTCTCGCGCCTCGCGGGCGACAGCGTCGAGCTGGCGCGCGCCGAGAGCTACTGGGACGCCGCCTCCGTCCAGCTCGAACGCGTGCGCTTCGTGGAGAGCAAAGACACGGAGTCGGCGCTGGCCGCCTACCGCGCGGGCGAGGTCGATGTCGTCTCGAACGCGGCGGTCGAGCCGCTGGCCGTCAAGCTGCTCACGCCCTACGAAGACTTCCGCCGCGAGACCTTCGCCGCGCTCAACTACTACCGCTTCAACACCGCGCGCCCGCCCTTCGACGACGTGCGCGTGCGCCAGGCGCTCGCCCTCGCGCTCGACGTGGAGCGCCTGAGCAAGGACACGCTCGGCGGCGCGACCGAGCCGACGCGCACCTTCATCCCCGCCCCCCTGGAAGAGGCCGGCGAGGCAGGGCAGAAGGAAGAAGATGGGAGCGTGACGGGGCTCGACCAGAACGTCGAGCGGGCGCGGAAGCTGCTCGAACAGGCGGGCTACCCCGGCGGCGAGAACTTCCCGCGCGTGCGCCTGCTCGTCAACCGCAACGAGCAGCAGCGGCTCGTCGCGCAGGCCGTCGCGCGCATGTGGCGCGAGGCGCTCGGCGTCGAGACCGAGATCGTCGTCCGCCCCTGGGAGGAGTACGAGGCGATGCTCCGCGCCGGCGACTACGACGTGGCGCGACGCAGTCTCGTCATGCAGACGACCGACGAGGAGACGAACATGCGCCAGCTCTTCGGCGAGGTCGGCGAAGCAGAGGCCGCCCAGTCGGAAGTCGAGCCGGCGCCGGCCGCGCCGCCCGCCGGCACGCCGGGCCGTGAGGAAGGCCGGGGCGAAACCGCGCGCGCGCAGGCGCGGCCGGCGCCCGCCGCCCTGACCGAGGCGCAGGCGCTGCGCGAGCTGCCGGCCATCCCGCTCCACTTCGCTTCGTCTTACGCGCTCGTCAAACCCTACGTCGATGGATTCGAGTCCAACCTTTTGGACGCGCCCTCGCTCAAGCACGTCCGCATCAACCGCGACTGGCAGCCGCCCGCGGCCGAGCAGTCCGCGCGGGTCGCACGCGCGGCGAGACGTTGACACCCAGTTCCCCCGGTCGTGCAACGGCCGAAGCCCGGAAGCGCATCGTTATAGTCGAGTCAGTTCATCCTTGATTGACCCGCGCGGGCGTGATACTTTCGGGAACGGCCCGTTAAGCCGTACAATCTTTTTCAGACCCCCAAGCCCCGAACAGCGCCGCCCGAGTCTCGGTTGAAGCAGGAGTACATACGGCCATGACCGAAAGCAAGACCGCGCGCCTTCTGACCCTCGCACTCTCCGCCGCCCTCCTCCTCGCCGCCTGCGGGCCGCCCGTGCAAAAGTCGGACTACTTCGGCAAGGTCGAGCCGCCGCCCGGGCAGACGCTCCGCTACATCACCGGCTCCGAGCCCGAGTCGCTCGACCCGCAGATGAGTTCGGGGCAGCCCGAGGCGCGGCTCGACATCGCGCTCTACGAGGGGCTCGTCGAGTACCACCCGAAGACGATGGAGCCCATCCCCGGCGTCGCGGAGAGCTGGAAGGTCAACAGCAACGCCAGCGAGTTCGTCTTCTTCCTGCGCAAGAACGCCAGGTTCTCGAACGGCGACCCGATCACCGCGCGCGACTTCGTCTACACGTTCCGGCGCGGCCTCGATCCCGCGCTCGCCTCGCGCGTCGCCTTCCTCGCGTGGGAGATTAAGAACGCCGAGGCGTACAACACCGGCGGCTCCTTCGTCCGCGACCCGAAGACCGGGCGCTTCGTCCTCGCCTCCGAGGCGGCCGAGTCCGGCGGCGCGGCCGGGCAGGCGGCCGGCCCCGTCAGCGGCGAAGACGCGGCGCCCGACACGGAGTTCCACCGCCGCATGCACGAGCCCGACCGCCTCTTCGTCCCCACGGACGAGAAGGAGAGGGAGAAGGCGCTCAAGGCCGACCCGAAGCTGGCCGCGCTCGTCGAGGGCAAGGAACTCGTCCCCGCCACGGCCGAGGACGTGGGCGTCGAGGCCGTGGACGACTACACCTTCCGCATCACGCTCCGCCAGCCGGCGCCCTACTTCATGGGGCTCGTCGCGCACCAGTTCTTCCGCGTCGTCCACCAGCCGACCGTGGAGAAGTACGGCGTCAACTGGACGAAGCCCGGCAACATCGTGAGCAGCGGTACGCACATGCTCGCCGAGCACAAGCCCTACAACCAGCTCGTCGTCGTCAAGAACCCTTACTACTGGGACGCCGACAAGGTGCGGCTCGACAAGATCGTCTTCTACCCGCTCGACGACCAGACGACGATGATGAACCTCTACAAGGCGGGCGAGGTGGACGCGACCTACAACCACACCGTCCCCGCCTCCTGGCTCCGGGCCGGCGTGCGCTACGCGCGCGACTACATGGACGCGCCGGAGAACGGCTCGGTCTACTGGCAGGTCAACACCACGGCGCCCCCCCTCGACGACAAGCGCGTGCGCAAGGCGTTCGCGCTCGCCATCGACCGCCAGGCCCTCGAAGAGTTCCGCGTCGTCTCGAAGGCCAACAACGTCTTCGTCCCCACCGGCATCCTGCACGGCTACCCGAGCCCGAAGGGCTACGACTTCGACGTGGAGGGGGCCAAGAAGCTTCTGGCCGACGCCGGCTACAAGGACGGGGCGGGCAAGTTCGACCCGAAGAAGTTCCCGGCCAACTCCATCGAGGTCATCTACAACACGAGCGAGTCGAACCGGCAGGTCGCCGAGTTCGTCCAGGCGCAGTGGAAGCAGAACCTCGGCCTGACCATCCCGCTGCGCGCCATCGAGTGGAAGACCTTCGTCCAGACGCGCGCCAAGCTCGAATACAAGGGCTTCGCGGGCGGCGCCGGGTGGTCGGGCGACTACATGGATCCCTACACCTACCTCGGACTCTTCGCCACCGAGGGCGGCGACAACGGGACGGGCTGGTTCCAGACGAAGTTCGTCGATATGCTCAACGCGGCGAACCGCGAGCCCGACCAGGCGAAGCGCTACGAACAGCTCTCGAAGGCCGAGGCGTACCTGCTCGACGAGTGCCCCGTCATCCCGCTCTCCAAGCCCGCGACGAGCTGGATGAAGAAGCCCTACGTCAAGGGCATGTACCCGAACCCGGCGACGCTGCACGCGTGGAAGTTCGTCTACATCGAGCACGACCCCGCGAAGTGGGATCAGTCGATGCCCGACATGACGAACGACCAGATCGCCGAGGCGAAGGAGTAGCCCGATGAAGTTCCGCTTCATCCTGCGCCGCCTGCTCGTGACCGTGCCGATGGTGCTCGTCGTCATCACGCTGACGTGGGCGCTCATCCGGCTCGCGCCCGGCAACTTCTACGCGAGCGAGCGGAAGCTGCCGCCCGCCATCGAGAAGAACATCCGCGCCAAGTACGGGCTCGACCGGCCCTGGTACGTGCAGTACGGCCACGTGATGCGCAACATCCTGAGCCTCGACTTCGGCAACTCGCTCAAGTACGAGAACGAGACCGTCAACGACATCCTCCGGCGCACCCTCCCGGTCTCGGCCGCCGTCGGGACGTGCGCGTACCTCCTGGCGCTCCTGGTCGGGACGGTGCTCGGGACGGTCGCGGCGCTCAAGCAGAACTCGAAGCTCGACTACGGGGCGATGGGGGTCTCGATGCTCGGCATCAGCGTGCCGAACTTCGTCCTCGGGCCGATCCTCGTCCTCGTCTTCTCGCTCTCGCTCTACTGGCTGCCGCCCGCGCGCTGGGACGGCTTCCCTTCGTGGAGCATGGTGCTGCCCGTCCTCACGCTCTCGGCCATCTACATGGCCTACATCGCGCGGCTGACGCGGGCGGGGATGCTCGAAGTGCTGCGCTCGGACTATATCCGCACGGCGCGCGCGAAGGGCTTGACCGAGCGGCAGGTCGTGCTGCGCCACGCCCTGCGCGGGGGGCTGCTCCCCGTCGTGTCGTTCACGGGGCCGGCGCTCGCCCTCCTGATTACGGGGACGGTCGTCGTCGAGCGCATCTACGCGCTGCCGGGACTGGGCACCTACTTCATCAACGCGAACCTGAACCGCGACGAGCCGCTCATCCTCGGCATCGTGGCGTTCACCTCCGTCCTCGTGCTGGTCTTCAACCTCCTGGTCGATATCGCCTACGGCTTCATCGACCCGCGTATACGCTACTGAAGAGATGAGCGACGAGAGAACACCGCAGGTGCCGACCGAGGAGGGGCGTTCGCAAGAGCCCTGGGGCGCGGGCTCGCCCGCGCTCACGCCGAGGGGGACGCCGCAACGGCCGCCCGTGGCGGCGCGGAGCGGCGCGGAGATTCACGCCTTCCCCGAGACGGCCGTCGGCGAGGGCGACGTGCGCACGGCCGGCGAGTCGGCCGCGCCCGCGCGCGGCACGTCCCTCTGGAGGGACGCCTGGAAGCGTTTGCTCAAGAACCGGCTGGCGGTCTTCGGCATGTTCGTCGTGGGCTTCATCGCCGTCGCCGTGATCATCGGCCCGGCGATCATCAAGGCGCTGACAGGCTTCACCTACGACTACATCCCGGCCGGGAATACCGTCTCCTACCCGCCCTTCACGGCCCCCGACGGCTCCTTCTCGTGGACGCACCCGATGGGCACGGACGCGGCGGGGCGCGACATGCTGGCGCGCGTGCTCCAGGGCGGGCGCATCTCTCTGATGGTGGGCGTCATCTCGACCTTCGTCTCGCTCATCATCGGCGTGACGTGGGGGGCGACCGCGGGCTATCTGGGCGGCAAGATCGACGACCTCCTGATGCGCATCGTGGACGTGCTCTACGCCATCCCGTACATGATGATCGTTATCGTGCTGCTGGCCTTCCTGGGCCGGAATCTTTCGCCGCTGGGGCAAATCTTCCTGCTCTTCGCGGCGCTCGGCGCGGTCTCCTGGCTGACGATGGCGCGCATCGTGCGCGGGCAGGTCATCTCGCTCAAGAACCAGGAGTACGTGCTGGCCGCGCGCGCGACCGGCGTCTCGACGCCGAAGATAATTTTCAGACACATCGTGCCGAACGCGCTCGGGCCGGTCATCGTCTACGCGACGCTGACCATCCCTTCGGTGATGTTGCAGGAGGCGTTCCTCTCCTTCCTCGGCCTCGGCGTGCAGGCGCCGTACGCCTCCTGGGGGAGCCTCGCGCAGGAGGGCATTCAGAACATCGCGGTCTTCCCCTGGCAGCTCATCTTCCCCGGCGTGACGATGGCGCTGACGCTCTTCTCGCTCAACTTCCTCGGCGACGGCCTGCGCGACGCGCTCGACCCGCAGATGAGGAAATTCTAGGGAAATGATGAATGACGAGTGATGAATGATGAATTGAAGACAGTTTCTAATTCATCATTCATCACTCGTCATTCATCATGCGGAACATATGAGTAGCCAGAACGGCACCCTTCTTTCGATCAAAGACCTGCGGACGTACTTCGAGACGGAGGACGGCACCGTGCGGGCCGTGGACGGCATCAGCTTCGATCTGAAGCGGGGCGAGACGCTGGGCATCGTGGGCGAGTCGGGGTCGGGGAAGTCTGTGACGAACCTCTCGGTCATCCGCCTCATCCCGAGCCCGCCCGGCAAGATCGTCTCGGGCGAGGTGCTCTTCCACGGGCAGGACATCCTCTCCCTGCCGGACGACGAGGTGCGGAAGATTCGCGGCAAGCGCATCAGCATGATCTTCCAAGACCCGATGACCTCGCTCAACCCCTTCATGCGCATCTCCAGGCAGTTGATGGAGATCACGCAGCTCCACCTCGGCCACACCAGGGAGCAGGCGTACGAGCACGCCGTCAAGATGCTTGAGACGGTCGGCATCCCCGACGCGCGCTCGCGCGTGGACGCCTACCCGCACGAGTTCTCGGGCGGCATGCGCCAGCGCGTGATGATCGCGATGGCGCTCTCCTGCGAGCCCGAGCTGCTCATCGCCGACGAGCCGACGACCGCGCTCGACGTGACCATCCAGGCGCAGATTCTCGAACTCATCAAGAACCTGAAGCGGGAGACGGGCACCAGCGTCATCCTCATCACGCACGACCTCGGCGTCGTCGCCGGCATGACCGACGACATCATCGTCATGTACGCCGGCAAGGTCTTCGAGCAGGCGCCGACGCGCGAGCTGTTCGAACGGCCGGGCAACCCCTACACGAAAGGGCTTTTGAAGTCCGTCCCCGACCCCGCGCACGAGGAGGGGACTGAGCTGTACCAGATTCCGGGCCTCCCGCCCGACGTGGCCCACCTCCCGCCCGAGCAGTGCCCCTTCGCCGAGCGCTGCTACCGCGCCGAAGAGATTTGCAAAAAGGAGTTCCCGCCCTTCGTCCAACTCAACGAAGAGCACTTCTCGCTCTGCCACTTCGCCGAAGAGGTCTACGACGAGTCGCGCGGCGGCGCGCAGACGGCGGGCTCGCACATAGACCCTAACGGATTGCCTTTGCAAGGGGGGGGCGGCCGATGAGCATGGAGGGAGTGCAGGCCGGCGCGGCGAGGGGCGCGGCGCCGCCGCGTGCGAACGCGGGCGAGCGCGAGCCGCTCATCTCCATCCGCGAGCTGAAAGTCCACTTCGACCTCGGCGGCGGCACCGCCTTCGACAAGCTCATCGGCGGCTCTGGCGTCCGAAGGGTGGTGAAGGCCGTGGACGGCGTCTCGCTCGACATCTACCCCGGCGAGACGCTCGGGCTCGTCGGCGAGTCCGGCTGCGGCAAGTCCACGCTCGGCCGCGCGCTGCTGCGCCTGACCGAGCCGACCGGGGGGCAGGCGCTCTTCCGCGGGCGCGACCTCGCGCGCCTCTCGAAGCGCGAGATGCGCGGCCAACGCCGTCACCTGCAAATGATCTTCCAAGACCCTTACGCATCGCTGAACCCGCGCATGACGGTCTCGCAGATAATCGGCGAGCCGCTCGACACCTTCGGCCTCGGCGGGCGCGGGAGCGAGCGTGAGGGGCGCGTGCGCGAGCTGATGCAGACGGTCGGCCTGAGCCCGCGCTTCCTCAAGCGCTACCCGCACGAGTTCTCCGGCGGGCAGCGCCAGCGCATCGGCATCGCGCGCGCGCTCGCCGCCGACCCCGACTTCATCGTCGCCGACGAGCCCATCTCCGCCCTCGACGTCTCCATCCAGGCGCAGATCATGAACCTGATGGAGAAGCTCCAAAGAGAGCGCGACCTGACGTACCTTTTCATCTCGCACGACCTGCGCGCCGTCCGCCACGTCTCCGACCGCGTGGCCGTCATGTACCTCGGCAAGCTGGTCGAGCTGGCCGACGCTAAGGTCATCTACCGCGACCCCCTGATGCCCTACACGAAGGCGCTCATCTCGGCCGTCCCCGTGCCCGACCCCGCGGTCGAGGCCGCGCGCCGGCGCATCGTGCTCCAGGGCGACGTGCCCTCGCCCATCAACCCGCCCGCGGGCTGCCGCTTCCACACGCGCTGCCCCTGGGCGATTGAGAAATGCAAGGAGGTCGTGCCCCCTCTGGCCGAGATTAAGCCCGACCACTTCGCGGCCTGCATCCGCATCAGCCCGGAAGAGCCTGACATCGAAAAGGTGGCGCCGGGCGACGCGCCGGGCCTGCGCGGCACGGGGCGCGTCATCGCGCAGTGAAATTCCCCCGCCATTAGACGTTTAAACACGGGAGACAAGGTCTTAGACCCTTTTTGTGCGCGTGCCGCGCCGGGTCTGGGTTCAGCCTTGTCTATTGCCGTGCGGGCAAATATACTGCGGTAGGAGGATGGTGGCGCCTGTTCAGGTGCTCCCGCTCTCTCTGAGATTCAGCCTGCTCACGAACGGGCCACCCCGCTAACGCAGTCGAGCCTCCCTCCGTCCGCTAATCGAGTCCGAAGAGCGTGCCGCGACAGCTGATGGACAACACCACCCCGCCCCAAGTGGGTGCTGCCCAGAGCAAGACTTCCGCCGTGCTGCCACACGGATGGGCGGAGGTGCAGGAGAATCTCGCCTCTTCGTCGGGGCTCGCGCTCCTGCTCGTCGAGGGGCGACAGCCGCCCGCGCTGGCCGTCTTGAACAACAACTCCATCTGCCAGGCTTTCCAGTCCTCGCCCGCGCACGCGCACCTCTGCCAGCCCGACTGCGGCGCGGCTTACGGGCGCGCGTCGAGTGAGGGGGCGGCCGTGCAGTACCGCTGCCACGCGGGGCTCCACTGCTTCGCCGAGCCTTTGAATCTGGGGACGGGCGAGACGCTGGCCGTCATCGGCGGGCGCTGCTTCCTGCGCGTCGCGGACTACCGCGCGCTGGCCGAGCGCATACGCGCGGGCGACCTCGCCGACCTCCTCTCCGCCGACCTTTTTGCAAACGTCATCTTCGCCTCGCGGCAAGACCTGGAAGTGCTCGCCACACGCGTCGCGCAGGCGGCCGAGTCGTTCGCGTCCGGCCGCGCCGGGAAACCGGCGGCCGAAGTGTCGCCGACGGCCGGCGCCGACGGCATCCCGGCCGAGCTGGTCGTCAAAGCCGGCGAAGAGGACGCGCGGCACGCGGCGAACGGCCACCACCCCGCGGAGCCGAAGGCCGCGGCGTCGAAGACCGAGGGGAAGGTTGACGAGACGGCCGCCCGCGCGGAAGAGGAGACGCCCGCGTCAAACGCCGGGGCCGAAGCCTACGCCCCCGCGGCGCGCGGCGCGCAGTCGGGCGGCTCTTTAGAGGAGGCGTGCCGCAGGGCCGTCAAGACTCTCACGAACGACTACGGCGTCGAGTCGCTCGCGCTGCTCCTGCGCACCGACGACAGCTTCCACGCGACGTGCGTCACCGGCCTCTTCGAGAAGAAGCCGCCGCGCGTCGCCCTCAAGCCGAAGGAGATCAAGCTCCTGCTCGCCGCGACGAAGGGCGACTCCATCGCCGTCCCCGCGGGCGGGCGCACCGGCCCGAAGCACGAGGAGGCGGTCGAACTCTTCCCGCTCGTCGTGAATGAAGAGATCAAGGGCGCGCTCCTCGTCGGAGACTCAGACCTCAGCGACGACCAGCGCCGCGCGCTCGCCAAATTCTGCCGCGACATCTCGATGCCTCTTGAGCTGAGCCGCCTGCGCGACGAACTCGAACGGCGCGTCCGCGCCGCCACGCACCTGCGCGCCTTCACCGAGGTCGTCAACTCCGCGCGGCCCGAGGACGCCTACACGACCATCCTCCGCCACTCGGCCGAGCTGCTGCGCGCCGAGCGCGGCTCGCTGCTCCTCTTCGACGAGAGCGCCGGCCAGCTCTCGGTCAAGGCCGCGGTCGGCCCGCGCGCCGAGGTGACGCTGGGCGAGGGCGTGCGCGTCGGCGAGGGCGTCGCCGGGACGGTCATGCGCGAAGGCCGCCCCGCGGTCGTCCGCGACGTGTCGAAGGTCTCGGGCTGGAACGCCGCCTCCGCCTCGGAGCGGAGTTACAAGACGAAGTCCTTCATCTGCTATCCAATCACGGTCGGCGGGCGCACGGTGGGCGTCCTGAACGTGACGGACAAGGCCGGCGGCGGCGCTTATGACGAGGTAGACCTCGGCCTGCTCGACATGATCGCGCCGCAGATGGCGCTCGCGCTCGACCGCGTCGAGTGGCACAGCAAGGCCACGCAGTTCCAACTGCTCTCGATCACAGACCCTTTGACCGGGCTCGTCAACCGGCGCTACCTCGAAGAGCGTTTGCAGGAGGAGCTTGAGCGCTCGAAGCGCCACCGCTTCGCGATGAGTTTCATGATGGTGGACATCGACGACTTCAAGGCGTACAACGACGCGTACGGCCACCAGGCGGGCGACCTCGCGCTTGAGATGACGGCGCAGTGTTTGAAGACGGCGCTGCGGTCGGCCGACGTGGCGGCGCGCTACGGCGGCGAGGAGTTCAGCATCCTTCTGCCCCAGACCGGGCTCGCGGAGGCGCAGGCCATCGGCGAGCGCATCCGCCGCCGCATCGAGCGCACGCAATTTCCCCACGGCCAGTCGCAGCCGCACGGCGCCGTCACCGTCTCCATCGGCGTCTCCTCCTTCGGCGCGGAGCTGGACGCGCCGGCCGAGGTCATCCGCGCCGCCGACCGCGCGCTCTACGCCGCGAAGGCGCGCGGCAAGAACTGCATCGAGGCGTACGAGCCGAAGCGGCGGAAGGCGGCGGGCGCGCAGGGCAAGGAGGCGCGGCGCGAGGAGGGCGCCGAAGAGGGCTGAAGAGCGGATGCCGGTCAGAACTCCCAGGCAGAGGCGGGTACTCGCGCGCGTCGCGCCCGAACAGTTCGTCGGGCGCGGCGAACAACTGCGCGAGCTGACCGCGCTGGGCTCCGCGCGCGCCGAGCAGAAGGGCCTTCTCCTCTTCGCCGCGCCGCAGTCGGGCGTCTCCGAGCTTCTGCGGCAGACCTTCGACGAGCTGTTCCGGCAGCGCGGCGGCCCCACGCCCGTCTACTTCGCCTTCGCGCGCACGGACGCCGCGACGACCGCCGCCGCCCGCCGCTTCCTACAGACCTTCCTGACGCAGGTCGTGGCGCACCGCCGCGACGACCCCGCGCTCGTCTCGGCCACGCCGACGTTGCGCACGCTGCTCGACCTCGCCGCGCCGCAGGACTACGAGTGGGTCGAGCGTCTGGTTCAGGACTTCGAGCGAGCGCAGGGCGAGGGTGACGAGCGCGCGCTCGTCCGGCTCTGCCTCGGCGCGCCGCAGCAGGCCGCCGCGCACGGCGCCCGCGCGTTCGTCATGTTCGACGACATACACGCCGCCGAAGGATTGCACGGCGAGGTCGCGCTCGGCCCGGCCGTGGCACAGGCGGCGGCGCAGTGGGGCGCGCCCTTCGTCATCGCCGGCCCGCGGCGGCGCCTGCTTGATTTGCTAAACGGCTCGCTGCCGCTCGCGGCGCTCGAAGGGCTGCGCAGGCTTCACCTGGATCGTTTAAAGGAGGCGGACGCGCGCGCCCTCGTCGAGGGTCTCGCGCAGAGGCTCGGCGTCGCCCTGAACGACGAGACGCGCGACCTCGTCGTGCAGCAGCTCGAAGCGAGCCCGTACCTCATCAACGCCATCCTCGACGCCGCGCGCGCGAAGGGCGCGGGCCTGACGAGCTTCCGCGAGTTCCAAGGGCTCTACGTGGACGAACTGCTCGGCGGCCGCGTCGGGCGGCGCTACGCCTCCGTGCTTGAAGACGTGGCGGCGACGCCCGCGCTCCGGCGTGGCCTTTTGCGCGTGCTCTACGAGTCGGCGGCCCACCCGACGGGGAAGGTGCCGGCCGAGGTCTGGATGAAGCGGCTCGGCGCGGACGCGCTTGAGTTCGAGCGCGTGGTGCGCCTGCTCCACATGCACGAGCTGGCGAGCTTCCACGCCACCTACGTCGAGACGACGCCTTCGACGCCCTGGCGCGACTTCCTCCGCGTGAGCTACCGCCTCCAGGTCGCGGCCGAGCCGCGCGCCCTCGTCGTCGCAGACACCTTGGTCGAGGCCCTGAAGCGCGCGCCGCAGACGATGGCGCGCCACTACCGCCGCGAGTCGGCGCTCGGGCTCGCCGACGTGCTGCGCGCCTTCAACTTCCAGCGCGTGCCCGCGAGCCTTCTGCGCTACGACCGCTGGGCGCGCGCCTACCGCGGACTGGCGCGCGAGGAGGCGCAGGCCGGGCTCTCGGCCGAGACCGACGCGCTGCCGCTCCCGCAGGTCGTCCACGCGGCGAGCTGCGCTTCGTTCCATCCGCCCATCGCGCAGCTCTGCGACGAGGAGCGCTGCACGGTGGCGCACGGCTTCGAGTCCGGCGCCTACAACGCCGGGGGCGAGGTCGTCTGGCTCGCGGTCGAGGTCGAATCGAAGCTGGAGGCCGGGCGCGCGCTCGCGGAGCTGTGGCTCGAACGGCTGGAACAGGTGGCGCAGGCGTGCGGCTTCGACCGCGTGCGCTTCTGGCTCGTCGCGCGCGAGGGCTTTTCGGGCGAGGCGGCCGAGCTTTTGAGCGAGCGCGACGTGTACAGCTCGGGCCGCGAGCAGTTGGAGCACCTGACGGCGCTGCTCTCGGGCGCCGGCGCGGGGGGCAGCGGCGAGGCCGACGAGTTCGCGATAGAGCTGCCGATGACCGAGGACGCCGAGCTGATCGCGGCGCACACGGTCGAGCAGATCGCGCGGCGGATGGAGTTCGAGCCCGAGGCCATCAACAAGATCAAGACGGCGCTCGTCGAGGCGTGCATCAACGCCGCCGAGCACTCCCTGAGCACCGAGCGAAAAATCTATAACCGATTTCGCGTGGAAGGTGATAAATTAGTCATCACTGTATCGAGCCGCGGCCTGTCCGTACCCGTTACTCTCCCCGAGAACGGAGTCCCCGCCGACAAGAACGGCGGGGGCGAGGGCACGAAGGGGCGCCGCGGCTGGGGACTCAAACTCATCCGCACGCTGATGGACGACGTGGAGTTCGAGCGCGTTGACGACGGCACCCGACTGCGGATGACGAAGTACCTGCGCAAATAATCGAGCAGAAGAAGGGAAGACCTGCCTGAATGACAGAACTCCCTGAGACCCCGCGGCCCTCGCAAGGCCCGGGGGAAGTCGCGGTCGTCTACGCGGGCGACTACGTCAACAAGATGAGCGGCCAGCGCATCGAGCGCGAGTGCCTGACGAGGATGGAGCGGGGCTGCCGCGCGCTCGTCATCAACTTCCGCGACACGGAGCTGGTCAACAGCATCGGCGTCTCGATCCTGCTCGGCGTCATCGACGAGGCCGAGCGGCGCGGCGCGCGCGTCGCCTTCTCGAACGTGAGCCTGCACACGCTCAAGCTCTTCGAGCTGCTCGGCCTGACGCGCCTCGTCGTCCTGGCCGACCGCGAGGAGGACGCGCTCGCCACCCTGGAAGAGTTTTCGACAACCCCCCCGGGTCATTGATTTACTTCGTGACCTTTGTGAATACCTCTGTGTCTTTTATGGTTAAGTTTGACGTGCTTAACCACGAAGGACACAGAGGTATTCACAAAGGTCACAAAGGTTAAGTCGAAGATGTCAGATAGCACGCGGATGGTTCTCCACGCCTTCGCGGCGCTCGCCGACCTCGGCGAGGAGATCGCGGAGACGAGCGACTTCGAGGAGATGGTGCGCTCGGCGCTCCACGTCGTCCTCGGGGCGATGGGCATCCGCCGCGGGGCGGTGGCCGAGTTCGACCGCGAGCACGACGCGCTCCACTTCGTCGCCGCGCGCGGCTACGACGAGGAACTCGCGCGCGACTTCTCCCTCACCCCGCGGCAGCACACGTCGAAGGGCAACGGGAACGGCGCGGGCTCGCTCACACACGCCTTGCAGGACTTCGCGCGCGTCGAGCACGAGGTGCACGACCGCTTCGCGGGCGCGGGGGTTGAGGTCGTCACGCCGCTCGTCGTGCGCGGCGAGCTGGTCGGCGTCATCCTCCTGGGGGGGAAGGCGAGCGGCGAGTCGTTCACGCAGGAGGACAGGGAGCTGGCGCGGGCGCTCGGGCGCCACGTCGGCGTCGGGCTGCACAACCACCGCCTGCTGCGCGAGGTCGCGCGGCGCGCGGAGGAGAACCAAAGGCTCTACGAGAGTTTGAAGGGCAGCTACAACGACACGGTGCGCGCCTTCGCCGCGGCCATCGACTGCAAGGACAAGTACACGCAGGGCCACTCGGAGCGCGTCGGCAAGTACAGCGAGATTATCGCGCGCGAGATGGGTTGGAAGGACGAGGAGGTCGAGGCCATCGCCATCGGCGGCTATTTGCACGACGTGGGCAAGCTGGTCGTTGACCGCGAGATCATCAACGCGCCCTACCGCATCGACGCCAAGCAGTCGTCGGAGCTGAACCGCCACCCGGCCGCCGGCTACGAGATACTGCGCCCCATCAACCACCCGTTCGCCGACATCCCGCTGATGGCGCGCTACCACCACGAGCGGCCGGACGGGCGCGGCTACCCGGAGGGGCTGACCGACGAGCAGATTCCGGCGGGCGCCAAGATCGTCTCGCTCGCCGACTCGTTCGACGCGATGACGACCGACCGCCCCTACCGCCGCCGCCGCACCTTCGACGAGGTCGTCGCCGACTTCCGCCGCAACGCCGGCCGCCAGTTCGCCACGCCGGTCGTCCTCGCCCTCTGCCGCGCCCTGCTCAAGGAGGCCCGCGGCGAGACGCGCCCCCGCCAGATGATGCGCCTCCTCGGCCGCGACTACGTCGAGGAGCGAACCCTCCCCGCCCTCGAACAGCTCATCGCCGACCTCGAATCCGGCCCGCACACGACCGTCATGCAGGCTTGACGGTCGGCCTCGACGAGGCTTCGGGTGGAGGCCGTTGTCAGGCTTCGCCGGGCGCTCATTTATCCTTCTTTACTTTGATCCGGCGCACGAGCGTCCTCTCCGGCAGGGTGGAGAGCGTGCCTTCGAGGAGGTCGCCTCTGACGGCGAGTTCGAAGATGGCGTGCACCCTTTCGTTCTTGAACTCGCTGGTGAGCGTTTGCCGGCGCGCGTCATAGACGAAATCAAACGTGCCCATCGCCTCCGGCTTGCCGTTCACAATCTTATCCGCCGCAATGGTCACGGCGTCCGTTCTACCGGGGGCCAGGACTACGTGGTAGACGACTCGCTCGTCGTGACAGGCCGGAAACTTCTCCCTGTTCACGCAGATTGATTCGCCAGACCAGTCGCCCGCCAGTTTAGAGATTTCATCGCCCCGCGCTCTTTCGGGCCTCTCCCCCCGGGCGACCGTCGGACACACGGCGAAGGACGCGCACAAAATGAGACTCCACAAGAGCAGGCCGTTTCGCTTCGTCATTGTTCCCCCGACTTTGAGGACTGAATAAGCTATTTCGGGATGTCGCCATCGGCTACGGTCTGCCCGTGATCGGAGCCGTGTGTGACCGCCACCGCGAACACATAGCTGCCTGCCGGCAGCGCCGGCTGAGAGCCGTGTTGAAGCTCTAAAATATAGAACCCGGCGGGCGATTCCGTCGCCTTGGATACCACCCGCGCTTCAGCACTCGCATGATTCAGGCTTGCCAGTTGGGCGACCTGGAAATTGGCAGGTTTGAGACCTGTGGTCGGCACCCCTTCATTCGAAGACACTGACACGGACATCAGGAAATTACCGAATAAAGGACTGCCTTTCGCACTCACAATCAGCCTAGCCATACAGACCTCCTCAGGTGGAATCAACCCGATTCTTCCCTGTTGCGTTATCCCTTCTACACAACTTGGCAGGCCGACAACTCTCGTCGGCAGCTTACCGTTTCGGTCAAAAAGACTGAACGCTCACTCTCTGAGACCCGACGTTCCGTCTCCGAGATGGAACGTCGGGTCTCAGAGAGTCAACGTTCACTCTCGGAGAGTCAACGTTGGCTCTCTGAGACGGAAAGTTGGGTCTCGGAGAGTGAAAGTTGGGTCTCGGAGACGGAACGTCGGGTCTCGGAGAGTCAACGTTGACTCTCCGAGAAGGAAAATTGGGTCTCGGAGAGTCAACGTTGACTCTCCGAGAGTGAAAATTGAGTCTCTGAGACGGAAAATTCGGCCAAAAAGGGTGAATTTTGGGTGTTGGAGACCCGAAGTTCCGCCTCGGAGGACGGGCGCCCGTCCTCCGAGGCGGAAAGTTAGGGCCTAGGACTTGGCGGGCGGGCCGCCGCGCGACTTGCGGGAGAAGCGTTGCCCCAAGCCCTCAAGCGCGGCGTCGAGCGCCGAGCCCTTCCCGGCGGCGCGCGCGAATTGGTAGACGATTAGCGCCGCCGCGTAAGCGTCGCTGCCGACGGCCAGGACGGTGTCGTCCACCAGCTCCATGAGCTGCGCGAGGCCGGCCTGGACTGACGAGAGTGCGGTGAGCAGCTCCACGTCGTTACGCATCTCGCCCACGTCGAAGGTGGCGGGGAGGATGCCCGGGTTCTGCTCGGCGAGTTGGAGTGTCTGCTCGACGAAGCCGTGGCTCTTATCGCCGAGCTTAAGGAGTGTGTGCCGCTCTTCGGGCGTCAGGTCGATCAGGAAGGGGAGTTTCTGGCGGATGGTTTCGATGGCGGCGAAGACGGCTTGACGCTCGGCCTCGCCGAGGACTGCGCTGACACGATTTTGTGCCATTGAGGAGTCTCCTTTCGTGAGCGCGCGTGAGGAGGCGTAAAGGGGCGACCGGTTTCTCGCGCGTGGGTCTGGGTGGCTGACGGTGTTAAGGAACCCGCCAGAGGCGACGAACCCCCTTGAAGGCCGACAAAATATTCCGGACGGCGGGAATTGTCAATCAAAATATCGAGGGGTGTAGGTAGCACATTAGATGTCCGGTCTCAGTAGCACATGAGATGTCCGCTTTCGGGCGGTAACGAGTAAAGGCTTATGGGCAGGAGGACGCGCCCATGCCGTACTACTCGGAGGCCGCCGTGGAGCGGGCCATGAAAGTTCAAGAA